>NZ_JBIUWD010000006.1:0-197030 GCF_044743285.1 Microbacterium sp. NPDC087665 | reverse complement strand
CTTCGTGTGATCGAACAGGAACCTAGACAGCTCCCACTCGACACCGAAGGTCTCTCCTACGTCAACAACGATCCGGGTCAGTACAGCTAGCGCAGGTATCCTAGAGAGCGGCCGCTACGACAGGAGACCCCGTGATCCTCAGCTTCATCTTCTTCCTGATCCTCTTCCTCGGGGGGATCTGGCTCATGGCGTTCGCTCAGACGGCCGAGGACTTCCAGGCGATCATCTTCGTGGGCGGTCTGCTCATCACGATGCTCTCGCTCGCGTTCGTCATGCGCGAGCGCGGCACGGCCACTCGTCGTTCGCGCAACTGGTCGGGCACGCCGACCGACTGACGCCCGGTCTCAGCGTCTGCGCGCGAGGCGCGCTTCGAGGTTCGCCCGCACGGCCGGCCATTCGGGCTCGATGATCGAGTACTCGACGCTGTCGCGCAGCGCGCCGTTGCGGTATCGCGACATCGCACGCATCACGCCGTCCTGCTTCGCGCCGAGTCGTTCGATGGCGGCGCGCGACTGGAAGTTGACCCACTGGGTCGTCAGCCCCACTCGGAAGACCCCGAGGGTCTCGAAGGCGTGACGCAGCAGGAGCAGTTTCGATTCGGCGTTCGTGCCCGTGCCGTGCGCCGACGGCCGGTTCCACGTGTACCCGATGTGCAAGCGGGGAACGTCGGCGACGATGTCGTAGTACGAGGTGAGCCCCAGTACGCGCCCGGCCGTGTCGACGGCCACGAAGGGCACCATCTCGCCCTTCGCGCTGAGCGCGAGGCGGCGATCGATCTCGGCGGCCACGCCCTCGGGCGCCGGCACCGACGTGTACCAGGCGGTCTGCCAGAGGTCGCCCTCTTCGACGGCCTCGACGAGGGCGTCGTGGTCGGAGGCGTCGAGCGGACGCAGCTCGACGAGCCTGCCGGTGAGCGTGACGGGTGCCGGGGAGACGAGGAATGCCATGGCGCCATTCAACCAGCGCGCGCCAGGAGATCTTGGTAGGCGGTCACCAGTTCGACGGTCACGTCGAGTTCGAAGGCCAGGCTGGCGGGGTGGGGGCCGTGGATGGCTTCGGCGGCGGCGTAGGCGTGCGGGGTGATGAGCAGCCGGGCCGCCCACGCGTCGGCCTGCCGTTCCTGACGCCCGCGCGTCAGAGGATGCTGGGTCGGAGAGTGCGCGAGCACGGCGTGCCCGAGTTCGTGTGCGAGCACGCTGCGTGCCGTGCGCACGCTCATGCCCGGCGCGAGCCGGATCACGCGACCGGTGGGATCGAAGCCCCCGCGCGTCGCTCCCGGCCGCTCGACGACCCGCAGACCGCGCTCCTCGACGAGTCGGAGGAGCTGCGGATCCATGGTGTCCCTACTGGTAGAGGTCGTCCGTGTCGCGTTCGTGCGGAAGACGTGAGTCGAACGCGACCTCGGAGACATCTTGGCCGAGGGTGGCGACATTCGCTCGGCGGCGCAGGGGAGTGACCGTTCCGCCGGCGGTGTCGGCGCTCAGGCGCTCTTCGGCCCGCGCCAGGACGATGTGGGGAGCGACGTTGATGATCGCGCAGATCGTGTACACGACGGGTACGGGGATGGCGCGTTTGCCTGTCACATAGTTGTCGAGTGCGCTCCGGGCGATGCCCGCATCGCGCGCCATGGCTGCGATGCTGCTGCCTGCGGCGGCGATCTCGGCTCGCAACTGGCGGCCTACGGCGGCATTGAACAGCTCCGCTGATGTCTTCACACGAGTCACGATAGCATCGCACCGTCTGCAGTATGCCGTCATATTGGTTGCACTCGACCTTGCGTGTCGTTGCACGTGCGGATAGTGTCTACGTGTGACGGCAGATGATCGGCAAATGGTGGCATCCACGGTCGTTTCGGTACTCCGACGAGAAAAGCGCTCGAAGCGCTGGCTCGCCCAGGCCACCGGCATCGCCTACTCCACCCTACGACGCAAGCTGCAGGCGCAATCCGATCTCACGGTCAACGACCTCGCCCGCATCGCCCGTGCCCTCGAGGTGTCCCCGGCCTCGTTGCTGCCCGCTCCCGGGCCCACCGGGGAGGTGGCCGGCGAGGTGGCCGGCGAGTAGGCACGGTATCGTGGCGCCATGAAGACAGTGCCGTTCGGATCATCCACCGCCCCCGCCATCGTCGCCGGAATGATGCGCATCGACGACAAGGACGACGCGCAGATCCGCGAGCTGTACGACACCGCGCGCGCCGCGGACATCGACTTCTTCGACCACGCCGACATCTACGGCGGAAGCATGCACTTCTGCGAGCAGCGCTTCGCTGCGGCGCTGCAGCTGACCGCGGCCGAGCGCGACGAGATCGTCCTGCAGACGAAGTGCGGCATCGTTCCCGCCGAGGGGATGTTCGACTTCTCGTACGAGCACATCATCGCGCAGGTCGAGGGTTCGCTCCGCGCCCTGCGCACCGATCGTCTCGACGTGCTGCTGCTGCATCGCCCCGACGCCCTCGTCGAACCGCACGAGGTCGCCCGCGCCTTCGACGAGCTGGAGGCATCGGGCAAGGTGCGATCCTTCGGCGTCTCCAACCACACGCCGCGTCAGATCGACCTGCTCCGCACCGCCGTGCGTCAGCCGCTCGTCGCCAACCAACTGCAGCTCTCCATCACGCACTCGCCGATCATCGCCCAGCCGATCGCCATGAACATGGCGGGCGAAGAGCAGAGCGTGGTGCGCGACGGCGGCGGCATCGTCGAGTACTGCCGCATCAACGGCATCACGATCCAGGCATGGTCGCCGTTCCAGGGCGGTTTCTTCACCGGCGTCTTCCTCGGAAACCCCGAGTACGCCGAGTTGAACGCCGTCATCGACCGCCTCGCCGCGTCGTACGGGGTGCCGGCCATCGCCATCGCCACGGCCTGGATCACCCGGCATCCGGCCCACATGCAGGTCGTCCTGGGCACGACCACCCCGCAGCGGGTGACCGACGCGGCCCTGGGCGCCGATATCGAGCTCACGCGCCCGGAGTGGTACGAGCTGTTCCGCGCCGCCGGACATCTGCTTCCCTGACCTACCCTGAAGTCATGACGTTCCTGCTCTCGATCCTCGTCATCGCCCTGATGATCGGCGCGCTCGTCGACCTCATCCGGCGCGACGACTCGCAGGTGAAGTTCCTGCCGAAGATCGCGTGGATCATCGTCGTGATCCTGCTGCCGTTGATCGGCAGCATCCTGTGGTTCGGTCTCGGGCGGGAGTACGGGGATACGGGCATCGCCATCCCTCGCATGCGGCGTGCACCGCGCACCGCCCCCGCGCAGACCCCTCCGGCGCCGCCGCGCGACACCCGCACGACGGAGCAGCAGATCGCCGATCTCGACCGCGAGATCGAGGAGTGGCGCCTGCGCGAAGAGGTCGAGAAGCGCAAACGCGACAGCAGTGAGCAGGGCGACATCGAGCAGGACGGGGAGAGATCGTGAGCAGGCGGGCGGTCATCGGCGGCGGATCGGGCTTCGTCGGAACGGCGTTGCGCCGAGCACTCGAGAGCGATGGCTACGAGGTCAGCGTGATCGGCAGGGACGGACCGGATGCCCGTTGGGACGACCCCGCGTCGCTCCGCCGCGTCATCGACGGCGCCGACCTGCTGATCGGACTCGCCGGCCGCAGCATCAACTGCCGGTTCACCGACGAGAACCGTGACGCCATCCTCCAGTCCCGCCTCGACACCACCCGTGCGCTGCACGATGCGGTCTCGCGGGCGGAGCATCCGCCGGCCGTCTGGATGAATGCGTCGAGCGCGGCCGTCTACCGGTACGCCCTCGATCGTCCGCAGTCCGAGGCGGACACCGAGGTCGACACGGGGTTCTTGCCCGACGTCTCCCGGGCCTGGGAGGCGGAGCTGTTCCGCGGGGAGTTGCCCGCCACCCGCCGCGTCGCCCTGCGGATCACCCTCGTGCTGGGTGCGGGGCCGGCGACCGACCTGTTCTTCCGCCTCGCGCGCTTCGGCGTCGGCGGCCCGCAGTTCGACGGATGGTGGTTCCCGCATCGGCGCTACCGCGGCATCGGGCCGCACCCGACGCAGCCGCGCCAGCCGCTCGGTCGGCGCTCCCGAGGGCACCAGAAGTTCAGCTGGATCCACATCGACGATCTCGTCGGAGCCGTGCGCCTGATCCGCGACGACGATCGCATCGCAGGCCCGGTGAACATGTCGGCGCCGGGCGTGGTCGACAATCGCGGGCTCATGGCCGCGCTGCGTCGAGTAGTCGGCATGCCGATCGGGATTCCGGCGTGGCGTTTCATGCTGGAGCCGGCGATGTGGGTGCTGCGCGCCGAACCCGATCTGGTGCTCAACAGTCGGTGGATCGCTCCTGGCGTGCTCGAAGACGCCGGTTACTCGTTCGCGCATCCCGAGCTGGAACCGGCACTGCGCGATGTTCGCGCGCAGGGCAGGGTCCGACGGGCGAATTAGGCGACGACGTCGAACGACTCGCGCAGGGCGGCGTCGAGCGTCGGGTAGGCGAATTCGAATCCGGCGGCCGAGAGCTTCTCGGGGATGACCCATCGGCTCTTCAGGATCAGCTCGGTCTCGGTGCGGATGCCGATGGCACCCAGCTCGAGCATCCATCGCGGCATGGGCGGCCCGAAACCGACGCCGAGCACGCGACGCACGGTGGCCATGAACTCGGCGTTGTCGGAGGGGTTCGGAGCGGCCGCGTTGACCGGGCCGTCGAGTGACGGGGTCGCCTCGAGGAAGTCGATGATGCGGGCGACGTCTTCGACGTGCACCCAGCTGAACCGCTGCCGGCCGCGGCGGGCTCCGGGGCGATGCTCGGTGCCGGCGGCGCGGCGCGCACGGCTGATCGGCCAGGGGCCGTCGTGCTGAGCGCCGCCCAGGCCGAGACGCGCCAGATTCTTGAGTGGACCGAGCACCCCGCCGTGGCCGAGCACGATCGCGCTGCGCAGTGCGACCCGTCGGGTGCGGGGAAGATCGTCGGCGAACAGGGCGCGCTCCCAGGCCTTGGCGACTTCGACGGAGAATCCGGTACCCAGTTCGCCGGACGACTCGGTCATCGGGCGATCCTCGGCGTGGCGGTAGATCGTTGCGGTCGAGGAGTTGACCCACAGCGGCGGCGGGTTGGTCGCACGGCCGATCGCGGCGCTCAGCGACGCCGTCGTGTCGAGCCGCGACCGGAAGATGGCCGCGCGGTTCTCGGGCGTGTACCGGCAGTTCACGCTCTTGCCGGCCAGGCCGATCACGAGCGACGCGCCGTCGACCGCGCGGTCGATGGCTGCCTGGTCGCCCCAGGAGATGTCGGCACCCGAACGCGAGATCGTGATGACCTCGCGCCCGGAGGAGCGCAGGCGGGGGATCAGGTACTGCCCCATGAATCCGGTCGAGCCGCCGATCACGACGGGGCCTGCGGGCAGGGGCGTGGCGTCCGTCACGGCGTCTCGCTCTCGATCGCGTACTCAAAGAAGCCGGTGTACTCGTAGACGCGACCGAGGAGCGGCGCGTCGATCGTCATGTTCACGTGGTGTCGTTCGCGTTCCTCGTCCCAGCGCTCGACGAGACCGATGCGCGGACGCAGCAGACGGGGAGCCGCGATGCGGAGCCGCCCGAACCGCATTCCGACGCGTCGGATGGTGAGGACGACCGCTCCGTCGCGCACGTCGATGTCGAAGGTGGTGACCACGGTGCGATGCGGGCCGATCTCGTTGCGCAGAACCCGGTTCGCGCCGAGCGAGACGATATCGGGCATCACCCAGGTGCGTCCGGGGAGCTCGAAGTGCCGCACGGCCACGGCCGTGCCGTCGATCGTGCGGTTCTCGATGCGGAACGGCACGTCGCGCTCCCACCCGGCGAAGGCGACGCCCAGCGCCTCGGCGACCCGGAACACGGGCCACAGCCAGCGATGCCGGGAGCCGGCGGTGGTGAACACTCCGGTACCGACGCCGACCTGGCCCTCGGGGATCGTGCGGAAGTACCAGGCGGTCTTGGGGTGGAGTTCTGAGATGCGCTCGCCGAGCGCACGCTCGTAGGGAGAGCCCTGTGCGTTGTCCGCTGCTGTCACCCCTTCACCCTAGAGGCCTCGCGGCGCGGAGGTGGCCCCGGGCGATCAGCGCGTGGCGGCGACGCGCGCGTCGACGTTGGCGGGGGAGAGCACTTCGCGCGCCACCATGATCGCCGCCCCCAGCACGGCGGCGCGCTCGCCGGTCGGCGACTGCACGATCGCGAGATGCTGCGTCGCGAGGGGGATGGAGCGACGGTAGACGACCTCGCGCACACCGGCCAGCAGATGCTCGCCGGCGCGGGCGATGCTGCCGCCGAGCACGATGATCGAGGGGTTGAGCAGGTTGACGACCGTGGCCAGCACTTCTCCCACATCGCGGCCGGCCTGGCGGAGCGCCTCGATCGCGGCGGTATTGCCGGTGCGGACGAGCTCGGTCACGTCGCGGCTGGTCTCGGCGTCGATGCCCTGCGCCCGGAGCGAGGCGGCGATCGCGCTGCCGCTCGCGAGGTCTTCGAGGTCGCGCTCCTCGTCGGCCTCGTGCACGGAGTCGGCCGACCGCGGCACGCGGACGTGCCCCATGTCGCCCGCCGATCCCTGGGCACCGCGCTGCAACTGCCCGCCGGCGATGATGCCGGCGCCGATGCCGGTGGCGACCTTCACGAAGATGAGATCGGTCGTGTCGGGGAAGCTGGTGGTCTGCTCGCCCAGCGCGAGGACGTTCACGTCGTTGTCGACGAGCACGGGCACGTCGTAGGTGCGCTGCACGTAGGCGGGGATGTCGAAGCGGTCCCATCCCGGCATGATCGGCGGGTTGTACGGCCGTCCGGTGGAGTGCTCGACCGGGCCGGGAACCCCGATGCCCACGCCGACGAGGCTGCTGCCGCGTGCGGAGCCCTCGGCGAGCAGCAGCTGCGCTTCGGCGAGCATCCGGTCGAGCACGATCTCGGGTCCGCTCGCGATGTCGAGCGGGTGGGTGCGGGAGGAGAGGATGCGCCCACTGAGGTCGGCGATCGCGACGGTGGCGTGCGACGCGCCGAGGTCGACGGCGAGGACGAGCCCGGCGCGCGGGTTGAAGGCGACGCGCGAGGGCGGGCGCCCGCCGGTGGATGCCGCCTCTCCGGCGGCGACCAGGAGGCCGGCGGCGAGCAGGGCGTCGACGCGGGCCGAGACGGTCGAGCGCGCCAGCCCGGTGAGGTGCACGAGGTCGGCCTTGGTGCGCGCCTGACCGTCCAGAAGAAGCTGGAAGATGTCACCGGCACCGGTGGAAGCACCGGCGAAGGTGCGATCAGCGTCGCTCATAGGGTCAGTAAATCACAGGACTTCCGCGTATCAGTGAAAGAGATTTAACGAAGAAGAAAAAACTTTTGACGCGAAACTAGCAAAAGTGGTGGGGGGTGTGTCAGAATCATCGACATGACAACGGACGTCACAGCTACCGGCGTCGGGACGATCCGATCCGGATTCCTCGGCGGAGGATTCATGGCCCAGGTGCACAGCCGCGCGGCGCGCGCCGCCGGAGCATCCACCGCGGTTCTCGCGAGTTCCTCGCTCGAACGGGCCTTCACCGCCGCTCAGGACCTCGGGATCGATCGCGCGGCCTCCGACATCGCCGAACTCCTCGCCGAAGACGTGGACATCGTCCACGTGTGCACCCCCAACGCCACCCACGCCGCCCTCGCCCTGGCGGTGATCGAGGCCGGGGTACACGTGATCTGCGAGAAGCCCCTCGCCACGACCGTCGCCGACGCGCAGCGCCTCGCCGACGCCGCGGAGGATCGGGGCGTCGTCGCCGCCGTGCCGTTCGTGTATCGGTACCACCCGATGGTGCGCGAGGCGCGCGCCCGGGTCGCCGCCGGCGAGATCGGCGAGCTGATCACGGTCGACTGCGGGTACCTGCAGGACTGGATGCTGCTTCCCGGCGATGACGACTGGCGCGTGACCTCGGCCGACGGTGGTCCGTCCCGCGCTTTCGCCGACATCGGATCGCACCTCTGCGACCTGCTCGAATTCGTCGCGGGGGAGCGCATCGTGCGCCTCACCGCCCGCACCCGTCGCGTGTACGAGGAGCGCGGCAATCGCCCCGTCACGAACGAGGACGCCGTGTCGATCCTCGTCGAGATGTCGTCGGGCGCGATCGGCACCCTGCTCGTCTCGCAGATGGCCGCCGGCCGCAAGAACGCGCTCACTCTCGAACTTCACGGCGCCCAGGCGAGCATCCGCTTCGACCAGGAGCGTCCCGAAGAACTCTGGGTCGGCCAGCGCGAGGGCAGCCAGCACCTGTTCCGCGACCCGCAGACCGCGCACCCCGGAGTCGCCCGGTTCTCGGTGGTGCCCGCCGGTCACGCCCAGGGCTACCAGGACGCCTTCAACGGCTTCGTCGCCGACGCCTACGCGGCGATCCGCGGCGAGACTCCGGACGGACTCCCGACCTTCGCCGACGGAGTGCGCGCCGCGCAGCTCACCGAGGCCGTGCTCCTCGCCGCTCGCGAAGAGCGCTGGGTCGACACCGCTCCGACGGGCTGACCCGGCCCTACCCCGACAGCTTCCTGATTCAACGCAGACAGAAGGAACACAGATGACTGACAACTACGATCTCGTGATCGTCGGCACCGGTCCCAACGGCGCGATCATCGCCAACCAGGTGCACCAGCAGGTGCCGGAGGCGACGATCCTCGTGCTCGAAGCGGGCCGCGAGATCACCGGTGTCGCCGGCGAGCACCTCGTCGAGGCCGACGAGAGCGCGATGAACGCCTCGTACGACGACCTCATGCGTCGTGCGCGTCAGATCGAGTACGTCAAGGATGCGATGTCGATGAGCGCCATCGACGGCGACGGATGGGACCCGGAGTCGTCGGGCGTCTTCCCGGCGGCGTTCTTCGGTCACAACTTCGCGGCCTTCCCCGGGGCATCGGTCGCCTGGAACATCGGCGGCATGGGAGTGCACTGGACCGCGGCGACGCCGTGGCCCTACGCCGAGGAGATTCCCGCCTTCCTGCCGCGCGAGCAGTGGGACGCCGACCTCGAGACGGCGCGCGGCCTGCTGCGCACCTACGTCGGCCCGCTCGTCGCCGGTGTTCCGAACCCCTTCGAGAAGCCGCTCTTCGACGCGCTGCGCAAGGCCGTGCCGAGCCCCGACCCCGACCGCGAGTTCGGCTACATGCCGATGGGCGGCGTCCCGCGCGAGGGTCAGCCCTTTGCCCGCACCGGACCCCGCGACATCGCCCCGTTCGTGTTCGACGGCAGCGCCTCGAACGTCACGCTCAAGACCGGCGTGCTCGTTCACCGCATCGACCACGACGGCTCGCGCGTCACCGGACTCGCCTTCCGTGACCTGGTCTCCGGCGAGGAATCGACCGTCACCGGCTCCCAGGTGCTCATCGCGGGCGACGCCCTGCGCACTCCGCAGCTGCTCTGGGCATCCGGCATCCGTCCAACCGCCCTCGGCGCCTACCTGAACGAGCACGCCACGATCGACGGCGAGGTCGACATCGACGCCGCCCGGTTCGGTTTGACGGATGCCGACATCATCGTGCCGCCGGCGGGCGAACCCTTCATCGGCTCGTTCTGGAGCCCGTCGATCGGGGCCGCGCGCCCCGCGCACGGTCAGCTCATGGAACGCGAGTTCGAAGGCCGTCACAAGCTCAGCGTCGGCTGGTACTGCGCCACCGAGATCCGCGCCGAGAACCGCATCGAGTTCTCGGGCGAACTGACGGATGCTCTGGGCCTGCCGCACATGACCGTGCACTTCTCGTACTCCGACGCCGACCTCGAGGAGATCCGCCGCACCCAGGAGGTGCAGCGGACCGCTGCCGCCGTGATCGGCGACTTCCCCACCGAGGACCGTGCCGTCCAACCTCCCGGCGCATCGCTGCACTACACCGGCACCGTGCGCATGGGCCCCGAAGACGACGGCACGAGCGTCGTCGACACGGATGGTCGTGTCTGGGGCTTCGACAACCTGTATCTCGCCGGCAACGGCGTGATCCCGACCGCGCTGACCTGCAACTCGACGCTCACCGGAGCCACGCTCTCGGTGCGCATCGCGCGCGCGGTCGCCGCTTCCCTCTGACCCTGCAGTACCCCTACCCAACCAAGGAGATGATCGCGATGCACACTCACATTTCTTCGCGACGCCGGGCGACGATGCTCGGAATCGCGCTGGTCACGTCCAGCGCACTGCTGCTGACCGGCTGCGGACGCAATGATGACAGCACCGGTGGCGACGCCGGCGATGCCACCACCGTCGACGACAAGCCGGCCACCGGCGAACTGGAGATCTGGACGCAGGGCGCCGATGGTGCGGAGCTGCCCCAGATGTTCGAGGAGTTCCAGAAGGACAACCCCGACGTCAAGATCAACATGACGCAGATCCCGGAGGCGGAGTTCGCATCGAAGATGACGGCGGCCATCACCGCTGGCACGGTTCCCGACCTCATCTACGCGTTCACCGAGACGCAGTCGTCGCTGATCTCGACCGGTGGATTCGACGCGGTCCCCGAAGGCCTCGTCGACCCGGACGACTTCTTCGAGGTCATCTGGGACAACTCGGTGTACGACGACGTCGCCTACGGTGTGCCGTGGTACGCCTACTCCGACATGGTGATCTACCGCACCGACCTCGCCGAGGCGGCCGGGGCCGAGGCTCCCACCGACTGGGACGGCCTGCGCGCCTTCGGCGAAGACCTCAAGGAGTCGGGCGTCGAATACCCCCTCGCGCTCTACGCGGCCTACGACGCCTACACCGCCCGTCAGCTGTTGACCTTCGCGAAGCAGAACGGCGGCGGCTTCATCTCCGACGACCTGTCGGAGTGGACGATCAACTCGCCGGAGAACGTCGAGGCGCTCGAGTACTGGGCCGGTCTCATCAAGGACGGGCTCGCCTCCCCGGACGGCCCCGCGTTCCTCGACACCGTCTCGTGGACGAGCACCGGCAAGAACGCCGCGATCATCGACGGCGGGCCCTGGTTCGTCGGTTGGTTCGACGACGCCAACGGCGAAGGCTGGGCGGACGAGCACCTGTCGCTCGCCACGATGCCGGTCGGCCCCGACGGCGATGCCGCGACCACGGTCGGCGGCGGCAGCTGGTTCGTGCCCTCGGACTCCGAGAACAAGGACGCGGCGTGGAAGTTCGCCCGCTTCATGTCGGAGCCGGAGAGCCAGGTGAAGTGGTTCGAGATCTTCAAGAACATGCCGGCCGTCAAGTCCGCGTGGGAAGACCCCTCGCTGGCCGGCAACCGCCTGCTGGAGACCGTCGAAGCCGGACTCGAGACCGGAGTCACCCTGCCGAAGGTCTCGACCTGGAGCCAGGTGGGCACCGTGATCGGCGAGCAGATGGAGAAGGTCGTCCGCGGCGGCATGTCGGCACAGGATGCTCTCGATGAGGCTCAGGCTCAGGCCGAGTCCATCGGAATGGGCAACTGACACCCATCATGTCCACCACTGCGACCCGCACCATGGTCACCTCGGAGGCGCCCTCGCGGCGCCCCCGAGGGGCCAGGAAGACGCACGAGGGTTCGCGGGCTGAAGCCACCACCGCGTGGCTCTTCCTCGCTCCGTTCCTCGCGATCTTCCTCCTGTTCACCGGCATCCCCGCCGTGCTCGCCATCAGCGCGAGCCTGACGGACATCAGCGCCCGCGACATCCGCGATCCCTTCAACGTGAACTTCACCGGGATCCAGGGCTTCATCGACATCATCAACAACCCCGGATTCCAGGGCGCCTTCCTGAACACCGTCATGTTCGTGGTGATCTGCGTGCCGATCAGCATGGCGCTCGGCCTCGGCCTCGCCCTCATGCTGAACAACGGCATCCGACGCCTGAAGAACTTCTTCCGGGCGGCGGCCTACGTTCCCGTCATCACCAACATCGTCGCCGCGGCCGTGATCTGGCAGTACGCCTTCTCGATCACCGGTCCCGTCAACACGACCCTTGGTGACCTGGGCCTGCCGGAGCCGAACTGGCTCGGGGAGCCCGGATGGGCGGTCACCACCGTCGTGATGATGGGCGTGTGGCGCACCACCGGTACCTGCATGATCCTCTTCCTCGCCGGCCTCCAGGCCGTGCCGGAGGAGATCTACGAAGCGGCGTCGACCGACGGAGCCGGCGCCTGGCGTCGACTGTGGTCGATCACCCTGCCGCTGCTGCGCCCGACCACCCTGCTGGTCACGGTGCTCCAGACGGTGTCGTTCCTCAACATCTTCGAAGAGCCGTACCTCCTCACCAAGGGAGGCCCCCTCGGCTCCACCAAATCGATCGCGGTCTGGGTCTACGAGCAGTTCGGATTCGGGAACGTGTCGGCCTCCATGGCCGGGTCGGTCCTTCTCCTCCTCCTCGTCGGCATCGTCGCGATCGTCCAGTTCAGAATCCTGAGGCCGAAACATTGAAAACTCTGTCTCCGACGCGTCAGGCGCTGAACTACACGGCGCTCACCGTCATCACCGTCTTCATGCTCCTGCCCTTCGTCTGGGTGTTCTTCGGATCGTTCAAGACGCAGGCCGAGTTCCTCGGCAACCCGGGGGCGTGGTTCCCCGAGTCCTTCCAGATCGACAACTACATCCAGCTGTTCGCCGACCGCGGCTTCGGCACCTACATGCTCAACAGCGTCGTGGTGTCGGGCGTCGCGATCGTGGGCAACGTGCTCTTCAGCGCGATGGCGGGGTACGCGTTGGCGAAGCTGCGCTTCCGCGGCCGGGGCTTCGTCTTCCCGCTCGTGATCGCCTCGATGATCGTGCCGTACGTCGCGCTCTTCGTGCCGCAGTTCGTGATCGTCGTGCAGATGGGCCTGGTCAACTCGCTCATCGCCATCATCCTGCCGGTGCTCGTGCTGCCGCTGTGCGTGTTCATCATGCGCCAGTTCGCCCACGGTGTGCCGTTCGAGCTGATGGAGGCGGCGCGCCTCGACGGTGCGGGAGAGGGCAAGATCTTCTTCCGGGTGTTCCTGCCGCTCACCGGCCCCGGACTCGCGACCGTCGCGATCCTGTCGTTCCTCACCTCGTGGAACAACTTCCTGTGGCCCCTCGTGGTTGCGCAGTCGCAGGACACCTACACGGCACCGGTCGGCCTCTCGGTCGCGTCGCAGGCATCCAACACCGTCTCGTTCGGCCTGCTGCTGGCCGGAGCGATGGTCGTGCTGCTGCCGATCCTCATCCTCTTCCTCTTCCTGCAGAAGTACTTCATCCAGGGCGTCGCCGCCACGGGTCTGAAGTGACCGTCTGACATCCCCCGAAAGGACCCCTCGCATGTCCGTGAAGGACCTGAAGTTCGCCCTCAACGCGATCCAGTGGATCAACGTGAAGGAAGACCCGAACGACCTCGACAGCGCCAGCCTGTGGCGCTTCGCGGACCCGGCGTTCGTGGCCGAGTACCCCGATGTGCTCCGCGAGATCAAGCGGGCGGGCTTCGACGCCACCATGATGGAGGTGCTCGACACCCAGACCCTGCAGAACTATGCGGCGATGGTGGCGGAGGCCGAGCTCGCGCTCGCTCCCGGCTACGTGCAGGTTCCGCTCGCCAGCGATCACGGCGGACGCCTGGAGCGCGGCTCGTTCGAACGCATCCACTGGTTCGACGCGGTGCGCCGCAAGGCCGAGGAGTCGAACTACTTCGGGCTGTCGACGATCTTCCTCGCCGCCGAGGTCGACCAGACCGCGATCCGTTGGACCAAGCCGGCCGTCGGCCACGACTTCTCACAGGACCGCCTCGACGAGCTCACCGACCTGATCGATGAGGCCGTCGATGTGCTCAACGCCGAGGGCGTGAAGCCGGGGCTGCACAACCACGTCGGCACCTGGATCGAGACCCAGCACGAGTACGAGCACGTGCTCAACGCGATCGACGCCTCGCGCCTGGGCGCCGCTTTCGACATCGGCCACCTCGAGTGGGCGGGCATCAGCGCGAAGGATGCCATCGCGAAGTGGTCGGATCGGGTGCAGGACCTGCACCTGAAGGACCTCGATCTCGACCTCGCACGGCGCAGCCGCGACGAGGGCCTCACGTACGAACGGGCGACGGATCTGGGCCTGTACCTCGAGCCCGGGCTGGGGCAGATCGACCTCCGCGGCACGCTCGAAGCGCTGCCGGAGGGCTGGGACGGATGGGTCATCATCGAGGTGGACCGCGCCAGCATGGATCCCGTGGAGAGTGCGCATCACACGGCCCGCTGGGTCTCCGAGATCACGGGTTGACCCATGGCGCTCACACAGGATCACTTCTCGCTCAACACCCTGCAGTGGATCACGGTCTCGCTCGGCGAGTCCACGGGAGAGCCGGGCAGCGTCGGATGGGAGTTCGATCGCCCGAGCTTCCTCGCCCGACAGCCCGTCGTGCTCGGGCAGGTGCGGGACGCCGGGTTCTCGGCGGTCATGCTCGAGGTGCTGCCCACGCAGACCCTGCAGGCCTACGCACGGGTCGTCGCCGACTCCGGGCTGCGGGTGACCCCGGGGTACGTGCACATCGGCCTCCCGGAAGAATTCGGGCGCGACCACACGGATGACGACGAGGCGCAGTTCCGCTGGTTCGACGGCATCCGTCGCCGAGCCGAGGAGTCGCTGTACATGGGCCTCGATCGGGTGTTCCTCGCCGCCGACATGGCGCCGGGGCGTCCGCGCATCGATGAGGCCGCCGCGGCAGGCTATGCCTTCGACGCGGCGCGGCTCGACCGGGTCGCGAACAGCATCGGCGAGGCCGCCGAGGTGCTCAAGGCCGAGGGGGTGACGGCGGCGCTGCACAACCACGTCGGCACCTGGATCGAGACCGAGAGCGAGTACGACTACGTGCTGGATGCCGTGTCTCCGACGCTCCTCGCGGCAGGACCCGACATTGGGCATCTGGCCTGGACGGGCTCCGACATCATCGCCTGGGTCGCCGCGCATCGCGATCGCATCTCCGACCTGCACGTGAAGGACATGGACCTGGCGCTGGCGAAGACGGCCCGGGAGAAGAGCACGCCGTACTTCGAGGTGATGGCGCAGCGCTTCTTCCTCGAGCCGGGACTCGGTGACGTGCCGATCCGCGAGGCGCTGGCGGAGCTGCCGGACGACTTCGGCGGTACTGTTCTGATCGAGGTCGACAAGCCCAGCATGGAGCCGTTCGAGAGCGCGAAGACGAGCTGGGCGTGGATCGCCGAGAACTACCCCGAGGGAGCCCGATGACCACGCACCCCGTCACCCTGTTCACAGGCCAGTGGGCCGACCTGCCGTTCGAGGAGGTCGCCCGGCTCGCCGCATCCTGGGGGTATGACGGCCTCGAGATCGCCGCATCCGGCGACCATCTCGACCTGAAGCGCGCCGACGAGGACGACGCCTACGTCGCGTCCCGCAAGGAGATCCTCGACCGGCACGGACTGAAGGTCTACGCGATCTCGAACCACCTCGCCGGTCAGGCCGTCTGCGACGCGCCCATCGACTTCCGTCACCAGGCGATCCTGCGCGACTACGTGTGGGGCGACGGCGAGGCGGAGGGCGTGCGTCAGCGCGCCGCCGACGACATGAAGCGCGCGGCGCGCGTGGCCCGCAAGCTCGACGTCGACACGGTCGTGGGGTTCACGGGTTCGTCGATCTGGCCGTACGTGGCGATGTTCCCGCCCGTGCCCGCCTCGGTCATCGACGGCGGCTTCGACGACTTCGCGGCGCGCTGGAACCCCATCCTCGACGTGTTCGACGGTGAGGGCGTGCGGTTCGCGCACGAGGTGCACCCCAGCGAGATCGCCTACGACTACTGGTCGTCGGTGCGCGCCCTCGAAGCGATCGATCACCGCGAGGCCTTCGGCTTCAACTGGGACCCCTCGCACATGATGTGGCAGAACATCGACCCCGTCGGGTTCATCTGGGACTTCCAGGACCGGATCTACCACGTCGACTGCAAGGACACCCGGATGCGCCCGCAGAACGGCCGCGCGGGCGTTCTCGGTTCGCACCTGCCCTGGGGCGACCCGCGGCGCGGGTGGGACTTCGTGTCGACCGGTCACGGCGACGTGCCCTGGGAGGACTCGTTCCGCGCGCTCGATGCGATCGGCTACACGGGACCGATCTCGATCGAGTGGGAGGATGCCGGCATGGACCGCCTGCACGGTGCCGCACAGGCCGTGGAGTACGTGCGCTCGTTGCTGTGGCCGAAGCCCACCGCGTCGTTCGACGCGGCCTTCAGCAACCAGTAGGCCCCCGTGTCCTGGGAGCCCCTGCGGGCTCGATTCACGCGCGAGGCACTGACCCGGTCGTTCGCCCCGCTGCGCATCCGCGACTATCGGCGGTGGAGCCTGGCGCAGCTGCTGTCGGGAGCCGGGGGCGCGGCGTCTCAGGTGGCGCTCGCCTGGGTCGTGGTGCAGCTCGGGGGAGACGGCATCGCGCTCGGCGCCGTCGCCGCGTGCATGATGCTGCCCACCCTGGCGCTCGGCCCGTTCATCGGCATCCTCGTCGATCGCCATTCGCGGCGCAGTGTGCTCTTCGTGACCGCGGCGGCGCAGATGGCGGTGGCGCTCGCGCTCGCGACCCTGGCTTTCTCGGGGATGCTGCAGCTGTGGCTCGTCTTCGCCCTGTCTCTGCTGCACGGCGTCGCGTTCGCGGCCGACAACCCCGCGCGCCAGCTGCTCGTGCTCGACATCGTCGGGCGCGAGAAGGTGACCGGCGCGGTGAGCATGAACGAGGTGATCATCAACGGGTCGCGCGTGCTCGGCCCCGCCGTCGCTGGTCTGCTGCTGGTGATCGCCGACGCCTCGTGGTGCTTCGTCTTCACCGCGCTGATGTTCGTGCCCTCGATGATCGTGCTGTGGAGGCTGCGGCTCAGCCCACGTCCCGTCCCTGCCCCCGCGCCGCACGTCATCGGCGGGTCCGCGCCGCGCGGCGCGTGGCACTACGCCACATCGGATGCTCCGATCCGTGCCACCCTGCTGCTCGCCGTGTGCGCGGCCGCGTCGTACAACATCGTCGTGGTGGTGCCCCTGATCGTCAGCGACGTGTTCGACGGCGACGGCGGAACCTACGGACTCCTCACCGTCGCCTTCGGCCTCGGCGCTCTCCCCGGGGCGTTCTTCTCGGCGACGGGTCCGATGATGCCGCGGGGCGGAGAGGTGCGCGCGCTCGCGCTGGGGATGGGGGTCGCCGTGGTGGCGACCGCACTCGCTCCGTCTCTGCCCCTGCTGTTCGCGGGGCTCGCCGTGCTGGGGGCGGTGGTGATGTGGTTCATCGCGCGGGCGAACGCCTTCGTGATGCTCACCGCGCCCGTCGCGATCCGCGGGCGCATCATGGGCATCTGGGCGATGGCTCTGCCCGGGTCGACCGTGATCACCGGCCTGCTCGTCGGCGGACTCGCCGACCTCACCGATCCGCGTGTGGCGTTCGGCGCGGTCGGCGCGGTCACCGTCGTGCTGGTCGCGGTGCTGTGGCGGTCGCTGCGGTCGGACGACCCGCGCACCGCCGTGCCGCCTACTGCTCCCGGAGCCTGACCAGACGCTCGTGCCCGGTCTCTTCGAGCTCGGCGATGTCGTCGCGCGACTTCAGGAAGTCCGAGAACGACCGGTAGCCCAGGCCCTTCTCGCTGAACGACGGGTCCATGCGACGCATATGCGTCTTCACCGCCGAGCTGTGCAGCCACTCGTCGGCGTCGGCCTTGTCGTGTCCCAGACGCAGCGCGCGCTCGAGCAGTTGCGTCGCCTCGTTCTGCGGGTCGACGACGGGCTCGGGCTCGGGAGCGGGGGTCGCGGGGGCCGACTTGGCGCGGCGGGAGCGCGTGCTCTTCGTCTTGACCGCGTCGGCCGGAGCATCCGCCGGGGCCTCGGCCACAGCCGCCACCACGGCCTCCTCGACGGCCGCGGGGGCGGGCTCGGCGACGGGCGCGACGGCCCGCACCGGGCGGTGCACGCCGGGGAGCGAGTCGTACGCCTCGAACTCGTCGCACGCGGCGGCGAGCGACTTGGCGGTCGAGCCGGCGACGCCGACACCGATCACGTAGCGGCCCAGACGCTTGCAGCGCTGCGCGAGCGGAACGTAGTCGCTGTCGCCCGCGACGATCACGACGTGCGTGAGGTCGGGCAGGCGGAACATGTCTTCGACGGCATCCACGGCGAGGCGGATGTCGGCGCCGTTCTTCGCGTAGGCGGCGGCCGGGAACAGCTGCACCAGGTCGACGGCACGCGCCACGAGCTGCGAGCGGTAGACGGCGTTCACCGGCGACGACCAGTCGGCGTAGGCGCGGGTGAGCACGAGCGTGCCGAAGGAGGCGGCGTAGTCGATGATGGCCCCGACCTCGATCATCGCGGCGCTCAGGCGCTCGGCGACCTCGGGGTCGTGGGGGTTCTCGGCGATGCGCTGGCGGTCTTTGCCGTAGGCGTTGCGTCCGTGCACCCGGTCGTACCAGGAGATGACGATGTTGTCGAAGTCGAGGTAGACGGCGACGCGGATGTCGGTGGTCTCAGCCATGTCGCACCTCCGCATCGACGGTCGCGTCTTCGCTCGGGTAGCGCACGCCGATCTGCCGGCGGATCTCGTCGAGCATGCCCATGATGGCGACGGTGTCGTCGAGCGGGAGGATGTCTCCGCCGAGGATGCCGTCGCGCACGAGTCGTTCGGCGGCGAGCGCCTCGAACTGCATGCCCCGACCACCGGTCTCGTCGAGTCGCCCGTCGAACTCTTCGATGACGGTGCCGTCGGGGTCGATCACCCGCAGGACGGACGGCGACCAGAAGAAGCGCTCGATCTCGATGCGCGCCTCGGTGCCGAGCACGACGGCGGTGTTCGGCCCGGCAGTGCGTGACGACGACAGGCTTGTCGAGATCGCGCCGCCCGCGTGGGTCATGACCGTGGCGACCTCGGCGTCGGCACCGGTCTCGATGAGGCGGGCGACGGCTTGGATGCTCGTCGGGGCGCCCAGCACGTCCCAGATGAACGACAGCGGGTAGATGGCGAGGTCGAGAAGCGCCCCGCCGCCCAGCTCGAGCG
Source organism: Microbacterium sp. NPDC087665 (assembly GCF_044743285.1). Classification (NCBI taxonomy): domain Bacteria; kingdom Bacillati; phylum Actinomycetota; class Actinomycetes; order Micrococcales; family Microbacteriaceae; genus Microbacterium; species Microbacterium sp. NPDC087665. The sequence continues at coordinate 178,150 of NZ_JBIUWD010000006.1, read as the reverse complement.
CGTTGAGGCGGTGCGTCGGGTCGGAGGGGAGCAGCTGGGAGTGGTCGGCGGCGACCGAACGGATCTCGCCCAGGGTGCCGGCGGCGATGATCTCGCGAGCGCGGATCATGTGGGGCAGGTAGCGGGTCCACATCGCCTCCATGGCGAGCAGGCCGCGCTCGGCGGCGAGCTGCTGCACATCGGCGGCCTCGCCGTGCGTGAGCATGAAGGGCTTCTCGACGAGCACGTGCTTGCCATGCTCCAGGGCGAGACGCGCGTTCTCGTGGTGCATCGGGTGCGGGGTCGAGATGTAGATGATGTCGACGTCGGGGTCGGCGGCGAGCGCCTCGTACGACGGATGCGCGTGCGCGATGTCGAAGCGGGCGGCGAAGGCGTCCGCCGATTCCTGTGATCGTGATCCGACGGCCACCAGGTCGAGCCCTGCCGCGCGCAGATCAGAAGCGAAGGCGCCGGCGATACCGCCGGTCGCGAGGATTCCCCATCGAAGACCAGTCATCCCCTCAGCGTAGAGGGTGCGGGGTCGGCGGGGCTGGGCGTTGCTCAGGGCACGAGCACGATCTTGCCGCCAGCCGCGTGGGCCTCGACGAGTTCGTGGGCGCGCGCCGCCTCGGCGAGGGGGAGTGCGGGGCCGAGCTCGATCACGAAGTCGCCCGTGGCGAGCAGGGCGATGGTGGCGGGCAGGGCCTCTGCGCGCCAGGCCTGCTCCTGGTCGGTGAGCGGGATCGGCGAGCCGCCGGAGAACGCGCGGATGCCGAACGATGCGGCATCCGGGCCCCGCACGATCGTGCCGATGCGGTCGCGGTCGGCGACGAGGGCGAGCGAGACCTCGATGGCCTCGTCGGTGCCGGCGCCGTCGAACACGACGGTCACGTCGGAGGGCGCGGCGTCGCGCACGCGCTCGAGGAGTCCTTCGCCGTAGGCGACGGGGATCGCGCCGAGGTCGCGCAGCTGATCGTGGCGGGCCGGGCTCGCGGTCGCGATCACGGTGGCTCCCCAGGCGACGGCGAACTGGATGGCGGCCTGACCCACGGCACCGGATCCCGCGTGCACGAGCAGCACGTCGCCCTTGCTCACGTCGAGCGAGCGCAGCACCTGGTAGGCGGTGCCGGCGGGGATGCCGATGCCCGCGCCCTCGGCGGCGGTGACGCTGTCGGGCAGCAGCGCGAGCTTGTCGGTCGGCAGCGCGAGCGCCGAGGCGTACGTGCCGTGCGCGTCGCGGATCGCGACGCGGTCGCCGACGGCGAACCCCTCGACGCCGTCGCCGATCGTCTCGATCACCCCGGCGCCGTCGAAGCCGACCGGACGCGGTTCGGTGATCGGGGGAGACGGGCGCTTGCCTCCGCGGATCTTCGCATCGATGGGATTGACGCCCGCCGCCTCGATCCGCACGACGACTTCGCCGGCAGCGGCGACGGGGTCGGGCACCTCGATCAGGTGCAGGACGTCGGGGGAGCCGATTTCGGTGTAGACGATCGCGCGAGCCATGCTGCCAGGCTACCCGCGCTCTCCCGATAGAGAGAGTCACCATTGGATCTCCACGCGTTTGCAGAGGGGACTCCCGCTCCGACTATCAGCTATCCGAACTCGGCGAGTCCCAGCGGATCTCAGTCACGTCTTCGGTGAAGGCGTCGAACGTGAAAAGCAAGGGCAGATCGTCCGTTGGAATGCCCGGGGGAAGCGCGGGCAGCTCTTTACGCGACACACCCGCCTCCAGCTCGAACATTCCCAGCGGGATTTGCCCGGTCTCATCGTCGTAGGCCAGGAACGCTTTGATCCCTTCGAGCACCTCGTCCGGCACATCCACCACAAGCGGGATCGTGGTCGCGAGTAAGTCAGCCATGCGCACTTTACTCTGCGTCTTGCCTGTGCCGGAGCGTTCGGGGAGGTCGACCGTCACGCGACCAGTTCGGGAGCCTACGATCGCTTGGGCCACCTCGGCCGAGCCGCCGAATGTCGCAGTCACCCCACGAAGACTCTCGTTGCTTATTGCGCCTTCATCGTTCTTCACGCTGATGTGGTCCGGCCCGGAATGGATGCTGACCTCGACGAGATCTGTATCTCGTGCACGCTCGATGAAGGCATCCACGGACACAGCCGCCGCTACGTCGTCGTCCACATCATTGAGGTCAGTCTTCGCGCTGCCGACGACCGCGAACAGCTTCGGGGCCTCGAACGTGATGTGCCGACCACGTTTGCTCCAACCGAAATGCCCCCGCAAGTCGGTCGCATTGAGCCCGAGAGGGTCCGGCTTGATGACTGTGGCGCGAGCAGAGATTACATCGAGATTCGCCTGGATGAGGCTCTCGACGTTGCCCGGGGCCTCTGCGAAGTCGAGGCTCTCCAAGTCGGCGAGTGTCAGTCCGCGCCCTACTCGTCGCCAAAAGTCGCGGTCCGCCGTCCGCATGTACTTGACCAGATAGCTCAGCGATTCGGAGTTCAGCTTCCCCGACAAGTCGGCCTTGCCCGGGAACGTCGAGAGCGAGCCCTCGCTCCCCTCCCAAACCGCCTGCAGAACGCGGTTCATGCGCCACGCCTGCTGACCTTGCAGACGATCGCTGAGCGCCTCGACCGCCTCGGCGGTCCCTCTGGTCTCAACTTGGGCGGCGGCAGCGAAGCCATGCTGAACCACATCAGCCAGGTCAACGGCCTCGTCACCGACGAATGATCCACGCCCGCCCTGAGCGAGCGCGTTGCTCAGCATGTTCGCTGTTGAATCGGACTTCTTGCGGTCGATCAACTTCTCCAGCGCCGCGGGCTCAGTGAACATCGCGTCGCTGTTGGCGATCACCTCGTTTACTTGCGTCCTCGCCTCGATCGACTCGGCCTCGGTAAGGCCGAAAATCAGTGGATCAGCCGAGTCGATGAGCGCCACGTCGTCCACAAGCGCTTCGAGGTCGTACGCCATGCGGAGGTACACGCGGCGCGTGCGCGCGTCGGGCCACGTCATGATGAAGTCCGGGGCGAAGGTGTGATTGAAGTAGTCGGTGCGCTTGATTCGTGCCGTGGCGTCGAGCGCCGTAAGCTCCTTCGCCACGGCATCCTTCACACGGAGGATGGACTCGCTCGGCGACGGGTCGAAAAGACCGTCGTGGATGAGCGCGGCGAAAGCGGACGAGTCAGCCATTAGTCGCCTCTCTCGGCCTCGTACTTGTCGATGACCCCTCTATGCTCGCCCGAGATGACGAGCTTCTCCTGCTTCTCCGAGAGGATGATCAACCATAGTTTGCTCGCCACCGCCGACACCACGTCGAGATCGACCAGTGCCTCCGCCTTCGCCTCGTCAGGCTCGCCGAATACGCGCTCGCGGTGCTTGATGACGTGCTTCTTCACATAGTCCGGCGTGGTGAGGATCGGCCACTTCGTGATGTCGTGCGGGCTCCATGCGATCCACATGAAGTGATCACAGAAGCCCGGCTTGTCGAGGTGCGCAACATAGCATTGCGCCAGGAACTTCGAGTAGTGGTCACGGAGGTCGTGAGGCTCCGAGTAGTTCTTCGACTCGGCAAAGAAGACCTGCCCGTCGAAGTCGCCGTACTTTAGGACGCCGCCGAGGTCGAATGAAAAGTTCTGGTTGCCATGGGGCCATGCGAAGGTCAGCTTAGGGACGGCGGGCTTGTCGGGGTTCACCCAGTTGGCGCTGACGCGCGTGGTCGATTCCAGCCACCGCTTCGCGCGGCGCGCACCGTCCGCTCCCTTGGCCTGAGCCGATTCCCCCTCGATTCGGGTCATGAACGGTACATTAGCGAACTCTCAGCGACCGGCCGCACATTGCGGCGTCCAGCCAATGGCGGAAGGTGCCTCCCGGCTAGAAACCAGCGCTCTGGCCCGACTGAGCGATCATCGAACCGGCATCCCGTGCGCGGTCGTCGGCGGGACCTAGTTCCTGTTCAGCCCGTGGGGTACGCGGCTGTCCAGAGCCAGCTTGTAATGGCTCTCAGCGATGTTGATTTCAGCGGTCGGCGTGGACGGGTCGAACACCCGCAGGAGCGAGTATCGGAACGTGCTTGGATCGAGGCTACGTAGCTCCACGTTGCCCCCGTTTCCGTTGGCGGCGTATGTGTTCCAGCGCTGGCGGATGTTCTCCAGGCCGTCTGCCTTTCCAACGTAGTGGCGACCGTCGCGCGTATCCGTGATCAGGTAGACGCCGATCACCGATGCAAGCGCGGTGCACCAAGATGCATAACGAGGCTCGCGCATCACGGCTTGGAGGTTGGTGTGGCTCAGGACCAGCCGGTCGAATCCCGGGAATGGAATCGGCTCGGCATCCGCGATGCCACTTACGGGATAGGTTGCGGCGGTCGCTGCTCGCATCCACCATCTGCGCGTAGGGCGCCAGCCGATCACGAGCCGGTTCCGGAGCTCGCCCATATGGTCAGTCTTCACGACGTCAAACCCTCGGCGCGTGCCGTCGTTCCAAAGCTCGCCCCGGTTCTCCACAACGGACCACAATCGTGCCTCGGCTCCACCCTCCCGGATGAACACCACCCAATACTTCGGCGGAGCGGCCAAGAACTTCGCGGTTGAAGCCGATTGTGTTCGTGTGTAGAGGAGGATCTCGTCGTCGGTCGAGTCAGCATGGATGCCGTCGGGCTCAGTTGTGTAAGCGTGGCGGATTGCGATGGCATCGGTGACGTCGATGCCCGCATCTAGCAGAAGCGGGGCGAGCGTGAGAGTCATCAGAGCTATCCTCCCAGCTTCGACAGGACCGCGGATGGTCCCTATGACGAGTTGGCGGAGCGTTCCGGCGTTAGCCGCAGAACTTTGGTTGATGTGGAGCACGGCCAGAGCAACGGCCGCCTCGAGTCCTGGTTCCGTATCACCGACGCGTTCGACGTTCCAGTCGGCGATCTGGTCTCGGTGCCCTAGGGGTCCCCGTCGGTAGGGTTCGAGCATGGACGTCTGGGATACGTTCGCGGCCACAACGTTGGGGCGCTCGCGGGCGCCGTGGTTGGAGCACTCGCCTCCTGGCTTTTCGCACGGCATCGTCAAGGTCGCGAGCAGGAGCGAGCTGATGAGCGAGAGCGGATCCTTGCCGACGCTCAGCACAAGCGGGGACTTGATCTAGCGGTCGCTGAGGTTGTCCGATTGCTCGGAGCACTCAATGGCGCAACCGACGCATTCAGCTTCGCTATCGGTGGCCACAACCCATCTACCGCGGCAGCTCCGCCGCATGCAGCCCGCGGGGAGCTCCTCTCGGCGGTGCGAGTGGCACAGATGGCCGCTACTGCCTAGGAGAATCCGCCGCTCGAAGCGACATACTCGCTCCTGACCGCGCGCGCCAACAAGACGAGCGAGAAGAGCAAGCTCGATATCCAGCATGCTGCCCACGTGTTGTCCCATTGGAGGCGAGGCCGGCGCGACGTCGGCGAAGTGGCAACACTGATTCGTCACCGCCCGCCCCTTGATAGGCCGGACGCCGACTAGGCAGGAGGGGCGCGGAGCGCCAACCATAACTGGGAAGTTCGTCCCGCTCCGAAACTAGAAGGCCTGTAACCCGAGCAAGGCCGCAAGCACAGCGACCACAACACCGCCTAGAACGGTTACAACGAACGTTGCGGTGTGGTCGCGCCATGTCCGAGACAACCAGGAGGCCGAGGCCGTGGTACTTGGCTGCGCATCCGCCACCGGCTTGACCGCGTGGGACGGAAGCTCCGGATCCTGCCGAATATGCTCGACCTCCTTCCGCATCTGAGCGTGTACCCCGTCCGCTTGTATCTTGTTGGTCGATTCGATCTCGACGCGCGCGCGGTCGATCTTTTCTCCCGCACCCAAGTCGGCCCAAACCGTAACAGCAGTGTCATCGTGCCAGGGCAACGCACCTGGTGCGGCCAGGTTTACCGATGCATAGAAGTAGCTCACGTCGAGGTGATTAGCCCGGACAGCCTCCCGCAGCTCTGGCATAGAATTACGCGTCAATTGGGATCCAGTTTTGTCCCGCACCGTGAAACTGGCCTTGTGAATCCGTCCGGGCAATAATTCGAGGGTGTGTCGAGCGTAGATCGCTAGGTGCTCGACCAGGTCCCAGATGGACATGCCGACTGGCACGTCCAGCAGTAGTGCAGGTGATTTGAATTCGTCGCCCAAAGTAGCCTCCAGCGCTCAGACTAGCCAACGGCCGATGCTGGGGAGCGCTCCGCCCCGGGCTCTGGTCCGGTTTACGGCCCGCGCCGTGCCGTGGGGTTTCCCTGGACACGGAGAAGGCCTCAATCCACTGAGCGATCGCGGCCAGCCGGAGCGGTTCGCATGGAAGCTGAGCGCCTCCAGCGGCCGGCCAGCCGCCGGCAGCGCGGTGACCTTGCGCCGCTCCGCCTCCTGGAGCGCCACCTCGTCGCCATTCCGCGTAGGCGTCCTTCTGGTTCGACATTGCGGCGCGGGCCTGCATGACCCGCTCAATGCGCGCTCGCGTAATCGCACTGTTGTTGAAGTTGGGATCCGTGAAGTCGACCGCCTAGGACAACGCGCGCCCGAAGGTCAGGAACCACTGCACGAACGGTGCGGTGTTGATGGTCATTTTGGATCTCGATTCTCTGGGTGGGGTCGGCCCTGGGCGACCCGTCAGCCGTTACTGAAGGAGATTCCAGGCGCGACAAAAGCGTGCGCGACTTCACTACACAAGTCACCACGTCGGGAGAGCGCATCACGAGGCTCTCGCGACGCCCGGAGGGAGACCTCGAACGGGAACTTAAGGAGGGGGAGAGGAGGTGGCGACGCAAGCCCACCGAGCAGGGACGCTCGTTCGGAACGCCGTCCGTCTCTACTTCCCCGCGAGGGCCTTCATGATGCGCTGCGGAGATACGGCCTGCGCGGTACCGAGGCGCTGCGCGAACACGCTCACGCGATACTCCTCGAGCAGCCAGCGCGTCTCGACGAGCGTCGGTGCGGCGTCGCGGGGGAGCGGAATGGTGCCGCCGGCATCCTCGAACGCCTTCGCCATGCGCTCGTACTCGGTCATGCGCGCGCGGTCCTTGCCCGGTTCGGTGGTGAGAGTCTTCAACCGGTCGAGCATCGCGGTGAGATAGCGGGGGAAGTGCGCGAGCCGGTCGATGCCCGCGGCCGACACGAAGCCCGGATGCAGCAGGCCGCTCAACTGGGTGCGGATGTCGTTGAGGGGGCCGAGCAGTGCGAGCGAGTTCTGCGACTTGATGCCCCGCTCCACCTCGCGCGACTGCGTGAGGATGCGGGCCACCAGCGAGACGCAGGCGAACAGGTCGTCGACGAGCGTGGCCGACACGGCATCCCTGACGCGGGCGAACTCTGCCTCGGTGCGCACCACGCCGTCCGCGACGATCCCCTGGATCGTCTTGCGGGCCACTGCGGCGCGGCAGTCCTCGATCAGCGCGGCCGCCGACTGGTACGGAGAGGCGGCGAGCGCGAGCTTCTCCTGACTGGTGAGGTGCTGCTGCACGTACGACGAGGGCGAGGGCACCGCGAGCAGCACGAGGCGCAGCACGCCCTCGCGGGTCGCCGCGGTCGCGGCATCCGCCGACGACTCGACGCGCACCGAGACGGTCTTGCCCTGGTCGACGATCGCCGGGTAGCCGCGCACGACGCCGCCGGCGACGCGGGTGTCGAGCACCTCCGGCAGGTCGCCGAAGGTCCAGGTCGTGAGTCCGTCCTGTTCGATGGGGCCACGGGCGGATGCGGCGGCCACGGAGGCCGAGCCGTCTTTCGGTCCTCGCGCCGGGGCGGGCCGCGCGATCGAGCGGGCGACGCTGCTGCGCGCCCGGTCGGAGAGTTGCGCCTGCAGGGTGGCGAGATCGCGACCGGAACCCGCCACGCGGCCCCGCTCGTCGACCGCGCGGAAGTTCATGCGCAGGTGCGCGGGCACGCGCTCGTCGTCGAAGTCGGCCGCCGACACCAGCTGGTTGGCGAGCGGCTGGATCTGCCGGGCGAGCGCCTCCTTGAGCGTTCGGGCGGGGCGACCGTCGTGATGCTCCGGGCCCTCGTTCGCCAGCTCCGCGCCGAACTTGTCGGCCCAGTCCGCGGCGGGAACGACGTGACGGCGGATGGTCTTCGGGAGTGCCCGCAGAAGTCCTGTGATGAGTTCGGCGCGCAGCCCCGGCACCTGCCAGTCGAATCCGCGGTCCTCGATCTGCGCGAGCAGGGCGAGCGGCACGACCACACTGACGCCGTCGTCGACCGCTCCGGGTTCGAAGCGGTAGGCGAGACCGAGCACCTGGTCACCCTGCGTCCAGCGCGTGGGGAACTCGTCCTGCGTGGCGCGCGCATCGTCGTCGAGCAGGTCGCCCTCGCGCATCACCAGCAGCTTCGGGGTCGACGCGAGCGTCTCTTCCCACCACTTCTCGAACGAGCGCACGTCGAACACCTCGGTCGGGATGCGCTCGTCGTAGAAGCGGAAGACGGCCTCGTCGCCCGCCAGGATGTCGCGGCGCCGCTCGCGCTCCTCGAGCTTCTCGAGGCGTTTGCGCAGTTCGGCGTTGCTGCGCCAGAAGGCGCTCACGCGCTTGTCGATGCGGGTGGGATCCCACTCGCCCTCGACGAGCGCATGCCGCACGAACATCTCGCGCGAGGCGGCGCGGTCGATGCGCGCGAACTGCACGCGACGGCGAGGAATGATCTCCAGGCCGAACAGCGTCACCTTCTCGTAGGCGACGGCGGCACCGGCATCCTTCGACCAGTGCGGCTCGGTGACCTGCCGTTTGGCGAGCTCGCCGGCGAGTGCTTCCGCCCACGCCGGGTCGATCGCGGCGACCGTGCGGGCGAAGGTGCGCGAGGTCTCGACGATCTCGGCGGCGATCACCGCGCGGGGGCTCTTCTTACGCAGCCCCGAACCGGGGAAGATCGAGAAGCGGATGCCGCGGGCTCCCCGGTACTCGGCGATGCGCCTCTTGGCGTCCTTCGCGGGCGAATGCGTCTTGCCGGCGGGAGCGGTGCGCTCGTCGAGGAGGCCGATCTGCGACAGGAGGCCCGACAGCAGGGCGCGATGGATCGCATCCGGGTCGCTCGATCCCGACGCGTCGCGACCGTCGGGGGTCTTCACGAGCGTGCGCAGCTGGCGGTGCACGTCGAACCATTCACGCACCCGCACGTAGTTGAGGTGCTCGGCGCGGCAGAGCCGGCGGAAGGCGCTCGATCCCAGTTCGCGCTGCTGCTCGCGCAGGTGGTTCCAGAGATTCAGCAGGGTGAGGAAGTCGCTGGTGGGGTCGACGAAGCGCGCATGGAGACGGTCGGCCTCGTCGCGGCGCTCCTCCGGTCGCTCGCGCACATCCTGGATCGACATGCCCGACACGATCGCGAGCACGTCCGCGCCGACACCCTGGCTTCCGGCCTCGATCAGCATGCGGGCGAACCGCGGGTCGATCGGGATGCGCGAGATCTCGCGCCCGATGCGGGTGAGCCGCGGTGCGCCGTCGCCGCGGGCGGCCTGCACGGCACCCAACTCGGTGAGCAGATCGAAGGCGGCCTTCACGCCGCGGGAGTCGGGAGGGGTGAGGAAGGGGAACTCGGTGATGTCGCCGAATCCGAGCGACAGCATCTGCAGGATCACGGAGGCGAGCGAGGTGCGCAGGATCTCGGGTTCGGTGAACTCCGGGCGCTTGGTGAAGTCCTCTTCGGAGTAGAGACGGATGGCGATGCCGTCGCTGGTGCGGCCGGCGCGACCCGAGCGCTGGCTGGCCGAGGCCTGCGAGATCGCCTCGATGGGCAGGCGCTGCACCTTGGAGCGGTTGCTGTAGCGGGAGATGCGCGCGGTGCCCGTGTCGATCACATAGCGGATGCCGGGAACCGTGAGGCTCGTCTCCGCGACGTTCGTGGCGAGCACCACCCGTCGCCGCACGCCCGCCACGCGGCTGCGTTCGAACACCCGGTGCTGCTCGGCGGCCGACAGCCGCCCGTAGAGAGGGAGAACCTCGGTGGGGGAGCGGTCCTTCGAATACGCGCCGCGCACGGCATCCGCCGCGTCACGGATCTCGGCCTCGCCGGGAAGGAAGACCAGCACGTCGCCCGGGGCCTCGCGGTCGAGCTCGCGGAGGGCCGCGACGATCGCGGACACCTCGTCCTCGGGCTCGGCGGACGCGTCGGTCGCGGCATCCGAGGCCGCGTCGTCGTCGTCGTCGCCGTCGGCGACGAGCGGGCGGTACCGGATCTCGACCGGGTACGTGCGTCCGGACACCTCGATGATCGGCACAGGGCGGCCCGCCGCCTGCTCGAAGTGCTTCGCGAAGCTCTGCGGGTCGATCGTCGCCGAGGTGATGATCACCTTCAGGTCGCGGCGCTCCGGCAGGATGCGGGCGAGGTAGCCCAGTAGGAAGTCGACGTTGAGGGAGCGCTCGTGCGCTTCGTCGATGATGATCGTGTCGTAGCGGGTGAGCAGACGGTCGCGGTGGATCTCGTTGAGGAGGATGCCGTCGGTCATGAGCGCGATGCGCGTCTCGTCGGACACCTTGTCGGTGAAGCGCACCTTGTAGCCGACGAGCGTGCCCAGCTCGACCTGCATCTCTTCGGCCACGCGTTCGGCGATGGTGCGGGCGGCGAGGCGTCGCGGCTGGGTGTGCGCGATGCGCTCGCGGCCGAGCTCGAGGGCGATCTTCGGCAGCTGGGTGGTCTTGCCCGAACCGGTCGCCCCGGCGACGATCACGACCTGGTTGTCGCGGATGGCGTCGGCGATCTCCTCCCGTGCGGCACTGACCGGCAGCTCGGGGGGATACGAGATCACGGGGGAAGACATAGCCCTCCATCGTAAGGCTCTTCACCGCACGCCGGGATCGACCGCCTATGATCCATCGGGTGATCAACGCTCTCCCGCCGGTCCGCTGGTTCCGCGAGTTCGGCCGGCCACCGCGCGTCCTCGGGCTCGACGTCGCGCGCGGCCTCGCGATCCTCGGCATGGCGGGCGCGCACATCGGCGAGACGGAGACGTTCGACTGGCTCGACCCCGCCACCTGGACAGATCTCGTGCACGGCCGCTCGTCGATCCTGTTCGCGGTGCTGGCGGGCGTCTCGATCGCGCTCATGACCGGCCGCAGCAGAGTGCCCGATCCGGAGCGCATTCCGAGCATCCGCCTGAACCTCGTCGGACGCGGCGCGATCATCTTCGTCATCGGTCTCGCACTCGAGTTCCTGAACACTCCGATCGCCGTGATCCTCACCCTGTACGGGTTGCTCTACGTGGCCGTGATCCCGTTCCTGCGCTGGCGGCCGTGGAAGTTGCTGATCGCATCGGGTGCGCTGGCGCTGGCGTCTCCGGCGCTGCTCGCGATCCTCAGCGCGGTGACGCTGCAGCCCTACGGCGCGGGAATCGGCTTCGTGCTCTACGGGTCGTACCCGATCACCGTCTGGATGGCCTTGGTGCTCGGCGGCATGGCCCTCGGGCGGATGCACGTCGAGGAGGTCCGCACCGCAGCCGTGACGCTCGGGACCGGCGTGGCGCTCGCCGTGGTGGGCTACGGGCTCGGCGCTCTCGGCGAGGTGGGCGGAATCGGGGGGAGCAGCGGCGGCTCGTCGATGCAGGATCCCCCCGCAGCGGGCTGGGACGGCTATGCGGATGCTGTCGCCGCCTACGATCCGCTCGGCTCGGCGCTGCGCGCGTTCCTCGCGGTCGAACCGCACAGCGGCGGCACCGCCGAGATCCTCGGCTCTGGAGGTTTCGCGCTCGCGGTGCTCGCGCTGTGCCTGCTGCTCAGCCGGCCCCTGCGATGGCCGTTGCTGCCGTTCGGGGCCCTCGGCTCCATGCCGCTGTCGGCATACAGCGGGCACATCGTCGCCATCGCCCTCATCGCCGGTCCGGGCGGCTTCTCCTCGAGCAACGGTCTCTGGGCGTTCCTGGCGGTCGGTCTGCTGGTCGTCACGACGGTGTGGTCGATGTTCCTCGGACGCGGGCCGCTGGAACGACTCGTCGGATGGGCCGCCCAGAAGATGGCCTCCGTTCCCGTTCGTGACGCCGGGGATGCTCCGCCGCCCCCTCCTGTCATCACAGGTCGTAGGCTGGATTCATGACGATTCCTGCACTCGAACTGAACGACGGCACGACCATCCCCCAGCTCGGATACGGCGTGTTCAAGGTGCCGGCGGACGACACCGAGCGCGCCGTGGGCGAGGCTCTGGAGATCGGTTACCGTCACATCGACACCGCGGCGATCTACGGCAACGAAGAGGGCGTCGGCGCGGCGATCGCGGCATCCGGCATCCCGCGCGACGAGCTCTACGTGACCACCAAGCTCTGGAACGACCGTCACCACGGCGACGAGCCCCGCGCGGCGATCGGCGAGAGCCTCGACAAGCTCGGACTCGAGAAGGTCGACCTCTACCTGGTGCACTGGCCGACGCCCGCCAAGGACGACTACGTGCACGCGTTCGCGAAGCTCATCGAACTGCGAGACGCCGGCCTGACAACCAGCATCGGCGTCTCGAACTTCCTCGTTCCGCACCTCGAGCGCGTTGTGGCCGAGACCGGCGTCACGCCGGCGGTCAACCAGATCGAGCTGCACCCGGCCTACCAGCAGCGCGATGTCGTCGCCTGGGCCGATGACCACGGTGTGCGCATCGAGGCCTGGGGTCCGCTCGGCCAGGGCAAGTACGACCTGTTCGGCACGCCGGCCATCGCCGAGGCCGCAGCCGCGCACGGCGTCACGCCGGCGCAGGCGGTGCTGCGCTGGCACCTGCAGAAGGGCGTCATCGTCTTCCCGAAGTCGGTGCGCGCCGAACGCCTGCGCGAGAACCTCGACGTGTTCGGATTCGAGCTGACGGATGCCGAGATCGCGGCCATCGACGCGCTCGACCCGCTCGACGGCTCCGGCCGCGTGGGTGCGCACCCGAACGACGTGAACTGAGTCCTGCACCCGCATCACACATGACGCCCCGTGTCGCCGCCCGCGACACGGGGCGTCGTCGTGAGTAGCGTCGAAGACATGACAGCTCCCTTCCGCGTCGTCGCCGTGTCCGGGTCGCTCCACGAGCCGAGCAAGACGACCGCCCTCGTCCGCGCGATCGCGGCGGCGGTCGCCGAGCGCACGGCGGTCGAGATCGAGGTGATCGAGCTCACCGACATCGGGCCCGACCTGGCCGGCGCACTGCGTCGCGACCAGCTGCCCGCCCGCGTCGAGGAGAAGCTCGTGGCGATCGAGCAGGCCGATCTGCTCATCGTCGGGAGCCCCGTCTACCGCGCCTCGTTCACGGGTCTGTTCAAGCACCTGTTCGACTTCGTGGGCCAGTACGAGCTGGTCGGCAAGCCCGTGCTGCTGGCGGCCACGGGCGGCGGCGAGCGCCACGCCCTCATCATCGAGCACCAGCTGCGCCCGCTGTTCGCGTTCTTCCAGGCGCTCACCCTGCCGCTCGGCGTGTACGCGAGCAACACCGATTTCGACGGCTACGTGATCAACTCCGACGTACTGCGCTCGCGCATCGACCTCGCCGCCGAGCGCGCTCTGCCGCTGGTGAACTATGCGGCCTCGCAGGCTCTCGAGGCTCTGGCGATCTGAGCCGTTCCCGCCGAGCGCGGCGCCCGGCGCGTAGCGTGAGGTCATGACCAACCGGCTCGCCGACACGCTCAGCCCCTACCTCCGCGCGCACGCCGACAACCCCGTCGACTGGTACCCCTGGGGCGAATAGGCGTTCGCCGAGGCGCAGCGCCGCGACGTGCCGCTGCTCATCTCGATCGGGTACTCGACGTGTCACTGGTGCCACGTGATGGCGCGCGAGTCCTTCGCGGATCCCGAGACGGCGGCCCTCATCAACCGCGACTTCGTGGCGGTGAAGGTCGACCGGGAGGAGCATCCCGACGTCGACGGCGCCTACATGGCCGCCGCATCCGCCTTCACCCAGAATCTGGGCTGGCCGCTCACGGCCTTCACGACACCGCGCGGTCGAGCGTTCTTCGCCGGCACCTATTGGCCGCCCGAGGCGAGGCCGCCGATGCCGTCGTTCCGTGACGTGCTCGCGGCCGTGCACGAGGCGTGGACCCTGCGTCGCGCGCAGGCCGAGGAGTCGGCGGATGCCGTGACCGAGGCGCTCGCGCGCGCGGCCGAGAGCGTGCCGACCGACCTGCCGGACGCGGCGGCGATCTCGGGTGCGGCGTCGGCCATCGCGGCGCGCGAAGACCGGCAGTTCGGGGGTTTCAGGGGCGCGCCCAAGTTCCCGGTGGCGACGACGCTGCGCTTCCTGCAGGCCCCGCTCGTGCGCCGCGAGAACCCGGATGCCGCGGTATCGGCCGAGAGGACGCTCGCCGCCATGTCGGCCTCCGATCTGCGTGATCCGGTGGAGGGCGGCTTCTTCCGCTACGCCACCCAGCGAGACTGGACCGTTCCGCACTACGAGCGGATGCTGACCGACAACGCGCAACTGCTGGAGGTCGCTCTCGCGGCAGGCGACGAGGCGACCGCCCGCGGCGTCGCCGCGTTCCTCCTCGACGTGCTGCGCCGGGAGGGCGGCGGTTTCGGAGCCGCGCAGGACTCGGAGTCGTGGATCGACGGCGTGCGCGATGAGGGCGGGTACTACCAGCGTTCCTCGTCGGGCCGGACGGGACTCGAACCGCCCGCCGTCGACGGCAAGGTGATCACCGGCTGGAACGGTCTCGCGATCGCCGCCCTCGCCCGCGCGGGCGCGGCGCTGGGCGACGACACGTGGATCGACGCGGCCCGCGCCGCCGCCGAGGCCGTGCTCGCCACGAACCGCGACGCGGACGGTGCGCTGGTGCGCGCCTCGCTCGACGGGGTCGCCTCGGCCGCCGTGGCATCGAGCGCCGACCTCGGCCTGCTCGCCGACGGCCTGTTCGCGCTCGCTCTGGCGACCGGCGAGTCGTCGTGGGCGACCGCGGCGCTCGGCATCCTCGACCGTGCGCTCACCGGTGTCGTGGGCGATCCGCTGCTGAGCGCGCAGGGCATCGCCTCTTCGCCCGACCAGACCGACGGCGACCTTCCCTCCGGAGCTGCCTCCCTGGCCCAGGCCGCGCTCACGGCCTGGTACCTCGGCGCGGGCGATCGGTATCGCGACGCGGCGGAATCCGTGGTGCGCGCGCACGCGGCATCCGCCCTCGCGCAGCCGTTCGCGCACGGCAGCCTGCTGCGCGCCGCCGCCGGCCTCATCGACGCTCCGCGTCAGGTCGTCGTCGTCACCGATGATGCGGCGGGCGCGCTCGCCGCGGCCGCGCGCCGCGTGGACGCCGAGGTGGTCGCGATCGTCTCGCCCGCGCAGACCGAGGCGTTCGCGGCGGCCGGCTTCGAGCTCTTCGCCGGACGCGCGGGTGGGGTGGGCCTCGCCTACGACTGCCGGGGCTTCGTGTGCCGACTGCCCGTGAGCGACGCCCGCGAATTGTCGCAGGAGCGGCTTCCGGTCTAGGGTGGCGGGGGTGTCCGACTCCGCCCCCTCCACTGCGTCGAGTCTCACCACGTCGACCTCCCTGCGCCCGGGACTGACCCGCCGGCAGATCTCGATGATGGGGCTGGGCAGCGCGATCGGCGCCGGTCTCTTCGTCGGCTCGGGGCAGGCGATCGGTCTCGCCGGCCCCGCGGTGCTGATCTCGTACCTCGTCGCGGGCACCATCGTGGTGCTGGTGATGGCGATGCTGGCCGAGATGGTCGCCGCCCGACCGAGCTCGGGAGCGTTCAGCTCGTACGCGCAGGACGCGATGGGGCGCAGCGCCGGAAGCGCCGTCGGATGGATGTACTGGATCCAGCTGGTCGTCGTCATCGCAGCCGAGGCGACGGGAGCGGCGGGGATCGTCGCCGGCTGGGTGCCGGGCGTTCCCGCATGGGTCTGGGTGCTGCTGTTCGTGGTGGCCTTCACGACGATCAACCTGTTCGCGGTGAGCGGCTTCGGACGCTTCGAGTTCTGGTTCGCCGCGATCAAGGTCGCTGCGATCATCGCGTTCCTGATCGTCGGGGTCTGCGCGATCCTCGGGCTGTTCCCCGGGGTGCCCGCGACGGGCATCACGCACCTCTTCGACGCGGGCGGATTCGCGCCCAACGGCGTGACGGGCATCGCCGCCGCCCTGCTCATCGTCGTGTTCGCCTTCGGAGGCACCGAACTCGTCGCCATCGCCGCGGCCGAGTCCGACGATCCCGCCCGCAGCATCCGCCTCATCGTGCGTCAGGTGCTCGTGCGCATCCTCGTGTTCTACCTCGGATCGATCTTCGTGATCGTGGCCGTGCTGCCGTGGAACACCCCGGCGGTGCTCGACGGGCCGTTCTCGGCCGTGCTCGCGACGCTGCGCATCCCGGGCGTCGACCTCGTCATGTCGATCATCGTCGTGGTGGCGTTGCTGTCGGCGATGAACGCGAACATCTACGGCGCCTCGCGCATGGTCTTCTCGCTGGGGGAGCGGGGCCTCGCTCCGCGCGCCATCACGCGCACCACGGCCAAGGGCGTGCCCGCGATCGCCGTGCTCGCCTCGGTCGCGTTCGGCTTCGTGGCCGTCGGTCTGAACTGGGCGTTCCCCGACGTGGTGCTGCCGGCGCTGCTGAACGTCGTGGGATCGACGCTGCTGGTCACCTGGGCTGCGGTGGCGCTCTCGCAGATCATCCTGCGCCGCCGCGCCGACCGCACCGGCACCCCGCTGCCGGTGCGCATGTGGGGATTCCCGTGGCTCTCGGGGCTGTGCGTCGCGCTGATCGCCGGCATCGTCGTACTCGCCGCATTCGACCAGGGAGCCCGCCTGCAGCTCGTGCTGACCGCAGGGCTCACGCTCGCGCTGCTGCTGGCGGCACGCCTCACGCGACGGGCTTCCGCCCGCTGATCACACCCCGCTGATCAGACCCAGCCGGGCAGCCAGTTGTGCACCAGCCAGAAGTCGTAGGGCACGCTCATGCCGGTCCACGACGGCAGGAAGAACAGTGAGACCAGCGCGACGACGACCAGGAAGATCAGCACCGTGCGCTCGCCCGTCTGGCGTCGGTCCAGCGGATCTTCGCGTCTGCCCGCGATGATCCGCAGCGTCTGCGCCAGCGCGAGCACGAGGAACGGCATCATCACCACGGTGTAGAACTGGAAGATCGTACGCTCGGGGAACATCAGCCACGGCAGGTAGGTGACCGCCAGGCCGACGAGCGGAATGCCGATCTCGGGGCCGACGGGCGTGCGCCGCACCCACGCGCGAACGAGCAGGAACAGCAGGGAGACGGATGCGGCGACCCCGGCGTACCAGATCAGCGGGTTCGGCACGGTCGAGATCACGGCGATGCAGTGATCGGTGCCGCAGGGGCCCGGGTCGCTGTCGACCCACACAGCCGTCGGACGCAGCAGGAACGGCCACTCCCAGGCGGCGCTGGCGTACGGGTGCCCGCGATTGAGCCCCACATGGAAGCCGAGCATCGACTGGTGGTAGTTCCACAGGGCGATCAGCGGGTTCGGGTCGCTCTGCCGGTCGTAGCCGCCGGCGGTGACCAGCCAGCCCGTCCAGCTGATCAGGTAGGTCGCGAACGCGGGGGCGACCAGCAGGAGGAACGAGACGGGGCCCTGTCGGAACACCGCATCGGAGGGCCAGACGATCACGCCCGCGCGGCGGCGGGCGAGGGCATCCGTCACGACCACGTAGAGGCCGAAGCCGGCGAGAGCGTACAGGCCCGACCATTTGACGGCGGATGCCGCTCCGAAGGCGACGCCGGCGGCGATCAGCCAGGGGCGGCGCCAGAGGATCGGACCCCAGAACGGCTCGGGCTTCTCGGGGTCGCGGCGCTCGAGCAGCGGGATCGTGCGCCGCCGGTCGAGCAGCACGAACAGCACTCCGAGCAGCAGGAAGAACGTCAGAGGCCCGTCGAGCAGGGCGATGCGGCTCATGACGATGCTCAGACCGTCGATCGCGAGCAGCCCTCCGGCGACGGCGGCGACGACCGTCGACCCGGTCAGCACGCGGGCGATCAGGTAGACCAGCAGGACGGTCCCGGTGCCGAGCAGCGCGGTGGCGAGACGCCAGCCCGAGCTGTTATCGGGGCCGCCGATCGCCATTCCGAGCGCGATCAGCCACTTGCCCAACGGCGGATGCACGACGAACGAGCCGACGTCCGAGAGCGGCAGATCCCGGAGGGTGATGAAGGCGTCGTTCGCCCCCTCGCCCCAGGTGCCCTCGTAGCCGAGGGTCCACAGCGACCAGGCGTCTTTGACGTAGTAGGTCTCGTCGAACGCGAGCTGATGCGGGTGACCGACGTTCACGAGACGCAGGACCGCGGCGAGGAGCGTCACGACGATCGGTGCCATCCAGCCGACGGCGCGGTTCCACACCGGATCGAGCAGCATCCTGTCGCGCAGCACACCCCAGCGCGTCAGCCGCTCGGCGGGTGCGGGGAGCAGGGGCACAGGCGCGGTCACGGGTCCAGCCTAAGCTGGGCGGGTGATCATCCTCGCTGCGACCCCGATCGGAAACCTCGGTGACGCCTCGCGTCGACTGATCGAGGTGCTCGAGAACGCCGAGGTCGTCGTGGCCGAAGACACCCGCACCACCCAGCGGTTGCTCCAGGCCCTGCAGATCACCAACCGGCCGCGGCTCATCGCCCTGCACGATCACAACGAGAAGCAGAAGGCCGCCGAGCTCGCCGCCCTCGCCGCCGAGACCGACATCGTCGTCATGAGCGATGCCGGTATGCCGACCGTCAGCGACCCGGGCTACGGTCTCGTCGCCGAAGCCGTCGCGCAGGGGGTCACGGTGACCGCGATCCCCGGACCGAGCGCGGTGCTGATGGCGCTCGCGATCTCGGGCCTCCCGACCGACCGGTTCACGTTCGAGGGTTTCCTGCCGCGCAAGCCGGGGGAGCGGCGCTCGACGCTGCGGGCGCTCGCCGCCGAGCCGCGCACCATGGTCTTCTTCGAGTCGCCCGCCCGGCTCGCCTCGTCTCTGGCCGACATGGGCGGGGCCTTCGGCGATGATCGCCGCATCTCCGTGTGCCGGGAGCTCACCAAGTTCTACGAAGAGGTGCGCCGCGGCACGGCGGCCGAGCTCGTCGCCTGGGCGGAGGGCGGCGTCAAGGGCGAGATCGTCGTGGTCGTCGAGGGCGCTCCTCACCGCGATGCCTCTCCGGAAGATGCCCTGGCGCAGGTGCAGAAGCTCGTCGCCGACGGCATCCGCCTGAAGGATGCCGCCTCGGAGGTCGCCGCCCTCACCGGGCTGTCATCGCGGGATCTCTACCAGGCGGCGCTGGCCGAGAAGAGCGCCATGAAGAGCGCGGCGAAGAGCTCGCCGAAGAGCGCGGGATAGCGAGCGCGGGATGAGCAAGTCCGTCACGGTCTACGACGTCGCCGCGCGTGCGGGCGTCTCGATCGCAACGGTGTCGCGGGTGCTGCGCTCGCCGGATTCGGTGCGCCCGGCGACCCGTGAGCGCGTGCACGAGGCGGTCTCCGAGCTGGGATACGTGCCGAGCGGGAGCGCCCGCGGGCTGGCCGAGCGCCGCACGGGTGTGCTGGGGCTGTACTTCCCGGGCTTCGATGCGGCCGAGGAGGCCCCGGCCCTCGACGTGTTCGCCGACCATGCGGCATCCGCCCCGCCGTTCACGCTGGCGCACGACGACGGCGAGGTGCATCCGACGTCGCTCTTCCTCGACGAGGTGCTGCGCGGCGCCGAGCTCGAGGCGTGGAAGCAGGGGTTCGTGCTCATGATCGGCGTGGGTCGCGACGACCCCGACCGCTCGACGGTGCGCGATATGGCCGGCCGCGTCGACGGATTGATGGTGCTCGCGCGGAGCGTGCCCGACGAGGTGCTCGCCCGTCTCTCGCGTCGCATTCCGGTGGTGGTGCTCTCGGGTCCGCCCCGCGGCGACGACTACGACCACGTCACCGTCAGCAACGCGGAGGCCATGGCGGAGGTGACCCGCACCGTGCTGACGCAGGTGCCGGGCGGACGCCTCGCCTTCCTCGCAGGTCCCGAGAACTCTCCCGACGCCGAGCAGCGCTGGGAGGGCTTCGCGAGCGCGGTCGCGGCGTCGGGGATGGACCCTGCCGCGGTCACGGTCGTCCGGGGGGACTTCACCCGCGCTTCGGGGCGACGCGCGGCCGAGGAGATCCTCGCCGGGGGAGTGCCCGATGCCCTGATCGTGGCCAACGATCAGATGGCGCTCGGCGCCCTCGATGTGTTGCGCGACGCCGGTCTGCGCGTTCCCGACGACGTGCTCGTGACGGGATTCGATGGCATCGAGGCGGCGGCGCTCGTGCGCCCGCCGCTGACGACGGTGCGCCAGCCGATGATCGACCTCGGACGCGCGGCGGTGCAGATCCTCGCGCGGCGGCTGGAGCATCCGGATGCCCCTCCTGCGGTCGTGCGACTGCCGCTGCAGATCCTGCTGCGCGAGAGCTCGCAGCGCCCGTCCTGACCTCGTCCCTGAACCTCGCCCCTGAACCTCGCCTGCAGACGGGGGAGCGCACTGCCGGTGCGTGTCAACCCCTTGCACGTCGTAAATGTATGCGCTTACACTGAGGCGAAGGCAGGACACGAGGTCCTTCCCATGACGACGACGACATGAGGTGGCAGGGTGGCGAAGACGCACATGCTCCGACGCTGGAGAAGAACGGCGATCGTGGCGCTGGCGGCTGCGGCCGTGGTGCTCAGCGGATGCAGCATCCAGATCACATCGCAGCCCGATCCCGCGATCGGCGACGACACGATGCTCATCAACGCCGACAAGGGCAATCCGTTCTTCGATCGGAACTTCAACCCCTACCTGACCAACGCGCGCACGGCGTCGCGGTGGATCTACGAACCGCTCATCCTCGTGAACCCGCTCGACGGCACCCTCAACCCGTGGCTGGCGACCGAGTGGACGCAGCCCGACGCGCGCACGATCGTGATGACCATCCGCGACGACGTGAAGTGGAGCGACGGCGAAGACCTCACCCCCGACGACGTGGCATTCACCTTCCAGATGTTGAAGGACACACCCACCCTCGATATCAAGGGCGCATGGCAGCACATCGAGAGCCTCGAGGTCGACGGCGACGACGTCGTCTTCCACCTGCAGACCGACGATGCCCCCTCGCTCTCGATCCTCGGACTCACGATGATCGTGCCCGAGCACATCTGGGCCGACGTCGACGACCCGGGCACCTGGCGCAACGAGGAGCCGGTCGGCTCCGGACCCTTCGTGCTCGGCAACTACAACTCCCAGCAGTACTCGATGGACCGCAACCCCGACTACTGGCAGGCGGATTCGGTCGAGATCGAGCACATCATCCTGCCCGCCACGAACTCGCAGCTCGACACCGTCAGCCGCGGCTACGACTGGGCCTACGCCTTCCTCTCCGACGTCGAGGGCACCTGGGGTGCGGCCAGCGAGCACAACGCCTGGTGGTTCCCGCCGGGTGGTGTGATCGGGCTCATGCCCAACCTCGACGTCGCGCCGTTCGACGACGTGAACGTGCGGCGGGGCATCGCCCTCTCGCTCGATCGCGAGGAGATCGCCGAGACCGCGTCGGAGGGCTACATGGAGCCCGCCGGGCAGACCGGACTCATCCTCCCGAACCAGGAGGAGTACCTCGACCCCTCGATCCCCGATGCCGGCATGATCACGCAGGACACGGATGCCGCGCTCGCCGCGTTCGCCGAGTCCGGCTACACGCTCGACGGTGACCGGCTCGTGGGTCCCGACGGCGAGCAGCTCGAGTTCGCGCTGACGACGGCCAACGGGTTCACCGACTGGACCCGCGCGGCGCAGACGGTGCAGCGCCAGCTCGCCGCGGTCGGGGTCAAGGTGACCCTGAAGCTGCCGCAGCCCGCCGGATACCAGAGCGCCATCAGCAACGGCGACTTCGAGATGGCCATCGGCGGCATGGGCAACGGCGACGTCTACCAGGCGTACAACAACCTGCTCTCCAGCGAGTTCTACGTGCCGTCGGGGGAGGCGACCACGAACAACTTCGAACGCTACCGGTCGGACGAAGCGGATGCCCTGCTCGCCGAGTACCGCGAGACGGTCGACCCGCAGCGGCAGACCGAGATCGTGCAGGAACTGCAGGGGATCGTCTACGACGACCTGCCGGTGATCGGCCTCTACTACGGCGGCATCTGGGGCCTGTTCAACGACGGCAAGTTCACGGGATGGCCGACGGAGGAAGACCCGTACATGATTCCGCAGAACTACGACTCGGCACCGCTGATGATCTTCACGAAGCTGAAGCTCGCGAAGGAGGACGACCGATGAAGTACGTGCTCCAGAAGATCGGCCTGTTCGTGCTCACCCTGTGGGCCGCGATCACCCTGAACTTCTTCCTGCCGCGGCTCATGCCCGGCTCGCCCGCCGATGCCGCCATCGCCAAGCTGTCGCAGAACGGCCCGGTGTCTGATGCGACGCGCACCGCGATCGAGGCCCAGCTCGGCGTTCCGACGGGCTCGATGTGGGATCAGTACGTGGCCTACCTCGGCCAGGTCGCCCGCCTCGACTTCGGCGTTTCGTACACGTTCTATCCGCAGTCGGTGGCGAGCATGGTCTCGACGGCGCTGCCGTACACGATCGGTCTGGTCGGGATCGTCACGATCCTCGCCTTCGTGATCGGCACGCTCATCGGCGTCGCGGCCGCCTGGCGGCGCGGCACGTGGCTCGACTCGCTGCCGACGCTCACCGGCTCGTTCCTGAGCACGTTCCCCTACTTCTGGACGGCGCTGCTGCTGCTGTTCTTCTTCGGCTACGTGCTCCACTGGTTCCCCACCACGGGCGCGTACTCGGCGACCACGACGCCGGGGTTCACGTTCGAGTTCATCGGAGAGCTCATACGCCACGCGATCCTCCCGGCGGTGACGATCCTGCTCACCTCGTTGGGCGGCTGGATCATCGGCATGCGCAACGCCATGATCAACACGCTCGGTGAGGACTACATCACCTTCGCCGAGGCGAACGGACTGCACGGGCGCACGATCGCCCTGCGGTATGCGGCACGCAACGCGATCCTCCCCAACCTCACCGGCTTCGGGCTCACGCTCGGAGGCGTGGTCGGCGGATCGATCCTCGTCGAGCAGGTGTTCGGTTATCCGGGCATCGGTTACCTGCTCTTCAACGCCGTGATCGGGCAGGACTACCCGCTCATGCAGGCGCTCTTCCTGATGATCACCGTGAGCGTGCTCATCGCCAACTTCCTCGTCGACATCCTGTACGGCGCACTGGACCCAAGGACCCGCCGATGACTACTCCGAGCACGACTCCCTCCACAGTCAACGTCAAGATCCCCGACGGCCGCATCGCTGCGCCCAGCCGGTGGCGCTCCGTCGGACGCATGTTCGGCACCCTGTGGGCGAACGGCAAGGCCCGCCTGGGCCTGTGCCTGCTCTCCTTCTTCGTGCTGGTCGCGGTGTTCGCGCCGGTGCTCGCCCCGTACGGTCCGAAGGAGAACGGCTTCGACCGCAACGCGGATGCGTCGCCCGCGCACTGGCTGGGCACGACGGCCGCGGGGGAGGACGTGCTGAGCCAACTCATCTACGGCTCGCAGATCAGCCTCATGGTCGGGTTCGCCGCGGGCATCCTCTCGACGATCGTCGCCGTGCTCATCGGTCTCAGCTGGGGCTACATGCGCGGGTTCTCGGGCGAGGTCGTCGGATTCGTGGTGAATCTGTTCCTGGTGATCCCCGGTCTTCCGCTCATGATCGTGATCGCGGCGTACCTGCAGAACGGTGGCATCCTCATGATCATCGCGGTGATCGTGGTCACCGGGTGGGCGTGGGGTGCGCGCGTGCTGCGCAGCCAGACGCAGTCGCTGCGGGGGAACGACTTCGTCGCCTCCGCCCAGTTCTCGGGCGACAGTGCGGCGCGCATCGTCTTCCGCGAGATCCTGCCGAACATGACCTCGATCATCGCGGGCACGCTCTTCGGGGCGGCGACGGCCGCGATCCTCGCCGAGGCGGGTCTGGAGTTCCTGGGCCTCGGCGACTCCAGCATCGTCAGCTGGGGCACCATGCTCTACTGGGCGCAGAACTCGAACTCGTTGCTCACCGGGCAGTGGTTGCTGCTGTTCGCCCCCGGTCTCTGCATCGCGCTGCTGGCGCTGAGCCTCACACTCATCAACTTCGGCGTGGACGGCATCTCCAATCCGCGCCTGCGGGAAGGGAAGGGGCGATGACCGCCATGAGCTCCACCACCACGACCGACGAACAGATCCTGCTGCAGGTCGAGCAGCTGTCGGTGGAGTACGCCTCCCCGGGAGCCGAGCCGGTGCAGGCCGTGCACGACGTGTCGTTCACCCTGCGCCGCGGAGAGTTCGTGGGGCTGGTCGGCGAGTCCGGCTCGGGCAAGTCGACCCTCGGCTTCGCGCTGACCCGGTTGCAGAAGCCACCGGCGCGCATCAGCGGCGGCCGCATCCTGTTCGACGGTAAGGACATCCGCGATCTGGATGCCGAGGAGCTTCGCCGTCAGCGGCAGGGCGGCTTCGCGATGGTGCTGCAGTCCGGCATGAACGCGCTCAACCCGGTGCGCACGGTCGGACACCATTTCCAGGACATCTTCGCCGCCCACGGGCACGTGCCCCGTGAGGCGCGGGACGCCAGGGCCCGCGACCTCATCGCGAAGGTGGGTCTCGATCCGGCGGTGCTCGCGCGCTACCCGAGCGAACTCTCCGGCGGCATGCGTCAGCGCGCATCGATCGCGCTCGCCCTCTCGCTGGAACCTCAGCTGATGGTGTTCGATGAACCGACGACGGCACTCGACGTGCTCGTGCAGCACGCCGTGATGGACACGATCCGCGACCTGCAGCACGAGGAGCGGTTCACCGCGATCCTCATCAGCCACGATCTCGGCATCGTGCTCGAAGCCACCGACCGGGTGATGGTCATGCACGAGGGCCGCATCGTCGAGGACGCGGCGAGCGAGAGCATCCTGCGCGACCCGAAGGACGAGTACACGCGCATGCTGCTCAGCCACTACGCCGATCCGCGCGCCGAGACCATCTCGATCCCCGGTTTCGTCGATCTCGGCACGCGTCGACGCGAGGGCAGGACGCGCACCGATGTCACTGAGACCCTGCCCACGGTGTCGCAGCGCGACACGCGGCGGGCGGATGCCGCGATCGTCCTCGAGGGGGTCTCGAAGCGGTATCCCGCACCGCGACGTGGGCAGGATGCCGTGACCGCCGTCGACGACGTGTCGTTCCGCTTGGAGCCCGGCGAAGCGCTCGCGCTCGTCGGTGCCTCGGGATCAGGCAAGTCCACCATCGCCAAGCTCATCACGGGTGTCGAGAAGCCCACGGCCGGATCCGTCCGCTTCGGCGACATCGATGTGACGTCGCTGCGACGCGGAGGACTCCGCGAGCTGCGCAAGGACGTGCAGATGGTGTTCCAGGATCCGTACTCCGCGCTCAACCCGCTGCACACGGTCGAATACGCGCTCAGTCGCCCGATCCGCAACTACACGCCGCTGCGAGGACAGGAGGCGCGGGCGCGGGTGCTCGAGCTCCTCGAGACCGTCGGTCTCACCCCGGTCGAGCAGTTCGCCGCGAAGCTGCCGCACCAGCTCTCGGGCGGTCAACGGCAACGCGTGGTGATCGCCCGCGCTCTCGCGAGCGATCCGCAGGTGCTGATCGCCGATGAGCCGGTGTCGATGCTCGACGTGTCGCTGCGCGCCGGTGTGCTGGCGCTGCTCGAGGATCTGCGCGAGCGCTGGGGCATCAGCATGCTCTACATCACGCACGATCTGCTCAGCGCACGCCTGGTGACCGAGAACATCCTCGTGCTCAACAGCGGCCGGGTCGTCGAACGCGGCGAGACCGCTCAGGTGCTCCAGCATCCCGAAGACCCGTACACGGTCGAGCTGCTCGACGCCGTTCCCAACCCTGCTCGCACGCGATAGAACACCCACCCCGACGAAAGGAGCATCCGTGCTCGTCTTCCCCGATGGCTTCCTCTGGGGCGCCGCCACCGCCGCCCATCAGGTCGAGGGCAACAACACGACCAGCAACTGGTGGCGGATGGAGCACGCGCCGGGTTCGCCCATGGTGGAGCCCTCCGGCGACGCCGCCGATCACCTGCACCGCTATCCCGAGGACATGCGTTTGCTCGCGGAGGCGGGACTCAACTCCTACCGGTTCTCGCTCGAGTGGGCGCGCATCGAGCCGGAGCGCGGTTTCGTCTCGCGGGCGATGCTCGACCACTACCGCCGCATGATCGACACGGCTCAGGACAACGGCCTCGACCCGACGGTCACCCTGATGCACTTCACCGTGCCGGAGTGGTTCCAGCGCGACGGGTTCTGGCGCGCCGACGACGCCGTCGATCTGTTCTCGCGCTACGTCGAGACGGTTCTGCCGATCCTCGACGGCGTGACCTACGTCTGCACCATCAACGAGCCGAACATCGCGGCGATGCTCGCCGGCGGTGAGGATGCCGCGAACCTGGTGGCCTTCGGACTGCCGAATCCCGACCTCGCGGTCGCCGACACACTCCTCGACGCGCACCACCGCGCCTCCGAGATCGTGCGTTCGGTGTCGGGGGTGCAGGCGGGCTGGACGATCGCCACGCAGGCCTTCCACTCGACGGGCGAGCCGGGGGCCGACGAGATGCTCGCCGAATACGGCGACCCGCGCGACCACTGGTACCTCGACCAGTCCGCCGGCGACGACTTCGTGGGCGTGCAGGCGTACACCCGCACGTTCATCGGACCGCAGGGGCCTTTGCCCGTGTCGCCCGACGTGGAGACCACCCTCACGGGGTGGGAGTTCTTCCCGGAGGCGCTCGAGCTCGGGGTGCGCAGCGCCTGGGAGCGCAGCGGGGGCGTGCCGGTGCTCGTGACCGAGAACGGTATCGCGACCGCCGACGACACCCGCCGCATCGCGTATACGCAGGGGGCGCTCGAAGGGCTGCACCGTGCGATCTCCGACGGCATCGAGGTGCGTGCCTATCAGCACTGGAGCGCCCTGGACAACTACGAATGGGCGAGCGGATTCGCCCCGACCTTCGGGTTGATCGGCTTCGATCGCGAGACGTTCGAGCGCACCCCGAAGCCCTCGCTGGGGTGGCTCGGGGAGGTCGCGCGCCGCAACGCGCTGTGAGGCACGAAGGCGGCGTACTCTCATGAGATGACGCACGCGAACCCGGGCACGCCGATGTCGTCGCCGACCGCATCGTCGCTGGCGCCGCCGACGGCGGGTCGCGATCGGGCGCTCGCGGCGGCGGCGGGGCTGGCGGCCGCCACGCTCGGGGTCGGCGTCGCCGAGCTCGCCGCCTCGCTCATCGCTCCGGAGGCGAGTCCGTTCGCGGTGATCGGGGGCGGGCTGATCGACCTCGCCCCGGCGTGGGCCAAAGACACCGCGATCGCGCTCTTCGGCACGGCCGACAAGGTGGCGCTGCTCGTGGGCATCGGTCTCGTGCTCGCGGCGGTGGCTGCCGCCGCCGGCATTTTCGAGCGGCGTCGACCAGGGGTGGGTGCCGCGATCTTCGGAGTGCTGGGCGCCGTGGCGGTCGTGACCGCCCTCACGCGAGCGAACGCGGGGCCCTACGCCTGGGCGCCGGGGATCATCGCCGGTGGCCTGGCCGTAATCTTCGTGCGCATGCTCACGCGCAGGCTCCGACCCATCGCGGGTTTCGCGCCGGATCACGACGACCGGCGACGCTTCCTGCTGTGGACCGCCGGCACCGCCGCCGCCGGGCTCATCGCCCTGGCGGCCGGCAACATCTCCCGCGGTGCGACCCGGTCGGTCGAGGCGGTGCGCGAAGCTCTCCGGTTGCCGAAGCCGAGCACGGCCGCGGCTTCGCCGCCGGTCGGCGCCGATCTCGAGATCGCCGGTCTCGCCCCGATCGTCACCCCGAACGCGGAGTTCTATCGCATCGACACCGCCCTGATCGTGCCGCGGGTCGATCCCGCCGACTGGTCGCTCCGCATCCACGGGATGGTCGACCGGGAGGTCGTGGTCACCTGGGACGATCTGCTCGCACTGCCGATGACGGAGTCGTTCGTGACCCTCGCCTGCGTATCGAACACGGTGGGCGGCTCGCTCATCGGCAACGCGCGCTGGCTCGGGTACCCGATTCGGGAACTCCTGGCGCGCGCGGGCGTGCAGGGCGATGCCGACATGGTGCTGTCGACCTCGATCGACGGATTCACCGCGTCCTCTCCGCTCGAGGCTCTCACCGACGACCGCGACGCGTTGCTGGCCGTCGGCATGAACGGCGAGCCGCTGCCGATCGAGCACGGCTTCCCGGTGCGGATGGTCGTTCCCGGTCTCTACGGCTACGTGTCGGCGACCAAGTGGGTCACCGAGCTCGAGGTGACGCGTTTCGATCGGGCGATGGGGTACTGGACGCCGCGGGGGTGGTCGGAGCGCGGTCCGATCAAGCTGCAATCCCGCATCGACGTGCCCCGCGCCGGACGGCAGGTCGAGGCGGGCGACGCGGTGATCGCCGGGATGGCCTGGTATCAGCACGTCGGCGTCGAGGGCGTCGAGGTGCGTGTCGACGGCGGGCCCTGGCAGGCCGCCGAGCTCGCGAGCGCGATCTCGACCGACACCTGGGTGCAGTGGAGCATGCCCTGGGCTGCGGAGTCCGGGGCGCACACGATCGAGTGCCGAGCCGTCGGCGCCGACGGCGAGGTGCAGACCGACGAGCAGGCACCTCCCGCGCCCGATGGCGCCCAGGGCTGGCATCGCATCGACGTGACGGTGGCGTGAGTGCGGGTGATTCCGCGGCGTAACCACCCTCGGGATGCCGCCTAGAATTGCTCCATGCCCGCAGGCGAATCGTTCTACATCACCACGCCCATCTACTACCCCTCCGATGTGCCGCACATCGGTCACGGGTACACCTCGGTGGCGGTCGACACGCTCGCGCGCTGGCACCGCCAGGCGGGCGACGACACCTGGATGCTCACGGGCACCGATGAGCACGGGCAGAAGATGCTGCGCGCCGCCGCGGCGAACAGCGTCACCCCGCAGGAGTGGGTCGACAAGCTCGTCAGCGAGGCGTGGTTCCCGCTGTTGAAGACCCTCGACGTCGCGAACGACGATTTCATCCGCACGACGCAGGAGCGTCATGAGGAGCGCGTGAAGAAGTTCGTGCAGGCGATCTACGACCGCGGCTACATCTACGCCGGCGAGTACGAGGCCCTCTACTGCGTGGGCTGCGAGGAGTTCAAGCCGGAGTCCGAGATCCTCGACGGCACCGGTCCCTTCGAGGGGCTGAAGGTCTGCGCGATCCACTCCAAGCCGCTCGAGCTGCTGCAGGAGAAGAACTACTTCTTCAAGCTCAGCGAGTTCCAGGACCGCCTGCTCGAGCTGTACAAGACGCAGCCCGACTTCATCCGCCCGGAGTCCGCGCGCAACGAGGTCGTCTCGTTCGTCCGCCAGGGTCTCAAGGACCTCTCGATCTCGCGGTCGGCGTTCGACTGGGGCATCGAGGTGCCGTGGGACGACGCGCACGTCATCTACGTGTGGGTCGACGCCCTGCTCAACTACGCCACGGCCGTCGGTTACGGCGATGACGACGCCACCTTCGAGCGCCGCTGGCCCGCCTACCACGTGGTCGGCAAAGACATCCTGCGCTTCCACGCCGTCATCTGGCCGGCCATGCTGATGGCCGCGGGCGTCGAGGTGCCCAAGGGCGTCTTCGCGCACGGATGGCTGCTCGTCGGTGGCGAGAAGATGTCGAAGTCGAAGCTCACCGGTATCGCGCCGACCGAGATCACCGATGTCTTCGGTTCCGACGCGTACCGCTTCTACTTCCTGTCGGCGATCGCCTTCGGCCAGGACGGCTCGTTCTCGTGGGAAGACCTCGCAGCGCGCTACCAGGCCGAGCTCGCGAACGGCTTCGGCAACCTCGCCTCGCGCACGACCGCGATGATCGAGAAGTACTTCGAAGGCATCGTGCCGCCCGCGGGGGAGTACACCGAGAAAGATCTCGCGATCCAGAAGATCGTCGCCGATGCGACGTCGAACGCGGATGCCGCGATCGAGAACTTCCGCATCGACGAGGCGATCTCGTCGATCTGGACGATCGTCGACGCGCTCAACGGCTACATCACCGAGAACGAGCCGTGGGCCCTCGCCCGCGACGAGGCGCAGCGCGAGCGCCTGGGCACCGTGCTGTACACGTGCGCCGAGGGTCTTCGTGCGCTCGCCGTGCTGCTCTCGCCGGTGATGCCGCAGTCGACCGAGAAGCTGTGGAAGGCGCTCGGCGCCGGAGATCAGCTGGGTCGCCTGCAGGATCAGCCGATCCGCGAGGCCGGAGTCTGGGGCGCGCTGCGCCCGGGCACCAGCGTCAACTCTCTCGCACCGCTGTTCCCGCGTGTGGAGTCCACCGCCTGACCATGGGTGAGACGTATGTGCAGGCGCGCTCGGGCGACGGGCGCAAGGATCTGCGCTATCCGGCGGCTCCCGAGCCGCTCGCGGTGCCGGTGTACGACAACCATGCGCACCTCGACATCCTCGACGGCGATGAACCCCTGTCGCTGACCGAGCAGCTCGATCGCGCGCAGGCGGTCGGGATCGCCGGCGTCGTGCAGTCGTCGGGCGACATCGGGTCGTCGCGCTGGGCGGTGGAGGCTGCGGCATCCGATCCGCGCGTGCTGGCCGCCGTCGCGATCCATCCCAACGACGCGCCCACGTATGCAGAGGAGAACCGTCTCGACGAGGCGATCGCCGTCATCGACGAGCTCGCGGCGCACCCGCGCACGCGTGCCGTCGGCGAGACGGGACTGGACTTCTTCCGCACCGAACCCGAGCGCCAGGGGCCGCAGCACGCCTCGTTCGAGGCGCACATCGCGATCGCGAAGAAGCACGGCATCGCGATGCAGATCCACGACCGCGACGCGCATGACGCCGTGCTCGAGACGCTGGTGCGGGTCGGGGCTCCCGAGACGACGGTGTTCCACTGCTTCTCGGGCGACGATGCGATGGCCAGGATCTGCGCGGATGCCGGGTACTACCTGTCGTTCGCCGGCAACGTCACGTTCAAGAACGCGCAGAACCTGCGCGACGCGTTGAGGGTCACGCCGCTGGATCGCATCCTGGTCGAGACGGATGCCCCGTTCCTCACGCCCGTGCCGCTGCGCGGGCGCCCCAATGCGCCGTATCTTGTGCCGATCACGGCGCGCTTCATGGCCGCCGAGCTCGGTATCGAGGTCGATGAACTGTGCGCGCAGATCGCGGAGAACACGCTGAGGGTCTACGGCTCGTTCGAGTCCTGAACCGCGTCTCCCTGAGCCGTGTCTTCCTGAACCGCGTCTCCCTGATCAACGGGCTTCGCGCTCACGATCTGTGAGATCGGCTTCCAGACGAACAGCAGCGTGATCGCCGCCCCGGCGAAGGCGAACCACCAGGGCGCGGTCAGTCCCCAGACCTCGGCGATCACGCCGCCCAGCGCCCACCCGATGATCATGCCGCCGAACACGCCGACCATGTTCACCGAGGCGACCCTGCCCTGCAGCGCCGCCGGCACGAGCCGTTGGCGCACCGTGGTGGAGATCGTGGCCCAGACGAAGGCGTAGGCCCCGAAGAAGAACATGATGATCAGCGCCACCCACGCGATCGTCGTGAGGGCGAAGGCGAGGTGCATGAGCACCTCGAGGGTGAGGACGATGCGCATGAGCGCGGCGAACGACACGTGGCGTTCGAGCCAGCCGAAGCTCAGCGTCGCGAGAATGCCGCCCACGGCGGATGCCGCGGTGAGCATGCCGTAGCCGACCGGTCCCATGTGCAGGTGTTCGGTGGCGTACAGCACGAGCACGCCCCAGGGCGCCGCCCAGGTCACGTTGAAGAGCAGGATGATCAGCACCAGCATGCGCACCGGAGGGTTGCGCCACAACCAGCGCAGGCCCTCGGCGATGTCGGTGTGCACGGGCGGATGGGCCTCGGCGTTCTCGCGCGGCGGTACCGGGGTGCGCGCCATCCGCGAGATGAGCACGACCGCCGCGAGCACGCACACCACTTCGAGCAGGAACGGCCAGGCCGTGCCGGCGGCGAACAGGAAGGCGCCCAGCGGGGGACCGGCGAACTGATTAGCGACCAGGTACCCGGCCTGCAGGCGCGCGTTGCCGACACCCAGGTCGGCGGGCTTCACGAGCATCGGGAGCAGTGTGCTCGAGGTGGTGTCGACGAACACCTCGGCGCAGCCGTAGAGGAACGCGACGGCGAGCACGATCACGATGTTCGCGGTGCCCGTGACGAGGAACACGCACAGCGCCCCGAGCACCACGGCGCGTGCCGCATTGGCGAGCATGACCAGGCGACGCCGGTCGAAGCGGTCGGCGATCGCACCGGCGTGCAGCCCGAACAGGAGCCACGGGAGGAACTGGAGCACGGCGCCCGACGCGACGATGAGCGGAGACGACGTCATCGATGCGATCAACAGGGGAGCGGCTGCGAGAGCCACGCCGTCGCCGATGTTGCTCGTCCACGAGGAGGCGAGCAACCAACGGAAATCGCGGCCGAGACGGCGCGGGGCGACGAGTTCTCCGAGGGTGGGCACCACACGACAGTACTGGTAGCCGAGGACATCGCTCGCGGTAGGGGAGAATGGCAGGATGACCGTCACCCTGCTCGGCGCCTCCGAGATCCGCCGCCTGGCCACCGAGCTCGACGTCACCCCCACGAAGAAGCTCGGCCAGAACTTCGTCGTCGACGCCAATACGGTGCGAAAGATCGTGCACGCCGCCCGGGTGCAGCCCGGCGAGCGGGTCGTCGAGGTCGGGCCCGGACTCGGATCGCTGACGCTCGCGATCCTCGAGGCCGGGGCATCCGTCACCGCCGTCGAGATCGATCACCGCCTCGCGGCCCGCCTGGCGCAGACCGCGCAAGAGCACGGTGTCGCACCCGACATGCTCACCGTCGTCGATGCCGACGCGCTGCGCATCACCGAACTGCCGGGGGAGCCCACGGTGCTCGTCGCCAACCTCCCCTACAACGTGTCGGTGCCCGTGCTGCTGCACTTCCTCGAGCACTTCGACTACCTGCAGCGCGGCGTCGTCATGGTGCAGGCCGAGGTGGCCGAGCGCATCGCCGCGAAGCCGGGATCGAAGATCTACGGCTCGCCCAGCGTCAAGGCCGCCTGGTACGGCGACTGGCGGCTCAGCGGTACGGTCTCGCGCCAGGTGTTCTGGCCGGTGCCGAACGTCGACAGCCTGCTCGTGGGTTTCGATCGCTCCGAGGGCGAACGCGGGCCGGAAGACGAACGCCGCCGTACCTTCGCGATCGTGGATGCCGCGTTCAACCAGCGGCGCAAGATGCTGCGCCAGGCGCTCTCCGGCCTCTTCGGGAGCTCGGCCGCGGCATCCGAGATCCTGATCGCCGCCGGGGTCGCCCCCACCGCCCGCGGGGAAGATCTGACCGTCGAGGACTTCCAGCGCATTGCGCAGTGTGCGCCCCTGGATGACGTGCCGCAGAGCACCGACTAATCTGGCACCGTGACCGACTCCCCCCGCTTCAGCCCGAACGTCCCCGAACTGCACCGCCCGTACACCGCCGATGAGAGCCGCTACGGCCAGTTCGCCTACCGCCAGGTGGGCACATCCGGGTTGTACCTGCCGCCGATCTCGCTCGGCCTGTGGTGGAACTTCGGCGACAACATCCCGCTCGACAACCAGCGCGCGCTGCTGCGCCACGCATTCGATCGCGGCATCACGCACTTCGACCTGGCGAACAACTACGGCCCGCCCTACGGCTCCGCCGAGAAGAACTTCGGACGCATCTTCGCCGAGGACTTCCGCCCGTACCGCGACGAGCTGATCATCTCGTCGAAGGCCGGGTGGGACATGTGGCCCGGCCCGTACGGCGACTTCGCGAGCCGCAAGTACATCCTCGCCAGCGCCGAGCAGTCGCTCACCCGGATGGGCCTCGACTACGTCGACATCTTCTACTCGCACCGCGCCGACCCGGTGACCCCGGTCGCCGAGACGATCGCGGCCCTCGACACCCTGGTCCGCCAGGGCAAGGCGCTCTACGTCGGCATCTCGTCGTACGGCGCCGAGCGCACGGAAGAAGCGGTCGCCGTCGCGAAGGAACTCGGAACGCCCCTGGTCATCCACCAGCCCTCCTACTCGATCCTCAACCGTTGGATCGAGGACGGTCTCACCGACACCCTCGAGACGAACGGCCTGGGCGCGATCGCGTTCACCCCGCTCGCGCAGGGGCTGCTCACCGACAAGTACCTCGGTGACGGCACTGCGGAGCGCGCGCAGCAGCGCGGATCGCTCCCCGAGGGGCGTCTCACCGACGAGGCCGTGCAGACCCTGCGCGACCTGAACGCCATCGCGCAGGAGCGCGGGCAGTCGCTCGCGCAGCTCGCGCTGCAGTGGACGCTGCGCAGCCCGGTCGTGGCATCCGCCCTCATCGGCGCATCGCGCACCTCGCAGCTCGACGAGAACATCGCCGCCGTCAACGGCCCGGAGTTCACAGCAGACCAGCTCGGCCGCATCGACGCCCTCGCCGGTGCGATCGATGTGAACCTGTGGGCCAAGTCCTCCGACCTGTGAACCACCCCCAGTGAGAGGGATCGCTCCATGAGCTCCGCCGCGTCCGACGACTCCGTGCACGTGCGCGCCCCCGGCAAGATCAACGTCTACCTCGGGGTGGGGGCGCGTCACGACGACGGCTACCACGCGCTCGCGACGGTCTTCCAGGCGGTCTCGCTGTACGAAGACGTGATCGCGCGACCGGCCGACGATTTCTCGGTGACCGTGACGGGCGTGGGGGATGCGGCCGATGTGCCGCTCGACGATCGAAACCTCGCCATGCGGGCGGCGAAGCTGCTCGCCGCCGCGGCGGATTACCACGGCGGCGTCGCCCTCGAGATCCGCAAGAGCGTGCCGGTCGCCGGCGGCATGGGCGGCGGGTCGGCGGATGCTGCGGCCGCACTGGTCGCGTGCGACGCGCTGTGGGGGACAGGCTTCACCCTCACGCGGCTGCACGAACTCGCGGCGCGCCTGGGTGCCGACGTACCGTTCGCCCTGCACGGCGGAACCGCCGTCGGCACGGGGCGCGGCGATCAGCTCAATCCGGCACTCGCGCGCGGACGCTTCGACTGGGTGCTCGTCACGAGCGACGAGGGCCTCTCGACGCCGGTCGTCTACGAGCAGCTCGATCGTCTCCGCGACGACGAGGGCGCTCTCGCCGATGATGCTCCGGTGTCGTTGGACGTGCCGATCCCGGTGCTCCAGGCCCTGCGCTCCGGCGATGCGGTGCAGCTCGCCGCGAGTCTGCACAACGACCTGCAGGCGGCGGCGGTGAGTCGGCGCCCCGACCTCGAGAAGACCATCAGGCAGGGCATCCGGGCGGGGGCGCTGCAGGGCATCGTCTCGGGTTCCGGGCCGACCGTCGCCCTCCTGTGCGCTGACCCCGAGACGGCGCAGAGCGTGCAGGCCGCGCTCCGCCAGGCGGGGCGCGAATCCCTGCACGTGCACGGCCCGGTGCCGGGCGCGCGCATCCTCGTCTGACGTCGTCCTGCGCCCTCCCGGCCGGTTTGCGACCGGAGCCGGCGTGCGTTCGCGCGCCGCGAGCGCCATAATGAACTTACGATGTGACCGTGCACATGCGAGTGCACATGCAAGGAGGCCGTGATGTCCAGCGCCTCCGAACGCGCCCGGATGCCGAGCATCCGCGACGTGGCCCGACTGGCCGGCGTCTCGCACCAGACGGTCTCCCGCGTGCTGAACGATCACCCCAGCATCCGTCCCGAGACCAAGGCCAAGGTCCTCGACGCGATCTCAGTGCTGGACTACCGTCCCAATCTGGCGGCCCGTGCACTCGTCACGAGCAAGTCGAACGTGTTGGGCGTGCTGTCGGCGACCATCGGCGAGTTCGGCCCGACTTCGTCGATCGCGAGCATCGAGGATGCCGCGCGCGAAGAGGGCTATTCGGTCTCGACCCTCAACCTCGCGGCCACGACGCCAGAGGCCATCGGGAGCGCGGTGCGCCAGCTCGCGCGGGAGCAGGTCGACGGGATCGTGGTGCTCGCACCCCAGGTGCGCGTCTTCCACGTGCTGCGCGGGATGGCGGTGGACTTCCCGTTCGTCACGCTGCAGACGGCGTCGGGGTCCGACGGTGTGAGCCTGTCGGCCGATCAGGTCGCGGGGGCGCGGGCGGCGACCGAGCATCTGATCCGCCTCGGTCACAGCGACATCGTGCACGTCGCGGGTCCCCAGGACTGGATCGAAGCGGAGTCGCGCATGCGCGGGTATCTCGATGCGCTGCGGGAGGCCGATCTGCCGACCTTCCCGCCGATCCGCGGCGACTGGACGGCGGACTTCGGCTACTTCGCGGGGCAGGAGCTGTCGCGGCGCCGCGACTTCACCGCGGTGTTCGCCGCGAACGACCTCATGGCCATCGGGTTGTTGCACGGATTCCGCGATGCCGGTGTGAGCGTTCCCGACGACATCAGCG
The DNA here is from genome assembly GCF_044743285.1 of Microbacterium sp. NPDC087665. Lineage (NCBI taxonomy): Bacteria > Bacillati > Actinomycetota > Actinomycetes > Micrococcales > Microbacteriaceae > Microbacterium > Microbacterium sp. NPDC087665. The sequence continues at coordinate 141,940 of NZ_JBIUWD010000006.1, read as the reverse complement.
TGGTCGGGTTCGACGATGTGCCGGTGGCGGCGCACGTCGCGCCGACGCTCACCACGGTGCACCAGGAGTTCCCCGAACTCGGGCGTCGAGCGGTGCGCATTCTGCTCGCCCAGATCCGTGGCGAAGAGGTTCCCGTGTTCGGTCCGCTGCACATCACGCTGCGCGAGCGGGAGTCCTCCGCCGCGCACGTGCCGAGCAGATCACGGTAACGACACGAAATCCGGGAGCGGACTTGACATCGCTCGGTATTCCGGAGTTTGATATACCCAATGTGAACGGTCACATCGAAGGTGGCCGCACGTCGCGAGGAAGATCCGTGAGCACCACAGCAACGTTGCCGACCGTGTCTGGTCCCATCCTGGAGATGCGTAACATCACCAAGGAATTCCCTGGGGTCAAGGCTCTTGCCGACGTCTCGATCACCGTCCGAGCCGGAGAGATCCATGCGATCTGCGGCGAGAACGGTGCGGGAAAGTCGACTCTCATGAAGGTGCTGTCGGGGGTGTACCCCTATGGCACCTACGAAGGCGAGATCCTGCTGTACGGCGAAGAGCAGCGCTACAAGGACATCGCGGCGAGCGAAGCCGCCGGCATCGCGATCATCCACCAGGAGCTCGCTCTCATCCCCGAGCTCTCGGTCACCGAGAACATCTTCCTCGGCAACGAGATCCGTCGCTTCGGCATCATCGACTGGCAGGCCCAGACGAGCCGCGCGGTCGAACTGCTCGCGCGCGTCGGACTGAGCGAAGACCCCGACGTGCAGGTCAAGACCCTCGGCGTCGGCAAGCAGCAGCTGATCGAGATCGCCAAGGCGCTCAACAAGGACGTCAAGCTGCTCATCCTCGACGAGCCGACCGCGGCGCTGAACGAGAACGACTCGCAGCACCTGCTCGACCTGATCCTCGGACTCAAGGCCAAGGGCATCGCGTCGATCATGATCAGCCACAAGCTCAACGAGATCGAGCAGATCGCCGATGAGATCACGATCATCCGCGACGGCCGCACGGTCGAGACGCTCGATATCTCGCGTGGCGAGATCAACGAGGATCGCATCATCCGCGGCATGGTCGGTCGCTCGCTCGAGAGCCGCTACCCCGACCGCACTCCCGAGATCGGCGAGGTCTTCTTCGAGGTCAAGGACTGGTGGGTGCAGCATCCGACCGTCACCGAGCGCATGGTCGTGAAGGGGTCGAACCTCAACGTCCGTCGCGGCGAGGTCGTCGGCGTCGCCGGTCTCATGGGCGCCGGTCGCACCGAGTTCGCGATGAGCATCTTCGGTCGCTCGTACGGCACGTTCCTCTCGGGGACGATGATCAAGGACGGCCAGGAGGTCGCCCTGCACGACGTGTCGTCGGCGATCAAGCACGGTCTCGCCTACGTGAGCGAGGACCGCAAGGTGCTGGGCCTCAACCTGCTCGACACGATCAAGCGATCGGTCGTGGCCGCCAAGCTCTCCAAGATCTCGAGGAACGGCGTCGTCGACTCCCGCGCCGAATACGCGGTGGCCGAGCAGTACCGCAAGTCGCTGCGCATCAAGACCCCCTCGGTCGAAGAGGGCGTCGGCAAGCTGTCGGGCGGTAACCAGCAGAAGGTCGTGCTGGCGAAGTGGATGTTCACCGACCCCGACCTGCTGATCCTCGATGAGCCCACCCGCGGCATCGACGTCGGAGCGAAGTACGAGATCTACGCGATCATCAACGAGCTCGCCGCCCAGGGCAAGGGCGTCATCGTCATCTCCAGCGAGCTCCCCGAGCTGCTGGGAATCTGCGACCGCATCTACACCGTCTTCGAAGGTCGGGTCACCGACTGCATCCCGGCCGATCAGGCCACACCCGAGGCCCTCATGCGCAGCATGACCTCCGCGACTCAGAAAGCATCCGCATGACCACCGAATCCACCCCCGCCAAGAGCGGATTCCACTTCAAGGACATCACGAAGATGTTCGGAGGCGGCGGCACCTCGACGCTGCGCCAGTTCGGAATCCTCGGCAGCCTCATCGTCATCATCGTGCTGTTCGAGATCCTGACCCTTCTGCGCAACGGTCCGAACGGTGCGACGCTGACCTCGGGCAACCTGATCAACGTGATCAACCAGTACTCCTTCATCCTGATCCTCGCGATCGGCATGGTGATGGTCATCATCATGGGGCACATCGACCTCTCGGTCGGCTCCGTGGCGGCGTTCACCGGCATCATCGTCGCGAAGTCGATGACCGAGTGGAACCTTCCTTGGCCGCTCGCGATCCTGCTCGGCCTCGCCGTCGGCGCCGCCGTGGGTGCATGGCAGGGCTTCTGGGTGGCCTACGTCGGGGTGCCCGCGTTCATCGTGACCCTGGCGGGCATGCTGCTGTTCCGCGGCGCCCAGCAGTGGATCGGCGACGCGCAGACGATCCCGGTCCCGAAGGGCTTCCAGATCATCGGAACGGGCTACCTGCCTGAGATCGGTCTGCCGGTCCCGTTCAACGTGCCGACCATGCTTCTCGCCCTCGTGGCCGTGGCGTGGCTGATCTTCTGGGAGATCCGCACCCGCCGTGTGCAGCACAAGATGGGCTCCGACAGCGCGCCCCTCTGGGTGACCGTCACCAAGGTCGTGCTCCTCTCGGCGGTCGTGCTCGCCGCCGCCTGGATGTTCGCCACCGGTCGCCCCGGCACGAGCTTCCCCGTTCCGGGTCTCATCCTGCTCGCGCTCGTCATCATCTACTCGTTCGTCACGAGCAAGACCGTCTTCGGCCGCCACATCTACGCCGTCGGTGGCAACCGCCAGGCCGCGCGTCTGTCGGGTGTGAAGGACCGCTGGGTCGACTTCTTCGTCATGATGAACATGTCGGTTCTCGCCGCGCTCGCCGGAATGATCTTCGTCGCCCGTTCGCAGGCCTCCGGCCCGAACGACGGCACCGGCTGGGAGCTCGACGCGATCGCCTCGGTCTTCATCGGTGGCGCGGCCGTCGCCGGTGGCGTCGGCACCGTGATCGGGTCGATCATCGGTGGCCTCGTGATGGCGTTCCTCAACAACGGCCTCGCACTGCTCGGCCAGGGTGCCGACGTCGTCTCGATGATCAAGGGCATCGTGCTCCTGTTCGCGGTCGGCATCGACGTCTGGAACAAGCAGCAGGGTCGCCCGTCGATCATCGGATTCATGACGCGCCGCTTCGGCCGTCAGCAGGATCCGGCACTCGAGACCTTCGAGCCCAACAAGACCTACCAAGCCCCACCCGTCGACAAGACGAGCGGAAAGTAGGGGTCCCACCGCGTGGCCCACGCGCGATGAGACCTTCACACACCAGAGAAAGAGATCACATGAAGAAGATCCTTGTTTCGGCGACAGCGCTTGTCGTCGCGGGCGCCTTCGCCCTCACCGGCTGCTCATCGGAGCGCGGCGGTGACACCGGATCCGGTGAAGAAGCAGAAACGTCCGGTTTCGCCGCAGATGCGACGATCGGTGTCGCACTCCCCGACAAGACGTCGGAGAACTGGGTGCTCGCCGGCAAGCTGTTCACCGACGGCCTCGAGTCGGCCGGGTTCAAGGCCGACGTGCAGTACGCGCCGGCCACCAACACGGTCGCCGAGCAGCAGAACCAGATCCAGGCCATGGTCACCAACGGTGCCAAGGTCATCATCATCGGTGCGAAGGACGGCAAGCAGCTGGCCACGCAGGTGCAGGCGGCGAAGGATGCCGGCGCTTACGTGATCGCCTACGACCGTCTCATCGAGAACACCGAGGCCGTCGACTACTACGTCGCATTCGACAACTTCAAGGTCGGCCAGCTGCAGGGACAGGCACTCCTCGACGGTCTCGCCGAGCGTGCAGGTCACGAGGCGCCGTACAACATCGAGCTGTTCTCGGGATCGCCGGATGACGCCAACTCGGCCGTCTTCTTCGACGGTGCGATGGAGGTCCTCCAGCCGAAGATCGACGACGGCACGCTGAACGTCGTCTCGGGTCAGTCCGAGATCTCTCAGACGGCGACCGAGGGCTGGCTGCCCGAGAACGCCCAGAACCGCATGGACACGATCCTGACCGGTTCGTACAGCGGCGACACCGTCATCGACGGCGTGCTGTCCCCGAACGACACTCTTGCTCGCGCCATCATCACCTCGGTGCAGCAGGCCGGCAAGCCGGTTCCGGTCGTCACGGGTCAGGACTCCGAGGTCGAGTCCGTCAAGTCGATCATGGAGGGCATCCAGTACTCCACGATCAACAAGGACACCTCGCTGCTCGTGGAGCAGGCCATCAAGATGGTCGAACAGCTCCAGAAGGGCGAAGAGGTCGACGTCAACGACACCGAGTCCTACGACAACGGCTCGAAGATCGTCGACTCGTTCCTGCTCGAGCCGCTGATCGTCACCAAGGAGAACGCTGCTGAGGCGTACGCGAACGTTCCGAGCCTGCTCGAGATCGTCAAGTCGTACCAGTAAGCACCTCCGGTGAGTGACTCTGTCGCTCACGATTCGGAAACACGGCACGATATGTAAGACACAGCACCACAGCACAGGCCGTCCGGAACTTCGGGTCCGGGCGGCCTGTTGTCTTGGTACGCGCTCAGGTCAGCCGGGCTCCAGGAGGCAGGCCTGGCGCATTGCCACCGACCGGCGTGAATCGCACGGTGTTCTGCGGCGGAGGCCGATCGACGTAGATCTGCCCGGTCGGACTGCGCCATTCGAGCACCCCTCCTGCTGTCTGCCTCACCCGCCAGGGGGAGTGGTGCTTCATCGTGTGATGCCGCCGGCAGAAGTGCGCGAGGTTCTCGGCGCATGTCGGGCCGCCGTCGGACGCCGCGTGATTGTGGTCGATGTCGCACTTCCGCGCGGCGATCCCGCACCCCGGGAAGCGGCAGCGCTGATCGCGAGCCCTCAGGTGGCGTTTCAGCTGATCGCCGGGGCGATAGCGGTCGACCGCGAGCAGCGCTCCGCTGATCGGATGCGTGAGCACCCGCTCCCACCCGGACACGGCACCCGCGAGGCGTCGCGCAGTGTCGATGTCGATCGGGGTGCTCCCGTCGAGCTCGGCGGGAGGAGGTGCGGGCCCGCCGAGCGGATCGGCAGCACCCATCAGTGTCAGGACCGGCACCGTCACCTCGACGCGCGCCTGTATCGGCCCCAGCAGATCGCCCGCGCTGTCGTGGCCGGCCGGAACGCCGGTCAGAACGAGATCGGCGAGCAGGTCGGCGCGGAGCTGGTCCACTGCGGGCGCGGGATCGGAGGCCGCGTCGTGGCCTGCGTCGTGGCCTGCGTCGTGGCCTGCAGCGGCGCCCTCAGCATCCACCCCGCGGCTACTCTGATCGATCAGCGCGTGCGCCATCTGCGACAACCGGTCGTACATGCCGTGCAGCAGCGCCGACGGACCGTACACGCCGAGTTCGGACATACCGTCGTCGAGATCTCTCAGCCAGACACGACGCTTGTCACGGGCGTCCCGGTGTCGGTCCGTCAACGATCGCGCCTGGTACGCCTCGGCGATGCGGCGGGCGAGGCGGCGCAAGCGATTCGGGGACTCGACGTACGCCACTTCCAGAGCGGACGCGGCGTACGCCGCTCGATCTGCAGGGTCGTCGAGATGCGCCCCCGCCTCGACGATCACCCGCGCGTGCGCGGCGGAGATGCTGCCTGCGCCCTGCGCCGCCCACACCGACGGAAACTCCTCGACCAACCACGATGCCTCCGACATGCGACGCTCGATCGTGCGGTCACTGACCCGTTGCGCCGCACCGATCTCAGCAGCCACCGTACGCAGCGCCATGTCGCCGTGATCGGGGTGCGCCGTCTGCTGGGCGATGTCGATCGCGAGCCGCGACGCCATCGCCAGCATCCCATCGCGCGCGGCCTGCATTCCGGCCAGAGTCTCTTCGGCGACGCACAGCGCACCGACCAGGTCGGCGAGCATCACCATCTGCGATTCGGTCGCGTCGAGCACTAAGGTCATGAGAACAGCACACCACCCACCACCGACATTCGAACAAAGATACGAGATATTCGCATCTCAGAATCTCTCGACGTATGGGCTGAGGGTGCGAGACGCCACGAATCGGACAGGAGCTCCCCATGCGCATCCTCATCGTCGGCGCCGGCGCAACCGGCGGCGCGTTCGGCTCCCTGCTGCAGGAGGCGGGCCGCGACATCACCTATCTCGTGCGGCCGCGTCGCGCGGACGAGCTCCGCCGCGATGGCCTGAGATTCGTCTCACCGACCGCCGACCGCACGCTCTCCGTCACCACCCTGACCGCCGACGAGAGTGCGCCGCCGTTCGACCTCGTGCTCGTCACGGTGAAGGCATCCGCCCTCGAATCCGCGATCGCCGATGTGCGCCGATTCGTGGGCCCCGACACTCGGGTCGTTCCGATCCTGAACGGCATCGCGCAGATCGATCTCCTCGGAGAGGCGTTCCCTGGCCAGGTGATCGGCGGCGCCGCGAAGATCGTCGCGACCCTCGACGGCGCAGTCGTCCGGCAGCTGATGGACCTCACCACGCTCACCATCGGCGCCCCGGAGGGCGGGCGCCCGTCGGACGGCCTCGTGGAGGCGCTCGACGTGCCGGGCATCCGACTCGAGGTCAGCGACGACATCCTCGGCGCGCTCTGGGAGAAATGGATGTTCATCGCCGCGGCCTCGGTCATCACGTGCCTCTTCCGCAACGCCGTGGGCGCGATCATCGAGGCGGGGGGACTGCCGAGCATCCTCCAGGCCATTGAGGAAACGGAATCCGTCGCGGATGCTGCCGGTCACCCCGTCTCCGTGCGCGCTCACGAGCAGTCGCTCTCTCTGCTGACCGAACCCGGGTCGGGCTTCACGACGTCGCTGTACCGCGACCTCACAGCGGGACTCCCCACCGAGGCCGAGCACATCCTCGGCGATCTCGCCCGGCGCGCCCGCGCCCTCGGGGTCGCGACACCTCTGCTCGACCTCGCGCTCGTGCAGATCCGTGCCGCCGCGCTCGCCCGGTAACCACCCAGCCCGCACCCAACTACCCTGGGTAGTGATATGGCACATCTTCTCGGGGCTGAAGCCCTGCACCTCGAATACCCGACCAGGGTCGTCTTCGACTCCGTGACCCTCGGCATCGAGGAGGGGGATCGGATCGGCATCGTCGGCCGCAACGGCGACGGCAAGTCCAGCCTGCTCGGCATGCTCGCCGGCCGTAAGGAGCCCAATTCGGGCCGCGTCACGGTGCGCGGCGGGACCACCATCGGCGTCCTCGACCAGGCCGACACCCTGCCGGACGACCTCACGATCAGCGCCGCCGTCGTCGGCGACACCCCGGACTACGAGTGGGCCGGTGACGCACGCACGCGCGACGTCATCGAGGGCCTTCTCCGGGATCTGCCGTGGCACGCCGAGATCGGCTCCCTCAGCGGTGGCCAGCGTCGCCGCGTCTCGCTGGCGCGCCTGCTCACCGGCGACTGGGACGTCATCGCGCTCGACGAGCCCACCAACCACCTCGACGTCGAGGCCATCACCTGGCTCGCCGGGCATCTCAAGAAGCGCTGGGCCCCGAACTCGGGAGCCCTTCTCGTCGTCACCCACGATCGCTGGTTCCTCGACGAGATCTCCACCGAGACGTGGGAGGTGCACGACCGCATCGTCGAGCCCTTCGAGGGCGGCTATGCGGCCTACATCCTGCAGCGCGTGGAGCGCGACCGCATGTCGGCGGCGACCGAGGCGAAGCGGCAGAACCTCGCCCGCAAGGAGCTCGCCTGGCTGCGTCGCGGCGCCCCGGCCCGCACCGCCAAGCCCAAGTTCCGCATCGACGCGGCCAACGAGCTGATCGCCGACGTGCCCGAGATCCGCGACAAGGTGTCGTTGCAGTCGCTGGCCGTCTCGCGCCTCGGCAAGGATGTGGTCGACCTGCTCGACGTGGGGGTCACCTACCCTACGGCCGACGGCGGCGAGAAGGTCATCCTGCGCGACGTCGAGTGGCGCATCGCACCGGGGGAGCGCACCGGCATCCTCGGCGTGAACGGTGCGGGCAAGTCGACCCTCCTCGGCCTCGTGTCCGGCACCGTCGAGCCGACCGTCGGAGTCGTCAAGCACGGCAAGACCGTGAAGGTGAAGACCCTCACCCAGCGTCTCGACGAACTCGACCAGTACTGGAAAGACCCGGTGCGCGTGGTCATCTCGGGTCTGCGCACCTCGTACACGCTCGGAGCGGGTTCGAAGGAACAGGATCTTACGCCCGGGCAGCTGCTCGAGCGCCTCGGCTTCTCGTCGGCCCAGCTCTCGACCCCGGTGAAAGACCTCTCGGGCGGACAGCAGCGCCGCCTGCAGCTGCTCCTCGTGCTGCTCGACCAGCCGAACGTGCTGATCCTCGATGAGCCGACCAACGACCTCGACACCGACATGCTGGCCGCGATCGAAGACCTGCTGGACTCCTGGTCGGGCACCCTCCTCGTCGTGAGCCACGACCGCTACTTCCTCGAGCGCGTCACCGATCAGCAGTTCGCGATCCTCGACGGGCGTCTGCGCCACCTCCCCGGGGGCGTCGACGAGTATCTCAAGCTGCGAAAGCTGCAGGATGCCGCGCCCGGCAGGAACCCGTCGGGACAGAGCCAGACGGCGAAGAACACCGCGGCGACGGCATCCGCTCCCGCCGCTCCCGGTCTCGACGGCGCCGCGCTGCGCACCGCGCAGAAGGAGATCTCGGCTCTCGAAAGGCGCATCCAGAAGCTCACGCAGCAGGTCAACACCGCGAAGCAATCGCTCGTCGAGCACGACCAGTCCGACTACGCAGGGCTGGGCGAGAAGATGGCGTCGATCAGCGCCCAGCAGGCGGAGATCGACGAGCTCGAGGTGCGCTGGTTCGAGCTCACCGAACAGATGGGGTGACCGGCAGTACCTGGTTATCTCGCGCCGGCGGGAATACCTTTGCCTTGCAACGCGCTGTGCCCTGGGCGGGGTCTGACGCCATCCGGTGTCGCACAGCACGATTCTGCGGCATTCGGAGGTGCACATGGAAGGACTCGAGGTCACGGTCCTGCTCGGACTCACGATCCTCGTCGGGACGCTGCTCGCCCCGCGCGTGAGGCTGGCTCTGCCGCTCGTGCTCGTGGTCTTCGGCCTGCTGCTCGGGTTCATCCCTCCGCTGCGCGAGGTGCAGCTGCCGCCGGAGACCGTGCTGCTGCTGTTCCTCCCGGTCATGCTGTTCTGGGAGAGCATCACGACCTCGCTGCGGTCCATCCGTCGTGACTTCCGCTACATCCTGCCGATGAGCACGCTGCTGGTCGTCGCATCGGCGTTCGCGGTCGCCGGCATCGGCGTGCTGTTCGGGATGCCGTGGGAGATCGCTCTGATCCTCGGCGCCGCTGTCGCCCCGCCAGATGCCACCGCCGTCGCCGCTCTCGGACGCTTGCTGCCGCGGCGCATGTTCATGAAGCTCAAGGCCGAGAGCCTCACCAACGACGGCACCGCCCTCGTGCTCTACGCGATCGCGGTCTCGCTCGCCGTCGGCGGTCAGATCACACCCATGTCGGTCACCCTGACGGTCATCGTCTCCTACGTCGGCGGTATCGCCGCGGGCGCCGTGATCGCGGTTCTCGGAGCGCTGCTGCTGAGCCGAACGAACTCGACCGCCGCCATCAACGTGACCCTGCTGCTCATCCCGTTCACCGCGTTCCTCCTCGCCGAGATCATCGAGGCATCGGGGGTGCTGGCCGTGGTCGTCGCGGGCCTCATCGTCGCGTACGTCTCTCCGCGTGTGACGACGGCGTCGTCGCGGCGACAGTCGGATGCCGTGTGGCCGTTCGGTGTCTTCCTGCTCAACGGAGCCCTCTTCATCCTGATCGGGCTCGAGGTGCAGTTCGTCGTGCACGAGATCTCGGCCGGCATGATCGGCTGGCTCGTGCTCACCTCGGTCGCGGTGTGGGCGACGCTCGTCGCGGTGCGCTACCTGTTCCAGCTGTTCAGCGCGCTCTTCCAACGACCGTCCGGTCCGCGCCCCCCGCGCGGTCTGCGTTCGCGGGCGCGTCTCGTCTCGACGGTCGCCGGCATGCGCGGGGCCGTGTCGCTCGCGATCGCGCTCTCGGTTCCGACGACGCTCGCCGAGGGCACCGCCGGCCGCGATGAGATCGTGTTCGTGACAGCCGGCGTCATCCTGCTCAGCCTGCTCGTGCAGGGCCCGCTGCTTCCTGCCGTGGTGCGCTGGGCGCGGATGCCCGTCGACCACGCCGAGCAGGAGGAGTACGAGCTCGCCGAACGCACGATCTCGGGTGCGGCGCTCGCCGCCCTCGACGATCTCGCGGTCGAGCACGGCGTCGGGCAGGAAGTGCGCGACCGGGTGCGCGCCGAGGGCTACCAGATGCTCGAGTTCGCCAACGCCAAGTCACTCGCCCGCGAGCAGGCGCTCGTCGACTCCGAAGCCCGCGCGCTCGACGAGATGCTCGACGCGCCCGACCCGCTCGGCGCGGGCACGGCATCGCTCGCCGGTGAAGGCGACAGCGACGGCGACGGCGACGAAAGCTTCGGCGGCGGGGGCAGCACGGTGGACGGGCTCGACGGCACCACCCTGCAGATGATCGCCACGTCGGCCGACGTCGACCTGCTGCAGCGCTCGCCGCTGATCCGCCACGAGGAGCACACCACCCTCAAGCTGGCGCTGATCGACCGCAAGCGGGAGGTGCTGCTCGGGCTGCGGCGCGCGGGCACCGTCGACGATCTCGTGGTGCGCCGCATCGCCGCCCGCCTCGACCTCGAACAGGTGCGCCTGCAGGGCATCGAAGAGTTCGACTGACGGCATCCGACCGTCGCGTGACGCTGTGTGACAGGCGATTCCGCGCGCGGTCGCACACCTGCCTAACGTATGTGAGTCCCTGAGAGAGGAACTCGAATCATCATGTCCCGTCGCACCACGTCCATCATCGCCGCCCTCGCCGCGGTCCCCCTCTTCGTCGCGCTCGCCGGCTGCGCCACCGCATCCTCCGACGCCGGTTCCGGCGACTCCGGTTCGACGGAGGGCCAGGTCGTCAAGATCGGCGTCGTCGGCAAGGGCGACCCGCAGTGGCCGGCGTTCGTCGACGCCGCCGCCGAAGAGGGCATCGAGGTCGAGATCGTCGACTTCGGCTCGTACGAGCAGCCGAACCCGGCTCTGAGCGAGGGCGAGATCGACCTCAACCAGTTCCAGCACATCGTGTACCTCGCCGGCTACAACGAGGACTCGGGCTCCGACCTGACTCCCGTCGGTTCGACCGCGATCTACCCGCTGGGCCTGTACTCGACCAAGTTCGACGACGTCGACAGCATCCCCGAGGGCGAGACCGTCGCCGTCCCGGATGACGCCTCGAACCAGGCGCGTGCGCTGCTCGTGCTCCAGTCCGCCGGGCTCGTCGAGCTCAAGAGCGGCGGCACGATCTTCTCCGACCTGGCCGACGTCGACACCGACAAGTCCAAGGTGAAGGTCACGGCCCTCGAAGCCGCGCTCATCCCGACGTCGCTGCCCGATGTCGCCGCGGCGATCATCAACAACGACTTCGTCGAGGACGCCGGACTCACGTTCGACGACGCGATCGCCCAGGACGACCCCGAAGACCCGAACGCCCTGCCGTACGTGAACATCTTCGCGGCGCGTGCCGACGACGCCGACAACGAGACGTACCTCAAGCTCGTCGAGATCTTCCAGACCGACGAGGACGTGCAGGCTGCTCTGCTCGAGTCCTCCGGCAACACCGCGGTCGCCGTGCAGACGCCGGTCGCCGACCTGGTCGCCTCGCTCGCGAAGGTCCAGAAGGACACCGCAGCGAACAAGTGATCGAGGCGGGAGTAACCCCGCCTGATGCGAGAGAATCGGGTGGCGCTTCGTGCGTCACCCGATTCGTCGTTCCCGACAACCACACGGAGCACCACATGCCGATCGTGAGCCTGACCAACGTGTCGAAGGCGTATCCGTCCCGCACTCCGGGCGACGCCGAGATCGTCGCCGTCGATGACGTCACCCTCTCGATCGAGAAGGGCGACGTCTTCGGGATCATCGGATACTCCGGCGCCGGCAAATCGACCCTCGTCCGCCTGATCAACGCGCTCGAACCGGCGACGGGCGGCACGATCCACGTCGACGGCGTCGATGTGACGTCGCTCCGCGAGAGCGAGCTGCGCAAGGTCCGCGGCGGCATCGGCATGATCTTCCAGCAGTTCAACCTGTTCTCGTCGCGCACGGTGCGGGCGAACATCGCCTACCCGCTCAAGCTCGCCGGCTGGTCGAAGGCCGACATCGAGACCAGGGTCACCGAGCTGCTCTCGTTCGTGGGCCTCTCCGACAAGGCCAAGGCCTACCCCGAGCAGCTCTCGGGCGGTCAGAAGCAGCGCGTCGGCATCGCCCGCGCTCTCGCCACGGGGCCGGCGATCCTGCTCGCCGACGAGGCGACCAGCGCGCTCGACCCGCAGACCACGCACGAGGTGCTCGACCTGCTCAAGCGGGTCAATCAGGAGCAGGGAGTCACCATCGTCGTCATCACCCACGAGATGGACGTGATCCAGACGATCGCCACGAAGGTGGCCGTGATGGAGCGCGGGCGCGTCATCGAGCAGGGCGACGTCTTCGACGTCTTCTCGGCCCCTCAGAACCCCGCGTCCCAGCGCTTCGTGGGCACCGTGGTCAAGGGCATCCCGTCGCCTGCCGAGCTCTCGGTGCTGCGCGAACGCCACCGCGGACGCCTGGTCACGTTCTCGTTCCGAGACGGCGACTCGTCGCAGGCACAGGTGTTCCTCGATCTGGCGAGCGCCGGGCTCGACTTCGAGCTCGTGTACGGCGGCATCAACGACATCCGCGGGAGGGCCTTCGGGCACCTCACACTCGCGATCCGCGGTGAGAGCGCCGCGATCGACCGCACTCTCGCGACGATCGGCGAACGCGTCGAAGTCACCGAGATCGCGCGAGAGGAGGCCCTCTGATGGATCGTCTGCAGGAACTGGCCCCCGAATTCTGGGCCGCCGCGCTCGAGACGCTGTACATGACGTCGTTCGCTCTCGTCCTGGGTGGCGTGCTCGGTCTGCTGATCGGCATCATCCTCTACGTGACGCGCCCCGGCGGTCTGCTGCAGAACCGGGCCGTGTCGATGCTCGCGAACCTCGCGGTCAACGTCTTCCGCCCCATCCCGTTCGTCATCTTCATGGCGGTCGCCCAGCCCTTCGCCCGCGTGGTCGTCGGCGTCGGCATCGGCACGACCGCCGGGGCGTTCATCATCGCCCTCGCCGCGTCGTTCGCGATCGGACGCATCGTCGAGCAGCACCTCGTCTCGGTGTCGCCCGGCGTGATCGAGGCCGCTCGCGCGATGGGCGCTGGCCCCCTGCGCATCCTCTTCACCGTCGCGATCCCCGAGTCGCTCGGACCGCTGATCCTCGGCTACACGTTCATCGTCGTGGCGCTCATCGACATGACGGCGATGGCGGGTCTGATCGGTGGTGGCGGCCTCGGTGCGTTCGCCCAGATCTACGGCTTCCGTCAGTTCGAGCCGGTGGTGATGTGGGCGGCGATCGCTCTCATCGTGGTGTTCGTGCACCTGGTGCAGCTGCTCGGCACGCGCCTGGCGCGCAAGATCATGCGTCGCTGACGTCCGCGTTCGGCACAGGAGTATCCGCCACAGGAGCATCCTGCAGGCTGCGGCGTGAGACGAATACGCTCTCGGCGCCGGAGACCGGATCGATGAACCGCAGCTCGCGGGCGAGCAGCTGCAGCGGGCGCGCGTAGTCGTCGGGCGTCTCGGGCAGCAGCTCGGGGTAGAAGCCGTCGTTGAGGATGCCCATGCCGAGGGCCGCGAGGTGCACGCGCAGCTGGTGCATCTTGCCGCTGTGCGGGCGCAGCAGTGTGTGCACGACCCGATCGTCGCTGCCGAGCAGCTCGATGAGCGTCTCCGAGTTGGGCTCGCGTTCGGCGTCGACCTGCACGCACACCTGACCGCGGGCCTTGATGATGTGGTTGCGGTAGACGACGGGGAACGGATGCCCCGCCAGCTCCGGCTTCTCGGCGTCCCAGTCCGCGGGCCGTGCGGACACCGCCTCGTAGACCTTCTGCACCGTCCGCCTCTGGAAGAGCAGCTGATAGGCACCGCGCGTCTCGCGGCGGGCGGAGAACATCAGCAGACCCGCCGTGGCGCGATCCAGGCGGTGGATCGGTGCGAGATCGGCGTTGCCGAGCAGATTGCGCAGGCGCACCAGCGCGGAATTCTGCAGATACTTGCCGCCCGGCGTCGTCGGCAGGAAGTGCGGCTTGTCGACGACGACCAGGTCGTCGTCCTGATGGATCACCTCGATCGCGAACGGGATCTCGGTCTCCGCCGGCGGTTCGCGGAAGTACCAGATGAACTCCTCCGCGCCCAGGGGAGTGTCGCGGCTGAGCGGACTCGCATCGCGGGCGACGATCTCTCCGCGGTCGAATCGCTCCCGCAGTGTCTCGGCATCGATGTGGAAGAAGCGCTCGACCATGTAGTCCGCGACCGTCGACCACGGCCCGCTCATCGGCACGTGCAGGCGCGTCGCGCCGACGCCGTCGCGGGCGGGCAGAGGAGAGAGCATGGCCATCAGTCGACCCCGATCACGCGTCGAAGCTGAGGCTGAGCTTGCGCAGCAGCCCGGCCAGGCGCTCGCGGTCCGCGCGCGACAGCGCCTGCAGCAGGTCGGCTTCGACATCGACGAGGCGCGTGATCGCGGCATCCACACGCATGCGTCCGTCGTCGGTGAGCGTGACGAGGATGCTCCGGCCATCGCCGGGATCGGCTTCGCGGAGCACCAGGCGACGCGCGACGAGCCGGTCGATGCGGTTGGTCATGGTGCCGCTGGAGACCAGGGTCTGCTGCAGCAGCTGCTTGGGGGAGAGCTGGAACGGGGCGCCCGCTCGGCGCAGCGCCGAGAGCACGTCCCATTCCCAGGACTCGAGGTCGCTGCGCCGGAAGACGTCGCGCCGTGCGCGATCGAGGTGACGCGAGAGGCGGTCCATGCGCGACAGCACTTCGAGAGGCGAGAAGTCGAGGTCGGGGCGCTGCGTGTTCCACGCGCCGACGATCCTGTCGACCTCGTCCGTTGCGCTCATCCGTCCATTATCGCGTATCGCGCGCGGGATGCCCCGTCCGACGCCGGAGCCAGTGCGACGGTCATGAACGTGCTGTGCGGATCGACGGCGTACCGGCCGAACGGAGCGCATTCCACGAACCCGGCGCGGGCGTACAGAGCGCGCGCCGGACGGAAGAAGTCGGCGCTCCCGGTCTCGAGCGACACCCGGCGGATGCCGCGTTCCGACGCGTCGTCGAGCAGGGCGGCGAGCATCATCGCACCCAGGCCCCGGCCGCGGCGCTGCGGATCGGTCCGCATCGACTTGAGCTCTTCGTGAGAGCCGTCGATGGTGGCCAGCGCACCCGTCGCGACCAGGTCGTCTCCCTCGCGTGCAGTGAACAGACGTACCCCCGGAACGAGCAGGCCGTCGAGCGGAAGCGCGTGCTGGCTCTCGGTCGGTGCCGTTCCCGACATGTCGGCGTGGTGGGCGAGGAGGAACTCGGCGAGTTCGGGGGAGGCGACGGTGACCCGTCCGATCAGGATGCTCATCCCCGCAGCATCCCAGAGCCGTGTTTCACGAGGATGACACGGCCCGCACCGATACGCACAGGCAGCGCGGCGCGGACGTGGCAGACTTATCGGGCGGCATCCTCGTGGATGCCGCGGTCCGCCGTGGTGTAATGGCAGCACGACAGCCTTTGGAGCTGTTAGGTCTAGGTTCGAGTCCTGGCGGCGGAGCATGACAGTCAATAACCTCGCGATCATCATCCTCGCTGCGGGCCAGGGCACGCGAATGAAGTCGCGGCTGCCCAAGGTGCTGCACCCGATCGGCGGCCGGCCCCTCGTCGGCCATGTGCTGACCACCGCGGCCGTGCTCGGCGCCGACCACATCGAGGTCGTCGTGCGGCACGAGCGCGACCAGGTCGTCGCCGCTCTCGCCGCGGACTACCCGGATGCGATCTTCATCGATCAGGACGACGTGCCCGGCACCGGGCGCGCGGTGCAGGTCGCGATCGACGCCCTCCCGAGCGACTTCGCCGGCGACGTGCTGGTGCTGTCGGGCGATGTGCCGCTGCTCGAGGTCGACACACTCCGCGCGCTGATCCAGGGGCACCGCGCCGCCTCCGCTGCCGCCACGCTCCTCAGCGCGCGCCTCGACGACCCGACCGGATACGGACGCGTCATCCGCGACGCCGACGGCGCCGTGCAGCGCATCGTCGAGCAGAAGGACGCATCGGCCGAGGAAGCCGCCGTCACCGAGATCAACGCCGGCGTCTACGTGTTCCGTGCTCCCGAGCTGCGCACGTTCCTCGCCCGTGTCGGACAGGACAACGCCCAGGGCGAGGTGTACCTCACCACGGTGATCGAGCTCCTCCGCGGTGCCGATCAGCCCGTCGCCGCCGAGATCGCCGTCGACACGGCGTCGACCTTCGGCATCAACGACCGCGTACAGCTGGCCGAGGCGGGGCGCGTGCTCAACGACCGCATCGTGCGCCGCTGGCAGCGCGAGGGCGTGACGGTCGTCGATCCCGCGACGACCTGGATCGACGACGACGCCACGCTCGCCCCCGACGTGACGATCCTGCCGAACACGCAGATCCTGCGCGCGACCACCATCGCCGCGGGAGCCACCATCGGTCCCGACACCTCGCTCGTCGACTGCGAGGTCGGTGAGGGGGCCGTCGTGCGTCGCACCGATGCCACGCTCGCCGTGATCGGCGCCGAGGCGACCGTCGGACCGTTCTCGTTCCTGCGCCCCGGCACCATCCTGGGTGCCCGCGGCAAGATCGGCGCCTACGTCGAGACGAAGAACGCCGAGATCGGCGAGGGCAGCAAGGTTCCGCACCTCTCGTACGTCGGTGACGCGACGATCGGTCGCGGTGTCAATCTCGGCGCGAGCACGATCACCGCCAACTACGACGACGTGAACAAGCACCGCACCGTGATCGGCGACGAGGTGCACACCGGCTCGCACACGGTGCTCGTCGCGCCCGTTAGGCTTGGCAATGGCGCGAAGACCGGCGCCGGCGCGGTGGTCCGCAAGGATGTTCCGGCCGGAGCGCTGGCCATGACCGTCGCACCTCAGCGCAACGTCGAAGGCTGGGTCGAGAAGAACAGAGCAGGGACGGGCGCGGCGGATGCCGCAGCTCGCGAACGATCGGCGGAATAGGCAGGCTATGGCGCGCAAGAAGAAGACGGTCGATCTGGATCGCGACAACGGGGTAGCCCCCGGAATCATCGCGAAGACCAAGAAGCGACTCGTCGTCGCAGGGGGACGTTCCCACCCTGCACTCACCGCGGCCGTGGCCGAGGCGCTGGGCACCGAGAACGCTCCGGTCGAGCACCGCACCTTCGCGTCGGGCGAGATCTACGCCCGCTTCGAGGTGTCGATCCGCGGTGTCGATCTCTTCCTCATCCAGACGTTCGGCGAACCGGTCAACGAGTGGCTCATGGAGACGCTCATCATGATCGACGCCGCCAAGCGCGCCTCCGCCAAGCGCATCACGGTCGTCGCGCCGTACTATCCGTATTCGCGTCAGGACAAGAAGGGCCGCGGCCGTGAGCCGATCAGTGCCCGCCTCGTCGCCGATCTGCTCAAGACCGCGGGCGCCGACCGCGTCATGAGCGTTGACCTGCACGCCGCCCAGATCCAGGGCTTCTTCGACGGACCCGTCGACCACCTCTTCGCGAAGCCTGTGCTGCTCGACTACTTCCAGCGCACCCTGTCGCCGGCAGACCGCGAGATCCTCACGGTCGTGTCGCCCGACATGGGCCGCGTGCGCGTCGCCGACACCTGGTCGGACAGCCTGGGGGCGCCGCTGGCGATCATCCACAAGCGTCGCGACCCGAAGGTCGCCAACCAGGTGTCCGTGCACGAGATCGTCGGAACGGTCGAAGGCCGCACCTGCCTGCTCGTCGACGACATGATCGACACCGGTGGCACCATCGTCAAGGCCGCTCAGGCGCTCAAGGCGGCGGGTGCGCACCGCGTGATCGTGGCGGCGACGCACGCGATCTTCAGCGATCCGGCATCCGAGCGCCTGCAGGACGCATCGATCGACGAGGTCGTCATCACCGACACCATCCCGTTGACCGAGTCTCGCCGCTGGGACAAGCTCACGATCCTGCCGATCGCCCCGCTGCTCGCCCGTGCGATCCACGAGGTCTTCGAAGACGGCTCCGTCACGAGCATGTTCGGCGGAGACGCGTAGTCCCGATCCATAGGGGCTGCCTCGACACGGCGCAGCCGGTACATAGCCGGGCTTCCTACGCTCGAATCATCGACATCAGGTCGACAGACACCGAGCCGGGAGGACCATCATGATCCGCAGCACCGTACCGACCTCTGTCCGAAAGGGCTCCGCCCTCATCGGAGTCGCGGGACTCCTCGTCCTCGCAGGATGCGCGAGCACTCCTGCGGACTCCGACGGCGCGGCCCCCACCACCGAATCCACCTCGGACTCGAGCACCGGTTCGGAGTCGTCCGGCTCCGACGCCACCTCCACCTACGCCGATGGCACCTACACCGCCGACGGCTCGTACCAGACGCCCGAGACGGTCGAGGAGATCTCGGTCACGCTCACCCTCGCCGACGGCGTGGTGACCGACGTCGAGGTGACGGGCGACCCGAAGGCCTCCGAGACCGAGCAGTACCAGGGCGCCTTCATCGACGGCATCGCCGACGAGGTCGTGGGTGTCGCGATCGACGACCTCGACGTCGACCGTGTCGCCGGGTCGTCGCTCACCAGCGGCGGCTTCAACCTCGCCGTGGAAGACATCAAGGAGCAGGCAGCCGCCTGATCTCCCATGGAGACCTGGCGGTTCGAGGCGATCGGCACGCGCTGGGAGATCGAGACCGTGGTCGAGCTCTCGCCGAAGGCGCGCGCGACCGTGCGCGACATCATCGATCGGTTCGATCGGGAGTGGTCGCGGTTCCGCGACGATTCCGAGGTCTCGCGGCTGGGCCGCGAGGGCGGCGCGCTCTCGGCGGCAGATGCCGGCGCGATGCTCGACGCCTACCGTGAGCTCTCGCTCGCGACCGCCGGTGCAGTGAACCCCCTCGTGGGCGACAGCCTGAGCGCGCTCGGATACGACGCCGCGTACTCGTTGGTCGCGAGCGAGCCGCTCGCAGCCCCGGCATCCTGGCCCGATCGTCTGCGCTGGACGGCCGACTCGCTGACGCTCGACGGACCCGCGACGGTCGATGTGGGCGCGCTCGGCAAAGGACGCCTCGTCGATCTCGTGCTCGGGGCCCTCGACGGCGTCTCCGGACGCGTGGTCGTCGATGCCGGCGGCGATCTGGCCGTGCGCGGTGGCGAGACGCGCATCGCTCTGGAGCATCCGTACGATCCCGCCAGGGCCATCGGGGTCGCCACCATCCGGGACCAGGCGCTGTGCGCCTCGGCGATCAACCGCCGGGCGTGGGGCGACGGCCTGCACCATGTGCTGGATGCCCGCACCGGCATGCCCGTGCGCACCTGGGCGGCGACCTGGGCGATCGCTCCCGACGCGATGACCGCGGATGCCGTCGCCACTGCGCTCTTCTTCGACGGCGGGCCCGAGCTCGCTGCCCGGTGGGGCGTCGAATGGGTGCGCATGAGCACCGACGGCCGCGCACAGCGTTCGCCCGGCTGCCCCGTCGAGATCTTCACCACCCGCCCGCCTGGATAGGGAAGAGTTGACCCTGTGATCCGTTCCTTCACCGCCGTCCGGCAGCGCGTGCTCGCGCTGCTCGGAGCATTGTCGATGTACCGACTGGTCCTGTTCGCGCTCGTCGCACTGGCGCTGATCGCGCTCGTCCTGTCGGCTCTGGGCGTCATCGCCTCGCCGACGCCGATCGAACTGATCGTCTCGTTCCTGGTCCTGGCGATCGTGATCTCTCTCGTCGATGCCGTCACGCAGCGCATCCTTCGGCTGCCGTGGCGGGTGGAGTCGTCGCTGGTCACCGCGCTGATCCTGCTGTTCGTGCTGCGGCCGGGGGCCGAGCTCCCGGCGATCGTCGGCCTCGCTCTCGCGGGGGTCGTCGCGAGCCTGTCGAAGTACCTCATCGCCTGGCGGGGGCGCCACATCCTCAACCCCGCAGCATTCGGCGCGGCGTTCGTCTCGATCCTGGGCTCGTTCGGCGAGCTGCCGTGGCTGGGCACCTCGTCATCGTGGTGGGTCGGCACGCCGTCGCTGACGATTCCCGTGCTCCTGCTCGGCCTCGCGGTGCTCTGGCGCACGGAGAAGGTGCGCGTGGTGCTCCTGTTCCTCGTCGTGGCGCTGGCGACGTCGGTGCTCCGCCAGTTCGTGCAGGCCCAGGAAGCGGGCTTCGCGACCGACCTCGGTACCGCCTTCTCGTTCGCCCTGCTGCAGTCGCCGTTCCTTTTCCTCGGCGCGTTCATGCTGTCCGAACCGCTCACCCTCCCGCCGCGCCGCTGGCAGCAGTTCGCGGTCGCCGCGACCGTCGGCGTTCTCGCAGGGTGGCCGATCTCGGTCGCGGGTATCTTCACGCTCGGCCAGGAGCGCGCTCTGCTCATCGGCAACCTGCTGGCCTTCGCCTTCGCCGTGCGGGGCTCCGTGCGTCTCGTGCTCGAGAAGCGCGCCTTCGTGACGCCCACCGCGCAGGAACTCACCTTCCGGGCGAAGGGCAAGGTCGCCTTCCTCCCCGGGCAGTACCTCGAGCTCGACGTGCCGCACCACCGGCCGGATGCCCGCGGCACGCGCCGCGAGTTCAGCATCGTCTCGGCGCCGGCCGACCTGCCCACCCTGCGCATCGCCTACAAGAACGGCGACCAGAAGCATCCGTCCAGCTACAAGCGCGCCCTCGCCGCCGCCGAGCCGGGTACGACGCTCGCCGTGACCGGCACCTGGGGCGACTTCATCCTGCCGCGCGGTGAGGCACCCGTGCTCATGGTGGCGGCCGGTATCGGTGTCACGCCGTTCGTCTCGCAGCTGCGTCAGCTGCAGGCGACCGGCGTGCAGCGCGACATCGTGCTGGTCTACGTCGCCGCCGATGCGAGCGAACTCGCGTTCCGTGACGAGCTCGCAGCGACCGACGCGCGCGTCGTGGTGTTCACGCGCGACGAACCCGCCGACCTTCCGGCGCACTGGACCTGGGCGCGCGGCATCCGCCTCGACGCCGAGGGGCTGGAACGCGTCGTCCCCGACATCGCCGGCCGCCACGCATTCATCTCGGGCCCGCCGCGCCTGATCGCCGACCTGGCGCCCGCGCTGCAGAAGGCGCACTCGCTGACGACCGACGCTTTCGCCGGGTACTGAGCGGCGAGCCGCGTCGGCTGCGGCGCGCGGATCAGTCGGCGTCGGGTGCGGACGCGTCGCCGGTGGGCGCCGCGGATGCCGGGCTCACGGGAATCCGCACGGTGAAGGTCGTGTCACCGGGCTCGCTCGCCACCGTGAGGAAGCCGCCGTGACCTTCGACGATCGCCTTGGCGATCGCGAGACCGAGTCCGGTGCCTCCGGTCTGCCGGGCGCGCGAGCTGTCGCCACGGGCGAATCGGGCGAACAGCTCATCGCGCACACCGGGGTCGATCCCCGGACCGTCGTCGTGCACGCGGAGAACGGCTTCGTCGTCTTCCCGGCTCACGGTCAGGGTGATCGTCGTTCCGGCGGGCGTATGCGTGCGCGCGTTCGCGAGCAGGTTCGCGACGACCTGGTGCATGCGTCCGGCGTCGCCCACGACGACGACCGGCTCATCCGGCACCTCGATGTTCCAGTGATGGTCGACCGCGGTGGGGCGGGCATCCGCCAGGCCCTCCAGCGCGAGCTGGGCGAGGTCGACGGTGCCGTAGACGAGTTCGCGTCCCTCATCGAGTCGGGCGAGCAGTAGAAGGTCTTCGACGAGCCGGGTCATCCGCAGGGACTGGGCCTGGATGCGCTCGAGCGACGTGGTCGTGCCCTCGATCGCATCGGCCGGCGTCCCCTGCTTCAGGGCGCGCAGCGACAGCTCCGAGTACCCCCGGATCGAGGCGAGGGGAGTGCGCAGCTCGTGGCTGGCGTCGGCGACGAAGCGCCGCATGCGCTCTTCGTTCTTCTGCCGCGACGCGAGCGAGGTGTTCACATGGTCGAGCAGCTTGTTCAAAGAGGCGCCGACGAGGCCGGCCTCGGTGCGCGGATCGGCCTCGGATGCCGGGATGCGCTCGGTGATGGTCACCTCGCCGCGGTCGAGCGGCTGGTTGGCCACGCGCGTCGCGGTGGCCGCGACCGCGCGCAGAGGACGCAGGCCCACACGGATGGTGATCGCCGTGGTGAGCGCGAGCAGGATGAGCCCACCGATGGTGGCGAGGGCGATGACGGTGAGCAGTGTCGTGAGCTGCCGCTGGATCTCGTTGCGGGGGAGACCGGTGACGACGACGAGACCGGAGTTCGTGGTGGTCGCGGTGACACGATAGGAGCCGAGGCCGTCGATCGTGACGTCGGCGACATGCGCGCCGGTGAGGGCATCGGCGATCTGGACGAGTTGCGCGTTCGTCAGCGTGTCCGTGCTGTCACTGAACTCGCCCGCGGTGTTCGAGGCGACGACCCCGTCGATCCCCGATGTCGGGTTCTGCACGACAACGAGGAGTCCGGGCGCGACCCCGCCGCGACCCGACATGACGTACTCGGCCGTGGCGAGGTTCGGCGATGTCTGCTTGATGATGTTCGAGACCGACGCGGCGTAGCCGTACACCTTGTCGTCGAGCTGACGCTCCAGGGTGCTTCCGAGCGTCGCGCTCGTGATGACCGCGACGATCACGAGGATGAGCGAGACGAACCCGATCACGGCGGTCATGAGCCGTGTCTGCAGACTCATCGGTCGGGGCGCCATCCTCGTCTGGGTCACTGCGGTGCCTTGATCATGTAGCCGACGCCGCGGACCGTGTGCAGCAGCGGCGTGCGCCCGGCGTCGATCTTCTTGCGCAGGTACGAGATGTAGAGCTCGACGACCGACGACTTGCCACCGAAGTCGTAGCTCCACACCCGATCGAGGATCTGAGCCTTCGAGAGCACGCGCCGCTCGTTGCGCATGAGGTAGCGGAGCAGCTCGAATTCGGTCGCGGTGAGCTCGATCTCGACGCCGTCGCGCACGACCTCGTGGCTGTCCTCGTTGAGGGTGAGGTCGGCGACGCGCAGGATCGACTGGCCTTCATCGCTCATCGCGTGCCCGGTGCGGCGGATGATCGCGCGCAGTCGTGCGATCACCTCTTCCAGGCTGAACGGCTTGGTGACGTAGTCATCGCCACCGGCGGTGAGCCCGGCGACGCGGTCGCCGACGGCATCCTTCGCCGTGAGGAAGAGCACGGGCACGAGGCTTCCCGACTCGCGCAGGCGCTTGAGTACCGCCATCCCGTCGAGGTCGGGCATCATGATGTCGAGCACCAGGGCATCGGGTTCGAATTCCCGCGCGACCTGCAGTGCCTCCATGCCGGAAGAGGCCGTGCGCACCTCCCAGCCCTCCATGCGCAGCGCCATCGCCAGCAGGTCGGTGAGCATCTGCTCGTCGTCGACGGCGAGGATGCGCAAGGGGGAGCCGTCGGGGCGGCGCAGGTCGGGGAGATCGCTGGTCATGCATCCATTCTGCGGAATCTCCTATGTGATTTCTATGGAGAACCGTATGCGTTGCCTGTGAAGGTCGGATGCCGTCATCTCAGGCGCTCGCATCCATAGGTTCCTCATCGTCCGCGCCTCGATTCCGCATAGTCGTCGTTCCTACGGTCGTTCCTGGCACCGCGACAGCCGCGGCAGAAGGAGAGACATGTACGGAACATATCTGCGGCGCGAACTCGCGGGCCGCAAGAAGCAGACTACGATCGTCGCGATCGGGCTGGCGATCGCGATCGGTCTCGTGATCATCGTCAACGCGCTCACGGCGGGGGTGCGCGACGCGCAGGTCCAGGCTCTCGAGTCGGTCTACGGCGTCGGTACCGACCTCACGGTCGCCGGTGCCGCCGCCGAGCCGGGGGAGGGCGGAGGACCGCGATTCGAGTTCGATGCCGAGTCCGGCGAGACCGAGGGAGACACCACCACCCTCGACCAATCCACGTTGAGCACTGACCTCATGCGCGGCACGCTCGATGCCTCGGTGCTGGAGACCGTGTCATCGACCGAGGGCGTCTCGGCGGCCACCGGTGCGCTCAGCCTCACGAACTCCACGTTCTCGGGCGAGCTGCCCAGCGGCGGCTTCGGCCCGCAGAGCGATACCGAGGGCAGCGAGCAGGGCGGCATGCCCGCCGAGGGCCAGGCTCCGCCCCAGGGCGGTTCCGACGGCGCGGGCGGCGGCGCGTTCGACGTCGACTCCTTCTCGGTGCTCGGCATCGATCCGAGCGCGCAGGCCATCGGCCCGCTCGCCTCGACCGAGATCGGCGACGGGCGCGCCTTCGACGCCGATGACAGCGGGGCGCTCGTGGCCCTCGTCGACAGCACGTACGCGACCACCAACGAGATCGCCTTGGGAGACACGATCGATGTCGCCGGCTCCGATGTCGAGGTGATCGGCATCCTCTCCTCCACCTCGGATGCCGCCGACACCGCCGCGAACGTCTACCTGCCGCTCGACACCGCGCAGGAACTCTCGGGTGCGGGCGATGTGATCTCGACCGTCTACGTGCAGGCCGACTCGGCGTCGTCGATCGACGCGGTGCAGGCCGCGCTGACCGACGAGCTGCCCGATGCGACCATCACCTCGCAGGCCGAACTCGCCTCGAGCGTCTCCGGGTCGCTGTCCAGCGCCACCTCGCTCATCACGAACCTCGGCACCTGGCTGTCGATCATCGTGCTGGCGGTCGCCGTGCTGCTCTCGGTTCTGCTCACCCTCTCGGGCGTCGGACGTCGCACGCGGGAATTCGGCACGCTCAAGGCGATCGGCTGGTCGAACGGTCGCGTCGTGCGTCAGGTCGCCGGCGAGTCGATGGTGCAGGGTCTGATCGGCGGCGCCGTCGGTCTCGTGATCGGCATCGCGGGCATCGTCGTCATCAACATCATCCGTCCGACCGTCGCCGCCGGGTCCGCGGCCGTTCCGGGCGGACCCGGCGAGATGTCGGGCGGCCCGACCGGTGGGGGTGGGGGCGGGACGATGTTCCAGGCGCAGCAGGCGGCCGACATCGTGCTGCAGGCGCCGTTCACCCCCTGGGTGCTGGTGGCGGCCGTCGGTCTCGCCGTGCTCGGAGGTCTCGTCGCGGGAGCGTTCGGCGGATGGCGGGCCGCACGCCTCAGCCCTGCCGAAGCGCTGCGGTCGGTCGCATGAGCGCCACCGCGGCCACCCATCACGATCCCATCGACCATCGAGGAGAACACAGCATGACCGTTGCAGACGTCACCACGACAGCCCTCCCGTCCAGCGAGACCGCACCGCTGTACCGCGCGACCGGAGTCACCCGCACCTATGCGCAGAAGGGACGCACGGTGAAAGCGCTCGCGGGCGTCGACCTCGAGATCGGCGCGGGGGAGTTCGTGACCATCCAAGGGCCGACGGGAGGTGGCAAGTCGACGCTGCTGCAGCTGCTCGGGGCACTGGATCGCCCCTCATCCGGGTCGCTCACCCTCGGGGGTATCGAGCTCGCCTCCGCTTCGTCGAAGGAACTGAGCAGGATCCGCGCCGAGGAGATCGGATTCGTCTTTCAGGGGTTCAATCTCATCCCGACGCTCACGGCATCCGAGAACGTCGACATGGCACTCGAACCCGGCTCTCTCGACCGGGCGGAACGGCGCCGCCGCGTGGCCGAGGCGCTCGCGCACGTCGGCCTCGACGACCGCGGCGACCACCTTCCCACGGAGCTCTCCGGAGGGCAGCAGCAGCGCGTCGCGATCGCGCGGGCGATCGTCAAGCGCCCGCGCGTGCTGCTCGCCGACGAGCCCACCGGCAACCTCGATGAGAGCATGCGCGACGAGATCCTGGCGCTCCTCGAGTCCCTCTGCGCGGAGGGCATCACGATGATCGTCGTCACGCACGACTCGGCCGTCGCGCGGCGGGCGACCCGCCGCCTGCGGCTGACGAAGGGGACCGTGCAGGACATCACGAAGTAGCAGGAACGAGAGAGGGCCCCGGCATCATGCCGGGGCCCTCTCTCGTTCGCTCAGCGCGAGGTCAGTGCGTGTCCTCGGCCTCGATCTCGGTGCGGTCGCCCGACCACAGCGTGTGGAAGGTGCCTTCCTTGTCGATGCGCTTGTAGGTGTGTGCGCCGAAGAAGTCGCGCTGTCCCTGCACGAGGGCGGCGGGCAGGCGGTCGGCGCGGATGCCGTCGTAATACGACAGCGACGACGAGAACGCCGGGGCGGGGATGCCGGCCTGGGCGGCGGTGACGACGACCCGGCGCCAGGATGCCTGGCCGCGGGTGAGGGCCTCGGCGAAGTACGGCGCCGTCATGAGCACCGGGAGGTCCGGGGTCTCGGCGTAGGCGTCGGCGATGCGGTTGAGGAACTGCGCGCGGATGATGCAGCCTCCGCGCCAGATCTTCGAGATCGCACCGAGGTCGATGTTCCAGTTGTACTCGGCGGCACCGGCGCGGATCTCGTCGAAGCCCTGCGAGTAGGCCACGATCTTCGAGGCGTAGAGCGCGAGGCGCACGTCTTCGATGAAGGCGGCCTCGTCGGCGACGACGAACTCCTCATCGGGACCGGGGAGAGCGCCGGCGACCGCGCGCTGCTCGGGGTGCGACGAGAGCGAGCGGGCGAACGTGGCCTCGGCGATGCCGGAGACGGGAACGCCCAGCGAGAGGGCCGTCTGCACGGTCCACGCTCCGGTGCCCTTGGCGCCGGCCTGGTCGACGATCACGTCGACCAGCGGCTTGCCCGTGGAGGCGTCGACCTGGCGGAGCACCTCGGCGGTGATCTCGATCAGGTACGACTCGAGCTCGCCCTTGTTCCACTCGGCGAAGATCTCGGCGATCTCGGCGGGGGACTTGCCGGTGCCACGGCGGATCAGGTCGTAGGCCTCTGCGATGAGCTGCATGTCGGCGTACTCGATGCCGTTGTGCACCATCTTCACGAAGTGTCCGGCTCCGTCGTGTCCGACGTGGGTGACGCAGGGCTCGCCCTCGGCGACCGCGGCGATGGACTTGAGGATCGGTCCGAGCGTGACCCACGACTCGTCCGAGCCGCCGGGCATGATCGACGGGCCGAGGAGTGCGCCCTCCTCGCCACCGGAGATGCCGGCGCCGACGAAGTTGACGCCCGTCTCGCGGACGGCCTTCTCGCGGCGGATCGTGTCGGGGAAGTACGCGTTGCCCCCGTCGACGATGATGTCGCCGGGCTCGAAGACCTCGAGCAGCGAGTCGATCACGGCATCGGTCGGGCCGCCGGCCTTGACCATGATGATCGCGGTGCGCGGCTTCTGCAGCGCGTCGGCGAACTCCTGGTAGGTGCGGGCCGGGACGAAACCGGCCTCGGGGTGCGCATCGAGAAGCGTCTGGGTCTTCTCGTAGCTGCGGTTGAAGATCGCCACGGTGTTGCCCTCGCGGCTGGCGAGGTTGCGGGCGAGGTTCGACCCCATGACGGCGAGTCCGACGACTCCGATGTTCGCTGATGCTTCGGGCACAGAAGGCTCCTCGATCGTGAAGAAGGGTGGTCTTCAGCGTATCGCTGTCGACGAGGTGGTGCGCGCGTGTGTCACGGTTTGCGTCCGCCGATGCAGCGCAGGAATCGATGCGACCGGAGCGGGCCTCTACGCTGGTCGGAGGACGACGCCTTCAGGGAGGAACCAGCGTGACGCACAGCGGAACCAGACTCAGAGCGGTTGTGGCGGTACCCCTGCCCGAGGACCTGTGTCGGTTGATCGAAGACCTCGAACCGCGTCTCGAGGTGATCCGCGACCACTCGCTGGAGCATCCGGCTCGCTGGCCCGCCGACTGGCCGGGAGATCCGGATCACGTGCGTACTCCGCAGCAGCAGCAGGCCTTCGACGCGATGGTCGACTCCGCCGACGTGCTCTTCGGCATCCCCGACGTCGATGCCGACGCCCTCGCCCGCACGGTTGCGGCGAACCCGCGCCTGCGCTGGGTGATGACCACCGCGGCCGGCGGTGGTGCCCAGGTCAAGGCCGCCGAACTCCCTCGCGCCGACCTCGACCGTCTCGTCTTCACGACGTCGGCCGGTGTGCACGGCGGCCCTCTGGCGGAGTTCGCGGTGTTCGCGGTGCTCGCCGGCGCGAAAGGACTGCCACGACTCCTCGCCGATCAGCGATCCCGCACCTGGCCCGATCGCTGGGAGATGCAGCAGATCGACGAGATGACCGTGCTGGTCGTCGGCCTCGGGGGCATCGGCGCCGAGTGCGCTCGACGTTTCCACGCGCTCGGCGCGCAGGTGTGGGGCACCACCCGGTCGGGCCAGCCCGTCGATGGGGTCGACCGTCTGATTCCGCTCGACGATCTGATCGATGCCGTCGCCCAGGTCGACGCGATCGTGGTGACGCTGCCGGGCACCGCGCAGACGCATCACCTGATCGGACGCGACGTGCTCGCCGCGGTGAAGCCCGGAGTGATCGTGACGAACGTCGGTCGCGGCACCGTGATCGATGAGAGTGCGCTGCTCGATGCGCTCGATGACGAGCGCGTGGCGTTCGCGGGTCTCGATGTGTTCGAACAGGAGCCGCTCGACGACGCCTCGCCGCTCTGGACCCACCCGCGGGTGCTCGTCAGCCCGCACACGGCCGCGTTGAGCTCGAAGGAGGAGGAGCGGATCGCACGCCGCTTCGCCGAGAACGCGACGCGTCTGCTCGACGGCCGCCCGTTGACCGCGGTCGTCGACACCGTCGAGTTCTACTGAGTCGTCAGTCCCACGGAAAGGGGAGAACAATGAGCGTGCGCATCGTCGTGATGGGCCCGAGCGGATCGGGCAAGTCGACCGTGGGCCTGGCGCTCGCCGAGAGCATCGGCGCCCGCTTCATCGACGCCGACGACCTGCATCCGATCACCAACGTCGACAAGATGGCCGCGGGCATCCCGTTGGGCGATGACGATCGGATGCCGTGGCTCGGCGTCGTCGGGGAGGCCCTGCAGGCCGACGATCGGATCGTGATCGCGTGCTCGGCGCTTCGACGCCTCTATCGCGAGGCGATCAGTGCGAAAGCGCCCGAGGCATTCTTCGCGGAGTTGATGGTCGATCGCGCGGATCTCGAGAAGCGGATGCTCGATCGCGCCGACCACTTCATGCCCGCCGCGCTGTTGGACTCGCAGCTGCAGACGCTCGAACCCCTGGACGCCGATGAGAACGGCATCCGTGTCGAGCCCGCCGATGTCGAGCAGTCGGTGCAGCGCATCCGCGTTGCCATCGATGCGATCGACGGACGGATGCCGGAGCCGGGTCAGTCCTTGCGGTAGCCCGAGCGGCCCATCGAGAACAGGGCGGCGAAGCTGCCGATCGCTGCGCACACGGTCATCGCGCCGATGACCCAGAGGAGAACGTGCGAGAGGAAAGCGCCGTCGAGCATGGGATTCTCCGTGATCTGCTGAAGGGAACGGTGTCTTCAGCCTATCGGGTCATCCGGTACCATTGATCGAGTACCTCGGCGAGGGACTGTTTCGCGCGTGCGCGAACGTCCGTTATCGACGCGGCGAAGCAAGCCCGGTGGCTTTCCTCACGTGTCCATGTTCGAGAACACGAAACCCAGACCACCGCGTGGCGCATTCGCTGCGTGTCCCGAAGGAGAACCTCATGTCTGAAGACACCAAGGTCCAGGCCGAGCTGCGCGACAGCTTCGGCAAGGGCTTCGCCCGCCGTCTGCGCGCCGCCGGCAAGATCCCGGCCGTCATCTACGGCCACGGCACCGAGCCCGTGCACGTCGCACTGCCCGGCCACCAGGTCTCGCTCATCATCCGTCGCGCCAACGCGCTGCTCGAGCTCGACATCGAGGGCACCCCGCAGCTCGCGCTCGTCAAGGACGTGCAGCGTGACCCGGTGCACCAGATCATCGAGCACATCGACCTCCTCGTTGTGAAGAAGGGCGAGAAGGTCGCGATCGACGTTCCGCTCATCGTCACCGGCGAGCCGGCTCCCGGCCTGATGGTCAACCAGGAGGCGAACACCCTGTCGATCGAGGCAGAGGCGACGCACATCCCGCAGAACATCGAGGTCTCGGTCGAAGGCCTCGAAGAGGGCGCGCACATCACCGCCGCCGACGTGGTCCTGCCCAAGGGCTCGTCGCTGCTGACCGACGCCGAGGTTCTCGTCGTCGCGATCTCGCTGCCCGCCGAGGAAGAGCTCGAAGCGGCTCCGGCCGGCGAAGAGGCAGCCGAGGAGGCCGCCGCGGAGTGATCTCCGCATGATTCACCGCAGAGGGGACGCGATCCGATCGCGTCCCCTCTGTCGTATCCTGACCGGGCGTCGACGCGCGCCCGGGGGAGAGGACGAGGACATGACATCCACCTGGTTGGTGGTGGGGCTCGGTAACCCCGGCCCGCGCTACGAGGCGACTCGCCACAACATCGGCCAGATGGTCGTCGATGAGATCGCCGCTCGTCGTGGAGAGAGCTTCCGCGAGCACAAGGGCGGCGCGCGCGTCGTCGAGACGTGGTTGCGCCCCGGCGGTGACAAGATCGTGCTCGCCAAGCCGAACACGTTCATGAACGTATCGGGCACACCGGTGGCGGCGCTCGCCCGCTTCTACTCCGTGCCCCCGGAGCAGATCGTCGTCGTCCACGACGAGCTCGACATCCCCTTCGACACGCTCAAGCTCAAGACCGGCGGCGGGCACGGCGGTCACAACGGCGTGCGCGATGTGGCGCGCGCCATCGCCACCCCCGATTTCCCGCGGGTGCGGGTGGGCATCGGACGGCCGGTCGGCCGGCAGGATCCTGCCGACTGGGTGCTTGCGCCCTTCGGCAAGGACGAGAAGCCGAATCTCCCGATTCTCGTCTCGGATGCGGCGGACGCCGTCGAGCTACTGATCGGCGAGGGCCTCGTCGCCGCGCAGCAGAAGCATCACGCCCCGCGCTGAGCGCGGGGCGTGAGACGAGCAGGCTCGAGGATCAGAGCGATCCGGCGGCGCTGCCGACGGCCATGGCGATCACGAGCACCACGAAGAAGACCCCTGGCCCGACGGCCGCGATGATCAGGCCCGCGATTCCCTGGCCGCGTCCTCGGCGGCGCACGATGGCCATGATGGCGATCACGATCGCGGCGATGCCCAGAACGGTGCCCGCCCAGAACGAGATCTCGGCCATGAGAACCTGATCGCGAACCGGCGACAGGATCGCGAGCGAATCGAGGTCGTTGCTGTTGACGGCGAACTCGGGGACGCGGCGGCCGATCTGGTAGGCGGCGATCGCTGCCACGATCGGAGTGACCACGGTGGCCACCAGCGCAACGATCAGCGAGATCGTGCCCAGCATCTTCGAGGGCGCAGACGTCGTGTCGGGGACGGCGTAGGCACCCGTGGGGGCCGCGTAGCCGCCCACCGGAACCTGGTAGGCCCCGGGAGGCGCCTGGTAGCCGGGAGCTGCAGGGGCCGGGGGAGTTGCCGGACCTGCCGGGCCGGCGGGGGCCGGGGGAGTCTGGCCGTACGCGGGAGGCGCGGGCGGTGCGGGCGCCGCAGGCGGGGCCGCCTGCGGGGCCTGGTAGGCCGGTGCGGGCGGGACGGGCGGCACGGAGCCGTACGGAGGGGGCAGCTGCGGATCGGTCACGACCCCATCCTAGGCGGAGTGGGCTCGTGACCGATCGCGGTGCGTCGTGAAGGTTGCGGCGGTGTGAACGGCCACGCCGTCAGACGCGGCGGAGCAGTCCCACGCGGTCGTACACCTGGGCGAGAGTCGCGTCGGCGACGGCATCCGCCCGACCGGCGTTCTCGGACAGGATGCGGTCGAGCTCGGCGGGGTCGTCGAGCAGCTCGAGGGCGCGCGAGCGCACCGGCTCGAACTCGGAGACCACGACCTCGGCGAGACCCTTCTTGAAGTCGCCGTAGCCGCGCCCGGCGTACTCGTCTTCGATCGATGCGACCTGTCGCCCGCTCAGAGCCGCGTAGATCGTGAGCAGGTTCGAGACGCCGGGCTTGTTCTCGCGATCGAACCGCACCGAACCCTCGTTGTCGGTCACCGCACGCATGATCTTCTTCGCCGACTTCGCCGGGTCATCGAGCATCCACAGCACGCCGGCGTCGCTCTCGGCAGACTTCGACATCTTCGACGTCGGATTCTGCAGATCGTAGATGCGCGCCGTGTCCTTCTGGATGACCGGCATGGGCACGGTGAACGTCTCGCCGAACCGGGAGTTGAAGCGCTCCGCGAGGTCGCGCGTGAGCTCGACGTGCTGCTTCTGGTCATCGCCCACCGGCACGACATCGGTCTGGTACAGCAGGATGTCGGCGGCCATGAGCACCGGATAGGTGAAGAGGCCGACGCTCGTCGCGTCTTGCCCGTAGCGCGCCGACTTGTCTTTGAACTGGGTCATGCGGTTGGCTTCGCCGAAGCCGGTGATGGTGCTGAGGATCCAGGCGAGCTCGGAATGCGCACGCACATGGGACTGCACGTACAGCGTCGACTTCGACGGCTCGATACCGGCGGCGATGTACTGCGCAGCGGTGCGCCGCGTCTTCTCGCGCAGCTCCGCAGGGTCTTGCGCGACGGTCAGCGCGTGCAGATCGACGACGGAGAAGTAGGCGTCGTAGGAGTTCTGCAGGTCTCGCCACTGGAGGAGCGCCCCGATGTAGTTGCCGATCTGAAGCGAATCGGCCGAGGGCTGCATTCCGGAGTAGAGGCGAGGTTTGGTCACGTCGTCAATCCTATGCGGATGCCGAGGGCGGTCGCTTCGCGGTGACGCCTGCGCTGCGGGCAGGCGTCACCTCAGCGCTCAGATCGAGTAGTCGACCACCACGGGAGCGTGATCGCTCCAACGCTGGTCGTACGCGGCCGCGCGGGCCACGTGGTAGCCGTCGGCGCGCGCGGCGAGCGCGGGGGTGGCCAGGTGGTAGTCGATGCGCCATCCGGAATCGTTGTCGAAGGCCTGACCCCGCATGGACCACCAGGTGTACGGGCCCTCGACCTCGCCGTGGAACCGGCGGCCGATGTCGACCCAGCCGAGCCCCGGTCCGACCGATCCGTCGACACCCGTGACCTCGGTGCCCGCGTCGCCGAGGAAGCGGTCGAAGTAGGCGCGTTCCCGGGGCAGGAAGCCCGCCTTCTTGCGGTTGCCGCGCCAGTTCTTGATGTCGAGCTCGCGATGGCCGACGTTCAGGTCGCCCGTGACGAGGGCGAGGGCATCATCGGCGCCGAGGGCGGCGAGGCGCGGCCCGAAGGCGTCGAGGAACTTCCACTTCTCGTCTTGCTTGGGGGTGTCGGCCTCGCCGGAGTGCACATAGGCGCTCACGACGGTGAGCGGGCGGTCGCCGAGCACGAAGTCGGCCTCGATCCAGCGGCCCTTGGAGTCGAAGTCATCCGGGCCGAAGGCGGTTCGGGAGGCGAGAGCGGGCACGCGGCTCGCGATCGCGACGCCGGCACGCCCCTTGGCCGTGGCCTCGTCGTGCACGATCGACCACCCGGGGAGGGCGGCTTCGAGATGTTCGTCCTGCCCACGGACCTCCTGCAGCGTGAGGATGTCGACCTCTGCGGTGTCGAGCCAGGTGCTCATACCGTTGCGGGCGGCCGCCCGGATCCCGTTGACATTGACCGAGGCGATACGCAGATGAGGCATTGCTCCAGCCTACGGGCGGCCCCGGACATTCCGCGTCTCGGCGTCACCCTCCGACGTGCCCTCCGACGCGCCGTCCGATGCTGCCGCCGCCTCGGCATCCGCCAGTGCGCGCTGCGCCAGCGAGACCGCGCGGCGTGCAGCGGGGCGGCGATACCAGGGAGCGGCGGCCGCCGCCTCCTCGGCGTGACGCAGCCGCACGCGCGCGGCGAGCAGCAGCGCCTGCTCCTCCGCGCGACGGGCCGCCGCCTCGTCTTCGCGTTCGAGTGGCTGATCGTGGTCTTCGGCGGCCACGGCGATCCACGAACCGGCCATCAGCACCACGATCGCCAACCAGCGGCACCAGAGCAGCAGCCCGACGATGACGGTGAACGAGGCCAGGAGAGGGTTGCTCGGCACGCGGGTGAGGAGCAACCCCGCGCCGAGCTGGAGCACGACCATCGCGCCGCCGCCGAGGAGGGCGCCCGGCCAGATGTAGCGCCAGTGCAGTTGGGTACCGGTGAGGAAGCGCACGAGCATCGCGAGTGCCGTCGCATCGAGTGCGAAGGCGACGACCACCGACACGATCCGCACACCGACGACGAAGCCCCACGATGCCGTGCTCCAGCCGAAGAGGTGGAAGGCCTGTTCGAGAGCCCAGACGCCCACCCAGCTGAGCACCGCGCCCACGAGCATCGCCCCGCCGAAGACGATCGCGGCGAAGAAGTCGCGGGCCTTGAGGAGCCAGTAGCTGCGGGTGTCGAAGGGCAGACCGAACAGGTCGCGCACCGCGCGCCGCGTGAAGGTCACCGCACCGACCGCCGTCCACAGCGCCACGCCCACCGCGATCGCGCCTGTGATGCCGAGCACGCCCGTCGCGTTCTTGGCGATCTCGGTGACGTCATCGACGGTGAAGACGCCATCGGGGGAGATCAACCCCGGGATGTACGTGTTCATCAGCGCCACGAGGGCATCGATCGCCGCCGAGCTCCCGCCCAGCCACAGGCCGACCCCGGCGAAGGCCACGTACAGCAGCGCGAACAGCGCGAAGAGCACGTAGTAGCTCATGCCCGCAGAGAGCAGAAAACCGTTGCTGTACGAGAAGTTGCGCCAGACGCGCACCGGGAAGATGGCGAGCGTGCGGTCTCTCAGCTCGACGACCCGCTCCAAAGGGGCCTCGAAGCGCCCTCGGAGCGGTCTGCGGTCTGACACGTGATCCACCCTATCGACAGCGCTCGCGGCGGGCGTACGCCCTACAGCCCGGACGCGACAGGGGCGGCCTCCGAAGAAGCCGCCCCTGTCGTGAATCTGCTGCGTGGATCTGCTGAAGTGATCAGCGGCGCCCGCGAAGGACGGCCTGCTTGACCTCGGCGATCGCCTTCGTGACCTCGATGCCACGCGGGCAGGCCTCGGAGCAGTTGAAGGTCGTGCGGCAGCGCCACACGCCTTCCTTGTCGTTGAGGATGTCGAGGCGCACCTCGGCGTTGTCGTCGCGCGAGTCGAAGATGAAGCGGTGCGCGTTGACGATCGCCGCCGGTCCGAAGTACTGGCCGTCGGTCCAGAAGACCGGGCACGACGACGTGCACGCCGCGCACAGGATGCACTTGGTCGTGTCGTCGAAGATCTCGCGATCGGCGATCGTCTGGACGCGCTCCTTGCCCTTCTCCGGCACGGAGCTGGCGACGAGGAACGGCTGCACTTCGCGGTACGAGGCGAAGAACGGCTCCATGTCGACGACGAGATCCTTCTCGAGCGGCAGGCCCTTGATCGCCTCGACGTAGATCGGCTTCGAGATGTCGAGGTCCTTGATCAGCGTCTTGCAGGCGAGGCGGTTGCGGCCGTTGATGCGCATGGCATCCGAACCGCAGATGCCGTGCGCGCACGAGCGGCGGAAGGTCAGCGAACCGTCGACCTCCCACTTGATCTTGTGCAGGGCGTCGAGCACGCGGTCGGTCGAGTAGAGCTCCACGTCGTAGTCGACCCAGTGCGGCTCGGAGTCGACCTCGGGGTCGAACCGGCGGATGTTGAAGGTGACGATGAAGGACTGGATGCCGGTCTCTTCGGTCGTGTCTGCGGGAGCTTCGGCGATGGCGTTCGACATGCTCAGTACTTCCTCTCCATCGGCGGGTAGTTGAACTCGCCCTTCTCGTTCTTCGTGAACACCACCGGCTTCCAGTCGAGCTTGATGTGGTCGCTCGGGGTGGAGGAGTGCGGGTCGCCCGTGAGGTACGCCATGGTGTGCTTCATGTAGTTCTCGTCGTCGCGCTTCGGGAAGTCGTCGCGCATGTGACCGCCACGGCTCTCCTCGCGGTTCTGCGCGGCGTAGACGACGACCTCGGCGATGTCGAGGAGGAAGCCCAGCTCGACGGCTTCGAGCAGGTCGGTGTTGAAGCGCTGACCCTTGTCGTCGACGTGCACGTTCTTGTAGCGATCGCGCAGACCGGCGATGACGCCCAGCACGTGCTGCAGCGAGTCGTGGGTGCGGAACACCTGAGCGCCCTTGTCCATCTCGTCCTGGAGCTCCTTGCGGAGAACCGCGATGCGCTCGGTTCCCTGGTTGTTGCGCAGGTCTTCGAGCATGCCCGAGACGAAATCGGCGGCGTTCTCGGGGAGAGGCACGAAGTCGGCGGTCTTGACGTACTCGACTGCGTTGCGACCGGCGCGCTTGCCGAACACGTTGATGTCGAGCAGCGAGTTGGTGCCGAGACGGTTCGCGCCGTGCACCGACACGCAGGCGCACTCGCCCGCGGCGTAGAGCCCGGGGACGATCGTGTCGTTGTCGGCCAGCACCTCACCGTTGTTGTTGGTGGGGATGCCGCCCATGGCGTAGTGCGCGGTCGGCATCACGGGAACCGGCTCGACGACCGGGTCGACGCCGAGGTACGTGCGCGCGAACTCCGTGATGTCGGGGAGCTTGGTCTCGAGCACTTCGGCACCGAGGTGCGTGCAGTCGAGGAGCACGTAGTCCTTGTGCGGACCCGCACCGCGACCCTCGGCGACCTCTTGCACCATGCACCGGGCGACGATGTCGCGGGGCGCGAGGTCCTTGATGGTCGGCGCGTAGCGCTCCATGAAGCGCTCACCGGAGGCGTTGCGCAGGATCGCGCCCTCACCGCGGGCGCCCTCCGTGAGCAGGATGCCGAGACCGGCGAGTCCGGTCGGGTGGAACTGGAAGAACTCGAGGTCTTCGAGGGGGAGGCCCTTGCGCCAGACGATGCCGACGCCGTCGCCCGTGAGGGTGTGCGCGTTGGAGGTCGTCTTGAAGATCTTGCCGAAGCCGCCCGTCGCGAAGATGACGGCCTTGGCCTGGAAGACGTGCAGTTCACCGGTGGAAAGGTCGTACGCGACGACGCCGGAGACCTGCGTCTTGCCGTCGGCATCCTTCACCGTCAGCAGGTCGAGCACGTAGAACTCGTTGAAGAAGTTGATGCCGAGGCGCACGCAGTTCTGGAACAGCGTCTGCAGGATCATGTGGCCCGTGCGGTCTGCGGCGTAGCAGGCCCGGCGCACCGGCGTCTTGCCGTGCTCGGCCGTGTGGCCGCCGAAGCGGCGCTGGTCGATCTTGCCCTCCGGGGTGCGGTTGAAGGGGAGACCCATGTTCTCGAGGTCGATGACCGCGTCGATGGCCTCCTTCGCGAGGATCTCGGCCGCGTCTTGGTCGACGAGGTAGTCGCCGCCCTTGACGGTGTCGAAGGTGTGCCACTCCCAGGAGTCCTCTTCGACGTTGGCGAGCGCTGCCGCCATTCCGCCCTGCGCCGCCCCCGTGTGGGACCGCGTGGGGTAGAGCTTGGAGATCACCGCGGTCTTCGCACCGGGCCCCGCCTCGATGGCCGCGCGCATGCCCGCCCCACCGGCTCCGACGATGACGATGTCGAACTGGTGATAGTGCACGCCATTGCGAACGACGGAATCCTGAGTCTCAGTAGTCACTTCTTGTATGCCTTCTCTTCTACTTGCCCAGCGTCTGGCACTGTTGCCACAGCGTGCTCGACTCGGTGACACCCAAGCAGGGGTCGAACGTGAACACGACGAGCGTGCCGAGCAGGATCAGGAGGCCGGCGGCCAGTCCGAGCGCCCAGACGAGCGCCTTGCGTGCCTTCTCGGTCGTGACGTAGTCGTTCACGATCGTGCGCATGCCGTTGGCGCCGTGGATCAGTGCGAGCCACAGCATGATGACGTCCCACCACTGCCAGAACGGCGTGGCGAACTTGCCGGCGATGAACGCGAAGTCGAGGGCGTGGATGCCCTCGCCGACCATGAGGTTGATGAAGAGGTGGCCGAAGATCAGCACGACGAGCACGACGCCCGAGGCGCGCATGAAGATCCACCCCCACTTCTCGAGGTTGAAGCGGCGCTGGCGGCGGACCGGGGCAGAGATGGTCTGAGCGGTCATCAGTGTCCTCCTCCGAAGCCGGCGAACGCGAGCATGAGGTGACGCGGAACGAATCCGGCCATGATCACGACCCACACGGCGAGCACGCCCCAGAACAGCTGGCGCTGGTACTTGGCGCCCTTCGACCAGAAGTCGACGGCGATGATGCGCAGACCGTTCATCGCGTGGAAGGCGATGCCGGCGACGAGCACGACCTCGCCGAGCGCCATGATCGGGTTCTTGTACGTACCGATGACGGCGTTGTACGCCTCGGGCGAGACCCTGATCAGCGCCGTGTCGAGCACGTGCACCAAGAGGAAGAAGAAGATGGCGACTCCGGTGATGCGATGAAGCACCCACGACCACATGCCTTCGCGACCTCGATAGAGAGTGCCGCGGGGGGTCTTGGACGTGGTTTCCGAAATCGACGGTGTCAAGCGAGCGCTTGTGGACACGGTCGTCCTCCCTGGATCGATGTGACTCGGCCGCGAGCAGAGGGCTGGTGCAGGAGAGTGATCCCGTCGAACCGCCAGGCATGCCCGATCGGTTTCCATCCTATTCCTGTCCGAAGACAGGGAGCGACGAAGGGGAGCCTAACTGCGCGGATCTTGAGGTGCCGGGTCGGTGCGCACCGGCGGTCTAGGCTGGCGGCATGACGGAACCGATCAAGGACTTCTACGCCGTGATTCCCGCCGGAGGTATCGGCAGCAGGCTGTGGCCGCTGTCGCGAGCGGATGCTCCGAAATTCCTGCACGACCTGACCGGCTCCGGCCACTCGCTGCTGCGCGACACCTGGGATCGGTTGGAGCCGCTGGCGGGCCCCGATCGCATCGCCGTCGTGACCGGACGCGCCCATCGGGGCGCGGTGGAGGCGGAGCTGCCGGGCATCGCGGACGCGAACGTGTTCCTCGAGTCCGAACCGCGCGAGTCCGCGGCAGCCATCGGACTGGCTGCGGCGATCCTGCACCGGCGCAACCCCGACGTGATCATCGGTTCCTTCAGCGCAGACCACGTGATCCGGAGCACGCGCGTGTTCGAGTTCGCGGTGCGCGACGCGGTCGAGGTCGCCCGCGAGGGGTACATCTGCACGATCGGGATCTCTCCGACGGAGCCGGCCGTGGGGTTCGGCTACATCAAGATGGGTCCGGAACTCATCGTCGAGGGCGCGCGTGAGGCCGCGCTCGTGGAGACGTTCGTCGAGAAGCCCGACCTCGAGACGGCCAAGGCGTACGTCGCCGACCGCGGCTACCTCTGGAACGCGGGGATGTTCATCGCGAAGGCGAGCGTGCTCCTGGACGAGCTCGCCAAGAACGAGCCCGAGCTGCACGCGGGACTGGTCGAGCTGGCCGAGTCCTGGGACGATCGCGAGAAGCGCGGCCCCGCCGTCGACCGCATCTGGCCCCGGTTGAAGAAGATCGCGATCGACTACGCGGTCGCCGAACCGGCGGCCCGACGGGGGCGGCTCGCCGTCGTGCCCGGACACTTCGACTGGGACGACGTGGGCGACTTCGCCTCGTTGGCCAAGCTCATCCTCAACGGACGGAAGAACGACCTCGCGGTGCTGGGCCCGAACGCCCGTGTGCTGTCGGATGCCGCGAGCGGCATTCTGGTCAGCCAGACGTCTCGGGTGATCAGCCTGGTCGGCGTGCACGACATCGTCGTGGTCGACACCCCCGACGCTCTGCTGGTCACGACCGTGGAGCACGCCCAGCGAGTGAAGGGCGTCGTGGAGTCGCTCAAACTCACCGGACGGGGCGACGTGCTCTGATGAGCACGCATCCGTGCTCATCGGCTGACTGTGTTTCAGCTTTGTAACCATTCCCGACTCCACGGGCCGCCGGTATACGCAAACGCTGAAACAGTAGGTAACTTTGAGCGATCCGCGAGGGCCGCGGCACCGTTCAGGAGGCATGAGTTGACCATCTCCACCACCAAGAAGCTTCTCGGCATCACCGTCGCCGCTGGAGTCATCTTCTCTCTGGCCGGTTGCGGCCAGGCTCCCGCCGAATCGGGCGGCGACGCCGGCGGCGACGCAGCATCCGACTTCCTCCCCTGCCTCATCTCCGACGCCGGCGGCTGGAACGACAAGTCGTTCAACCAGTCGGCCAAGGAAGGCATGGACAGCGCCGCCGACGAGCTCGGTGTGAAGCCCCTCGAATTCGAGTCGGCCAACGACAACGACTACGCGCCGAACCTCGAGACCGCGGTCTCCGAAGGCTGCTCGCTCATCGTCTCCGTCGGATTCAAGCTGTCCGCTGCCACGGTCGAGTCCGCACTCGCGAACCCCGAGATCGACTACGCGATCATCGACGACTGGGCCGACAACGACTTCGACGGTGAGGTCGACGCCCCGAACATCAAGCCCCTCGTCTTCGACACGGCCCAGGCCGCCTACCTCGGTGGTTACGCCTCGGCCGCATGGTCGGCGCAGAGCGGTGTGAACAAGGTCGGCACCTTCGGCGGCATGCAGATCCCGTCCGTCGCCGTGTTCATGGACGGCTTCCAGCTGGGTGTCGAGAAGTACAACGAGGACAAGTCCGCTGGGGTCGAGGTCTTCGGTTGGGACGTCGCCACGCAGAAGGGCTCCTTCACCGGTGGCTTCGACGCGAACGACACCGCCAAGCAGACCGCTCAGGGCGTGCTCGACCAGGGCGTCGACGTGCTTCTCCCGGTCGGTGGCCCGGTCTACCAGAGCGCGGCAGCGGCCATCGCCGACAGCGGCAAGGACACGCTCCTCGTCGGTGTCGACAGCGACCTCGCCGTCGCCGACCCGAGCGTCGCAGGCGTGACGCTCTTCTCGATCATGAAGGCGATCGACGTGGCCGTGCACGACGCGACCATCTCGGCATCCGAGGGTGACTTCGACTTCGCGCCGTACGTCGGCACGCTCGAGAACGAGGGCGTCAAGCTCTCCGGCTTCGGTGACTTCGAGGGCGACCTGCCCGAGGGGCTGACGGACGAGCTCGCAGCTCTCCAGGAGCAGATCATCGCCGGTGACATCACGGTGGAGTCGCCGAACTCCCCGAACGCACCGTAAGCACGACCGTTCCAAACGCGGGGCGAGTGGCAGCACGACGGCCACTCGCCCCGCACCATGGGCGGAAGAATTCCTGTTCGCGACGCAGCGCATGATCGAAGTGCGATGCGCGCGCTCATCTCCGGACACTTCTGAAATAGGGTGCAGATATGAAGCTCGAACTGCGCGGCATCACCAAGCGCTTCGGCAGCCTCGTCGCCAACGACCACATCGATCTGGTCGTCGAACCGGGGCAGATCCATGCGCTGCTCGGTGAGAACGGCGCGGGCAAGTCGACGCTCATGAACGTCCTCTACGGGCTGTACCAGGCCGATGAGGGCGAGATCCTCCTCGACGACGTGGTGCAGCACTTCCGCGGTCCCGGAGATGCGATGGCTGCCGGCATCGGGATGGTGCACCAGCACTTCATGCTGGTGCCGGTGTTCACGGTCGCGGAGAACGTGATGCTCGGACACGAGCAGACCAAGGCGCTCGGCACCCTCGACATCGCCAAGGCCCGCGAGCACGTGCGCTCCGTCGCCGCTCGCTTCGGTTTCGACATCGACCCCGACGCCCTCGTGGGCGATCTGCCCGTCGGCGTCCAGCAGCGGGTCGAGATCATCAAGGCGCTCTCGCGCGACGCCAAGGTGCTCGTGTTCGATGAGCCCACGGCCGTGCTCACCCCGCAGGAGACCGACGAGCTGATGGGCATCATGCGCCAGCTGCGCGCAGAGGGCACGGCGATCGTGTTCATCACGCACAAGCTGCGCGAGGTGCGAGAAGTCGCCGACACGATCACCATCGTCCGTCTGGGCAAGATCGTCGGAGAGGCATCGCCCACCGCATCCAACGCCGAACTGGCGTCGCTCATGGTCGGCCGCGCCGTCGAACTCACCGTCCACAAGGACGCCCCCCGCCTCGGCGAAGGCGGCTTGGAGGTCACCGGTCTTCGCGTGCTCACGGCGACCGGCGGCCTCGTCGTCGACGGCATCGACTTCACCGTGCGACCGGGAGAGGTCCTGGCCATCGCCGGCGTGCAGGGCAACGGTCAGACGGAGCTGGTCGAGGCCATCGTCGGCCTCGCCCCCCGCGTGGAGGGCTCCATCACCCTCGGCGGCACCGAACTCGTCGGCAAGAGCGTGCGGGCGATCCTCGACGCAGGCGTCGGGTACGTTCCCGAGGACCGCACGGAAGACGGCCTCGTCGCCGGCTTCTCGGTGGCGGAGAACCTCATCCTCGACCGCACCGACGACGCGGCCTTCAGCCGCGTCGGCACCATCAACCGCGGCGCGCTCGAAGAGTTCGCCCGCGCCCGTATCGCCGAGTACGACATCCGCACGCAGAGCCCCCAGACTCCCGCCGGAACCCTCTCCGGCGGCAACCAGCAGAAGGTCGTGATCGCGCGCGAGATGAGCCGCGAGCTGCGACTGCTCGTGGCGGCGCAGCCGACCCGCGGAGTGGATGTCGGCTCGATCGAGTTCATCCACAAGCGGATCATCGAAACGCGCGACGCCGGCATCCCGGTCGTCGTCGTCTCCACGGAACTCGACGAGGTGGCAGCCCTCGCCGACCGCATCGCCGTGATGTATCGCGGCACGATCGTCGGCATCGTCCCGGGCGACACCCCCAGAGAGACACTCGGACTCATGATGGCCGGAGCGGCCGATGCGGAGGCTGCCGCATGAGCGGAGCGACACCAGGAACGGGTGACGAGAAGAAGGGCCTGCCCACCGAGCAGCTGCCCCGCTCGTCCGACGGGAGCAGCGAGGTGGCTCCGCCGCCTCGCGCCAACCTCATCCTCAAGGAGATGCTCCGCGGCAGCGCGGTGACGACGATCCTCGCGATCTTCCTCGCCCTGGTCGTCGGCGGTGTGCTCATCGCGTTCACCAATGCCGACGTGCAGGCGGCATCCGGGTACTTCTTCTCGCGCCCCGGCGACACGCTGACGGCCGCATGGAACGCGGTGTACAACGGCTACGAAGCGCTGTTCCGCGGTGCGATCTTCAACGCGCGAGGCGCCGACTTCGCGGCGCAGATCCGCCCGCTGACCAACACCCTCGGCTTCGCGGCGCCGCTGATCGCCGCGGGCCTTGGCGTCGCTCTGGCGTTCCGCGTCGGCCTGTTCAACATCGGTGCGCGCGGGCAGATGCTCATCGCCGTCGGTGTCGCCGGGCTGCTCACGTTCAACCTCGACCTGCCGATCTGGCTGCACATCCCCGTCACGCTGATCGCTGGCATCGCCGGAGGAGCGCTCTGGGGCGGTATCGCGGGTCTGATCAAGGCACGCACCGGGGCGCACGAGGTGATCCTCACGATCATGCTCAACTACGTCGCCTACTACCTGCTGCTCTGGATGATCCGCACCCCGGGTCTGCTCCAGAAGCCCGGCACCAACCAGGCCCTCGGCTATGCGACCCCCGAGAGCGCGCAGTTCCCCGAACTGCTCGGCCCGAAGTTCCCGCTGCTCGACCTCGGCTTCGTGTTCGTGGTGGTGGCGACGCTGTTCGTGTGGTGGCTGATCGAGCGCTCGTCGCTCGGCATGCGCATGCGTGCGGTGGGGGAGAACCCCCACGCCGCCCGCGCGGCGGGCATCAGCGTGCAGCGCGTGTACGTCTACGCCATGCTCTTCGCCGGCGCCCTCGCGGGCCTCGCCGGGATGAACCAGATCCAGGGCGCCGTCACGACG
This sequence comes from Microbacterium sp. NPDC087665, assembly GCF_044743285.1. NCBI lineage: Bacteria > Bacillati > Actinomycetota > Actinomycetes > Micrococcales > Microbacteriaceae > Microbacterium > Microbacterium sp. NPDC087665. The sequence continues at coordinate 98,333 of NZ_JBIUWD010000006.1, read as the reverse complement.
GGCATCACCGAGACGATCGACGCCGGTATCGGCTTCGACGCCATCACCGTGGCGCTCCTCGGACGCAGTCGCGCCTGGGGCACGTTCGCGGCCGGCATCCTCTTCGGTGCGCTGAAGGCCGGATCGTTCTCGATGCAGGCCCAGGACATCCCCGTCGACATCGTGCTCGTCGTGCAATCTCTCGTGGTGCTGTTCATCGCGGCGCCGCCGCTGCTGCGCGCGGTGTTCTTCCTTCCCAAGTCCGACGCGGAGAAGGCAGCCAAGGCGAGAGCCAAGGCTGCGAAGAAAGCGGTGATGGCATGATGTCTCTCGCTCAGAAGCAGGCGGCCGACGGCACGGTGCAGCTCACGACCGTCCGCGAGCGCCACTGGAAGACCCCGATCGTCCTGGCGGTGGCCACGGCCCTGCTCGCCCTGCTCTTCGTCACCGTCCCCCGCGACGGCACGAGCACGTTCCGACTCACGGCGGAGTCCGCGACCTTCGCGCTGCCGAACGTCGCCCTCCCCACCGCTCTGACCAGCTGGCTCATGGTGGCGGTGCTCGTGGTGCTCACCGCGGGTGCCTTCCTGCGCGTGTACTCGTACCAGAAGCCCCCGATGTGGCTGATCGTGGTGTTCGGCGTGATCGCCGTGTTCGCCTTCCTCGTCTGGGCAGCCGCCGGTGGTCTGGTTCCCGTGACGAGCCTGCTCTTCGGCGCCGTGTCGCTCTCGGTGCCTCTCGTGTTCGGCGCCCTCGGTGGCGTCATCGGCGAGCGGGCGGGCGTCGTCAACGTCGCCATCGAGGGGCAGCTGCTGCTCGGAGCCTTCTCGGCGGCACTGCTGTCGAGCATCACCGGCAACCCCTTCGTGGGTCTGCTCGGGGCCATGCTCGGCGGCGTGCTCGTGGCGAGCGTGCTCGCGGCGTTCGCGATCAAGTACCTCGTCGAGCAGGTCATCGTCGGTGTCGTGCTCAACGTGCTCGTCACGGGACTCACCGGCTTCCTCTACGGTGCGCTCCTCGCGCCCAACGAGGCCCAGCTGAACAGGCCCGTGCGGTTCGATCCCATCGCGATCCCCGTGCTCAGCGACATCCCGATCATCGGACCGGTGCTGTTCAACCAGACCTTCATCGGGTACCTGATGTTCGTCACCGTTGGCGTCGTCGCGTGGGGTCTGTACCGCACCCGCTGGGGTCTGCGCCTGCGTGCGGTCGGCGAGCACCCGCAGGCCGCCGACACCATGGGCATCAAGGTCAACGCCACGCGCTTCTGGAACGTGCTGCTCGCCGGCGCGGTCGCCGGAGCCGGAGGCGCGTACTTCACCCTCGTCTCGGTGCCCCAGTTCGGCAAGGACATGACGGCCGGTCTCGGCTTCATCGCCCTCGCCGCCGTGATCTTCGGCCGCTGGGACCCGATCCGGGCGACGCTCGCCGCCCTGCTCTTCGGCTTCGCGACGAACATGCAGAACCTGCTGTCGATCCTGAAGACGCCGATCCCGGGCGAGTTCATGCTCATGCTGCCGTACGTCGTCACCCTGCTCGCGGTCGCCGGCTTCGCCGGGCAGATCCGCGCACCTGCCGCCGACGGCAAACCGTACATCAAGTCCTAGGAGAGACATGACTGACATCGACTGGGACGAACTCCGTCAGGTCGCGACCGCCGCGATGGAGAAGGCGTACGCGCCGTACTCGCGTTACCGGGTGGGCGCTGCCGCGCTCGTCGGCGACGGCCGCATCGTGGCGGGCTGCAACGTCGAGAACGCCTCGTACGGCGTGACCCTGTGCGCGGAGTGCGCGCTGGTCGGAGACCTGCACATGTCGGGCGGCGGCCAGCTCGTCGCCTTCGTGTGCGTCAACAACGATGGGCAGACGATCATGCCGTGCGGCCGCTGCCGTCAGTTGCTGTTCGAGCACGCGATGCCCGGGATGCTGCTCGAGACCGTCTCCGGCATCCGCACGATCGATGAGGTGCTGCCCGATGCGTTCGGGCCGCGCGACCTGGAGGATGCACGATGAGTGTTGAGCCGTTCGATGCGGTGGATGTCATCCGCGCCAAGCGCGATGGCGGGGCCGTTCCCGAGGCCGCGCTGCGGTGGATGGTCGACGCCTACACGCGCGGCTACGTCTCCGATGCGCAGATGGCGTCGTTCGCGATGGCCATCTTCCAGCGCGGCATGGAACGCGACGAGATCCGGGTGCTCACCGATGCGATGATCGCGTCGGGCGAGCGGATGAGCTTCGCCGCCCTCGGCAAGAAGACGGTCGACAAGCACTCCACGGGTGGCGTCGGCGACAAGATCACGCTGCCGCTGGCTCCGTTGGTCGCGGCGTTCGGAGTCGCCGTTCCGCAGCTCAGCGGACGCGGTCTCGGTCACACCGGGGGCACCCTCGACAAGCTCGAGTCGATCCCCGGCTGGCGTGCGGCACTCAGCAACGAGGAGATGTTCGCCCAGATGCAGGGCGATGTCGGCGCCGTGATCTGCGCCGCGGGCTCCGGGCTCGCTCCCGCCGACAAGAAGCTGTATGCGCTCCGCGACGTCACCGGCACGGTGGAGGCGATCCCGCTGATCGCCTCGAGCATCATGTCGAAGAAGATCGCCGAGGGCACCGATGCGCTGGTGCTCGATGTGAAGTTCGGGTCCGGTGCCTTCATGCAGGACATCGATCGCGCTCGGGAACTCGCGCGCACGATGGTCGCCCTGGGCACCGATTCCGGTGTCGCGACGACCGCGCTGCTCACCGACATGAACGTGCCTCTGGGCCTGGCCATCGGCAATGCCAACGAGGTGCGCGAGTCGGTCGAGATCCTCGCCGGCGGTGGCCCCGCCGACGTGCGCGAGCTCACGATCGCCCTGGCGCGTGAGATGCTCGCGCTGGCCGGTCAGCCCGACGCCGACGTGGAGGCCGCTCTCGACGACGGCCGCGCCATGGACCACTGGAAGGCGATGATCCGCGCACAGGACGGCGATCCGGATGCCGCGCTGCCCGTCGCCCGCGAGACGCACGTCGTGACGGCTGCGGCCGACGGCGTGATGACCCGCATGGATGCTCTTCCGTTCGGTATCGCGGCCTGGCGTCTCGGCGCCGGACGCGCCCGCGCCGAGGACCCGGTGATCTTCGAGGCCGGCATCGATCTGCACGCCAAGCCCGGCGACCGCGTCGTGGCCGGGCAGCCGCTCTTCACGCTGTCCGCCGCCGACGAGGCCCGGTTCCCGCGCGCGATCGAGGCGCTCGAGGGCTCCTGGGAGATCGGCGACGACGCGCCGGAGCGCGGCCCGATCGTGCGCGAGCGCATCACGGCGTAGGTGCCGGGCGCTACCCTGAACACGGCGGTCTCCACCGCCATGTTTTTCTGCGACTGAGAGGATCGTCATGGCGATCGATGCGAACGGCGACATCACGATCCAGGGGGCGTCCCTGCGCGGCCTGCCCAAGGTGTCGTTGCATGATCATCTCGACGGCGCGCTGCGACCGGCGACGATCGTCGAGCTGGCCGATGCCGCGGGGCTCGAGCTGCCGCAGAACGATGCCCGCTCTCTCGGTCGGTGGATCGCGAAGCAGAGCGACTCGGGCTCGCTGGTCGAGTACCTGAAGACCTTCGATCTCACGATCGGCGTCATGCAGACGGCCGAGGGGCTCACGCGTGTCGCCCGCGAGTTCGTGCAGGATCTCGCCGCCGACGGCGTGATCTACGGCGAGGTGCGTTGGGCGCCCGAGCAGCATCTCTCGGCGGGCCTCTCGCTCGAGCAGGCCGTCGAGGCGGTGCAGCAGGGCATCGAAGAGGGCGAGGATGCCGTCGAGGGTTCGGGGCGCAGCATCCGGGTCGGTCAGCTGCTCTCCGCCATGCGCCAGCACGACCGTGCGCGTGAGATCGCGGAGCTCGCCGTCGGCTTCCGCGGACGCGGCGTCGTCGGTTTCGACACCGCAGGCCCCGAAGACGGCTTCCCGTCGTCGAACTACCGCGAGGCGTTCGACTACCTCGCGGACAACTTCTTCCCCGTGACGGTGCACGCCGGCGAGGCGGCCGGTGCCGCGTCGATCCGGTCGGCGCTCATCGACGGCCGCGCCCTGCGTATCGGACACGGCGTGCGCATCGCCGAGGATCTCGAGGTGATCACCCGCGAGGGCGACGAGGTGCAGGTGCAGTTCGGCGACCTCGCGCGCTGGGTGCGCGACCGGGAGATCCCGCTCGAGCTTTCGCCGTCGTCGAACCTCCAGACGGGTGCCATCGCCGCGTGGGGCTCGGATCTCGTCGATCACCCGTTCGACCTGCTCTACCAGCTCGGTTTCTCCGTCACCGTCAACGTCGACAACCGCACCATGAGCGCGACCTCGCTCACGCGGGAGCTCGCGCTCCTGGTCGAGGCGTTCGAGTACGACCTCGATGACCTCGAGACCTTCCAGTTCAACGCCGCCGCCGCGACGTTCCTCCCGATCGAGGAGCGCGAAGAGCTCGTGGAGATGATCGCCGAAGGTTTCGACGTCTGACGATGATGGCTCGGGGGAGACGCCGTCGTCGTCGTGTGTGGGTCTCGGTCAGCGTCATCGCGACGGTGGTCGTGGCCGTGGGGGGCGCCGCTGCGTTCGTCTGGCTCAATCGCGCACCCGAGCCGGTGCCGCGCGCATCGGAGCCGTACATCGACCATCCGCTCACACCAGCGCAGCAGCTCGTGGCGGACGACGGCGACCCGCATGCGTGTGCGGTGACGTTCTCGGGCGACGGTATCGCCCTCGATCTTCAGCTGCAGTACCAGGAGTCGCTCTACGCGGGACTGCCGATCCCGGCGCAGGACGGTCGGGTGTTCGCGGGCTGGTATCCGTCCGCGGCGGATGCCGAGGCGCAGAACACGGCCGCACGCGTCAACGGCGCCGACCTCGTCGTCTGCACCGACAGCGAGGTCGAGCTGTTCGGCGCCTGGACGACTCCCGAGGCCAACGCGGCGGCAGACGTGCAGGTGCCGATCCTGATGTACCACCAGTTCACCGCCAACCCCGAGGGCGAGTCCGGATGGTTGCGCGGCAACTACGCCTACATCGGCGACTTCGACGCCCACATGAACCACATCGCGACCACGGGCTTCTACCTCCCCACCTGGGACGAACTCAGCGCCTTCATCGACGGTCGGCTCTCGCTCCCCGCGCGCTCGGTGATCATCACTGACGATGACGCGGACCAATCGTGGTTCGACCTGGCCGTGCCGGTCATCGACCAGTACAAACTGCTCTCGACGTCGTTCATGATCACGGCCGCCCGACAGGATCCGGCTCCGTCGCCGTACGTGCTCCGCCGCTCGCACACGCACGACATGCACCAGGCGGGCGAGAACGGCAAGGGGCGGATGGTCAACTGGACCGCCGACGAGATCGCCGCCGACCTCAACACCTCCGGCGACATCCTGGGCGTTCGGGAGGTCATCGCCTATCCGTACGGGCACTACAACGACACCGCGAAGCAGGGCGTGGCGCAGGCGGGCTACGAGATGGCCCGCACGATCGAGCCGGGGTATGTCGAGATCGGCACCGACAAGTTCGCGCTGCCCGTGGTGCGCATCGACTACGGAATGGGTCTCGAGTCGCTGATCAAGCGAATCGGCTGACGACCCCGTCGTGACGGTGGGCGTCAGCGCGCAGGGAGCAGCTCCGTCGAGAAGAACGAACCGAGCAGCTCGGTGACCGTTCGGTGCATCTCCTCGTCGGAGATCGTCGGGGTGCCGTCGCCGGACTGGGGTCCGTAGTCCCCGAACGAGGCGTGCGAGGCGCCGTCGATCTCGACCATCTCGGCGTCTGCGGGCAGGTTGTCGCGGGCATCCGCGATCTTCTCGGGGGTCGAGAGTCCGTCTTCCGATCCGGCGAGGCTGATCACCGCGAGCCCGCTGTCGGAGACATCGCTCGCGCAGTACGAACCGAAGAGCACGAGCGCGTCGGCATCCGCTGCCAACTGGCAGGCGCGCACGCCGCCGAGCGAATGACCCCCGACGCCCCATTCGTCGATGTCGGGCGCCGCCGATGTGAAGGAGTCGAGCGGTCGCAGATCGAAGAACGCCAGGTTGAGCCAGGGGCGGGTGATCACGACGGTGACACCCTCTTCGACGACGCCCTGCAGGACCGCCGCATACGCCCAGGGGTCGACCTTGGCGCCGGGGATGAAGACGAGCCCCGCCTCGGACTCTCCGTCGGCGGGGGAGAGGACGATTCCCTCGGGGGCGTCGTCGATCGTGATGTTCGGGTTCGCCCGCACGTCGGCGAGCGGAGCGGCCTCGGCCGGCATCACGCCGACCTGGCTCCACACGACGATGCCCCCGGCCCCGAGCACGACGATGATCAGGACGCTCCAGAGGACCCGGGCGAGGATCCGCCGGCCGCGCTTCTTCTTCACCCCTCCAGGCTACGCGGCTACGCGGCTTCGAGCGCCCGCTGCTCACGGCGCAGGGCTGCGCGGTAGGCGTCTTTGTTGACGTAGTACGACATGCGGTCGAGCCCGAGGTAGTGGTAGCCGCCGGTGAGGTCTGGCCAGGCATCCCCGGTGACCCGTGCGCGGAACCTCGCGGCCCGTGCCGGATCGCCGTCGTCGGCGGCCAGGTAGGCGGCGAGCAGCTCGGCCTGTTCGTATCGGCCCTGCCAACCGATGCCCGAGGCCTCGATCATCCCCATCACGTACAGCCCGTTGAACGACGCGGGGAACATGTTCAGGAACAGGCGGGGCGATGCTCCCCGCCAGTGCAGGTGGCTGCGATCGACGAACGGGTAGTCGAGCCGGTATCCGGTGGCGAGGAGCACGAGGTCGTAGTCGCCGGAGGAGCCATCCCGGAACCGCACGGTACGGCCGTCGAACCGGTCGATGTCGGGACGGATGCTCAGATCGCCCTGTCCGAGATGGTTCAGGATGAGGGTGTTCACGATCGGGTGCGACTCGTAGATGCGGTAGTCGGGCTTCGGGAAGCCGAAGCGCACAGGGTCGCCAGTGAAGGCGCGGAGCACGCGGGAGTCGAGAGCCTGCTTGAGGCGGGCGGGCAGCGGTCTGCCCTGGTTGAGGGTGTCGCTGGGCTTGCCGAAGAGGTACCGGGGCACGAAGTAGTAGCCCCGGCGCACGCTCATGTCGACGGCGACGGCGTGGTGCACGGCATCCACCGCGATGTCGCAGCCCGAGTTCCCCGCACCGATGATGAGCACGCGTTTGCCGGCGAGCTGCGCGGGCGAGGTGTAGGCGCTGGTGTGCAGGAGTTCGCCGGTGAACTCGCCCGCGAACGTCGGCACGTTCGGCTCGGCGAGCGTGCCGTTGGCCAGCACGACGCCGCGGTACCACCGCGTCGTCTCGCCATCGGGGCCCTCGCTCGTGAGGTCCCACCCGCCGTCGCGCGGCGCGAGACGGCTCACGCGGGTGTCGAAGCGGAAGAGCTCGGTCAGGGAGAAGTGCTCCGCATACTCGCGGAAGTACTCGAGCAGCACGGCATGGCCGGGGTAGTCGACGGTGGACCGCATCGGGAACTCGCGGAACTGGGTCGTGGTGCGCGACGAGATCAGGTGCGCCGACTCGTACATGGTGCTGCGCGGGTTGTCGATGTCCCACAGCCCGCCGACGCCGCTCGACGCCTCGTATCCGTCGATGCGGATGCCGCGCTTCTGCAGCGCTCTGGCCGCGGCGAGCCCCGATGGTCCCGCGCCGATCACGGCGTATGTGTTCATGCTGCCCCCGCACATCCCCGTGCTCGAAAACGCCCCCGTCACCCCGATCGTATCGGGAGAGCGGGGGCGTTCGCGTCGTGCGGTTCAGGCGGCGCCGAGCGCCTGCTTCCGAGCGGCGAAGACGGCCTCGACGGCCGAGAAGAGCGGATGCTCCGGCTCGAGCCCCGTGAGGCGGGTCGTGAGGGTCTGCGCCTGTTCGGTGCGCAGCAGCTGCTGCAGTTCGACGGCCTGGGTGTCGTCGGCGTCCTCGAAGTCGAGTGCCGCCGCGACCGCGGCGACCAGGGCGTCGGAGGAGAGTCCGCGCTCGGCGGCGATCGCCGCCGGACCGATGAACCGCTCGTGCCTCGAGATCTTGCGCATCGGCTGGCGACCGACGCGCTGCACCGTGTCGACCAGGGCGGGGTTGCGGAACCGGTCGAGGATGGTCGCCCGGTACTCCGCAAGATCGGCGGGTGCGAGGCCGTGCGCGGCGACGAGGACCGCCGAGGTCTCCTCGAGGGCCGCGGTCACGTGCGCGGCGATCTGCGGGTCGGCCAGGGCATCGGAGATGCGCTCGATGCCGGCGCGGGCGCCGAAGTAGGCCGCTGCCGCATGCCCGGTGTTGACCGTGAACAGCTTGCGCTCGATGTACGGCGCGAGATCGTCGACGAAGTGGGCGCCGGGGATGTTCGGCAACGTGCCACCGAACGGACCGGACTCGATCGTCCACTCGAAGTAGGGCTCGACCGTCACGTCGACGCCGGCGCCCTCGGGCTGCGCGGGCACGATGCGATCGACCGCCGTGTTCGCGAAGACGGCGCGGGCGAGCAGCTCGGGAGCATCCGTCCCTGCCGCGTTCTCGATCTCGACGCGCAGCAGATCGGTCGCACCGATCGCGTTCTCGCAGGCCATGATCACGAGAGGCGCGGCGTCGGGGGAGCGGCGCGTGAGGCCCGCGACGATCGTGGGCGCCACGAACCGCAGCACGGTCGGGCCCACAGCGCAGGTGACCACATCGGCCGTCGCGACCTCGTGGGCCGCGGCATCCGGATCGATGCGGCTGTTCACCGCACGGAATCCGGTCACGGTGTGGTCGACTCCTCCGGGGCCCACCTCGTGCACGGTGTACTCGGAGACGTCATTGATGGCGTCGACGAGAGCATCCGCGACGTCAGAGAACACGATCTCGTAACCGCCCTCGTGCAGTAGCAGCCCCACGAAGCCGCGACCGATGTTGCCGGCCCCGAACTGGACGGCCTTCATCCCTCGTTCACCGCCGACAGCAGGGCGTAGAGCTCTTCCGTGCTCTGCGCGGCGTTGAGCTTCGCGACGTCGTCCTCGTCGGAGAACAGGATCGCGATCTGCGAGAGGATCTCGAGGTGCTCGTCACCGCGACCGGCGATGCCGATCACGAAGGTGGCGGGCTCGCCCGCCCAGTCGACGCCGCCGTCGTAGCGGACCACCGAGAGCGCGGAGGCGAGGATCGCGTCCTTCGTGTCGTTCGTGCCGTGCGGGATCGCCAGCCCGTTGCCCATGTAGGTCGACACGGTCTCCTCGCGCTGACGCATCGCGTCGACGTAGGCGGGGGTGACCGCGCCCGCCGAGACGAGGATGTCGGTCGCCTCCTGCAGCGCCGCCTCCTGCGTCGTGCTTCCCGAGTGGATACGGACCTGGCCGAGAGTGAGAACGCTCATGATGATTCCTTTCTGAAATGGTTCGGTGGGCGGATGCCCCCGCATCCGCCCACCGGGTCTGTCACGCGTCGGAGTCGCGCTGTGCGCGCACCATCTCCACGACCTCTTCATACTTCGGAGAGTTCATGAAGTTGTCGACCGACACGTGCACGGAGTTCGGCGACTGCGCCTTCGCGCGATCCGTCAGCTGCTGCTGCGTGATCACGAGGTCGGCCGTGCCGTCGAGGTTCGCGATCGCCTGGTTGGTGACCGTGACGCCCTCGACACCCGCTTTCTTGAACTTGTTGCGCAGCACGCTCGCGCCCATCGCCGACGACCCCATACCGGCGTCGCACGCGAACACGACGTTCTCGATGCGGCGGTCGGTGGCGACGGCGGTCGCGGTGCCGGCGGCCGTCGAGGTGCGCAGGGCGTCCATCGCGGCGGAGGACTTGCCCTTGTTGGCCTCGGTCTGCGCGATCGCGGCACCGAAGGTGTCTTCGGCCTCGAGATCGCGCTTACGCGACGCGCGGAGGATCACGGCGGTGATGAGGAACGTCACTACGGCGGCGAGGACCACCGAGAGGTATACGACCAGGAGGTTCGCGATCCCTCCCGCAGCGGGGTTCGCGGCAGCGGCAGTCACTGCGATGATGCTTCCCGGGGCGGCGGGGAACGACAGGCCACCGTTGAGCAGCATGTTCGTCGTGACGCCGGTGGCACCGCCGGCGATGAGGGCGAGGATCGTGGTCGGCTTGCTCAGCGCGTACGGGAAGTAGATCTCGTGGATACCGCCGAAGAACTGGATGATCGCAGCTCCCGGGGCGGAGCCCTTCGCTTCGCCGATGCCGAAGAAGGTGAACGCGAGGAGCAGACCGAGACCGGGACCGGGGTTCGCCTCGACGAGGAACAGGATCGACTTGCCGGTCTCCTCGACCTGCTGGAGTGCGAGCGGTGTGAAGACTCCGTGGTTGATGGCGTTGTTGAGGAACAAAACCTTGGCGGGCTCGACGACGATCGAGAGCAACGGCAGCAGGCTGAAGCTCACCAGCCAATCGACGACCGTGCCGAGGAAACTGCTGATCGCGAGCATAATCGGCCCGAAGGCGAAGAATCCGACGATCGCGAGCAGCATTCCGAGGATGCCGGCAGAGAAGTTGTTGACCAGCATCTCGAACCCGGCCCTGATCTTGCCGTCCCAGAGCTTGTCCATCTTCTTCGTGATCCACGCGGCGAGCGGGCCCATGATCATGGCGCCGAGGAACATCGGGATGTTCGTGCCGACGATGACACCCATTGTGGCGATCGTCGCCACGACGCCGCCGCGCTCGCCATAGACCATGCGTCCGGCAGTGTTGGCGATGAGGAGCGGCAGCAGGTAGGTGACCATCGGGCCGACCAGACCGACGTACTGCGGGAACGTCGCTCCGTCCTCAGTTTCAGCGAGGGCAGTCATCGCGCCTTGCCATCCGATGAGGTCGGCGTTGCCGAAACCCCCGAGCAGATCGGCCACCGGATGCCAGTTGCCGAACCATCCGACTGCGATGAACAGCATGGTGATGAAGCCCCACGCGATGAACGCCGCGATGTTGGGCATGATCATGCCGGAGAGGAACGTGCCGAAACGCTGCACGCCCGTTCGGAGCCCGTTCGCTTTCGCGGGGGCTGGTGACGTCGTCGTCATGATGTCGTCTCTTTCTGGTGTGAGGGGAGAGCCGCGGCGGCTTCGACCGCGGCCAGGCGGGCACTGGCGGCATCGTCTGCCGCCAGTGCCGACTCGGCGAGGCTGCGGGCCTCGTCGAGCGTGCGTTCGGAGAGCGCGTGGCGGACGTCCGCCAGCGCTGCGGGGGCCATCGAGAGGCTCGTGGCGCCGAGGCCGACGAGCACGACGGCCAGCAGGGGATCTGCGGCGGCCTCGCCGCAGATGCCGACGGGCTTGCCCAGGCGTGCGCCGGCGGCACCGACCTCGTGCACGAGGCGCAGCACGGCCGGATGCCACGGGTCCTGGAAGCTCGCGACCGAACCGAGCAGACGATCGGCCGCCATCGTGTACTGCGTGAGGTCGTTGGTGCCGATCGACGCGAAGTCGGCGTGGGCGAGCACCCGGTCGGCGAGCAGCGCGCTCGCCGGTACCTCGACCATGACCCCGGCCGTCTTCAGACCGTACTCGCGGGCGAGACCGGTGAAGTACGCCGTCTCCTCGACGGTCGTGACCATCGGCGCCATGACCCACAGGTCGGCCTGGGTCGCCGCTTCCGCCTCGGCCAGCGCCGTGAGCTGCTCGCGCAGGATGTCTTCGCTGGCGCGCAGCGCGCGGAGACCGCGGAGCCCGAGGGCGGGGTTCTCCTCGTGCGCGTCGTTGAGGAACGCGAGGGGCTTGTCGGCTCCGGCGTCGAGCATCCGCACGACCACCTTCTTGCCGGGGAAGGCGGCGAGCAGCTCCCGGTACGACTCGCGCTGCTGCGCGATCGTCGGAGCCTGCGTCGCCGACAGGAACAGGAACTCGGTGCGGAACAGGCCCACACCCTCTGCGCCCCGCGCGACGGCATCCGCCGCATCCGCGGGCTTTCCGAGGTTGGCGAGCAGCGGGATCGCCGTGCCGTCGGCGAGAGCACCGGGAGTGGGAGGCGCGGCATCGGCCGACTGGCGGGCCGCGGCGCGCTGGGTGGCGCGATCCTTCTCGTCCTGCGAGGGGTCGACGGTCACGAGGCCCGCGGCCGCGTCGACGATCACCGTGGAGCCGGTCGCGAGGGTCGCGGCGTCGGTGGCGCCGACGATCGCGACGATGCCCTTCTCACGGGCGAGGATCGCGGTGTGCGAGGTGGGGCCGCCGTCGCTCGTGATGAGCGCGAGCACCTGGTCGAGATCGAGCAGCGCCGTGTCGGCGGGCGCGAGATCGCGGGCGACGAGGACGAACGGATGCCCCGGATTCGGGATGCCGGGGGCATCGACGCCGCGCAGCCGCGCGAGCACGCGCTGGGCGATGTCGTCGAGGTCGGCCGCGCGCTCGCCGAGATAGCCGCCGACGGCCTCCAGGGTGGCGCGGAAGCCGGCGAAGGCGTCGTGCACCGCCCATTCCGCGGTCGATCCGGCATCGATGCGCGTGTCGACCTCGTCTTGCAGAGTCGGGTCCTCGGCGATCATGGCCTGCGCCTCGAGCACCTCCTGTGCCGAGCCGCCGGCCCGCTCGCCGCGGGCCGTCAGCTCTTGCGCGACGACGGCCACGGCATCGCGGACCCGTGCGCGCTCGGCGTCGGCCCCGAGCGTGCTCGGCGTCTCATCGGGGGCCGGCAGTGCCTCGGTCATGCGCACGACCGCGCCCTGCGCGACACCGAGCCCGATGCCGACTCCTCGCAGCTCGCTCATCCGGCGGCGTCCTGATCGTGGTCGGTGGTGAGCAGCTCGGTGAGGGTGTCGAGGACCGTCTCGCCGCTGTCGCCGTCAGCGGTGAGGGTGACGTAGTCGCCGTGCTCGATCGCGAGGGCGATGACGCCCAGGATGCTCGCCGCGTTGACGGCCTTGCCGGAGTCCTTCGCGATCGTGACGGGAATGCCGGAGTCCTTCGCCGCCTGTGCGAACAGCTTCGCGGGGCGGGCGTGGAGGCCGTGGGAGGAGCCGATCCGAACGGTGCGTGAAACGGTCATGGTGTTCCTTTCGGGGTGGTTTCCGGGGCGACGAGCCCGCGAACGAACGCGAGCGTGCGCTCGCCGTCGCGGTCGGCGAAGATGTCTTCGGGCAGGACGGCGACCGGAACGCGGGCGCTGTCGCGGATGGCATCGAGACGATCGGCGAGGTGGGGTCCGATGAGGACGACGTCCTGACCGCCGGGGGAGACGGAATTCTCCATGCCTGCGGCGGCATCCCAGTCGAGACCCGCATCGGAGGCGGCACGGCGCAAGCGCTGTGCGACGAATGTGCTGGACGCTCCCGCGCCGCAGACCACAAGGATCTTCATTGATTCCACCTTCCTGAGAACAGTCTGTGAAAGAGGGAGGTGTTCTTGCCAACACGTTCCTTTCCGCCCCTGCGGAATGTCGCTTCCGCCCCGCGGGTTCTCGAGGACTGACATCATGGGAGGGCGGCGGACAGAGAAGTCGCGCACGCACGACGAGCAGAGGGAGGATCATGTCGCGCCAGCGTCAGGACCAGATCCTCACCGCGCTGCTGCGTCAGGATTCCTGGGCCACCGCGGCCAGCCTCGCCGATCTGGTCGGCGTCACGCCGCGCAGCATCCGCTCCTACGTCTCCGCCCTCAACGCCCGCGTCGGCGGCGACGCCGTCGAGTCGGGACCCGCCGGCTACCGCGCGGGGCCGGGCGCGCGCGATGCGCTCCGGGCGCGTGCCGGAGGGGAGTCCGCGCCGCGGGATCGCCTTCACGCGCTGGTGCGGATGCTCCTCGACGAACCCGCAGGGATCGACGTCTACGCCACGGCCGACCGCCTGCACGTCAGCGAGGCCACCCTCGAGGCCGACCTCGCCCGCGTACGGGGTCTGCTCGACGGGAGTGATCTGGTGCTCGATCGCGACCGCGAGATCGTGCGCCTGCGGGGGACGGAAGAGGAGCAGCGCCGGCTCATCAGCAGACTCGCCCACGACGAGATGGACGCGGCATCGTTCCACCCCGAGACGTTCCGCCGCGCGCTCGCCGGCAACGGCGTCGCCGCGCACGCGGTCGGCCCGTTCAAATCCGCCCTCGTGCGCGAGCTCGGCACGCTGGGCTACTTCGTGAACGAGCTCGCGATCTCCGACGTTCTGCTGCACATCGCGATCGCTGCCGAGCGGGTCGCCGCCGGCTACGCGATTCCCGCCGACCCGGCGGAGACGCACGAGGAGATCCCCCGCGTCGGTGAGGCGATCTCGCGATTGGCCACCGAGCACTTCGGCGTCGAACTCGGCGACGGCGACAGCCACCACCTCGCCTCGCTCGTACTCACCCGGGTGGTCGCCCCGGGAGAAGACGCCACACGGGAGGTCGCCCGTAGCGGCGTCGAACCGCGCGTCGAAGAGGCCGTCCGCGCCGAACTCACCCGCGCGGCCGCCGAGTACGACGTCGACCTCGTCGAGGACGCCTTCGTGCTGCGGCTCGCCCTGCACGTGCAGAACCTGCTGCGGCGCTCCCACGGCCAGGCGTTCGCCCGCAACCCGCTCACGCGCTCGCTGAAGACCTCCTATCCGATGATCTTCGAGGTCGCCGTCTCGATCGCGAGCGGACTCCACGACCGCCTCGGCACACCGATCCACGACGACGAGATCGCCTACATCGCCATGCACGTCGGCGGACGGCTCGAACGCAGCCGCAAGGCCGCCTCGATTCTCACCGCCACGATCGTCTGCCCCGGATACTACGAGCTCCACGAACTGCTGCGCTCCAGCGTGGATCGTTCGCTGGGATCGGCGATCGAGGTCACGAGCGTCGTCACCAGCGTCGATCCCGACTGGTCGTTGTTCGACACCGACCTGGTGCTCAGCACGATCGACCCCGGATCGACGGGGGAGCGCTTCGTGCGCATCCATCCGTTCTTCACCGACTCCGACGTCGACCGCGTGCAGCAGGCGGCCGCGCGCGTGCGCCGCGGCCGCCGCCTCACCCGCCTGCGCGACGAGCTCGCGCAGTACTTCGTCGCCGAGGCCTTCGTGCATCCGCTTCCCGATGAGGGCGAAGAGGCGATCATCCGCCGGCTCGGCGGGCTGCTCGTGAACACCGGGGTGATCGGCGAGGACTACGTCGAGAACACGATCGTCCGCGAGCGGATGTCGTCCACGGCGTTCACCGACGCCCTCGCCGTGCCCCATGCCCTGCAGATGACCGCCACGCGCACCGCGATCGCGATCGGCGTCGCCGACGGCTCGGCCGCCTGGGCCGACGGCCGGGTGCAGGTCGTCGCGCTCGCCGCGTTCAGCGAGAGCGACCGCACGGCCTTCCAGACCGTGTTCGAACAGCTCGTCGAGGTGTTCAGCGAACGCGAGAGCGTGCAGCGGATCGTGCGGCGGGGCACGAGCTTCGAGGCGTTCCTCGACGAGCTCGTGGCGGTCATCGACGGCTGAGGGTCATCCTCGGGTGCTGGCCGTCCACGGGCAAGCCGTCCACGGGCAATGTCCGTCGAGAGCGGTGGTCAGCGGGCGATCAGCGGGGAGGGGCGAGCACCGCGGCGAGCGTGTCGAGCAGGGTGTCGGCACCGGCGCCCTCGGAGGTCTCCAGATCGACCGTGTCGCCGGGGGCCAGTGCCAGGTCCATGACGGCGAGGACGCTGCTGAGATCGACGGTGGCGCCGTCGGCCGCGCGCAGGGTGACGCGGGCGTCGTGCGCCTGCACCAGGCGCACGAGTTCGGCGACCGGCCGGGCGTGCACACCGTTGTGCGCGCTGATGATGACGTGTCGGGTCGGCATGCTCCGATGCTATCCGGGGAGCGACCCCGACGCGCGGCTCTCGCAAGATCGCGCGCGTCGGGGTCGACTCTCAGGACCGCTCTTCGAGAAGCGCGCGCACGCCGGCCTCGAGCTCGGCGACGGATTCGCGCGCCTGCTCGGCCGACTCGCCCCGCGCGTCGATGTAGACCTTCAGCTTCGGCTCCGTGCCGCTGGGCCGCACGATGACGCGCGAGCCGTCGGACAGGCGATACCGCAGCACGTCGCCCGAGGGCTGGCCGGCCGCCGCGTTCAGCAGGTCGTCGGCCGACGCGATCGATCGCCCGCCGATCTGCGTCGGCGGGAGGGTGCGCAGCGCGAGCATGACACGTCCGATGATCGACAGGTCATCGACGCGCACCGAGACCTGGCCGCTGGAGAAGTGCCCGTAGGTCTCGCCGAGTTCGTCGAGGAGATCGGCCAGAGAGGCGCCGCGCTCGCGTGCGTCGGCGGCGAGTCCGAGGATCGCGATCGCCGCGGAGATCCCGTCCTTGTCGCGCACCGTTTCCGGGTTGACGAGGTAGCCGAGCGCCTCTTCGAAGCCGAAGACGATGCCGGGGGCGCGGGAGATCCACTTGAACCCGGTGAGCGTCTCGTGGAAGTCGAGGCCATGGTGCGCAGCGACCGCAGCGAGTCCCGGCGACGAGACGAGGGAGCAGGCCAGCGATGCCCCCGGCGTTCCCTCGGCGGCCCGAGCCGCGCGGGCGCCGAGCAGCAGCCCGACCTCGTTTCCGCTCAGACGGCGCCAGCCACCGGGAGCGGAGCGATCGGGGATCGCGACGGCGAGGCGATCGGCGTCCGGGTCGTTCGCCAGGATGAACTCCGCGTTCGTGCGCCGTGCCCGCGCGAACGCGAGATCCATGGCGCCCGGCTCCTCCGGATTCGGGAACGAGACCGTGCGGAACGTGGCGTCCGGCGCGAGCTGCTCGCCGACCACGGCCGGACGCGGGTAGCCGGCCGCCGTGACGATGCGCGCGAACGTCTCCCATCCGACGCCGTGCAGTGCGGTGTACACCCACCGCAAGCCGGATGCCGCAGCCGGAGCGGGCGAGACCGCGGCGGTCGCCGCGATGTACGCGTCGACGACCTCTTCGCCGGCGACCTCGTACTCCGTCGATCGCGGCAGAGCCGCGATGTCACCGGCATCCGCCACCTGCTGGATCGCCGCCGCGATCTCGACGTCGGCCGGCGAGACGATCTGCGAACCCTCGTCGGGGCCGCCGAGATACACCTTGTAGCCGTTGTCGTTCGGCGGATTGTGGCTCGCGGTCACCATCACGCCCGCGTCGGCACCGAAGTGGCGCACGGCGAAGGCGAGCACGGGCGTGGGCAGCAGTCGGGGGAGCAGGATGGCGCGCAGCCCCGCCCCGGCGAAGATCTCGGCGGAGTCGGTGGCGAACACGCGCGAGTTGCGGCGTCCGTCGTAGCCGACCACCACCGTCGGCGTCTTCCCGTCGGCGCGACGGTGCAGGAACGCGGCGAATCCGGCGGCCGCCTGGGCCACCAGCACCCGGTTCATGCGGTTGCTGCCCGCGCCGAGCTCGCCGCGCAGCCCGGCCGTGCCGAACGCCAGGCGCGCACCGAAACGGTCGTCGAGTTCGGCGAGTGCGGCCGCATCGCCACCGGAGGCGCGGGTGATGACGCCGGCGAGCTCGTCGCGGGTCTCGGGGTCGGGATCCTGCCGCATCCAGGCGCGGGCCTGTGCGAGCCTCTCCTCGTTCACAGCGCCTCGACCACTCGGGCCAGCAGCGCGGAGATCACCGGTTCGGCTTCGCGCCCGGCCTCGATCACCTCGGCGTGGCTGAGCGGAGTCTTCTGGATGCCGGCGGCGAGGTTCGTGATCAGCGAGAAGCCGAGCACCTCCATGCCCGCCTCGCGGGCGGCGATCGCCTCGAGAGCGGTCGACATGCCGACGATGTGCCCGCCGATGTGCTTGGCCATCTGCACTTCGGCCGGCGTCTCGTAGTGCGGGCCGCGGAACTGCGTGTACACGCCCTCGTCGAGCGACGGGTCGACGCTGCGGGCGATGTCGCGCAGGCGCTGCGCGTACAGGTCGGTGAGGTCGATGAAGGTCGCGCCCTCGAGGGGGGAGTCGGCGGTGAGATTGATGTGGTCGCTGATGAGCACAGGCTGCCCGGGCGTCCACGTCTCGCGGATGCCGCCGGCGCCGTTGGTGAGCACCATGATCTTGGCGCCGGTCGCTGCGGCGGTGCGCACGCTGTGCACGACGCGACGAACACCATGGTCTTCGTAGTAGTGGGTGCGCGCGCCGATGACGAGGACGTTCTTGCCATCGGGGGTGCGGATGCTGCGCAGAGTGCCCACGTGACCCTCGAGTGCGGGCTTCGAGAAGCCAGTGACCTCGGTGGCGGGGATGGTCGCGACGGTCTCGCCGATGATGTCGGCGGCCTTGCCCCATCCGCTGCCCAGGGTGAGGGCGATGTCATGCTTCTCGACGCCGGTCAGCCGAGCGATATCGGCGGCGGCGGTGGCGGCGACCTCGAACGGGTTGGCGTTCGGGTCGTCCAGGGGGTTGCTGTGAGTCTCGGACATGGGATCCACTCTAGGAAGGTGCAGGCTCGGCTGCCAAGATTGCGGAAGAATGGATTCCATGTCTTCCACCACTTTCGAGCGCACTCAGCGCGTTGCCGTTCTCGGCGGCGGTCCCGGCGGTTACGAGGCGGCCCTCGCAGCCGCACAGCTCGGAGCCGAGGTGACCCTGGTGGAACGCGTCGGCGTGGGCGGCTCCGCGGTGCTCACCGACGTCGTCCCCTCGAAGAGCCTCATCGCCACGGCCGATGCCGCCGTCGCGATCTCCGAGGCGACCGACCTCGGTGTGCAGTTCTTCGCGAAGGGCGACAACAAGAAGCCCCTCAAGCCCGAGATCGCGATCAACCTCGCCGCCGTGAACAAGCGCCTGATGGCGCTCGCCGGCCAGCAGTCGGAGGACATGCGGGCGACGCTGCTCGAGGCGGGGGTGCGCATCCTCTCCGGCCACGGCCGACTCGAGGGCCCCGATGCGATCGTCGTCTCCACGGGACAGGACGGCACGGACTTCGACCGCGTCGAGGCCGACACCATCGTCGTCGCCGTCGGTGCGTCACCGCGCGAACTGGATTCGGCGAAGCCCGACGGCCGTCGCATCCTCACCTGGACCCAGCTGTACGACATGAAGGCGCTGCCCGAGCACCTCATCGTGGTCGGCTCCGGTGTCACGGGTGCCGAGTTCGCCTCGGCGTACATGAATCTCGGTGCGAAGGTGACGCTGGTCTCCAGCCGCGACCAGGTGCTTCCCGGTGAAGACCAGGATGCGGCGCGCGTGCTCGAGAAGGTGTTCAAGCGCGGGGGCATGACGGTGCTCTCGAAGGCGCGCGCCGACAAGGTCGAGGCCACGGCAGACGGCGTCACCGTGACGCTGTCCGACGGGCGAACGATCGACGGCAGCCACTGCCTGATGGCGGTCGGATCGATCCCGAACACCGCCGACATCGGCTTGGCCGAGGCGGGCGTCGAGCTCACCGAGCAGGGGCACATCCGCGTCAACCGCGTGGCGCGCACCTCGGTGCCCAACATCTACGCGGTCGGCGACTGCACGAACTTCTTCCCGCTGGCCTCGGTCGCCTCGATGCAGGGCCGCACGGCCGTGTTCCACGCGCTCGGCGACATCGTGATCCCGCTCGACATCATCAAGATCACCTCGAACATCTTCACCGCGCCCGAGATCGCCACGGTCGGGTACACCGAGAAAGACGTCGAAGACGGCGTCGCCGACGGCATGGTCTACAAGCTGCCGCTCGCCGCGAACCCGCGCGCGAAGATGATGGGCATCAAGGACGGCTTCGTGAAGCTCATCGCGCGCAAGGGGTCGGGCACCGTCATCGGCGGCGTGATCGTCGCGCCGAAGGCATCCGAGCTGATCTACCCCCTCGCGATCGCCGTCGAGCGCCGCCTCACGGTCGACCAGGTATCGCGGGTGTTCGCCGCCTACCCGTCGCTGTCGAGCAGCATCACCGACGCGAGCCGGGCGATGCACCTGTTCAACATCTCCTGACCACACGTGAAAGGCGCCCCACCGAGGTGGGGCGCCTTTCACGTGTTCCTGGGTCCCTGAGCCTGTCGAAGGGCCCTGAGCCGTCTGCTTCTCAGCTGATGGTGAGCAGCTGGTGGCCGGCCGAGACGGTGGCGCCGGCATCCGCATTGATGTTGCCGACGACGCCGTCCTTGTGCGCCTGCAGGGGCTGTTCCATCTTCATGGCTTCGAGCACGACGACGAGATCGCCCTTGACGACCTGCTGACCGTCTTCGACGGCGATCTTCACGACCGTCGCCTGCATCGGAGACTTCACGGCGTCACCCGACGCGCCGGCGTTGGCCGTGGTGGCGTGGCTGCGGCGCGACGGCGGCACGGCCGCCGGGCGACCGGTGGTGCCCGCGGCGACTGCGACGCGATCGGGCAGGCTCACCTCGAGGCGCTTGCCGCTGACCTCGACGACCACCGTGTGGCGACCGGTGCCCGGTGCGGGGGACTCGAGTTCGCCGTCCCACGCGGGGATGTCGTTCTCGAACTCGGTCTCGATCCAGCGCGTGAAGATGCCGAACTCGCCGTTCTCGGCGGTGAAGGCGGGGTCGCGCACGACCTTGCGGTGGAAGGGGAGCACGGTGGGCAGGCCCGCCACCTCGAACTCGTCGAGTGCGCGGCGCGAGCGCTCCAGCGCCTCTTCGCGGCTCTTGCCGGTGACGATGATCTTGGCCAGCAGGGAGTCGAACGCGCCCGAGACGGAGTCACCGGCGGTGACGCCCGAGTCGAGACGGATGCCGGGGCCGCCGAACGTCTTGAAGACGTGGATCGGACCGGGCTGGGGGAGGAACCCGCGACCCGGGTCCTCGCCGTTGATGCGGAACTCGATCGAGTGGCCCTGCGGCACCGGATCGGTGTAGTCGATGGTGCCGCCGGCGGCGATGCGGAACTGCTCGCGCACCAGGTCGATGCCGGTGACCTCTTCGGAGACCGGGTGCTCGACCTGCAGGCGGGTATTGACCTCGAGGAACGATACGGTGCCGTCGGCACCGATCAGGAACTCGCAGGTACCGGCGCCCACGTAGCCGACCTCTTTGAGGATGGCCTTGGAGGCGCTGTAGAGCAGATCGTTCTGCTCATCGGTGAGGAACGGCGCCGGTGCCTCTTCGACGAGCTTCTGGTGGCGACGCTGCAGCGAGCAGTCGCGCGTCGAGATGACGACGACGTTGCCTTCGGCGTCGGCCAGGCACTGCGTCTCGACGTGGCGCGGCTTGTCGAGGTACTTCTCGACGAAGCACTCGCCGCGACCGAAGGCCGCGACGGCCTCACGGGTCGCCGACTCGAACATCTCGGCGACCTCGTCGAGCTCGCGCGCGACCTTGAGGCCGCGTCCGCCGCCGCCGTAGGCGGCCTTGATGGCGATCGGCAGGCCGAACTCCTTCGCGAACGCGACGACCTCGTCGGCGGTCTCGACCGGGCCCGGGGTGCCGGGGGCGAGCGGGGCGCCCACCTTCTCGGCCACGTGACGCGCGGTCACCTTGTCTCCGAGCGCTTCGATCGCCTCGGGAGATGGGCCGATCCACGTCATTCCCGCTCCGACCACGGCGCGCGCGAACTCGGCGTTCTCGGCGAGGAAGCCGTATCCGGGGTGCACGGCGTCGGCGCCGGCACGACGGGCGACGGAGAGGATCTTCTCGATCTGGAGGTAGGTCTCGGCACTTGTGGTTCCGCCGAGGGCATAGGCCTCATCGGCGAGACGGGTGTGCAGCGAGTCGCGGTCCTGGTCGGCGTAGACGGCGACCGAGCCGATCCCGGAGTCACGGGCGGCGCGGATGATGCGGACGGCGATCTCGCCGCGGTTGGCGACGAGCACCTTGGCGATAGCAGGCATGGTTGCCAGCCTAGCGAGAAGCATCCCGATCCATTTGACGACTCTCCACAAGAAAGAGCGCCGAACGTGGAGGAGAGTCTACGAGAGCTCGGGTGCGGTCCAGAGGTCGGTCCAGACGACGCCGAGGTCGCCAGCCAGGCGGCGGATCGTCGAGAGCGACATGCCCACGACCGTCGAGGGGTCGCCGTCGACGCGCGTGATGAATGCTCCGCCCAGGCTGTCGACCGTGAAGGCGCCGGCCACCAGCAGCGGCTCGCCGGATGCCACATACGCGGCGATCTCGTCGTCGCCGATGTCGTCGGCGAAGGTGACGGATGCCGCGGCGACGGCCGTGGCCTCGACCGGGGGAATCCCCGGCGCGACGCGGAACACCGAGTGCCCTGAGTGCAGCACGCCGGTCGCGCCGCGCATCTCCTGCCACCGTCGAGTGGCCTCCTCCGGCGTGTACGGCTTGCCGTAGACGCGGCCGCCGAGCGCGAACATCGAGTCTCCGCCGATCACGATGCCGTCGAAGGCGTCGTCCTCCGCTGCGAGGCGGTGCGCGACATCGGCCGCTTTGGCCCGGGCGAGCAGGAGGACCAGCTCTTCGGGGGCGAGTTCGGCCCCGCGCTCCGCCGCGGCCGCGGCGGCCACCGCGTCTTCATCGACCTCGGGCGAGAGCGTCAGGGGCTCGATTCCCGCCTGCCGCAGCAGCATCAGACGGGCGGGAGAAGTGGAGGCGAGGCAGACGCGCATGTGCACCACCGTATCCTCGAAGAATGACTTCTTCCGCCGCAGACCTGCTCGAACTCGACATCACGGGGATCGCGCATGGCGGCACCTTCATCGCCCGGCACGAGGGACGCGTCGTGTTCGTGTCCGATGCGATCCCGGGCGAGCGCGTCCGCGCGCGTCTGATCGCACCGCAGAGCGGGGCGGACGCCGAGACACGCAGCTTCTGGCGCGCGGAGACGGTCGAGGTGCTCGACGCCTCGCCCCACCGCCGCCCGCACCTCTGGGCCGAGGCCGATGTCTCCCGCGACCCTGCCGATCGCCCGGGTGGTGCCGACCTCGGCCACATCGACCTCGCGCACCAGCGCACGCTCAAGCGTCAGGTGCTGTCCGAAGCGCTCGACCGCTTCGCCGGCGAGGGCATCGAGGCTCCCGAGATCGAGGCCGTCGACTCCGGAGACGGCAGCGGATGGCGCACCCGCGTGACCCTCCACGTCGACGACGACGGCCAGGTGGGGCCCTTCGCGGCGCGCAGCCACCGCGTCGTCCCCGTGACCTCGCACCCGCTCGCGCGCCCCGCCGTGGCTGCGGCGGCGCTCGCCCTGAGCGACGAGGCCCCCGGTCGTATCGAACTCGTCGAGGCGGCCGATGGGAAGGTGCGCGTCATCCGACGCACCGAGACCGAGCGCCCCGCCCACGTCCAGCGCGGCTTCCGCAAGCGTCCGACGCCGGAGGTGATCGAGGAGATCGTCAACGATCGCCGCTTCCAGGTCGATGCGACCGGATTCTGGCAGGTGCACCCGCGGGCGGCGGCGGTCCTCGACGCCGCGGTGTACGGCATCCTCGACGGGCACGTCGACGATGGTGCGACGCACTTCGACCTCTACGGCGGGGTCGGGCTGTTCGCTGCGACTCTCGCCGACCTCGGCGGCACCGACATCGTGACCGTCGAATCGAGCCCCCGCGCGACGCGGCACGCGGCCGCGAACCTCGCCCCGCTCGCGGTGAACGCGGTGACGGCGCGCGTCGACAAGTTCCTCGCGTCCCGCACCGGCTCGTCGCGCACAGGGGCCGTGGTGCTCGATCCTCCCCGCGCCGGTGCCGGTCGGCAGGTCGTCGAGGCCGTGCACGCCCTGTCGCCGGAAGCGATCGCGTACGTCGCCTGCGATCCCGTCGCCCTCGCCCGCGACCTCGGGACCTTCCGCGGGCTCGGCTGGAACGTCGATCGGATCCGTGGCTTCGATCTCTTCCCGCACTCGCATCACTTCGAGGTCGTGGCGCTGCTCACGCGCTGACTAGGCTGTGGGCATGAGCACGGTCGCCCTCATCGATGATCACGAATCCGTCCGCCTGGGACTCGAGGCGGCGTGTGCTCGTGATGCCCAGACCGTGGTGTTCTCCGGCAGCACGGTCATCTCGTACATCGAGTGGCGCGCGGCCTCCGGCGCAGCGCCCGCCGACGTCGTCGTCCTCGACCTGACCCTGGGCGACGGAACCACCGTCACCGAGAACGTCACCTCGCTCGTCGCCGACGGCGCGAGCGTGGTCATCCACAGCGTCGCCGATCGTCCCGCCGCCGTGCGCGAGGCGCTCGCCGCGGGAGCCGCCGGCGTCGTGAGCAAGTCCTCGGCGCTCGATGACGTGCTCGACGCGATCCGCACGGTTGCGCAGGGCGAGGCGCTCAACAACGTCGAGTGGGCGAGCGCCGTCGACGGCGACCGCGCGTTCGCCGACGCGCAACTGTCGACCCGTGAACGCGAGGTGCTGCGCCTGTATGCCGCGGGCCTGCCCCTGAAGGCCGTGGCCGAGCGCCTCGGCGTCGCCTACTCCACCGCCAAGGAGAACATCACCCGTATCCGGGTGAAGTACGTCGAAGTGGGGCGCCCGGCACCGACGAAGGTCGACCTGCTGCGGCGCGCGATGGAAGACGGCATCGTGGAGCAAGACGGGGCACCGAGTGCCCGCTGAGTCGCTCAGCATCCGTGAGGCGTGGAATCTGATTCCCTCGCCGGGTTCCACGGAGACCGAGTTCGAGCGCTTCACGGGCAAGCGCATGGAGCGGATCCTCGCGATCGTCGTCGCGATCGGGTCGGCGGTGCTCGGGGTGCAGGCGCTGTTCTTCGCGATCCCCTCGATGGCGGATGCGAACATCGGGCATGCCATCATCGTGGGCGCCGTGTACGTCCCCTTCGCGGCGATGCTCGTGTGCTGCCTGATCGGCCGAGGAGTGCGTGCGGCGTCGGGCGTCTTCGCCGTCGTGTATGTGCTCGCGCTCGCCGTGTGGCCGAACGTCGTCACGATCGGCGATGGCCTCGCGGCCGAGCAGCCGTGGATCTTCTACTTCGTGAACGTGGGTGTCGTCGCGGCGATGCTCGCCTTCCCGGTGCGGGTGCAGTACGCCTGGGCGGTGGCGGTGCCCTTCGTCTACGGCTACGTGCGGCTCGTGCAGGGGGAGTTCTCGCGGGACTTCTGGGTGAGGACCGCATTCGACGTCTCGTTCACGCTGATCCTCGGTATCGTCATCATCTCGTTGGGATGGATGTTCCGTTCCGTCGCCTCGGGGGTCGACGACGCGCGCGGGCACGCGGTGGCCTCGTACGCGGCCGCCGCGGCCGCGGCCGCGGCGGAAGAGGAGCGCGTGGCGATGTCGGCGCTCATGCACGACAGTGTGCTCGCGGCGCTCATCGCCGCCGAGCGGGCCGAGAGCGACCGCGCGAAGGAACTCGCCGTGGCCATGGCGCGCGAAGCGCTGACCCGTCTGGCGAACACCGAGGCCGCCGTCGCCCAGGAGGGCAGCGACGAGCCCGTCGGTCTCACGCAGATCGTCACGGAGCTGCGCCGCGCGCTCTCCGAGCTCGGCGTCGACGCGATCGTCGAAGAGCGCGGGGTGCCGGGAATGATCCCCGGTCGCGTCGCCCGTGCCCTCGTGCTGGCCTCCCGCCAGGCCATCGGCAACGCGGTCACGCACGCCGGTGGGCGAGGGCTGCACGTCGTCGCCGAGTGCGCCGACGATGACGGCATCCAGGTGACCGTCAGCGACTCGGGCACCGGATTCGACCTGGAGGCCATCGGTGCCGATCGCCTCGGCATCCGCGCGTCGATCCTCGCGCGCATGGCCGGTGTCGCCGGCACCGCGCACATCGACTCGAATCCGCGAGGAACCATCGTGACTCTGAGTTGGAGTCCCGCATGAACCGGACCGTGCGCAGTGTCGCGACGTCGCTCGCCATCGGGTTCTCGATGTACTTCGCCGCGCGGGCGGTCTGGTGGATCGTGCAACCCACCGCGCCGCTGCTCATGGTGCTCGCCATCGCGCTCTATCTGGTCGTCGTCAACCTCGCCATCCTCGGTTCGCCGTTGACGGTGAAGCTGCCGCTGTGGACGTCGATGCTCGCGCTCGTCGCCAGCGTTCTGATCCCGGTTGCCGTGACGTTCTCGCTCGCCGAGAGTGCGCGGACACAGCCCTTCGCCACCTGGTACATCGGTGGGCTCGGGCTGCTCAGCGTGATTCTCATCGTGCGGCGTCGTTTCGTGACCGCCTGGCTGATGCTTCTTCTGCTGGTGGTCACGTCGTCGGCGTTCCTCGGCTTTCTCGAGGCACTCCTCAATTTCGGCCTCGTCGGTTCGATCATGTGGGTCTTCGTCGCCCACCTGCTGGTGATGTTCTGGGACAAGGCGGTGCGCGACACCGAGCGTCTCGCCGAGATCCAGCAGGCCGTCTCCGCCTGGCACGCCACACAGCTCGTGCGGCAGCGGGAGCGACGTCTGCGCACGCAGTTCGCCCTCGCGGTGGCGGGCCCCCTGCTCAGCCGCACGGTGGCCGCGCGCGGATCGCTCACCGAGGACGAGCGCCTGGATGCCCGGCTCGCCGAAGGGCGCCTGCGCGATGAACTGCGCGGCGCGGATCTGCTCAACGACGCGGTGCGAGACGCCATCGAGGCGGCGCGACGCCGGGGAGCGGTCGTGACCGTGTTCGACGAGGGCGGACTCGACGGCGTCGATGAGCTGCGGCGCATCGAGATCAGGGACGAGCTCGCCGCCGTGCTGGCGCAGGCGCATGCGGGGCGGCTGATCATCCGCTCGGCGAAGGATGAGCGGACGGCCGTCACGGTCGTCGGACGCGTGGGTTCCGGCTCATCGCGCGACGATGACTCCGTCGACGTCTGGCACGAGATCCCCCGCATCGCCCACGAAGGCTGAGGCAGTCCCCTCCTCGACTCCGGCCGGGGGAGAGGGCCAGAGTCGAAGTGAGAATGGGCGAGGGGCGGCGAAGCCGCCTGCCCCTCGCCATGCGACCCAGTTACCCGAAAACTGGCCGCCGGTGGCTGATCAGCGTCTGTCTACCCTGGGACAGAGAGACCAGCCGAACGCGAAGCGTCCCCCTAAGTCTCCTGCGTCCGTGCGCGGCTGTCTGTAGGTATTTTGGGGGACACGATCGCCGGGCGGATGCGGGAGTATTGAGGCATGGGAACGCGCCGTGGAACCAATCTTCCCCGAATGGGCGACTTCAATCAGTCGGTCATCCTCGAGGCGATCCGGCAGTCCGCGGCCGGCTTGAGCCGCATCGAGCTCGCCGAGGCCATCGGCCTGTCGCCCCAGACGGTGACGAACATCACCCGGCGTCTCCTCGACGAGGGACTCATCGCCGAGGCCGGACGCAGCAGCATCACCGGTCCGGGCAAACCGCGCACGGTTCTGGGTCTGGTCCCGCAGAGCCGCTACTCCGTCGGCGTCCACCTCGATCCGGCGGTCGTCACGGTCGTGCTCCTCGATCTCTCGGGAACGGTCGTCGCGCGACGGACGGCGCCCATCGCGGCCCAGGACCCTCACCGCATCGTCGACACGATGGCGGAATCGATCCGCGCGGTCATCGGCGCGGCGGGCATCGAGACCGATCGCATCGCGGGTGTCGGCATCGCCGCGCCCGGGCCTCTCGACGCCGAACGCGGCACCGTCATCGATCCGCCCATGCTGCCGGGCTGGACGCGCGTGCCGTTGCGCGAGCTGCTCGCGGAGGCGACAGGCCTGTCCGTCGTGCTCGAGAAGGACACGACCGCGGGCGCGGTGGGAGAGCTGTGGACGCGGCGGGGGCCGGCGGACGACTCCTTCGTCTTCCTGTATCTCGGCACGGGGCTCGGTGCCGCGCTCGCGCGCGACGGCGACGTCGTGCGCGGACGTACGCGAAATCTGGGCGAGATCGGTCACGTCGTCGTGGATTCGGAGGGACCGCCCTGCGTCTGCGGCCTGCGCGGCTGTGTCGCGGTGATGTGCACGCCCCGGGTGATCGTCGATGAGGCGTTGCGCGAGGGAGTCCTCGCGCAGGAGGAGGATGCCCGCCCGTCCGAGAATCGATTCGCCGAGCTGTGCGACGTCGCCAGGACGGGCGATGCGGCGGCGCAGGCGCTGTTGCGGCGGGCAGCACGCCGGACGGCGGTGCTGATCGCCACGCTCACGAACATGCTCGATGTCGACCGGGTCGTGATGGGCGGACCGTTCTGGGCATCCGTCTCCGACTTCTATCTCGCGGAGATCCCTGCGCACATCGATCGGTTGAGCGCGACGCGCGCGCTGCGCTCGATCCCCGTCGACGGAACGGTGGTCGGAGCGGATGCCGGGGCGGTTGGGGCCGCCTGCGTGGTTCTGGACTCCGCGCTCACTCCGCGGGCATCGGTTCTGCTGCTGAGCACGTAGGCGCCTCCGCGAGCCGATTGCGCGGAGGCGGTCGGCGGAGGAGGGGCGGAATATATCCAATCGATGTAGTATCTGATCTCGACCCCCTTCATCGTCGATCGGATGAGCGCCATGCACGACAACTCCGCCCTCGTCGAGGCGCGTATCCACCGCTTCGTCCACGAGCGCCTCCAGCCCGCGCTCTACGGCTCCGCGACCGCACTCCACCTCGAGGCGTGGGCGGTTCCCGGGGAGCCGGTGCCCTTCGCCGAAGCCAGCCGACAGCGGTTCACCCCCTTCTCAGTGGGGATGCCATGGGGGCGGGCCTGGAGCACGCTGTGGCTCCGTGTGACCGGGACGATCCCCGAGGTCGCTGACGGCCACCGTGCCGAGCTGGTGTTCGACCTCGGGTTCAACACCGCGCAGCCGGGGTTCCAGGCCGAGGGAACCGTCTACCGGCCCGACGGGTCGATCGTGAAGGCCGTCGAACCCCGCAACGCCTACGTCCCCCTCGACGGCGCCGCGGGCGAGTCGATCGAGCTCTACCTCGAAGCGGCGGCGAACCCCGATGTGGCCGAGGGGTTCCGGACCTTCCACCCGACACCGCTCGGCGAGTGGGGCACCGCCGGAGACGAGCCGCTCTACGAGCTTCGTCGTGCCGACATCGGTGTGCTCGATCTGACGGTCTGGGAGCTGCTCCAGGACATCGCCGTGCTGCAGAGCCTGCGGGTCGAACTGCCCGCATCCTCCTCTCGTCGGGCCGAGATCCTCCGCGCCCTCGAGCGCGCGGTCGACGCGACCGATCCCGACGACGTCGCGGGAACCGCCGCCGATGCGCGTGCGGAGCTCGCCGGAGTGCTCGCCGCCCCGGCCTCGGCCTCCGCCCACCGCGCGCACGCGGTGGGGCACGCGCACATCGACTCGGCGTGGCTGTGGCCGGTGCGCGAGACGCAGCGCAAGGTCGCGCGGACGTTCTCGAACGTTCTCTCGCTCCTGTCGCACGACGACGACTTCGCGTTCGCGGCATCGTCGGCGCAGCAGTACGCCTGGATGAAGACGTATCAGCCCGAACTGTTCGAGCGCCTGCGCGCCGCCGTCGCCGCGGGTCGTTTCCACCCCGCCGGCGGGATGTGGGTGGAGTCCGACACGAACATGCCCGGTGGGGAGGCCCTCGCCCGCCAGTTCGTCCGTGGCAAGCGGTTCTTCCTGGAGGAGTTCGGCATCGAGCCCCTCGACGTGTGGCTGCCCGACTCGTTCGGCTATTCGGCCGCACTCCCGCAGATCGCGCGCGCCGCCGGATCGCGGTGGATGCTCACGCAGAAGATGTCGTGGAACGAGACCAACACGATGCCGCACCACACGTTCGCGTGGGAGGGCGTCGACGGCACCCGCATCTTCACCCACTTCCCTCCGGTCGACACCTACAACTCCGAGCTGTCGGGACAGGACCTCGCCCGTGCGGAGCGTCAGTATGCGGAGAAGGGCGTCGCGAACACCTCGCTCGTGCCCTTCGGCTTCGGCGACGGCGGGGGCGGTCCGACCAGGGAGATGCTGGCGGCTGCCGCCCGGCTGCGTTCGCTGGAAGGCTCGTCGACGGTGACGCTGTCGAACCCGCGCCGCTTCTTCGAGGCGGCGGAGGCCGAGTACCCGAACCCGCCGGTGTGGTCGGGGGAGATGTACCTCGAGTTCCACCGCGGCACCTACACCTCGCAGGCGCGCACCAAGCAGGGCAACAGGCGCAGCGAGCATGCGCTGCGCGAGGCGGAGCTGTGGGCCACGGCGGCGGCGCTGCGCGGAGCCGACTACCCGTACGACGAGCTCGACACGGCGTGGGAGACGGTTCTGCTGCAGCAGTTCCACGACATCCTGCCGGGCAGCTCGATCGGGTGGGTGCACCGTGAGGCCGAGCGCCGCTACGCCGAGGTGCTCGCAGACACCGAGCGTCTGATCGCCGACGCCCTCGCCGTGGTCGCCGGCGAGGGAGACACAGCTCTTGTCGCGAATGCGAGTCCGTATGCCGTGGGCGGCGCATCCGGACTCGCGATCGACGCCGTTCCTCCGGAGCAAAGCGCCGCGAGCGTGACGCGCAACGGCGAGGGGTACGTTCTCGAGAACACGCATCTCCGCGTCACGATCGATGGCGCGGGGACGATCTCATCGCTCGTCGTCCGAGCGACGGGGCGGGAGACGATCGCGGCCGGTGAGCGCGGGAACCTGCTGCAGCTGCACCGAGACACCCCGACCCAGTGGGACGCCTGGGACATCGATGAGCACTACCGACGTCACGGCGTGGATGTGACCGGGGTGGTGTCGCTCGACGTGGTGCCGCACCCGTCCGCGGCAGCGGTGCGCGTGGTCCGCGAGATCGGGGAGTCGCGGATCACGCAGACCCTCACGCTCGCCGCCGAGGCGCGAGCGCTCGACATCGAGACGACGGTCGACTGGCACGAGCGCCAGAAGCTGCTCAAGCTCGCCTTCCCGCTCGACGTGCACAGCGACCGCGCGGCATCCGAGATCCAGTTCGGGCACGTGCATCGAGCTACGCACTCGAACACCTCGTGGGACGCGGCACGGTTCGAGACCGTCGCGCACCGGTGGGTGCACGTCGACGAGCCCGGCTTCGGCGTCGCCATCGCCAACGACGCGACGTACGGCCACGACATGACCCGCGCTCCGCGGGCCGGCGGAGGCACCCAGACCACGGTGCGGCTCTCGCTGCTGCGCGCTCCGCTGTTCCCCGACCCCGAAGCCGATCAGGGCGAGCATACGTTCCGCGTGAGCATCCGCCCCGGTGCGACGATTGCGGATGCCGTGCGCGAGGGCTATCGACTGAATCTGCCCCTGCGCCGGATCACCGGCGCCGGACCGATCGCGCCCGTGTTCGCGGTGTCCTCCGACGCCGTCGTGATCGAGGCGGTCAAACTCGCCGAAGATCGCAGCGGCGACGTCATCGTCCGCCTGTACGAGGCGCACGGCGGAAGGGCCGCGGCGACGCTGACCCCGTCGTTCTCGTTCACGTCCGTCGTGGAGACGGATCTGCTCGAACGCGAGATCGAGAAAGCGGCCGTGACCGACGTGTCGGAGGCGGTCGCCCTCGAGCTGCGACCGTTCCAGTTGGTCACGCTGCGCTTCACCCGCTGACAGTGGCGGCGGGAGAGCCGGCGTCAGCCCGAGAACCGACCCCAGGGGATGTCGCGGCGCAGGGGCGCGCGCAGCGAGCGCTGCGTGCGGGTCCACGCCGAGACGCGAGGCTCTTCGGCCACCGCATCCGACGACTCCTGCGCGTAGGCATCGCTGACCACCGCGATGAGAGCGGCCAGCTCCTCTTCGGTGGCCGTGCCGCGCGTGATCTCGATCGCGGGGGACTCGTCGTGCGTCTCGCTCACAGCGGGATGTTCCCGTGCTTCTTCGGAGGCAGATCGGCGCGCTTGCCGCGGAGTGCGCGGAGCGACTTCGCGATCGAGACGCGGGTGTTCGCCGGCTCGATGATGCCGTCGAGCTCGCCGCGCTCCGCCGCGAGGAACGGCGAAGCCACG
Source organism: Microbacterium sp. NPDC087665 (assembly GCF_044743285.1). Classification (NCBI taxonomy): domain Bacteria; kingdom Bacillati; phylum Actinomycetota; class Actinomycetes; order Micrococcales; family Microbacteriaceae; genus Microbacterium; species Microbacterium sp. NPDC087665. Next base: position 66,790 of record NZ_JBIUWD010000006.1, on the reverse strand, counting down.
TCATACGTGTACTCGTTGGCGAGGCGCGTGCGCACGGCGGCGACGTCTTCTCCGGCCTCTTCGGCCTTCTTGATCTCGCCGCGGTAGAGGATGTTGACGGCGCCCTGCCCGCCCATCACCGCGATCTCCGCGGTCGGCCAGGCGAGGTTCACGTCGGCGCCGAGCTGCTTGGATCCCATGACGATGTACGCACCGCCGTAGGCCTTGCGCAGGATGACGGTGACCAGCGGAACGGTCGCCTCGGCGTACGCATAGAGGAGCTTCGCGCCGCGGCGGATGACGCCTTCCCATTCCTGGTCGGTGCCGGGCAGGTAGCCGGGCACATCGACGAGCGTGACGATCGGGATCGAGAAGGCGTCGCAGAAGCGCACGAAGCGGCTGGCCTTCTCGCCGGCCTGGATGTTCAGGGTGCCCGCCATCTGAGAGGGCTGGTTGGCGATGATGCCGACCGAGCGTCCCTCGATGCGACCGAAGCCGATCACGATGTTCGGCGCGAACAGCGGCTGCACCTCCAGGAAGTCGCCCTCATCGACGACGTGCTCGATGACCGTCTTGATGTCGTACGGCTGGTTGGCGGAGTCCGGGATGATCGTGTTCAGCGTGCGATCGGCATCCGTCGTCTCGAACTCGAACACGCCCTCGTAGGACGGCAGCTCGGCCATGTTGTTGTCGGGGAGGAAGCCCAGGAGTGTGCGCGCGTAGTCGAGCGCGTCGTCTTCGTCCTCGGCCAGGTAGTGCGCCACACCGGAGCGGGTGTTGTGCGTGTACGCACCGCCGAGCTCCTCCATGCCGACGTCTTCGCCCGTGACGGTCTTGATGACGTCGGGACCCGTGACGAACATCTGGCTGGTCTTGTCGACCATAATGACGAAGTCGGTGAGAGCGGGGGAGTACACCGCGCCGCCGGCCGCAGGGCCCATGATGATCGAGATCTGCGGGATCACGCCGGATGCCCGCGTGTTCAGGCGGAAGATCTCGCCGTACTTGCCGAGCGCGACGACGCCCTCCTGGATGCGGGCGCCTCCGGAGTCGAGGATGCCGATGCAGGGCATTCCACCCGCCAGGGCGAACTCCATGACCTTGATGATCTTCTCGCCGGCGACCTCGCCCAGCGAGCCGCCGAACGTCGAGAAGTCCTGCGAGTACACGGCGACGGTGCGGCCGTGGATCGTACCGACACCGGTCACCACCGAATCCCCGTAGGGGCGCGAGCGGTCCATGCCGAAGGCCGTCGTGCGGTGGCGCACGTACTCGTCGAACTCGACGAAGCTCCCCGGATCGACGAGCAGCTCGATGCGCTCACGGGCGGTCATCTTGCCCTTGGCGTGCTGCTTCTCCTTCGCCTTCGCTTCTGCGTCGACGACGGCTTCGGTGTAGCGAGCGCGAAGATCCGCGATCTTGCCGGCGGTGGTAAAGAGGTCGGGCTTGTCCGTCACGGATTCAACCCTAGCGTCGGGGCGGCCCGGTCTGTTGGATGCTCGCCACAACGGGTCGGCCGATCCTTTGGTGACCTGCTTCCCCCACCCGGTCAGCGGGAGTCTGCATCGGAGCCGGTCGTCACCGACAGATCGTGGTCGCCGAGAGCATCGTCGCCGGCTTCGATCTCTGCGGTTCCGGTCGCGCGACCACGTCGCGTGGTCAGCTCTCCGACCTTGCGCCCCGCCCAGCCGACTCCTCGCGCCGCCGTTCCCGCCGCCCCGGCCACGGCCGTTCCGGCGAAACGTGCACCGCGCAGCATCCGCATCTCGAGCTTCTCGGCACCGGGAACAGGCTCGAGTTCGAAGGGAAGATCGATCGGTGCCGCGCCGAATGCGCGGTGCGAGGTGGTCAGCACCCGGCGCCCGAGGATGTGGTTGCCCGCCCCGCCGACCGCCGCGCCCACGCCGAACGGCAGGGCCTTGCCCAGGAAGGAGGCACTGCCGCGGGCGGCGAACTGCTTCACGAACATGCTCTTGAGCTGATCGACGAGGGGTCCGACGGCTGCGCGGGGGAGCGACTTCGTCACGAGCTCGCCCCAGTACGTCGAACGGCTGCCGCCCTTGCCCGCCACCTGTCCCGCGAGCTGGCCGACGAGGTCGACGCCCTCCTTGCCGAGCATGAGGGTCATGACGAGCGCCCTGGCGCGGTCGGGGTTCGCGACGGCGATGCCGTGCACCTCGGCGACCGACTGGGCGAACAGAGCCGTCGATTCCACGAAGCCGACCGTCTCGACGCCCGAGAGGGCGAGCGTGATACCGGTGCCGATGCCCGGGACGACAGCCGTGGCGCCCACGGCTGCGCCGCCCGTCGTGACGGCGGCGAGGTAGCGACGCTCGAGGATGCGGATGATCTCGGTCGGGGTCGCCTGCGGGTTGCGCAGGCGGATGCTGCGGATGTGCGCGAGCACCAGCGGCCGTTGGATGGACAGCACGCGGTCGAGACCGCGCACCATCATCGGATGCTCCGGCGAGCCGACCGGAGGAACCGCGCTGTCCCAGGGGGCGTCGTCGGGGAGGGAATGGATCTTGTGCACTTTGCGCGCCATCTCCCGATCCTAGGGATGGATGCCGCGAAAACGCCGGGAGCCGCACCCTCGAAAGGGTGCGGCTCCCGGTCGGAAGTGCAGTCGATCAGACGAAGAGGTTCGCCCGCTCGAGGTCTTCGGCGAAGTCGACCTCGACGGCGTAGAGGTCGGAGACGTCCATCGGCTCGAGGAGCAGGCCGTCTTCGGCGACGGTGAGTTCGAGACCGCGCTCGAAGTAGTCCTGGTCTTCGACGCGCTGAAGCTGACGCATGAACGCCTTCTTCTGCGTCGACGAGATGTAGTTGATGCCGACCGCTTCGCCGAGGCCGCCCTTGACGGTCTTGGAGAGCTCCTTGATGAAGCCCTCGGCGGTCACCGTGTACTTCACCTCTTCATCGCTCACCTTCGAAGTGTTGACGGTGACGAACGACTGGTCGCGCTCGATGTAGGCGGCGGCACGACCGAGGATCATCGGGTCGAACACCACATCGCCGTTCATCCAGAGGACACCGCCCTTGCCCGTCGCGCCGAGGGCGCGCAGGAGGCTCTTGGAGGTGTTCGTCTCGTCGTAGCGCTCGTTGTGCACGTAGTTGACCGAGGGGAACGCTTCGATGATGGTCTCGGCGCGGTAGCCGACCACGGTGGTGATGCGGGCGTCGGTTCCGAACGCGGCGCGGATGTTGTCGTGCTGCTGGCCCATGATGGTGCGGCCGTCGCTCAGCTCGGTGAGCGGCTTGGGCAGCGAACGGCCCAGGCGCGAGCCCATGCCCGCGGCGAGAATGACGGTTTGAAGAGTCACGAGTGCTCCTAAGAAAGGTGTGTTCATGGCCGGTTCACCGGCCGGACACTTCTTCGTGCCGGGTTCATGCTAGCGAGAGACCCTGGGAACGACGGGGTCCGATCGGCCCCGTTGCCGTTTTGTGACCGAGTCCACACCGAACACCCAGGGTCGAGATCCCGCTGCCGCGGTCTGGAATTGATCGAACGAATGTTGCGTCGGGGCCTCGGGATGTCAGGCACCGTTGATACCTTAGGACGGTGACTGCCTCCCCTGACGACCGCCCAGAGAATGTGGACGACTCCACGACCGTACCAAAGGCGACGCCGGCGAAGCGGACGACTTCTGCGAAGCAGGGACCGAAGGCTCCCGGAGCAGACGAGAAGGCGCCCGTGAAGAAGGCGCCTGCGAGAAAGGCGCCCGTGAAGAAGACCCCGACGGTGACCGGTTCCTCGGTGCGCCCTCCGACGAAGTCGGCTGCCGAGAAGGCGGCCGCGACGCCGGATGTCGTCATCGAACCGGCGCTCAAGGCGGTGGCGCCGTCATCGGCCGGCACCGGAGCCGCATCGACCACCGGCGCCACGGCGCCGCGCACGACAACGCCGCGGAAGACATCCACCTCGACGAAGACGACCGTGGCCAAGACGACCGCCGCGAAGACGACCGCAGCCAAGACGACCGCAGCGAAGTCAGCCGCTGCGGCGCGGGCCACGGCGGCCAAGACGACGGCGGCCAAGACGGCCGCCGCGAAGACCACCGCCGCGAAGACGACCGCCGCGAAGACGACCGCCGCGAAGACCGCTGCTGCTCGCACGACGGCGGCGAAGTCCGCCGCCACGAAGGCGACGGCCGCCAAGACCACCGCGCGCACAGCGGCATCGCGGGCGGCCACGGCGAAGACGACCGCGGCGCGGACGGCAGCGGCGAAGGCGGCCGCGGCGAAGGCAGACGCTGCTGCAGCCGCGGCGGAGATCGGCGCATCGGAAGCGGTCGCGCCCGCTGAGACCATCGTTCCCGCAGAGGTCATCGTTCCCGCAGAGGCGATCGTGCCCGCGCAGACCGCGGAATCGGCGGAGACCTCGAAGTCAGTGGAGATCTCGGCGACCGCCGACGCCGCGGCTCCCGACACCAGCCTCCCCGAAACGATCGATCCGGAACCGATCGCAACCGAGCAGGCGCCTGCCGAGCCGGCGCCTGTCGAGGAGGCGCCGTCCGCGCCGGTCGTCGCGGAAGAGCCGGTGCCGAACGCAGCGAGCGCCGAAGAGCAGTCCGCCCCGGCCGAGACCTCTTCCCTCGACGAACCGGCCTCCGACGTCGACGCGACGCGGGAGGTCGCGGCATCCAGCGTCCCCGCGATCAGCATCCGTGGCCTGGTGAAGCAGTTCGGTGACAATCGAGCCATCCACGGGATCGATCTGACCGTGCCCGCGGGCTCGTTCTACGGCGTCGTCGGCCCCAACGGCGCCGGTAAGACGACGACGCTGTCGATCGTCGCCGGTCTGCTGCGCGCTGACGCGGGATCCGTCACGATCTGCGGCATCGACCAGGCCGTCGACCCGCTCGCCGCCAAGCGGGTGATGGGGGTGCTGCCCGATCGCCTGCGCACCTTCGATCGCCTCACCGGGCGTCAACTCCTGTACTACTACGGTCTGCTCCGCGGCCTCGCCTCGGATGTCATCGAGAAGCGTGCGGCCGACCTCGCTCGCGCCTTCGACCTGGGCGATGCCCTCGGTCGTGTCGTCTCCGACTACTCTGCCGGCATGACGAAGAAGGTCATGCTGGCGGGCGCCATGATCCACTCGCCGCGCGTGCTCGTGCTCGATGAGCCCTTCGAGTCGGTCGACCCGGTCTCGTCCGCGGTCATCCTCGACATCCTGCGGGCCTACGTCTCGCACGGCGGCACGGTGATCCTCTCCAGCCACGGCATGGACCTCGTCGAGCGCGTCTGCTCGCGCGTCGCGATCATCGTCGACGGAGAGGTTCTCGCCGAGGGCACGATCGACGAGGTCCGCGCCGGGCAGACCCTCGAGGCCCGTTTCGTCGAGCTGTCCGGTGGTATCGGCGAGGTGGAGGGGCTCGAGTGGCTGCACACGTTCTCCGACTGAGGCTCGCGCTGCTGATCGGCACGCTCCGCGGCGAACGTCGGGTGCGGTCGCTGCTCTGGCTCGCCGGCGTGGTCGCGATCACCGTCATCGTCTGTCTCTCGATCCTCACCCTCGCGGATGCCCCGCTCGCCGTCGCCCGCACCGTCACGGTGCTCGGTGGCGCCGCGATCATGCTGGGCTTCCTGGTCGGCCCCATCCTCGTCGGCGCGACGGATCAGCTCGACCCCCGCCGTTTCGCGGTGTTCGGCGTCGACGAGCGACGGATGCCGTGGATCCTCACGCTCGCGTCGTTCGTGAGTGTGCCGAGCCTGGCGTTGCTGGCCGTCTACATCAGCGTGTGCGTCGTCGCGATCCGGTTGGGCACCAACGCGGCACTCGCGATCGTCATGACGATCGTCGGTCTTCTCAGCACGGTGCTGGTCGCTCGCATCGGCATGGCGATCAACGCTCTGCTCCTGCCCGAGCGTCGCTCGCGCGAGCTCACGGCGCTGTTCGTCCTCGCGCTGCTCGTTGTCGCGTTCCCGGTCGCGGTGTTCCTCGCATCGTTCCGCTGGGACGGCCACGTCCCCTCCGCTCTTATCTCACTCACCGGCGTGGTCGCGTTCACCCCCGTGGGGGCCTCATCGGGGTTCCTGTTCAGCGCTGCCGGCGACTCGGGTGCCTGGGTCAGCGGCGCAGTGGCGGTTCTGACGCTCGCGGTCCTCGCGCTGCTCTGGGCGTGGCTCGTGCGCAGGCTCCTCACCACCACCGAGCGCCCCGTCGCCGCCCGTGAGCGCACGGGACTCGGGTGGTTCGGCCTGCTCCCGTCCAACGCCTTCGGTGCCATCGCCGCGCGCAGCCTCGTCTACTGGCTGCGCGATCGTCGCTACATCGTCAACGTCATCGTGGTGCCGGTCGCCGGTGTGCTCACCGTTCTCCCGCTTCTGGTGGCCGGTGTGCCGCTCGAGATCGCCGCGCTCGTTCCCGTGCCGGTGATGGCACTGTTCTTCGGCTGGCTGCCGCACAACGACGTCGCCTACGACTCGACGGCGCTGTGGACCCATGTCGCCAGCGGCGTGCGCGGGTTGCCCGACCGGCTCGGTCGCCTCGTGCCGGTGCTCCTCGTGGCCGTGCCGGTGCTCGCCATCTCGGTGCCGATCACCCTCCTCATCATCGAGGACTGGCATCTGCTCCTGCCGTTGACCGGCGTCGCCGCGAGCCTGCTCTTCTCCGCGCTCGGAATCTCGAGCGTCGTCTCGGTCGTCGCTCCGTACGCGGTGTCGCGCCCGGGAGACAGCCCGTTCCAGCAGCCGCAGCGTTCGAGTTCGCGGGGCACGTATGGTCCGGCAGCGGCGTTCCTCGGCGCGCTCGTGCTCAGCGCGCCGACCATCTGGTTGTTCGCGTCGACCGTGATCGAGGGCGAGCAGTTCGGACCCACGACCTTCTGGGCCGGGATCGGCACCGGACTGGGCGTGTTCGTACTAGGCGCCGTCATCGGCGGCCGCATCTTCGAGCGCAGCGGCGAACGCCTGATGGAGTTCGTCGAGACCGCGTGACACCGCCCCGCGCGGCCGCAGGCGCGGCTAGACTCTCGGGATGAGCACTCCGTTGGACAGCCCCGATCAGGGCGGCGTGGCAACGCTTGATCGCGAACTGGAAGAGCTTCTCCGAGAAGAGAACCTCGAACCCGGCGACCACGAGCGTTTCTCGCATTACGTCAAGAAGGACAAGATCCTCGAGTCCGCGATGACCGGCAAGCCGGTTCGCGCACTCTGCGGCAAGAAGTGGACTCCGGGGCGCGACCCCGAGAAGTTCCCGATCTGCCCCACCTGCAAAGAGATCTACGAATCGATGGTTCGCTGACCGCTCAGCGGGATCTCATTCCACGTTGACGTAGTTCGTGGGGATCGCCGGGTCGGACTTGCTCAGTGCGAGCGCCCGCACGGGCAGTTCTTCGCGTACGCGCAGATGGTGCGCGCGGGCCGACGCGGTTCCCGCGACGCCTTCGTATGCCTCATCGATCTCGCCGTTGTCGACGAACGTCGCTTGCAGCGGCCGTCCGTCCGGGTGCGCGGTGGGCTGGTCCAGCCGTTCGAAACCGTCGGCGACCAGGATCGTCTCGGCGGTGGCCACCCCGTCTTCTTGGGTGCGGAACGCTGCCTTGCGCCCGCCGTGCGAGGCCTTGTCGGCCGATGCCTTCGCGACGCCGATCCATGCGCCCGAGGCATCCTGACGCGCCACCAACTTGTAAACCATGCTCGCCGTCGGGTAGCCGGACCCCGTGACCACCGATGTCCCGACGCCGTAGGCGTCGACGGGAGACGCGGCCAGGGCGGCGATCGCGTACTCGTCGAGGTCGCTCGTCACGGTGATCCGGGTCGACGTCGCACCCAACTCGTCGAGCTGAGCGCGCACAGCGGTCGCGACGGTCGGCAGGTCGCCGGAGTCGATGCGCACACCGCCCAGTTCCGTTCCCGCCATGCGCACGGCCGTCTCGACGCCGGTGCGGATGTCGTACGTGTCGACGAGGAGTGTGGTTCCGGTGCCGAGACTGTCGATCTGCGAGCGGAACGCCTCTTCCTCGGTCTCGTGCAGCAGGGTCCACGAATGGGCGGCGGTGCCCATCGTGGGGATTCCCCACGTTCGCCCCGCTTCGAGGTTGCTGGTCGAGCCGAAGCCGGCGATGTAGGCGGCTCGCGCGGCAGCCACGGCGGAGCGCTCGCCCGCGCGCCGGGATCCCATCTCGGCGAGGGGGCGCTCTCCGGCGGCGATGCTCATCCGCGAGGCGGCCGTGGCGACGGCGGAGTCGTGGTTGAGCACGCTCAGCGCGAGAGTCTCGAGAACGACCGCGTCGGCGAAGGAGCCCTCGACAGTGAGGATGGGGGAGCCCGGGAAGTACAGCTCTCCCTCCCGGTAGCCGCGGATGGATCCGGTGAACCGATAGTTCTCGAGATAGCGCAGGGATTCGGCATCGACGATGTCGTTGTCGCGGAGGAAGCGCAGCTCGTCATCGCCGAAGCGGAAGTCCCGCACGAGGCTGAGAAGGCGGCCTGTCCCGGCGACGACCCCGAACCTGCGCCCGCCCGACAGGCGCCTCGAGAACAGTTCGAACACGCTCGGTCGCGATGCCGTTCCATCGCGCAGAGCAGCAGCGAGCATCGTGAGCTCGTATCGGTCGGTGAGCAGCGCCGTCGACGTGGTCATGCGCTCAGCTTAGTGAGCCTCGGATACACGCCGGCCGTGCGCGCCCGAGTAGGCTGGTGAGTCATGAACGACGCGCCGATCGGTATCTTCGACTCCGGTGTCGGCGGGCTCACGGTGGCGCGGGCCATCCGCGCCCAGCTGCCCCGCGAGTCGTTCGTCTACATCGGCGACACCGCGCACTCGCCGTACGGGCCGAAGCCCATCGCCGATGTCCGCCGGTACTCGCTGGAGGTTCTCGACACGCTGGTGGACCAGGGCGTGAAGATGCTCGTGATCGCCTGCAACACCGCATCCTCCGCCATGCTCCGCGATGCACGGGAGCGCTACGACGTTCCCGTCGTCGAGGTCATCGGGCCCGCCGTGCGCCGCGCCGTGTCGACGACGCGCAATGGACGCATCGGCGTGATCGGCACCGTGGGCACGATCGGTTCACGTGCCTATCAGGACATGCTCGAGGTCAACGAGCGACTGCAGGTCTTCACCGCGGCGTGCCCGCGGTTCGTCGAGTTCGTCGAGGCCGGCATCACCGGAACTCCGGAGGTGCTGGCGGTGGCGGAGCAGTACCTCGCTCCGTTGCGCGAGGCAGACGTCGACACGCTCGTGCTCGGCTGCACGCACTACCCGTTCCTGCGCGGTGCGATCGGTTACGTCATGGGCGAAGGTGTGACCCTCGTCTCGAGCGACGACGAGACGGCCGGTGACGTCTACCGCCAGCTCGTTCGCGGCGACCTCCTCGCCTCTCCGAACGCGACCGCCAGCTACGTCTACGAGGCGACCGGTGATTCCGCTGCGGACTTCACGGCGCTCGCGAACCGTCTCATGGGGCGCGAGGTGCGCGACGTGCAGCTCGTGCAGACCGGCGTCATCACCCTTCCCGAATCTCTCTCCGAGCCGCGCTGAGCCGGCCTCGTCCTCCTCAACCGAAAGAAGCCCATGTCTGACATCGTCCGTGCCGATGGCCGTTCCACCGACCAGCTCCGAGAGATCACGATCGAGCGCGGGTGGAGCGCGCACGCCGAGGGGTCCGCGCTGATCAGCTTCGGGGGGACGAAGGTGCTCTGCACCGCGTCGTTCACCAACGGGGTGCCGCGCTGGCTGACCGGCAAGGGCAAGGGCTGGGTCACGGCGGAGTACTCGATGCTCCCGCGTGCCACGAACAGCCGCAACGACCGCGAGAGCGTCAAGGGACGCATCGGCGGACGCACGCACGAGATCTCGCGTCTCATCGGCCGCGCGCTGCGCGCGGTCGTCGACACCAAGGCGCTCGGCGAGAACACGATCGTCATCGACTGCGACGTGCTGCAGGCTGACGGCGGCACCCGCACCGCAGCGATCACCGGCGCCTATGTTGCTCTCGCCGACGCGATCGAGTGGGGCCGGGAGAAGAAGTTCATCGGCAAGAACTCCACCCCGCTCCTCGATTCGGTCGCGGCGATCTCCGTCGGGATCATCGACGGCGAGCCCATGCTCGATCTGGCATACGTCGAAGACGTGCGCGCCGAAACCGACATGAACATCGTCGTGACGGGCCGCGGTCTCTTCGTCGAGGTGCAGGGCACGGCCGAGGGCGCCCCCTTCGACAAGCGCGAACTCGATGCGCTGCTCGAGCTCGGCGTCGCCGGATGCGCCACGCTCAAGGAGCGCCAGCTGGGCGCGCTGGCAGGGGAGTGAGCGTGCGGGTCGTCCTCGCCACCCACAACGCGCACAAGGTCGCCGAGTTCCAGCAGATCGTCGCGCGGGTGCGCCCTGACCTCGAGATCGTCGGCTACGACGGTCCCGAGCCGGTCGAAGACGGTGTGACGTTCGCTGAGAACGCCCTCATCAAGGCGCGCGCCGCCGCGGCCCATACCGGCCTCTCCGCTCTCGCCGACGACTCCGGCATCTGCGTCGACGTGCTGGGCGGGTCGCCCGGCGTATTCTCCGCGTACTGGGCGGGGCAGAAGAAGGATGCGGTCGCCAACCTCGAACTCCTCCTCGATCAGTTGCGCGACGTCGCCGATCCGCACCGCAGCGCGCACTTCACCTCGACGATCGCTCTCGTGACGGCAGACAGCCAGGAGCACGTCGTCGCCGGGGAGTGGCCAGGACGCCTCGCTCACGAGCCTTCCGGGGGCGGGGGCTTCGGGTACGACCCGATCTTCATCCCCGACGGGCAGCCTGCCGACGCCGAGCGCAGCGTCGGCGATTTCTCCGACGACGAGAAGCAGTCGCAGTCGCACCGCGCGCGTGCGTTCGACGCGCTGGTGCCCCTGCTGACCGCGCTCTGAGGCGAGGGAAGAGGGCCGCCTCCTGAGACTGGTTCTCGTTACCCTTCCCGACTAGGGTAGACCCCCCTTCGCCCCCGGAATTCCGGTCTAGCCTGGGGGCATGCACGATCACGCTCCCGCCGCCGGCGGCATCCGCTCGGCCGGACACAAGCGCCTCCTGGCGATCTCGCTGTGCCTCACCGCGACGATCATGATCGTGCAGGTCGTCGGGGCCGTGCTGACGGGGTCTCTTGCACTGCTCGCCGATGCGGCGCACATGTTCACCGACGCCTCGGCGCTCGTGATCGCGCTGATCGCGGCGGCCGTTTCGGCGCGACCGGCCGATGATCGGCGCACGTTCGGGTATCAGCGGGCCGAGGTCTTCGGAGCCCTGATCAACGCCGTCATCCTCATCCTGCTCGCGAGCTGGGTGGGATTCGAGGCCGTCGGGCGCCTGATCAACCCGTCCGACGTCGAGGTGGCGGGTCCTCTCATGCTGGTCGTCGCCGTGGTGGGCCTGCTCGCGAACGCGGTCTCGATGTGGCTGTTGAGCCGCGCGCAGCGAACCAGCATCAACGTGCGCGGTGCCTACCTCGAGGTCATGGGCGATCTGATCGGATCGGCGGCGGTGATCGTCGCCGCGATCGTGATCGTGTCGACCGGATGGATGCCGGCGGATGCCATCGCCTCCCTCTTCATCGCGGTGATGATCATCCCGCGCGCGATCTCGCTGCTTCGCGAGGTGTTCTCCGTGCTCGCCGAATCCGCGCCCAAGGGCACGGCGGTCAGCGAGATCCGTACGCACCTGCTCGCCTACGAAGGGGTCGTCGGGGTGCACGACGTGCACGTGTGGCAGCTCACCCGGGGTGCTCCGGTCTTCAGCGCGCATGTGACGGTCGACCCGGTGCTCCTCGCCGACGGCCGATCCGCCCATCTGCTCTCCGAGCTGCAGGGGTGCTTGGCAGAGCACTTCGACGTCGAGCATTCGACGTTCCAGATCGAACCCGCCGAGCAGTCCGACTGCGAGCCCCATCACGCCTGAGCGATCAGCTCTCGCGAACGACCTCGCTCGGTGACTTGTCGGGCCGCAGGCCACGCCACCGGGCATGGCGCAGTACGCCGTCGGGTGTCCAGTTCGCGAACTCGACCTCGCCGACCACCTCGGGGTGCACCCAGAGCGCATCCGAGGCGTCGAGCGCGGGAACGCCGTCGAGGGGAGCAGCATCCGTGCGCAGTGGTTCGAGCCGGGTGAGCAGGTCGCGCAGGATGCGGTCGGTGAATCCGGTGCCGACCCGGCCGACGTAGCGCAACGGTCCGCCGGGAGCCTCGGCCACCGCGAGCAGCAGTGAACCGAGTGTCCGCTCGCGGTCGCCCTTGCCCGGACGGATGCCGACGATCACCGCCTCCTGGGTGCGGGTGTGCTTGAGCTTGAGCCACGAGGGCGAGCGCACGCCGGCGCGATATCGCGATGCCGGGTCCTTGACGACGACGCCTTCCAGACCGAACTCGCGGCTCGCGTCCAGAGCGGCATCGACGTCGTCGAAGATCGGCGGCACCTGCATGGGCGCATCGATGCCGGCGATCAGCTCTTCGAGCAGGGTGCGGCGCTGGCTCAGGGGCACAGCGGTGAGGTCGTGTCCGTCGAGGCGCAGCAGGTCGAAGATCAGGTAGATGATCGGCGTGCGCACGACTTCGCGTTCGATCTCACGGGGGCGTGTGAGGTGCATCCGATTCTGCAGCAGCGAGAAGCTGGGGCGGCCGTCGGCGTCGAAGGCGACGATCTCGCCGTCGACGACGGCATCCGCGACCGGAAGGAAGGGCGCCCCGTCGGCGGTGAGCTCGGGGTAGCGCGCCGTGATGTCGGTGCCCCGACGCGCGTGCAGACGCATGCGCCCGTCTCCCCAGGTGCCCAGCGCCCGGATGCCGTCCCATTTGATCTCGACCCACGACGGATCGCTCAGGCGTCGCGCGAGGGCAGGGGTGCCGTTCTCTGCGAGCATCGGCTCGACGGTGGGCGAGGTGGCGGCCCCTGTCGGCGTCGCGGGAGCGGTCGCGCGCGCACGGGCCGATCGTGAGCGCGCGCGGGCGGGGGTGGGCGCCGCTACCGGTGCCGGTGTCGTTGTCGTCGGTTCCGGAATCTCGACGTCGTGGAGCGCCGCGAGGGGATCGATGCCCGCGGCGGCACGCTCGAGAACCTGGTCGAGGTCGAGCTGCGCGAGGTCCGGGTCGTCGAGCTCCTCCCAGGTGCGCGGCGCGGCGACCCAGGGGCGAGCGCGCCCCCGGAGCGAGTACGGCGAGATCGTCGTCTTCTTTCCGTTGTTCTGGCTCCAGTCGAGGAACACCCGGCCGCCGCGCACGGCCTTCGACATCGTGCTGGTCGCGAGGTCGGGATGCTCGGTCTCGATCAGGCGGGCGAGTTCCTTCACGACGGCGGAGATCTCGTCGCTCGTCTGCGCTCCCGGGAGTGCGGCGTACAGATGGATGCCCTTGCTGCCGCTGGTGACCGGTATCGGGTCGAGACCCATGCCGGTGAGGATGCCGCGCGCCATGCGGGCGACCTGGGCGCACTGAGCGAGCCCCACGCCCGGCCCCGGGTCGAGGTCGAGCACCAGACGATCGGGACGGCCGGGCAGCCCCTCGGGCGTGAAGCGCCACTGGGGAACGTGCAGTTCGATGGCCGCGACCTGCGCGAGCCAGACGAGCGTGGGCACGTCGTCGACCAGCGGATACTCCTTCGGGCCATCGGAGTGCCGGATGGCCTGGCGGGGGATCCACTCCGGCGCCCCCCGCTCCAGCTGCTTCGTGAAGAAGGCATCGGCCGGGGCATCCGCCGTTCCCACGCCTTCGACCCAGCGTTTGCGGGTCACCGGGCGTCCGGCGAGAAGGGGGAGTAGCAGCGGAGCGATCGCCGAGTAGTAGGCGATGATCTCGCCCTTGGTGGTGCCGGCCCCGGGGTACACGACCTTGTCGAGGTTGGTGACGCGCAGTCGGCGGGCTCCCACCTGCACGATCTGACCGTCTGCGACCATGAGGCCAGCGTAGTCAAGGGACTGGCCGCGGCCCGTGCGCCTGGTGTCTACTGGTGTCATGAGAACGATCTGGAAGGGCGCGCTGACCTTCGGCCTCGTCAACGTGCCGGTCAAGGTGTACTCCGCCACCGAAGACCACGACGTGCCCCTGCATCAGGTGCACGACAAGGACGGCGGACGCATCCGCTACCAGCGCACGTGCGAGGTCTGCGGCGAGACGGTGGCGTACGCCGACATCGACCGCGCCTACGTCGACGACGGGCACACCGTGGTGCTCACCAAGGACGACCTCGCCGCGCTGCCGGCCGAGAAGAGCCGGGAGATCGACGTGGTCGAGTTCGTCCCCTCGGATCAGGTCGACCTGATGACGCTCGACAAGCCGTACTACCTCGAACCCGACTCGAAGTCGCCGAAGGCGTACGTGCTGCTGCGCAAGACCCTCGAGCAGACCGACCGCACCGCGATCGTGCGCTTCACCCTGCGCCAGAAGACGCGGCTCGCCGCCCTGCGGGTGCGCGGCGACGTGCTGGTGCTGCAGACGCTGCTCTGGGCCGATGAGGTGCGCGAGGCGGACTTTCCGCTGCTGCACGAGAAGGTGACGATCTCGAAGAAGGAGCTGGAGCTGTCCGCATCGCTCGTCGAGAGCTATTCGAGCGACTTCGACCCCGAGGCGTTCGTCGACGAATACCAGAAGGACTTGCGCACCCTCATCGACGCCAAGATCGACGCCGGCGAGGGCTTCGATGTCGCCGACACCTTCGGTGATTCCGACGGCTCGGCCGCGGGCGGCGAGGTCATCGACCTGATGGAGGCGTTGCGCGCGAGCGTCGCGAAGTCGAAGGAGAAGAAGGCCGCGAAGAGCGAGAAAGAGCCTTCGCCTGCGAAGAAGAAGAAGACCGGCTGAGCGGATGCCGGGGCGCGCCGCCCCGGCACTGTCTCAGTGCTTGCCGTCGCCGTCGAGGTCGGGTGCGCGGTCGAAGACCTCGGGGTCGAGGACCAGCTCTTCCGCCTCGGCGGCGTCGGTCACGACGTCCTTGCCTGCGGCGGCGGCCTTCTTGGCCTTGTAGCGCTCGGACAGGTAGTGGTACAGCGTGACCAGAGCGGTGCCGGCGACGGCGGCGAGCAGGATCAGGTCGATGTACTCGACGACGATGTCGCGGATCCACGGGATGTACGCGATGAGGAAGCCGATCATCGTGAGACCGAAGCCCCAGATCATCGCGCCGATGAAGTTGTAGAGCGTGTAGCGGCGCCACGGCATGTGGCCGACGCCGGCAGCGACGGGTGCGAAGGTGCGCACGATCGGCACGAAGCGGGCGAGGATCACGGTGACACCGCCGAAGCGTTCGAAGAACGCGTTCGTGCGTTCGACGTTCTTCTTGCTGAAGAGCCCCGATTCCTTGCGTTCGAAGATCGCCGGCCCGCCCTTGTGGCCGATGAAGTACCCGACTTCGCCGCCGATGAAGGCGGAGAGGGCGATGAGGAGAGAGACGATCCAGATGTTCAACCCGAACACGTTGCTCGTGTGGGTGAGCAGCCCGGCGATGATCAGCAGGGTGTCGCCGGGGAGCAGGAAGCCGACGAGCAGGCCCGTCTCGGCGAAGATGATGAAGCACACGACCAGGAGCGCCCAGGGGCCTGCCCACTCGATGATGTTCGCCGGGCTGAGCCAGTCCGGCAGGAACGCGGTGGGGGCGTAGAGCATGGTTTCGAACACTGATGATTCCCGTCGGTCTTTACTGGTCGGCGGTCGACTGTCCGGATGCCGGTGCATCCATCGTGCGGAAGGTGGGACTTGAACCCACACGCCCTGGGGCACAGGAACCTAAATCCTGCGTGTCTACCAATTCCACCACTCCCGCGCCGTCACAGTCTACCGAGCCGGTGAACCGAGAATCTGGGGGTTAACCCGCATCTTTACGGGCATCGGGTGTCCTCACTGTGGATAACTTCGGAGGGCCTTCCCGGATTCTTGCGAGGATGCTCGCGTGAACCCTCCCTCCCTGGCCGTGGCCGAACGCGTGCGCCTGCATCTGCGCAGTGAAGGCACAGACCCGTCGATCGATCCCGGGGCCACGCGCCGCATCGCCGAGGCCGAGGTGCGCCGCCACAACGATCGTGCGCTCGCCCGCGGCGAGATGCTCATCGACGATGAGGCGCGCTCGGTGCGCGAGGTGGTCGCGGCCGTGAGCGGGTACGGGGCCCTGCAGCCACTGCTGGACGACCCGGAGATCGAGGAGATCTGGCTGAACGGCGGCGAGCAGGTGCACGTCGCGCGCGGGGGCGTCGCCGAGCGCATCGACCTCCGGCTCGGCGATGCCGTCGTGCGCGACCTCGTCGAGCGGATGCTGCAATCGACGGGACGCCGCGTCGACATCAGCCAGCCGTTCGTCGACGCCTCGTTGCCCGACGGATCGAGGCTGCACGTCGCGATCGCCGATGTGGTGCGCGGCGGGTGGGCCGTCAACATCCGGAAGTTCCTCCCCGGTCATCGCTCGCTCGAGGCCCTCGCGGCGCTCGGCGCGCTGCCTGTCGAGCTCGCGACGACGCTCGGTGAGGCGATGCGCGCCGGGCGGAGCGTGATCGTCTCGGGAGCGACGCACGCGGGGAAGACCACGCTGCTGGGGGCGCTCCTCGCCTCGTGCGCGGCGTCTCAGCGCATCATCACCGTGGAGGAGACGTTCGAGCTCTCCGTCGACGGGCCCGACCTCGTCTCGTTGCAGGGGCGTCAGGCCAGCCTCGAGGGTGCGGGCGAGATCACGCTGCGACGACTGGTGAAAGAGGCTCTGCGCATGCGGCCGGACCGGCTCGTCGTCGGCGAGGTGCGCGACGCCGAGGCGCTCGACCTGGTGCTCGCCCTCAACACGGGCGTGCCCGGTGCCGCGACGGTGCACGCGAACTCCGCCGCCGAGGCGCTCGACAAGCTCACCATGCTGCCGCTCCTCGCCGGGCGCAACATCGATCGATCCTTCATCGTGCCCGCGCTCGCCTCGGCGGTCGACCTGGTGATCCACTGCGTGCGCGACGCGGCCGGAGAGCGTCGGGTGCAGGAGGTGATCGCCCCCACCGGAGAGGTGACCGACGGACGCATCATCAGCCGGGTGATCTACGCCGCTCGCGGCGATGGACGCGAGAGCGTCGGAGGCGGGCGCGCCGACCTGCGCCGGAGCGAGCGACCGTCGTGACGCTGCTGCTCGGAGCGCTGCTGGCGGCCGGCCTTCTGCTCACCCTGTCGCCGTGGCTGTGGCCGCCGCGCGAGCACGCCCCCGTCGTCGCTCGCCGCGGCCCGTTCGTTCGTCTCGTCGAGGAGTCGGGGATCGGCTTCCTCTCGCAGCGCGCCGTGCTCTCGGCGGTGGTCGGAGCGGCTCTCGTGGGCGCCGCGGTCGGCTGGCTGCTCACCGGGCTCCCGGTGCTCGGCATCCTCGGCGGTGCGGCCGCCGCGTCGGCACCCCTCGCGTTCCTGCGTGGCCGTCGGGCCCGTCTGCGTCGTCTGCGTCGTCAGCTCTGGCCCGACGTGTGCGACCTGCTGATCGCTTCGATCCGCGTCGGGCTGTCCCTGCCGGATGCCGTCGGCGCCCTGGAGGACTCGGCTCCGGCGATGCTCCGTCCGGCCTTCACCGTCTTCGCGCACGATCTTCGGGTGACCGGACGATTCGAGAGCAGCCTCGATCGGCTCAAGTCGTCGCTCGCCGATCCGATCGGCGATCGCATCATCGAGACGCTGCGGATGGCGCGGCAGGTGGGCGGGACAGAACTGACCGGGGTGCTGCGCGCACTGTCCGCGTCTGTGCGCGCCGACGCCGCCCTGCGCGGAGAGGTCGAGGCGCGGCAGTCGTGGATCCGCGGTGCGGCCGTGCTCGGTGCGGTCGCCCCCTGGGTGATCCTCGGGCTGCTCGTCATGCGCCCGGAGGGCGCGCAGGCGTACGGCACGACCGAGGGGATGCTCGTCATCTGCCTGGGAGCGGCCGTGTCGACGATCGCCTTCCGGGTGATGGTGCGCATCGGACGCCTGCCGGAGCCGCGGAGGTGGTTCGGGTGAGTGCGCTCTCGGCGCTGTCGATCTCGATTCTCCTGGGAGGTGCCTTCGCCCTCGGCATCCTGTCGATCCTCGCCACGATCCCACGGTGGCGAGCGGCATCGCTCATGGTGCGCATCGCCCCGTATGTGCGCGACGTCGTGGCGGATGGCAGCCTTCCCGGTGGGGTCCTGCCGACCGCGGGCGTTCTCCCGACCGGTTCGCGCCCCCTCTGGCAGCATGCGCGCCGCCTCTTCGAGCACGTTCTCGGGGGTGGCGAGGCTCTGCGTCACCGCCTCGCCCAGGCGGGCGTCTCCACGGATCCGTCGACGTTTCGTGCGCGCCAGCTCGGATGGTCCGTCGCGGGGATCGGCGGCGGTGCGCTGCTGCTCATCGTCCTCGTGCTGACGGGGCGCATGACGGCGCCCGTCGCCCTGCTCCCGCTGCTGTGCGGCGGTGCCGGCGGGATCATCTACGACACGCTGCTCTCGGCACGGGTGAAGTCCCGTCGCACGCGACTCACGGATGAGCTGCCCACGACGCTCGAGTTCCTCGCTCTCTGCCTGTCGGCGGGGGAAGGATTCCTCGATGCCCTGCGCCGCGTGGCGTCGGTGGGCTCGGGGGAGCTGACCGGTGAGCTCCGTCGCGTCGTGATCGCTGTCGGGACCGGCTCTCCACTCGCCGAGGCGCTGAGCGAGATGGCGACGCGCCTCCAGCTGCCGGGCCTCTCCCGCGCCGTCGACCAGGTGATCGCCGCGCTCGAGCACGGCGCCCCGCTCGCCGGTGTGCTCCAGGCTCAGGCGGGTGACGCGCGAGAAGATGCCAAGCGCATCCTGATCGAGCAGGCCGGGCGCAAGGAGATCCTCATGCTCCTGCCGCTCGTGTTCCTCATTCTTCCGCTGTCCGTGCTGTTCGCGATCTACCCGGGCCTGTTCATCCTGCGGCTCGGGATCGGCTGACCTCTGAGAAAGGACCACCATGACGACGATTCGAGGCGCGAGAGCCCGACTCCTGCGATGGCTCGGCGCGCTCGCCGAAGACGAGACGGGCGACGTGCCCGGCTGGGTGCTGGTGACCCTGATGACCGCAGGATTGGTGGTGCTGATCTGGGCCGTCGCGGGGCCGGCGCTCACGGCGATCTTCGAACAGGCGATCCAGCGGGTCTCCGGACTCTGACGTGCACACGCGACGTTTCCTCTCGGACGACCGAGGTTCGAGCCCGGTGGAGTTCGTGCTGGTGGGGACGCTGCTGACGGCGCTGACCCTCGGAGTGCTCCAGCTCGCGCTCGCCGTTTATGTGCGGAATGTCGTGCACGACGCCGCCGTCGAGGGGGCGTATCACGCGGCCCTCGCCGACACGACGCTCGAGGAGGGTGCCGAACGCGCGCGCCTCGTGATCGAGCGCGCGGTGGGAGAGGCGTATGCCGGCGACATCGTCGTGACGACGACGGAGCAGGGCGAGCGGGATCGGATCGATGTGCGCATCCGCACCGCGCTCCCCGTCATCGGGCTGATCGGTATCCCGGCCGTGCTGGAGGTGACGGCGCATGCTCCGATGGAGAGCCTGGGCGAGGGATGAGACGGGCTCCGCCGCGCTGGAGTTCGTCACGGTCGGCGTCATCCTGCTCGTTCCGCTGGTCTATCTCGTGATCGTGCTCGGATCGATCCAGGAGCAGTCGCTCGGGGCCGAGGCCGCCGCGCGACACATGGCGCGTGCCATCGCGTTGGCTCCCGATGCGGAGACGGCCGAGATGAGAAGCGAAGAAGTGCTCCGCGGGGTCGTGGAGGAGTACGGCATCGAGTCGGATTCGGTGGAGGTGTCGTTGACCTGCGTACCCGCATCCGCCGAGTGCCCGGCAGCCGGAGCCACCATCGTCGTCACCGTCGAGGTGACGGTGCAGCTGCCGTTCGTACCCTCGGTGCTGGGAATCGATCGGGCGCTCGCGATACCGCTGGAGGCATCGGCGACGCAGAAGATCTCGAGGCAGTGGGGGAGCGAATGATGCGCGGCACAGTGCGCGTTGCCGGCCCCGGGCACGATTCCGAGGAGGGCAGCGTGCTGCTCCTGACCCTGGGGTACGTGCTGCTCGCGCTCGCGGTCATCACCGTGTGCGTGTGCGCGACCGACCTCTACCTGTCGCAGAAGCGACTGGACGCGCTCGCCGACTCGGCGGCGCTCGCCGGAGCGGACGGCTTCACCCTCGTGCTGGCCGACGACACCATTCGAGCCGACCTGTCCGACGAGGGCGTCCGCGCGCAGGCGATCGCGCTGCTGGAGGCGCTTCCCGGTGACGCGCGACTCATCGAGGCCGGCACTCCGGATGGCGTCTCCGCGCGTGTGACGGTCGAGACGGCGTGGCATCCGCCGTTGTTCTCGCTCTTCGTCCCCGACGGGGTGACGCTCCGATCGACCGCCACCAGCCGTACGGCGCTGCAGTGAGCCCGGTGGTGGGCCCCGCGGTCAGTCCGTGTCGTCGGCAGCCTTCGCCCGCGGCACGAACCGCGGGATCCACCGGACGAACCCGACCGCTCCGACGAGTCCGATCGCACCGACCACCGCCGCCGCAATCGGCAACGAGGCCACCGCTGTGACCGCCGACACCATCAACGGGGCGGCCGCGCCACCGGCATCCGTCAGCGTGCGCCACGAACCGAGGAACGCGGCGGGTTCCCGTTTCGGCGCCACGTCGGCGCCGAGCGTCAGCAGGATGCCGCTCGACAGGCCGTTGCCCACGCCGAGCACCGCCGCGAGCATCCCGAACCACAGCACCGCTGCATCGCCGTCGTGCGTGAAGGACAACGCGAGGAACCCGGCACCCATCAGCACCATCGCGGGCATCGCCGCCCACACGCGCCCGAAACGATCCATCACCTGCCCGCTCGCATAGAAGAGGGCGAAGTCGATCGCGCCCGAGATGCCGACGACCAGGGCGATCGTCTGCGAATCGAGACCGAGCGACAGCCCCCAGAGAGGAAGAACCACCTGACGCGCCGACCGCACCGCCGACAGCGAGGCGGCGGCGAGTCCGAGGCGGCTCAGCACCCCGCGCTGCTGCCACATCGTGCGGAAGATCCCGATGCGCTCGACCGTCGGGATCGAGCCGCTCACCGCCTCGCCCGAGTCCTCGACGAACGGCCGTCGGATGGGCGTGGTGATCACCGGGATGGTCTTCTCGGGATCGGGGCCGAGCAGCACGAGCAGCACCATCACGATCAGACAGCCGAGGAAGAACCAGATCGCCGCCGTCTCGGTCGCGAACAGCTCGAGCAGCCCGGCAGCGACGAACGGCCCGATGAAGATGCCGAGACGGAAGCTCCCGCCGAGCAGAGAGAGCGCACGCGTACGGAACTCGACGGGCACGCGCGTGGTCATGAACGCGTGGCGGGCGAGACCGAACGATGCCGCGCAGAATCCGAGCACGAAGACGGATGCCGCGAGCACCCCGATCGATGGGGCGAAGATGAGTCCCGCCGCCGACGCCATCGCGATGATGCCGGCGATGACCATGGTGTAGCGCTCACCGATGCGGGCGACCGCCCATCCGGCCGGCAGATTGCCGCACAGCTGACCGACGACGAGGGCCGAGGCGACGAGCGCGGCGAAGGCGACATCGGCACCCATCTCGGCGGCGATCACGGGGATGAGGGGGATGACCGCGCCCTCGCCGAGCGAGAAGAGCACCGTCGGCAGGTACACCATCGGTCCGAAGCGTCTCAGGACCGTCGATGCACTGCTCACCGTTCGAGGCTACTCCCGACGTGCCGACAGGATAGGCTCGGGGATCATGCTCGAACTCGATCTTTCGGCCGACATCCAGGCACTCAGGCACACTTTCGGCGACATCAGCGAGGTCGTCGATGTCGCTCGGCTGCGCGACGACATCGCGCGCCTCAGCGAAGAAGCCGGCGCCCCCGATCTCTGGGACGACACCGAGCGTGCGCAGAAGGTCACGAGCGCGTTGAGTCACCGGCAGTCGGAGCTCGCTCGCATCACCGGCATCGCGCAGCGCCTCGACGACCTCGAGGTTCTCATCGGCCTCGCGAACGAGATGGGTGACGAAGACTCCGCTCAGGAGGCGCGCGTCGAGCTCACCGCGCTCACCGATCTCATCAACCAGCTTGAGGTGCAGACGCTGCTCGACGGTGAGTACGACGATCGTTCGGCCATCATCACCATCCGCTCCGGTGCCGGCGGCGACGACGCGACGGACTTCGCCGAGATGCTCATGCGCATGTACCTGCGCTGGGCAGAGAAGCACAAGTACCCCGTCAAGGTGATGGACACCTCCTACGCCGAAGGAGCCGGCATCAAGTCGGCGACCTTCGAGGTCGTCGCGCCCTACGCCTTCGGAACGCTCTCGGTCGAGGCCGGCACCCACCGCCTCGCACGCATCAGCCCGTTCGGCTCTGCGGACAAGCGCCAGACGTCGTTCGCCGCCGTCGAGGTCATCCCGCTGATGGAAGAGGCGACCGAGGTCGAGATCCCCGAGGGCGACATCCGCGTCGACGTCTTCCGCTCGTCCGGCCCCGGCGGTCAGTCCGTCAACACGACCGACTCCGCGGTGCGACTCACTCACCTTCCGACCGGCATCGTCGTCTCGATGCAGAACGAGAAGTCCCAGATCCAGAACCGCGCCGCGGCGATGCGCGTGCTCCAGACCCGACTCCTCCTGCTGCAGAAGGAGCAGGAAGCGGCGAAGAAGAAAGAGCTCGCGGGCAACATCACCGCCAGCTGGGGCGACCAGATGCGCTCGTACTTCCTCTACGGTCAGCAGCTGGTGAAAGATCTGCGCACCGGATACGAGTCGGGTAACCCGATGGCGGTCTTCGACGGTGACCTCGACGGGTTCATCTCGGCCGGCATCCGCTGGCGCAAGCGCCCCGACCAGGACTGAGCGCTCCCGCGTCGCAGAGCGGCGGGGAGTCGATCAGCGCGCAGCGCCCTCGAGCGTTCCCGTCACGTCGCCGTCGTAGCTGTAGACGAGGCACTGCGTCGTGCGGTCGCCGCTGTAGTTCCAGGTGGCCTTGGTCGGCGTGAACCACCAGTAGTCGAGCTCGGACTCGTCGTACGGCATGCCGACGAACTCTTCGAACGCGGTCTGGCACCGGCTGATCGCTTCGTCGGTGAGGGCGTCGTCGCCGGGGTAGTCCGCGTCGTCGGGCATCGAGAAGACGAAGTACACCTCGCTGTCGTGCGGCTGATCGCACGGGACGAGGGGGAGCTCGTAGACGTCGCCCTCGCCGTCGAGGTACGGAAGGCAGTCGCCGAGGTCGAGGTCGAGGACATTGATCGTCTCGCCTCCGTCCGACGTGCTGGCGGAGCTGTCGTCCGGTCGTGAGTCGTTGCTCGCCAGCGACTCGGTGAGCCCGGAGAACACCAGAGTGATCGTGAACGCGAGAAGGGCTCCGAAGACCACGACGCCCAGCCCGGCGATGCCGGCCCACTTCTTGGCGCGCAGGAACAGGGAGACGAGCGACAGCATGAAACCGACCCCGAGCAGCACCCATCCGAGGATCGCAACGGGGGGAACGCACGCCAGCACGGTGCCGAGGAAGGCGGCCACGAGGCCGGAGAGCCCGACCCAGGGGAACGGCCGCGGTGGGGCTTGCGTGAACGGCGCGCCCGCTGCGAAGGCGCCGGCGCCGGGGGGAGGGAATGCCGAGCCCGGGTAGCCCGGATTCTGCGGCATCACCCCCGGGTAGCTAGAGCCCTGGTAGCCGGTGACCGAAACGACAGCCGGGTGGTTCTGCACCGGGGCCGACCCGGCGGATGCTCCCGCCGCACCACTCTCCGTCGGGAGAGTGTACGGCGGGGCGAACGGGAGAATCTCGGGTTCGGTACTTTCCGGGGCCGGCGCCAGGGCCGGAGCGGCGTCGGGGGCGACGTGCTCCGTCCACCCCGATCCGTCCCACCAGCGCTGTACCCCGGACCCGTCGTCGTACCAGCCCGCAGGGATCGTCATCGTTCTCGGCGCACCGGGTGTCAGCGGGCGCTGGCCTCGACGGTCACCGAGGCGACATCCTGCATCAGTTCGTCCGTGATGTACACGGTGTAGGAGCCGCTCTGCGCGACATCGAACGAGATCGTGCCCTGCATGGACTCGCCGGCGGCGACATCACCCGAGTCGAGCGTGGCGTCACCGAAGATGTCGTACGAGCCTTCGTTGCCCGCGTCGTCGACGACGGTGAAGTAGAGCGGGTTGACGTGGCTCGTGCCGTCGACACCCGTCCAGGTGAGGTCGAGCGTGAGGTATCCGCCGTTCTCGGCTTCGAAGGTCGACCCGTTCGAGGTGCCCCAGGTCGCGGACGAGATCGTGACCTCGCCCGTTCCCGAGATCTGCTTCACCGTGACCGGTGAACCCAGTGTGCCCTCTTCGACGTCGGGCGTACCGAAGCCGCCATCGTCGGGATCGTCGGTCGTGCCGTCATCGGTGCCGACCGAGGGGACGGGAGCGGACTCGCTGTAGTCGATCACCGACTGGGTGATCCCCATGGCGAGGAAGACGAATCCCATGATGACGCCGATGATGGCGCCCAGTACGGAGACGCCGAGTCCGGTGATACCCGGCCACTTCTTGCCCTTGAGGAAGAGCGAGATCAACGAGACCACGAAGCCGGCGAAGAGCAGGATCCACCCGAAGATCGTCGTCATGAGGAAGCAGACGAGGATCGTGCCGAGAGCGGCGAGACCGAGACCGACGAGGCCGAGGATCGACAGCGGCTTCGGGGCGTCGACGGTGGCGCTCGGGTAGTAGGAGCCGGGAGCGCCGCCGTAGGCCGGTGCGGTGCCGTACGCCGGCGCCGCACCGTAAGCGGGCGCCGCGCCGGGGTAGGCGCCGGGCGTGCTCGCAGCGCCCGTGGGGTAGGTGGGAGCCGAACCCGGATAGCTGGGTGCAGACCCCGGGTAGGCGGGGGACGAGTCCGGGTAGCCGGCCGGCGCTCCCTGCGCGGTCGGCGCTGCGAATCCGGGGCTCTGAGTCTCGGGGGTGCTCGGGTACGCGGGGGCCGAGTAGTCCTGCGCGCCCGGCGCCGTGTACGTGGGCGGAGCGGGTGCGACCGTGTCGGCGGCAGCGTCAGCACCGGACTCAGCAGCGGGCTCGGCAGCGGGCTCGGCAGCGGATTCCGTGGCCGTGGGCTCGCTGGCGGCGGCGTGCGTTGAGAGACCGGGGTTCGACCAGTCGGTCACGGAGGTCGACGAGGAATCGGCGCGCACCACGGTGTCGTCGAGCGAGGAAGGGTCCTGCTGTGAGGCGTCGGACACTGCCTCTTCGGGTTCGTCGATGACCGCGTCGATCTCCTCGGACGTCGGCACCTCGGGAGTCGCGGCATCCGGCGAGATCTCGGTCGGAGGAGTGGGGGTCTCCGGGGCGAAGTGCTCGGTCCACTGTTGACCGTCCCACCACCGCTGGCGTCCGGATCCGTCGTCGTACCAGCCTGCAGGTGTCGTCATGGCATCCCCCTCGGATTCTCGCGTTCGCGCGGCGGCGCAACCGGCCTCTCCATGTATAGCAGTGGGAGGCGACATCGCGGTCTCCCGGTGATGGGCACATTTCCCCATCTTCGAGCAGATCGGGCTTCGACGCGCGGGGTGTCGCGCACAGGGGGAGGGGAACGCGCGCTTAGGCTCGTAACGCCATGATTCGGTTCGAGAACGTCACGAAACGCTACCGCGGGACGTCGAAGCCCGCCCTGTCCGGAGTCGACTTCGAAGTGCAACGCGGGGAGTTCGTCTTCCTCGTCGGCGCCTCGGGGTCGGGGAAGTCGTCCTGCCTGCGGCTGATCCTTCGCGAGGACGTGCCCACGTCGGGCCGCGTCGCGGTCATGGGGCGCGATCTGAGGGCGCTCGCGAACCGCAAGGTTCCCTACTTCCGCCGGCACATCGGATCGGTGTTCCAGGACTTCCGTCTGCTGCCGTCGAAGACGGTGTACCAGAACGTCGCCTTCACCCTCCAGGTCACCGGCTCCTCCCGCGGCTTCATCCAACAGGCGGTCCCGGAGGCGCTGGCGCTCGTGGGTCTCGACGGCAAGCAGAAGCGGATGCCGCACGAGCTGTCCGGCGGTGAGCAGCAGCGCGTGGCCATCGCCCGCGCGCTCGTCAACCGTCCGCAGGTGCTGCTCGCGGATGAGCCGACCGGAAACCTCGACCCCGCCACATCGGTCGACATCATGCAGCTCCTCGCCCGGATCAACGCCGGAGGGACCACGGTCCTGATGGCAACGCACGAAGCGGCGTTCGTCGATCAGATGCAGCGCCGAGTCATCGAGCTGAAAGACGGCGAGATGGTGCGCGACGAGGTGCACGGCGGGTACGGCGACACGTCGAACATCCCGCGACTCGTGCCCGAAGAGGTGCGCGGTGCGGCTGCGGTCGCCGCGCTCACCGCCGTGCAGGAGGTACAGCGCCAGACGTCTGACCTTTCGATCGTCCGCGCCGCTCTGGCCGAAGAGCTGAGCGCCAAGCGCAAGGCGGCCGCAGCCCCGGCATCCGCCTCCGTCCCCGCGTCCGCGCAGCCCGACGTCGCCGTCGTGGCGTCCGCCGATCCCGCGCCGACCCCTGTGGAACCGGAACCGGAAGCGCAGGCGCCCGCCGACGAGATCCCGGGCGCCGCCGTCGGACCCCGCACCCACCCGATCGTCCTGCCGCAGGTCGATGTCGCCGAGCTCGGCGTCGCCGATCGTCTCGGGCTCTCCGACGACAACGACGAGGAAGTGGGGCCGACATCATGAGAATCGGTCTGATCCTCACCGAAGCGCTCGGCGGTCTCCGCCGCAACATCTCCATGGTGATCTCGGTGGTGCTCGTCACCTTCGTCTCGCTCACCTTCGTCGGCGCGGCCATCCTGATGCAGTCCCAGATCGGCGTCATGCGCGGCTACTGGAGCGAGCGCGCTCAGGTCGCCGTGTACATGTGCTCATCGGTCTCCGAGTCGGAGACCTGCCTCGACGGCGCCGCCAGCGAAGAGCAGGTGGCGACCGTGCGCGCCCAGCTCGAGGGCGAAGCCCTGTCGCCCCTCATCAGCTCGATCAACTTCGACACCAAGGAAGACACCTACGCCAAGCTCGTCGAGCAGGTGGGTCAGGAGCAGGCGAGCGTCATCACGGCCGATCAGGCCTTCGATGTCTTCTTCGTGACCATCAAGGACCCCGGGCAGTCGCAGGTGCTCTCCGAGGCTTTCAGCGGCCAGGCCGGCGTCGAGCAGGTGAAGGACCAGCTCCAATACCTCGAACCGCTGTTCTCGGCGCTCACCGTGGCGACCTACATCGCCGTCGGCATCGCCGTGCTCATGCTGATCGCCGCGACCCTTCTGATCGCGACGACCATTCGATTGTCGGCGTACGCGAGGCGCAAGGAGATCGGGATCATGCGTCTGGTCGGCGCATCGAACCGCTTCATCCAGACACCGTTCGTCCTGGAGGGCGTGTTCGCGGCCCTTCTCGGATCGGCGCTCGCGAGCGCCGCCGTCGTCGCCGGAGTGCACTTCGGCGTCAACGGCTACCTCCGCGGCCGCGTGCCCTTCATCACCACATGGATCACGATGCAGGATGCCGCGTGGGTGGTTCCCGTGCTCATCGGTATCGGTGTGATCCTCGCGGCGCTGTCCGCCGGGTTCGCGATCCGACGCTGGCTGCGCACCTGACCCGCCGGTCGGTCGGATTCCCGGCCGGAGTGGCCCGGTCGAGCTGCCGGATGTAGACTGAAAGGCTGCTGTGCGCCCGCCGTCGGGCCCAGGAACCATTCGCACGGCACGGATCAGGAGAGCAACATGCCCAGGGAACGCGGGGAGAAGGTCATCGCGACCAATCGTCGCGCACGTCACGACTACAACATCGAGAAGTCGTACGAGGCGGGGATGGTGCTCACCGGCACCGAGGTCAAGTCGTTGCGCCAGGGGCGCGCGAATCTGTCGGACGGCTACGCGTTCGTCAAGGGCAACGAGGTCTTCCTCGACTCGGTGCACATCCCGGAGTACTCGCAGGGGCACTGGACGAACCACTCCGCCAAGCGCATCCGCAAGTTGCTGCTGCACCGCGAGGAGATCGCCAAGCTCGCGCATGCGGTGTCTGCGGGCGGATACACGTTGATCCCGCTGAAGCTGTACTTCTCCGACGGCCGCGCCAAGGTCGAGATCGCGCTGGCCAAGGGCAAGCGCGAGTACGACAAGCGTCAGACGCTCCGTGAGCGCCAGGACACGAGGGAAGCCGCACGGGCGATGCGCCTGCGCAACCGCGTCGGCGAGTAGTCAGCTCGCGGGCGTGAAGCCGAACGCTCGTGCGAGGAATGCGAGCTCCCGCTGCAGCGCGTCGACGATCGTGTCGGCGCCGCGGAAACCGTGCCCCTCGCCCTCGTAGAGCACGTACTCGTGGGGGACGCCTCGGTCAGCCAGCGCATCGCGGATCGCCTCGGACTGCGACGGCGGGACCACGCGATCCTCCGCGCCCTGCAGGAGCAGCACCGGCACGTCGATCCGGGCGGCGTGGGTGAGCGGCGACCTTTCGATGTACAGCTCTTCGGAGGTGGGGAGCGGTCCGACGAGTCCGTCGATGTAGCGCCTCTCGAAATCGTGCGCATCGACGGCGAGCATCCGTAGATCGGTCACGCCGTACCGCGAGATGCCCGCTGTGAAGGTGCCGCCGCGCACGAGCGCCGACAGCACCGTCCAGCCTCCCGCGGAGCCGCCCCGGATCGCGAGGCGGTGGGGGTCGGCGAGACCGGCATCGGCGAGGCCCCGTGCGGCCGCGAGCACGTCGTCGACCTCGGCGACGCCCCAGGCGCCGAGGAGCCGCTCGCGGTATGCCCGTCCGTATCCGGTCGAGCCGCCGTAGTTGACGTCGAGCACGCCGATGCCGCGGCTCGTGTAGAACGCGATCGCGGCGGAGGCGGCGCCCGTGACGTGCGCCGTCGGGCCACCGTGCACGAGCACCAGGTACGGCGGCACATCGTCGGTCGGTTCGACGACCTCGGGGTTCGCGGGCGCGTAGTCGAAGGCGTGCACGGGGCCGTGCGGCCCCTTCACCGTCACCGGCTGGGACGCGGGCATCCAGGCCTGATCGACGGGCTCTCCGCCGCGGACGGCCACGACCTCACCGGAATCGACGTCGAGGCACCAGACCCCCGGAGCGACGGTCGATCCATTGCCCGAGAGCAGAACGAGCGACCCGGTGACGTCATCGACGCTGACGTGCCCGTCGCAGGGCACGTCGAAGGAGCGCGCCTCGCCGTCGGAGGAGAGGGCGACGATCTCATCGCGCCCGTTCGTGCGCACGGCGATGATGCGGCCGTCGGCGAGCGGCTGGAACCAGCGGTTGCCGAGCACCCACAGTCCGTAGCCGGTGTCGGCGTCCGCCGGGGCGATCGGGCGAGGAGCGCCGACGGGCGTCGATCCGTCCAGCTCGACCCGGTTCAGATTCCAGCGCCCGGTGGGGTCATCGGCGAAGACCAGCGATGTCTCGTCGAGCCACTCCGGTTGGATGGCGGCGGTGGTCGGGACGACGGTGGATGCTCCCTGCGCGATGTCGTGCACCACGAGATGCGCTTCGTCCCACGGCATCCGCTCACCGCTCCACTCCACCCACGCGACACGCGTGCCGTCGGGTGACAGGGTGGGGTGGGCGAAGAAGCCGGAACCTTCCCCGAGCACGCGCAGGGTGCCGGGATCATCGGCTGCCGAGGCATCCACCGGGATCTCGATGATCGCCCGGAGGTGCGGCTCGCCGGTGAGGTCTTCGCGCACGGCCAGCAGCCTGCCGTTCTGCAGGCGGAGGCCTCCGTGCGACGGACCGGCCGGCGTCAGGGGAACGGGGTGGGCGCCGGGAACGAGTCGGTACACCCGCTGATCGGACGCATCGACGAAATACAGGATGCCGTCGGCATCCGCGGTCCATGCCCCGCCGCCGTACTCGTGCACGCGAGAGCGGGCGCTCCAGGGGGAGGGGAGCACCTCTCGCCCGAGCGAGGAGCGCACGGTGACGCGGCCGCGTTCGGCGGGCACGGACTCGGCCCACCAGATCTCCCCGCCGACGAAGCGAGCGCCGTCCAATCGGGGGGAGGATGCCGCGACGGATGCGGCGGAGAAGGGCGAGGGCCAGGAACCGTACGGCGACGACATGATTCGAGCCTATGCGCCCGGCGCCGACCGGCGTCGCACCGAGGGTGCGACCGATTCGATCAGACCGAGCGGAGCACGGCGACGACCTTGCCGAGCACGACGGCCTCGTCGCCCAGGATCGGCTCGAAGGCGGAGTTGCGGGGCAGCAGCCAGGTGTGGCCGTCACGGCGGCGGAAGGTCTTGACGGTGGCCTCGCCATCGAGCATGGCCGCCACGATCTCGCCGTTCTCGGCATCGTGCTGCGATCGGATCACGACCCAGTCGCCGTCGCAGATCGCGGCGTCGATCATCGACTCGCCCGACACCTTGAGCATGAACAGATCGCCCTTGCCCACGAGTTGCCGGGGGAGGGGGAAGATCTCCTCGACCTGCTGGTCGGCGGTGATCGGCACGCCGGCGGCGATGCGCCCGACGAGGGGGACGAGTGCCGCGTCGCCCACGGGCGTGGTCACATCGGCGGGGTTCTCGACGCTGGTCCCCGGCAGGTCGATGAGCACCTCCATGGCGCGGGTCTTGCCCGGATCGCGGCGGAGGTAGCCGCTGAGCTCGAGCTGGCCGAGCTGGTGGGTGACGCTCGAGAGCGACTTGAGGCCCACGGCATCGCCGATCTCGCGCATGCTCGGCGGGTACCCCTGCTGGGCGATCGAGGCCTGGATGACCTCGAGGATCGCCATCTGCTTGGGGCTGAGGCTCTTGCGACGGCGGGTTCGCGGCGCCTCGGGATCGGGGGCGGTGATCTCGCTCATGATGCTCCTTCGGTGCGCGAATCCGACGTCCTTCTTCGAATGTCGGAGGCCCGTGGTGGGGTGTCGTTATCGAAACCGTATCCGAGAAACACGCGGATGGGGAAGATCTGTTCGAGCGTGTCGGTGAAATCGCCCCGGTGATTTCGAAGAAAGCTTGACAGATATTCGAATTCGAAGATATCTTCGGAACGTAGCTTCGCACTCAGCTCTCCCGGCCGAGAGTTGGATGCGAACGCTACGCCAACCTGGTCACCACCTCATCGGCGGTGACAGACCTCCGGTAGGACCGGAGGCGACGCAGAGGAGAACGACATGAGCAGCATCACCTTCAGCACCGCAGCGGTCAGCCCGGTTCGCCCGGCGACGCGTCTCCGGCTGACGGCGCGTGGCCGTCGCGTCCTCCTCGCTCTCGCGGCGATTCCGCTCGCCGTCGGCATCATCTTCGGAGTGCTGAGCGGCGGAAGCGCGCTCGCCTCGGGCGAAGACGCCGGCACCGTGACGTTCGAGACCGTCACGGTGATGCCGGGCGATACTCTCTGGTCGATCGCTGCCGAGGTCTCTCCCGAGTCCGACCCTCGTGATGTCATCGGCGAGATCACCCGGCTGAACATGCTGCAGGGCGGCGTGCTTCAGATCGGTCAGGAACTCTCCATCCCGACGCAGTTCACGAACTGACGGTTCCCTCCGCAATGAGAGGTCACGCGGTGGGAGCCTCGCAGTCCGCGGCCTAGCATGGAGTGGTGACTGTTTCTCTCGATGACTTGCCGCTTCGCGACGACCTCCGGGGCCTCACCCCGTACGGTGCGCCTCAGGCTCCTCTGCCTGTCGCGTTGAACGTGAACGAGAACACTCATCCCGTACCGGATGCCGTTGCGAGCGACATCCTCGATGACATCGCTGTCGCGCTCCGCGACGTGAATCGTTACCCGGACCGGGAGTTCACCGCACTCCGTGAGGGCTTCGCCCAGTATCTCGGCCACGGTCTTCAGGCCGAGCAGATCTGGGCGGGCAACGGCTCGAACGAGGTTCTCCAGCACATCCTGCAGGCCTTCGCCGGCCCCGGGCGCACCGTGTTCAGCTTCGGCCCGACCTACTCGATGTACCCGTTGCTCGCGCAGGGCACGGGTGCGCGCTGGGTGGCGGGGCGTCGCGAGCCCGATTACACGCTGACCCCCGAAGACGCCGTCGCGCAGATCGAGCAGATCGATCCCGACGTGGTGCTGCTGTGCTCCCCGAACAATCCGACCGGCACACCGCTCGGTCTCGACGTGGTCGAGGCCGTCTACGAGGCGACGCGCGGCGTCGTCGTCGTCGACGAGGCGTACCAGGAGTTCGCGCCGCACGATGCGGCCTCCGCGTTGACGCTGCTCGAGGGGCGACCCCGCCTGGCGGTGTCGCGCACCATGAGCAAGGCCTTCGCCTTCGCCGGTGCGCGGGTGGGCTACCTGGCGGCCGATCCCGCATTCATCGACGCACTCCGGCTCGTGCGGCTCCCGTACCACCTGAGCGCGCTCACGCAGGCGGCAGCCGTCGCCGCCCTCCGCAACTCCGACGTCATGCTGAGCATGGTCGACGAGATCGTCGGGCAGCGCGATCGCATCACCGCGACGCTCGAGGCTCTCGGCTACACACCGCACGAGTCCTGGTCGAACTTCGTCCTCTTCGGGGGCGTCGCCGATCCGCGGGCGACCTGGCAGCGCCTCTACGACCGTGGCGTGCTCATCCGCGATGTCGGAATCGCCGGACACCTCCGCGTGACGGCGGGCACCGAGGCCGAGACGACCGCGTTCCTCGATGCGCTGGCCTCGATAGGATCGGCATCATGAGCAGCACAGCCCTGACCCCGCGCACCGCCACCCGGGTGCGCAGCACCTCGGAGTCCACCGTCGAGCTCGAACTGAACCTCGACGGCACCGGCGCGAGCCGCATCGACACGTCTGTGCCGTTC
Organism: Microbacterium sp. NPDC087665; assembly: GCF_044743285.1. Taxonomy (NCBI): domain Bacteria; kingdom Bacillati; phylum Actinomycetota; class Actinomycetes; order Micrococcales; family Microbacteriaceae; genus Microbacterium; species Microbacterium sp. NPDC087665. Next base: position 34,130 of record NZ_JBIUWD010000006.1, on the reverse strand, counting down.
TTCGACCACATGCTGACCGCCTTCGCCAAGCACTCGCTCACCGACCTCACGGTCCGAGCATCCGGAGACACCCACATCGACGCCCACCACACCGTCGAAGACGTGTCGATCGTGCTCGGCCAGGCGATCGGCGAAGCGCTCGGCGACAAGGCGGGGATCTCGCGCTACGGCGATGCGCTCGTTCCGCTCGACGAGGCGCTCGCGCAGGCCGTCGTCGACATCTCCGGTCGTCCGTACCTCGTTCACGAGGGCGAACCCGCCGGCTTCGAGCACCACCTCATCGGTGGGCACTTCACCGGTGCGCTCGTGCGCCACACCTTCGAGGCGATCGCATTCAACGCGGCATTGACCGTGCATGTGCGCGTCCTCGGTGGCCGCGATCCTCACCACATCGCCGAGGCCGAGTACAAGGCCTTCGCCCGTGCGTTCCGACAGGCGAAGTCGCTCGACCCGCTGGTCGACGGCATCCCCTCCACCAAGGGAGCGTTGTGAGCCGCACCCCGACCATCGCCGTCTTCGACTACGAGTCGGGCAACGTCCACTCGGCGGTCAAAGCACTGGTCGCCGCAGGCGCGAACGCCGTGCTCACCCGTGACCGCACGGCGGCGCTCGAGGCCGATGGGCTCGTCGTCCCCGGTGTCGGCGCGTTCGCCGCGGTTCGCGATGCCCTGCATGCCCACGGGGGCGATGAGATCATCGATCGTCGTCTGGCGGGCGGACGACCCGTGCTGGGAATCTGCGTCGGGATGCAGGTGCTGTTCGAGCACGGTGTCGAACGTGGGCAGGACTCCGAGGGGCTCGGCGAATGGCCGGGCGCTGTCACCGAACTCAACGCGCCGGTTCTGCCCCACATGGGGTGGAACACGGTGTCGCCCGACGAGGGCAGCATCCTCTTCGACGGCATCGAAGACGAACGGTTCTACTTCGTGCACTCGTACGCCGCGCAGAAGTGGGAGCTCGACGTGATCCCGCCGTTCCCTCAGCCCCGTCTCACCTGGACCACGTACGGCGATCCTTTCCTCGCCGCCGTGGAGAACGGGCCGCTCTCGGCCACCCAGTTCCATCCCGAGAAGTCGGGCGAGGCGGGCATCCGCCTGCTCCGCAACTGGACCCGCAGCCTCTGACCGCTGCCGCTCGAGGTCATGCATTTGAGGCCTGACCGAGCGCAGAGTACCCTCGAATCTCGTGCCCTCCATGGGTGCAGAGCCCTCCTCACTCAAGGACGTCATGAACGACTTCGCACAGTCTCCCTCCCTCACGCTGCTTCCCGCGGTCGACGTCGCCGGGGGCAAGGCCGTTCGCCTGACCCAGGGCGAGGCGGGCACGGAGACCAGCTACGGCGACCCGCTCGATGCCGCAGGGGAGTGGGTCGCGCAGGGCGCGCAGTGGATTCACCTCGTCGACCTCGATGCGGCGTTCGGTCGCGGCAGCAACGCGCCGATCCTGCGCAAGGTCATCAAGCAGTTCCGCGGCGTGAGCATCGAGCTCTCCGGCGGCATCCGCGATGACGCGACGCTCGAGGCCGCTCTCGAGAGCGGTGCCACCCGCATCAACCTCGGCACCGCTGCCCTTGAGAACCCCGAGTGGGCGGCGGACGTCATCGGTCGCTACGGCGAGGCGATCGCCGTCGGCCTCGACGTGCGCGGCACCACGCTGGCTGCACGCGGGTGGACGAAGGAGGGCGGCGACCTCTGGGAGGTCCTCGAACGCCTGGAGGATGCCGGGTGCAGCCGTTACGTGGTCACCGATGTGACGAAGGACGGCACGCTGCGCGGTCCGAACCTCGAACTGCTGCGTGAGGTCGCCTCGCGCACCCCGAAGCCCGTCGTCGCCTCTGGTGGCATCTCGAACCTCGACGACATCGCGGCGCTCCGCGAACTCGTGCCGCTGGGCATCGAGGGTGCGATCGTCGGCAAGGCTCTCTACGCCGGTGCGTTCACCCTGGCTGAGGCGCTGGATGTCGCAGGAGACTGACGACTCCTGCGGGCACGGCTCGCACGATCACGGCTCGCACGATCAGAATCCCGCCGACTCGGCCGGGGTGCCGTGGGAGGGCCGCAGCTTCGAGTCCAATCCGCACGCCGCGGATGACGGCTCGGCTGATCCGGCCCTGCTCGAAGCCCTGCTCCGATTCCGTGCGGGGGAGGGCAGTCAGGTCGACGTCGTCGATGCCTTCCGCCACGCCCGTGTGCTGATCCCGCTCGTCGCCGAGAAGGGCGAAGAGGGCGTCGCCCCGAGCGGCCTCGCGGTCGACAAGACCCAGGAACTCTCGATCGTCACCGTGGCTGCTCCCGACGGGCGTCGCGTGCAGCCCGTGTTCTCGTCCGTCGAGGCGATGTCGCGATGGGATGCCTCGGCCCGGCCGATCCCCGTCGAGGCGATCCGCGCCGCCCTGGCGGCATCCGCGGATGACACCGACCTGATCGTGCTGGACCCGACGTCCGACACCGAGTTCGTCATCCGTCGCCCGGCCGTGTGGGCGATCGCCCAGGAGCACGAGTGGGAGCCGAGCTTCCTGTCGCCGGAGGTGTTCTCCGCTCTGCAGGAGAGCGTTGCGCAGGAACTCGCCGTGATCGACATCGCGGTCGCCTCCGGCGATCCCGATGCGCGTCTGCGGGGGCCCGAACTCGTGGTGATCCTCGAACTCGTCGACGGGCTGGAGCGTGAAGTCCTGGACTCCGTACTCGCGCGCCTCGCTCAGCGCTGGGCATCCGACGACCGCATCGCGGTGCTCGCCGATTCCCTCACGGTCAAGCTCCGACGCTCCGTCTGACCGGCCCTTTCGCTACGATCGGGTCATGTCCGGTCGTCGCCGCGGTGCTCTCGCGCTCGTCGCCCTGCTGCTCGGCGGGGTCCTCGCCCTCCCGGGGTGCGCGGTCGCCTGCCCCGCCATCGGCTACCTGAACACTGTGACGCTCGATGCGCGTGCGTATCCCGATGTCGAGGCCGTGCAGTTCTGCATCGAGACGGAATGCACGCCGGCGCCGGGGGAGTCCGCGGACGCCGGCAGTCTTCTCGGCGTCACTCGGCTGGAGGACGGCGAATGGTCGCTGATGCTCGACATGCGGGCGCCGGAGCAGATCGTCGTCCGGCTGTTCGATGCCGACGGCGTCGTCATCCATGAGTCGGAGGAGCCGATCTCCTGGACGTTCACCGGGGGCCAGTGCCCCGGACCCGCCACGGCTGCGGTCGTCGTGGTCGACTGACCGAGCGCGGCGATCCGGGGCGCGGCGCGACGACTAGTTGACCGGTCCCGTCCACTTCTCGCCCGGGCCCTTGCCGATCGGGTCGGGGATGACGGATGCCTCGCGGAAGGCGAGCTGAAGGGAGCGCAGGCCGTCGCGCAGCGAGCGCGCGTGCATGTCGCTGATCTCCGGGGCGCCGGCGGTGATGAGCCCGGCGAGGGAGTTGATGAGCTTGCGCGCCTCGTCGAGGTCGAGCTGCGCCTGCGCGTCGGGTTCGTCGGCGAGGCCGAGCTTCACGGCTGCGGCGCTCATGAGATGCACGGCAGCGGTCGTGATCACCTCGACGGCGGGCACATCTGCGATGTCTCGAGTGGCGGAGGATGCCGCCTCCTCCTGCCGTGCCCAGCGCTCTTCGCGCTCGCGGTCAGCCTCGTCCGTTGCCTGGTTCGTCACTTCGCCTTGCCTTCTGTTAGACTTTGGCGGGCTCCGGAGCGTAATGCTCTGGAACGAAAGAGGATTCACTTCCCACCCGCGCTTGCCGTTCAAGGCTACCGGGTCTTGCACTCCACCGGCTCCGCTCGAAAGACGGGGCGGTTGCGAGGGTGCGAAGCCGGCGTCTGAATGCCGGTGGGTGGGGACGATTCTGATTTCGCCCGAGGTGCTGACAGCATCCCGGTGGCCGAATCCCCATCGTTTAAGGAGTTCCGCATCAGCGATCCCCGTACCAATGAGCGCATCCGCGTCCCCGAGGTCCGCCTCGTCGGCCCCGCGGGTGAGCAGATCGGCGTCGTCCGCATCGAGGCAGCGTTGCGCCTTGCGCAGGAAGCCGATCTCGACCTCGTCGAGGTTGCCCCCAACTCGAAGCCGCCCGTGGTCAAGATCATGGACTACGGCAAGTTCAAGTACGAGGCCGCCCAGAAGGAAAAGGAAGCGCGTCGCAACCAGGCGAACACGATCCTCAAAGAGGTCCGTTTCCGCCTGAAGATCGAGGCGCACGACTACACGACCAAGCTCAAGCGCGCCGAGGGCTTCCTCAAGGCCGGCGACAAGGTCAAGGCCATGATCCTGTTCCGCGGTCGCGAGCAGTCCCGCCCCGAGCAGGGTGTGCGTCTGCTGCGCAAGTTCGCCGAAGACGTCGCCGAGCTCGGCACGGTCGAGTCGAACCCGACGATCGACGGTCGCAACATGGTCATGGTCGTTGCTCCGCTCAAGAGCAAGTCCGAGGCCAAGCAGGAGCAGAACGCCGTTCGCGACGCACAGCGCGCAGCGAAGAAGCAGGATGCCCGCGATTCCAAGTCCGAGGCGGATGCCCCGGCCGAGGCCGCAGCGGAGTAATTCCGCCCCCGACTCCCGCACTGCGGGTTGACACCGTCGCCTGAGAAGGCGCCATACGAAGGAAGAGAAGATGCCGAAGCAGAAGACCCACTCGGGTGCGAAGAAGCGCTTCAAGATCACCGGCAGCGGAAAGCTGAAGAAGCAGCAGGCCGGGATGCGCCACAACCTCGAGCACAAGTCGAGCCGTCGCACCCGTCGCCTCAACCAGGATCAGGTTCTGTCGAAGGCAGACACCAAGGTCGCGAAGAAGCTTCTCGGCCGCTGACGCGCCCGACGCACGAATAGGAACACAGGAAAATGGCAAGAGTCAAGCGGGCAGTAAACGCCCACAAGAAGCGCCGGGTCATCCTCGAGCGCGCAAAGGGTTACCGCGGTCAGCGTTCGCGCCTCTACCGCAAGGCCAAAGAGCAGGTCATCCACTCGCTCGTCTACTCGTACCGTGACCGTCGCAAGCGCAAGGGCGACTTCCGTCGTCTGTGGATCCAGCGCATCAACGCTGCCGCACGCCAGAACGGCATCACGTACAACCGCTTCATCCAGGGCCTCGGCCTCGCGGGTGTGACGGTCGACCGTCGTATGCTCGCCGACCTCGCGGTCAACGACGCAGCGACGTTCACGACGCTGGTCGAGACGGCCAAGAAGGCACTGCCTTCCGACGTCAACGCACCGAAGTCGGCTGCGTAAGCAGAAGCATTCCGCACAGGGCGCTCTCCTTCGGGAGGGCGCCCTGCGTGATTTCCGGGCTGTTGTTCGCGGAGTGCTATTCGCGGAGTGCGCGCGGCGGTCGCGTGAGGGCGACGTCGATGAGCATCGTCACGAGGATCGCGCCCGCGTAGACCAGCAGATCCCGCGCATCGAACCCCGAACCGAGCACGAGCCCGATCGGCGGGAACGACTCCGCCCACGCGCGCGGTGCGCCGGTGATCTGCAGCAGCTCGATCGCCGTGCAGAGGCCCGCCGCGAGGAGCGCCGCCCATCCGATTGCGAGGCGGGGGAGTGCGCACACGACGAGCAGGTAGATCAGGGTCGCGTACAGGGCATCTCCGATGATGTCCCCGACGGCGCCCTCCACCAGCGCGTGCACGGACAGGCCGGCGCCCACGGTGATCAGCGCGGCTGCGCCCGCCAGCATCCGTCGTCGTCGGGCGCTCGCGCGCGAGAGATCCTTCACGGTCGCACCCTATCCGTTCGGCGGAGGACGCTCGGTGCCGAATGCTCTCCGGTATGCCTTGAGTTCCCTAGACTGTGACCGTGCTCGAAAACCCGCGGTCCCCCCGAGTCCGTGCTGTCGCGAAACTGACCAAGCGCAGCGCGCGCACCGAGACGGGGCTCTTCCTTCTCGAGGGTCCACAGGCCGTCCGGGAGGCTCTCGCGTATCGTCCGGAGGCGATCGTCGAGTTGTTCGCGACGCCCAACGGGTGGGAGAAGCATCCCGACATCCGCGCGAAGGCGACGGATGCCGACATCGAGGTCGAGTACGTCACCGAGCACGTGCTGAATGCGATGGCCGACACCGTCACTCCGCAGGGTCTGGTCGCGGTCGTCCAGCAGACGCCCAGCGCCGTGCGCGACATCTTCGCCTCGTCCCCGCGTCTCGTGGCGATCTGCGAAGAGATTCGCGATCCGGGAAACCTCGGAACGATCATCCGCGCGGCCGACGCAGCCGGAGCCGACGCGGTCGTGCTCACCGGACGCACGGTCGATCCATACAATCCCAAGGTGGTCCGGGCGACGACCGGGTCGCTGTTCCACCTCCCGATCTCCGTCGGTGCAGAGCTGTCGGACGTCGTCGATCGTGCGCACGCGGCCGGACTGAACGTCCTCGCCGCCGACGTGAAGGGCGACGACCTGCTGGCCGCGCGGGCCGACGGCGTGCTCACCGAACCGACAGCCTGGCTGTTCGGCAATGAGGCCCGCGGACTCGAAGACGACGCGCTCGGTCTCGCCGACCGGGTGCTGCGTCTGCCGATCTTCGGCAGGGCGGAGTCGCTCAACCTCGCCACGGCCGCGAGCGTGTGCCTGTACGAGAGCGCCTTCGCGCAGCGGGCTGCGATCGGCAGCTGACACCGAGGCCGCCGCTGGCAGGTGCCGGCGGCTGGTACTTTTGCACCCTGCCCGTCGGTGATGACGTGAGAAGAGGGGAGGGCGGATGCGGATCCTGATCGTGGAAGACGACGACCGTGTGGGCTCTGCCCTGGAGGCCTTCCTCGCCCGCTCCGGCTACGCGACCGTCCGGGCCGCCGACGGCGCATCGGCGATGGCGCTGCTCGGTGCCGACACCGAGGTCGTGCTTCTCGATCTCGGGCTGCCCGACGTCGACGGCATCGACCTGTGCCGGCGCATTCGCAGCCGCTCGGAGGTTCCGATCGTCGTGGTCACCGCGCGCAGCCAGGTCACCGAACGCATCAAGGGCCTGCGCGCCGGTGCCGACGACTTCGTCGTGAAGCCCTACGACGTGCACGAGCTGCTCGCGCGTATCGAAGCGGTGACCCGTCGGTCCCGACCCATGCGTCCGGAGACCGACGGTCTGGTGACGATCCACGGTGGGGAGGTGGAGATCGACCTCGTGGCCCGTCAGGTGCGCGTCGATCAGCATCCCATCGATCTCACGCCCAAAGAGTTCGACATCATCGCCGTGCTCGCCCGCTACCCGGGAGTGGCGGTGCCGAAGGATCGGTTGATCCGCGAGGTCTGGAACACGGACTGGCGCGGATTCAGTCACTCGCTCGAAGTGCACATCGGCGCCATCCGCAAGAAGACGGGTGCGCACCGCATCATCGATACCGTGCGAGGCGTCGGATACCGACTCGTGGGGTCGTGACCGGTGCGTAAACGGCTCGTCATCGTCTTCCTCATTCCGCTCGTCGCCATCCTGCTCTCGCTCGGGGGAGCTGCCGGATGGAGCGCCGCCCGCAGCATCCAGCAGGCCGTCTACAGCGAGCAGGTCGGCGACCTCAGCTACTTCGCGACGACGGCGCGCCAGGCGCTGAACTCCGGGTCGGCGGCGGTGTTCGAAGGGGAAGCCGAGCGCTTCGAAGAGGTGTACGGCATCGAGATCGCGGTGTTCGACCTGGCCGGTGCGGTGTGGGCCTCGAGCGACCCCGACCGCCTCGTGCTCTCGGAGGGGGAGGCGGAGCAGGTGCGCCTCGCGCTCTCGGGGCGTCGCGCAGAACCCGTCGATGCGGTCTTCCCCTGGGAGATCTCCGATGCGACGCTCGTGGAACCGGTCTTCGACGACGGTGATGTGATCGGCGCCGTCATGATCTCGGCAGAGGTGGATGCACCGCGCACGGCGATCTTCCAGCAGGTGACCGTGCTCATCGCGATCGCCCTCGTATCGATCGCCCTGGGTGTGCTCCTCGTGTTCCAGCTCGCCCGCTGGGTGCTGTCGCCGGTGAGGCGGCTGGACGAGGCGATGGTCGCGATCGAGCGGGGCGAGATGGATGCGCGGGTGTCGGAGGACACGGGCCCGCCGGAGCTGCGTCGCATGACGCGGGTCTTCAACGGAATGGCCGAGGAGATCGAGCACGTGCTGGCCCGGCAGCAGGAGTTCGCGCTCAATGCGTCGCACGAGCTGCGCAACCCCCTGAACGCCCTGCTCCTGCGAGTGGAGCACCTCGCGACGGGGCTCGACGACGACTGGCGTGACGACATCGAGGAGACGCGCGAGGAGGGGCGTCGGATGGCGCGGATCCTCGAGACTCTCCTCAACCTGGCACGCAGCGGCCGCGCGGACTCGATGTTCTCGGCGGTCGACCTGACGACGCTGGTCGAGCGTCGGGCCGATGCGTGGCGCGAGGTCGCCGGCCCCCGCGGCATCGATGTGCGCAGGTTCGGCGACGACCTGGTGATGTGCGTGACCGACCGCACGATCGTCGAGAGCGCCCTGGATGCCGTCATCGACAACGCCGTGAAGTTCTCACCGATGAACTCGCTCGTCGAGGTCGCGGTGGAGGGCGGGAACGACGTGTGCCGGTTGACGGTGCGCGATCATGGTCCGGGACTGGCGGGCGAACAGGTCGAATACGCGACCGATCGCTTCTGGCGCAGCGACGACAGCGGAGACACTCCGGGGTCGGGTCTCGGTCTCGCGATCGCCACCGACCTCCTGGCCTCGATCGGTGGCGAGCTGCTCGTTTCGTCGCCGGATGACGGCGGCCTGAGAGTCGCCCTCGTCATCAAGAACGGAGCCTTCGAATGACCGGCCGCCTTCGTCGCGCTCTCGCTCTGATGCTCGGGGTGGCGGTCGTCTTCGCCCTCAGCGCGTGCAGTCCCCGCGCTGCGGAGTGGTCGGGAGGAACCTCGGTGATCGCGGGCGGAGGCCCGACGGGCGTCTACTACGACTACGGCGGACACCTGGCGAACGAGCTCTCCGCCGCGCTCGGCATCTCGATGACGGTCGAAGAGACCGACGGGTCGGTCGACAACGTGCGCCGGGTCGATTCCGGGGAGGCCCTGCTCGGGTTCGCGCAGGGGGATGCGGCAGCCGATGCCGTCGCGGGGAGGGGGGCATTCGACGAGCCCCTCCAAATCCGCGCGGTCGCCCGCCTCTACGACGAGTACGTGCACGTCGTGGTGCGCGCCGATTCCGATCTGGAACGCGTGTCGGACCTCTCCGGGAAGACCGTCTCGCTCGGGGCCGAGGGGTCCGGCGTCAACGTGATCGCCACACGGATCCTGGCGGCGTCCGGCGTCGACGCGGCATCGATCCGCGACCCGCAACTGGATCTGCGCGAGTCGATCAGCGCGATGGAGCGCGGTGAGATCGACGGATTCTTCTGGGTCGGCGGCCTGCCGACACCCGGCATCGAGAACCTCTCGGGGGCGCTGCCGGTGCGGCTGCTGCCCGTCGAGCAGGAGTGGGTGATGGCGATCAACGGGCGCTACTCGGACGCCTATCGATCGTCGGACTTCCCGGCGGGCGCCTACGGCCTCGACCAGTCGGTGCCGACGATGGCCGTGCCGAACTACCTGATCGTCGCCGCTTCCACTCCCGACGCCGTCGTGCGCGATGTGCTCTCCGTACTCTTCGACGCGCGGTCGCGGATGGCGCAGGAGGTGCCGGCCGCTGCTCTGCTGAACCGGCGTCAGGCCATCTTCACGGTTCCCGTCGAACTGCATCCGGGTGCCGTGGCGTACTACCGCGACGAACGAAGCTGAGCGTTTCGGACGCCGTTCCGGCCCGCGGGTAACACCCGTGTTACGACCCTCAAGAAATCCTCAAGATGTCTGACAGCGCTCCGGCGGCTCTGCCATCGTGAGGTCGATCATGCTCGTGTCAACGGCGAACGAGCCGCAGGTCACCGATGCGTCCCACCGGACGCGCACCCCGATCGAGCAGTACAGACGACCAGGCGAGTTTGGAGAAAAGATGACCTCTGGTAAGGCCCTTGTCGTGGTCGACAACGTGCAGAAGCACTATGGCGAGTTCCAGGCGCTGACAGACATCAACCTCACGGTGAACGCGGGGGAGGTCGTCGTCGTGATCGGTCCCTCCGGATCGGGCAAGTCCACGCTCTGCCGTACGATCAACCGCCTCGAGACGATCACGAGCGGAACGATCAGCATCGACGGAAAGGCCCTGCCCGCCGAGGGCAAGGGGCTCGCGCATCTGCGCGCCGACGTGGGAATGGTGTTCCAGTCGTTCAACCTCTTCGCCCACCTGACGATCCTCGAGAACATCACCCTGGGTCCGATCAAGGTGCGCGGACTCAAGAAAGCGGATGCCGAGAAGGAAGCGATGATCCTCCTCGAGCGCGTGGGCGTGGCTCAGCAGGCGTCGAAGCTCCCGGCTCAGCTCTCGGGCGGGCAGCAGCAGCGTGTGGCCATCGCACGAGCGCTGGCCATGCAGCCCAAGGTCATGCTCTTCGACGAGCCGACCAGCGCGCTCGACCCGGAGATGATCAACGAGGTCCTCGACGTCATGGTCGAACTCGCGCACGAAGGCATGACGATGATCGTCGTCACCCACGAGATGGGCTTCGCTCGGAAGGCGGCGGATCGCGTCGTTTTCATGGCCGACGGTCGCATCGTCGAGGAGGCCACCCCCGAGGAGTTCTTCACGCACCCGAAGAGCGACCGCGCCAAGGACTTCCTCTCGAAGCTCCTCACGCACTGACCCTCACCAGACCCTGCACCACAGCACATGAAGGAGACGCATATGCGACGCACACGGACACTGGCAGGCATCGGAATCGCAGCGGTAGCGCTGCTGGCGCTGACGGCCTGTAACAGCGGCAGCCCCTCGACGCCCGGCGGAGGCACCGGCGACGAAGAGGCCGCAGAAGACAGCACCTGGTTCGAGGTCGCCACCGACGTCGAGCTCGAAGGCAGCCCGACGTTCGACGCGATCACCGAGCGCGACAAGGTCGTCGTCGGCGTGAAGGAGGACCAGCCCGGTCTCGGCTTCCTCGACGTGACCACGGGCGAGCGCACCGGCTTCGACGTCGACATCGCCCGCTGGATCGCCGCATCGCTCGGGTACGACGAGGACAAGATCGAGTTCAAGCCGATCGCCTCCGCGAACCGCGAGCAGGCGATCACGAACGGTGACATCGACTACTACGTCGGCACCTACTCGATCAACGACAAGCGCAAGGAGCTCATCGACTTCGCCGGGCCCTACTTCATCACGGGTCAGGGTCTCCTGGTCGCCGCTGACGCCCCTGAGGCCGAGGCGCTCGAGGACTTCAACGGCAAGACCGTCTGCTCCGCGACCGGCTCCACGCCGATCCAGAACATCAAGGCGAACTTCCCCGACATCACGACGCAGGAGTACGACCTGTACTCCGCCTGCGTGCAGGACCTGATCGACGGCAAGGTCGATGCGGTCACCACCGACCAGGCCATCCTGATCGGCTACGCGGCACAGTACCCGGATGACGTGAAGGTCACCGGCGGTCTGTTCACCGAAGAGCGTTACGGCGTCGGACTCGAGAAGGGCGACGATGTGCTGCGCACGCACATCAACGAGCTGTTCACCGACAACCCCGACATCTGGCAGGCGATCTTCGACAAGAACCTCGGTTCCAGTGGCATCGAGGTCGAGCAGCCCGAGGTCGACCAGTACTGATCTGACAACAGGGGCGGCCTTCCCACGGAAGGCCGCCCCGCACCTCCTGAAGAAGGGGAGGGTGGCGTGGACGTCATCTTCGGCAACCTCGACCTGTGGGGAGAGGCGATCGGCAATACGCTGCTCGTCTTCGCCATCGGCGGGATCATCGCCCTCATACTGGGCATCATCGTGGGCGCCATGCGCGTCTCACCCGTCCCGATCGCGCGCGGCGTGGGCACGGCGTACGTCAACATCGTGCGCAACACCCCGCTGACGCTGGTCTTCTTCTTCTTCATCTTCGGATACCCGCAGCTCGGGTTCCCCGAGCTCTCGAACCTCGTGTTGGGCATCCTCGCCATCGGCATCTACACGGCCACCTACGTTGCCGAGGTGCTCCGCGCGGGCATCAACACGGTGCCCGTCGGTCAAGCAGAGGCGGCGCGCGCGATCGGCCTGCCGTTCGGCCAGGTCATGGGGCTCGTCATCCTGCCGCAGGCGTTCCGCTCGGTCGTCCCGCCGATGATGAGCGTCTTCATCGCCCTGCTCAAGAACACCACCGTCGCCGCCGGCTTCTCGGTCGCCGAGCTCGCCGCCCTGCGGTCGACGATCAACGACTCCGCCGATCGTCCCGGCAACCCGATGGAGGTGCTGCTCTGGGTGGCGGTCGTCTTCGTCGCCCTCGTGATGCTGATGAGCTGGCTGCAGCGCCATCTCGAGAACCGATGGAGGATCGCGCGATGACTTCCGTGCTGTACGACGTTCCCGGCCCCCGGGCGATCGCCCGCAACCGCATCCTCGCGGTGGTCACCATCGTGCTCGTTCTCGCCGCCCTCGGATTCGTCGGCCTGCGGATGTTCGAGACCGGTCAGTTCTCCGCCGAGAAGTGGTACGTCTTCACGTTCTCGAACGTGTGGATGGGGATCTTCAAGGCTCTCGGCAACACGCTCGCGGCCTTCGCCCTGGCGGCGGTGCTGAGCATCATCCTCGGCTTCGTGCTCGCGATCGGTCGGCTGTCCGATCACAAGTGGGTGCGAGTCCCCGTCACGGTCGTGACCGAGCTCTTCCGCGCCGTCCCGGTGCTCGTGTTCATGATGCTGCTGTATTACGGGCTTCCTGTTCTCGACGTGAAGATGGATCCGTACTGGGCCGTCGTGCTCGCCCTCATGGCCTACAACGGCTCGGTCCTCGCCGAGGTCATCCGCGCGGGCGTCGAGTCGCTGCCGAAGGGGCAGCGCGAAGCCGGCTCCGCGATCGGTCTGCGCAAGAGCGGCGTCATGCGCCTCATCCTGCTCCCGCAGGCGATCCGCGCCATGCTCCCGGTGATCGTGGCCCAGCTCGTCGTGACGATGAAGGACACGGCGCTCGGCTTCATCATCACCTACCCCGAGCTGCTGTACTACGCGAAGCAGCTCACCTCTCAGCAGGGTCGTCCGATCCTGCAGTCCGCGTTCGTCATCGGCGGCATCTACATCGTCATGTGCCTCATCCTCTCCGGCATCGCCAAGTGGGTCGAGGTCCGGACGCGGCGATCGACCAAGGTGCGCGGGATTCTGCCTGACGCAGGTACGGACCCGCGGACGCATGAGGAAGGCACGAACACCGAACTCATCGCCATGCAGCGCGGGGCGGGGAAATTCGACATGGGGAACGGGCCGGGAGCGGGCTGAGCGTCGGCTTGCGCGCCGGTAGACTCGTCTCTCGTGTCTGAGTCTCCAGAAATCACCCCGGAAGCGGTCGAAGCAGCCGTCGCCGCCGCGCTGGCAGCGATCAACGCAGCGGCCGACACCGTCGAGCTGAAAGCGGCCCGTGCCGCCCACGTCGCCGACGGTTCGCCCCTCGCCGTCCTGAACGCCTCGATGCGTCAGGTCGCGCCCGAGAACAAGGCCGCGTTCGGCAAGCTCGTCGGCCAGGGCCGCGGGCAGGTCACTCAGGCGCTCGCCGCGAAGGAGACGGAGCTCGCGGCGGCAGAGGTCGCGGCGCGTCTCGAGTCCGAGCGGGTCGACATCACGGCGGTGCCCTCGCGCACGCGCGTGGGTGCACGGCATCCGCTCACCCTGCTCCAGGACCAGGTCTGCGACATCTTCGTCGGCATGGGATGGGAGATCGCCGAGGGGCCGGAGCTCGAGCACGAGTGGTTCAACTTCGACGCGCTGAACTTCGACGTCGATCACCCCGCCCGCCAGGAGCAGGACACGTTCTACGTCGATCCGACCTCGCGCCACCTCGTCATGCGCACGCACACCAGCCCGGTGCAGGTGCGTTCGATGCTCGACCGCGAAGTGCCGATCTACGTGCTCTGCCCGGGCCGCGTCTACCGCACCGATGAGTTCGACGCGACGCACCTGCCGGTGTTCACCCAGTTCGAGGGCCTCGTGATCGACAAGGGCATCACGATGGCGCATCTCAAGGGCACGCTCGACCACTTCGCCAAGCTGCTCTTCGGCCCGGAGGCCAAGACGCGCTTCCGCACCAACTACTTCCCCTTCACCGAGCCCTCTGCCGAGCTCGACCTGTGGCACCCGACCTTCAAGGGCGGTGCTCGCTGGATCGAGTGGGGCGGCTGCGGCATGGTCAACCCCAACGTGCTGCGCGCGGCGGGGATCGACCCCGAGGAGTACAGCGGTTTCGCGTTCGGCATGGGCATCGAACGCGGGCTCATGTTCCGCAGTGATGTGCAGGACATGCGCGACATGGCCGAGGGTGACGTCAGATTCAGCGAGCAGTTCGGGATGGTGGTGTGATGCGCGTCCCTCTTTCGTGGTTGCGTGAGTACGTCGATGTGGCAGCGGATGCTTCGCCGGAGGATGTGCTCGAAGCACTGGTGACGGTCGGCTTCGAAGAAGAAGACGTGCACCGCTTCGAGATCTCGGGCCCGGTCGTCGTCGGCCAGGTCGTCTCCCTCGACCCGGAACCGCAGTCCAACGGCAAGACCATCAACTGGTGCCAGGTCGACGTCGGCGAGGCGAACGGCGGCATCCGCGGCATCGTCTGCGGCGCGCACAACTTCGTCGCAGGCGACAAGGTCGTCGTGACTCTTCCGGGAGCAGTGCTCCCGGGTCCGTTCCCGATCGCCGCCCGCAAGACCTACGGTCACGTGTCGGACGGCATGATCGCCTCGGCGCGCGAGCTGGGGCTGGGCGACGAGCACAACGGCATCGTCGTACTGTCGGACCTCGGCATCGACGCCCCCGTCGGCACCGACGCGATCGCGCTCCTGGGGCTCGACGACATCGCCGTCGAGATCAACGTCACCCCCGACCGCGGGTACGCGTTCTCGCTGCGCGGCGTCGCCCGCGAGTACTCGCATGCCACGGGTGCCGCATTCCGCGATCCGGCCGAGCGCGACTTCGCCGAACTGCAGCCCGGCATGGGGCACACGGCGATCGTCGATGACCGGGCACCGGTACGCGGACGCGTCGGAGCCAGCGAATTCGTCACGCGCGTGGTGCGCGGGGTCGATCCCGCATCACCGACACCGCCGTGGATGGTGGCGCGCCTGTCGCTGGCCGGCATGCGCTCGCTCGGCGTGCTCATCGACATCACGAACTACGTCATGCTCGAACTCGGGCAGCCGCTGCACGGGTACGACCTCGACAAGCTCACGGGTTCCATCACGGTGCGCCGCGCGGCGTCGGGCGAGAAGATCACGACCCTCGACGGTCAGGAGCGCACGCTCCACGGCGAAGACCTGCTGATCACCGACGAATCGGGCCCGATCGGCATCGCCGGCGTCATGGGCGGCGGCACGACCGAGATGAGCGAGACGACGCAGAACGTCCTCATCGAGGCGGCCACCTTCGACCCCATCACGATCGCGCGGTCCGCGCGTCGCCACAAGCTTCCCAGTGAGGCGTCCAAGCGCTTCGAACGGGGCGTCGATCCGCTCATCCCGTTCGTCGCCGCACGTCGTGCCGCTGACCTCATGGTCGAGCTGGCCGGTGGCACGCTCACTGAAGAGGGGGGTGCGCTCTTCAGCGAGGTCTTCGTCTCGGAGATCGAGCTGCCGAGCGGCTTCGTGCAGGGTCTGATCGGCGTCGACTATTCGGACGCCGAGATCACCGGTGCGCTCACCACGATCGGCGCCGAGGTCACGGCGAGCGAGTCCGCAAGCGCGGGCTGGGTCGTCATCCCGCCGACCTGGCGCCCCGACCTGACCGACAAGTGGACGCTCGCCGAGGAGGTCGCCCGCATCCACGGACTCGACCGCATCCCCGCGGTGTTGCCGACGCCCCCGTCGGGTCGAGGACTCACCGCTCTGCAGCAGGGGCGCCGTCGCGTGGCGGATGCACTCGCCGCTGCCGGCTTCGTCGAGACGCCTGCGTTCCCGTTCACGACCGACGTGCAGAACGATCTGCACGGTTCGGCGTCGGGGGAGCACCTTCCGAGCATCCGCCTGGCGAACCCTCTCGACGGGCAGGCGCCGTTCCTGCGCCGGTCGCTCATTCCGGGGCTGCTGCAGACGGCGCACCGCAACATCTCGCGCGGTCTCACCGACCTCGCGATCTTCGAGACCGGCATCGTCTTCCTTCCCGAGCCGGGAGTCGAGTACGGCACCGACGAGGTGCCGCCGCCCGGCGAGCGGCCCTCTGCCGAGACGCTGGCCGAGCTCAACGCGTCGATCCCGCCGCAGAATCGCTTCGTCTCGGCATTGCTCACCGGCAACGTGACTCCGCGTCAGCCGGGGCGCGCGGCAGAAGCCGCCGGTCTCACCGAGGCGCTCGACGCCGTGCGGGTGATCGCGAGTGCTGCCGGCGTCGAGATCGATGTCGTGCAGAGCGAGCGTGCGGCACTGCATCCCGGACGCACGGGCGAGCTGCGCGTCGCGGGGAAGCCGGTCGGCTACGTCGGCGAACTGCACCCCACGGTCACGGACGACGCCGACCTGCCGGGCCGAGCGACCGTGCTCGAGATCGACCTCGATCTCGTGCTCTCGCTCGCCGGCGATCGCATCGTCGCCGCATCGCTGTCGACGTTCCCCGCGGCGACGCAGGATGTGTCGCTGACGCTTCCTGCCGAGGTCCCGGCAGCCGACGTGCGCGATGCTCTCCTCGAAGGCGCCGGTGCTCTGGTCGAGTCGGTGCGCCTGGTCGACGACTATCGCGGCGAGGGTGTGCCGCAGGGCTCGAAGAGCCTGACGTTCGCCCTGCGTTTCCGTGCGGAGGATCGCACACTGACGGCAGCGGAAGCGACCGAGGCGAAGCTCGCCGGCGTCGCCGTCGCCGCTGAGCGTTTCGGCGCGGCGCTGCGCGACTAGAAATCCTCGAGTGGGCGCTGGCCGTCGCGGAGCGTGATGCTATCGCGACGGCCAGTGCCAGCTGGGGCGTTCGAGGGGCAGCTGATCCCGGACGCGGGTGCCGTAGCCGGCGGATTCGAGCTCCACGGTCTCGGCGCCCGCTTGGGCGAGCACGCGACGCAGCACCGCGGAGTGGGTCACCACGATCACCTGGGTCTGGGCGGATGCCGCCGTGAGCAGGGCTCCGAGCGGGGCGATCAGGCTCTCGTGCAGGCTGGACTCCGGCTCGTTCACGACGAGCAGCGGCGGGGGATCGGCCGGGAGGAGCGCGGCGCACAGCAGCAGGAAGCGAAGCGTGCCGTCGGACAGCTCGGCGGCGTCGAGTGGCCGCAGCAGCCCCGGTTGCCTGAGCTGCAGTCGGAACACGCCCTCGTTCACCGCGATCTGCACGCGCGACCCCGGGAACGCCTGCTCCACGGCCTGGTCGAGTGAAGCGCCGCGCCCGGCATCCTGCGTCGTCGCCCAGACCGCGGCGAGATCGGAGCCGTCGTCGCTGAGCCACCGCGTGCGGGTGCCGATCTGCGGGGCGCGCGCCGGTGAACCGGCATCGGTCCGGAAGTGGTCGTAGAAGCGCCACGAGGCGATGCGATGCTGCAGGGCGACGCTCTCGGGCAGCGCTGTGCCATCGGTGAGATCCAGCAGCGCGCTCTGCCCCGGACCCATCGGCTGGTTCAGCGACACCCACCCCTGGTCGCCGCGCACCCGCACACCGGTGCGCTGCCGGTCGAGGATCAGCGTGCCGGGGCGGGCGAACGGACCGGTGAAGACCTGCTCGCGCTTGATCTCGGGATCGCGCGTGAACGGGCTCCTCGGATCGGCCTGGGGGAGCCCGAGGTCGAGGACATACCCCAGCTCGTCCGACGCGAAACCGAGGCGCACCGCGACGGGCCGCGTGCGTTTGGTGCCCTGCGCGCCCAGCCCTTGCGGCGTCTCGGGGCCGGCCCACAGCACGCTGTCGAGTCCGCCCTCGCGGGCGATCGCGGCGACCGCGCGACCGTGGCCCGCTTCTGCCAGCAGGCGCAGCGCGCGGTAGAGGTTCGATTTGCCGGTGCCGTTCGCGCCGGTGATGACCGTGAGGGGGTGCAGGGGCAGTACCACGTCGACGAGCGAGCGGTAGCCGGAGATCGCGAGGGCGGTGAGCATGTCGACATCCTCGCAGCGGCTTCCGACATCCTCGATAGACTGCGTGCGAGTGACACGGGGTGCCGCATCCGCGGCTGAGAACAGACCCGTCGAACCTGATCTAGTTCGTACTAGCGAAGGGATGTCGCAATGAGCGATCTTCTGCGTCCATCGTCCGATCCGTCCGTCGTCGAGCATGCGGCGACTCTGCTGGCTGCACTGCGCGCAGCGCCTCCGCTGACGCAGTGCATCACCAACTCCGTCGTCACCGGCTTCACCGCGAACGTGCTGCTCGCCCTCGGTGCGGCGCCGGCGATGGTCGACATCGTCGGGGAGGCCGGCATGTTCGCGGGTGTGGCCTCCGGCCTGCTCGTGAACCTCGGCACGCCCACGCCCGAGCAGCGTCAGGCCGGCCTCGAGGCGGTCGACGGGGCGACCGCCGCCGGAACGCCGTGGGTACTCGATCCGGTGGCGATCGGCGCTCTTCCGGTCCGCACCGCTCTCGCCACGCAACTCGCGGCACTGCGGCCGACGGCGATCCGTGGCAATGCCTCGGAGATCCTGGCGCTCGCGGGGCTCAGCGCCGGCGGACGCGGCGTCGACGCCACCGACAGCACGGATGCGGCGGCCGAAGCCGCTGTGATCCTCGCGCAGCGACACGGCAGCATCGTCGCGGTGTCGGGTCCCGTCGATCTCGTGACCGATGGTGAGCGGATCGTGCGGATCGCCAACGGGGATGAGCTGCTCACCCGGGTGACGGGCGGCGGATGCGCGCTGGGGGCGGTCATGGCCGCATTCCTCGGCGCCGCGCGCCTCGCACCCATCCCCGCCCTCGACGCCGTCGCCGCGGCATCCCTCGTCTACACGATCGCTGCGGAGCACGCGGCGGCGTCGTCCACCGGGCCCGGAAGCTTCGCCGTCGCGCTGCTGGACGCGCTCGCCGCGGTGCAGCCCCAGGAGTTGGCCCGCGAGGCGCGCGTCGAGGAGGTCTCCCGATGATCGCCGACCTCTCGCTCTATCTGGTGACGGACACGGCGTTGTGCGGCGATCGCGGTGTGGTCGAGACCGTCCGGCAGGCGGTCGACGGCGGGGTGCGCATCGTGCAGCTCCGTGACAAGACCGCGAGCGACGCGGAGATCGTCGATCAACTCGTCGCCCTGTCGCACGTGATCGACGGGCGCGCGCTCCTCGTCGTCAACGATCGTCTCGATGCCGCACTCGCCGCCCGCGGTTGTGGAGCCCGGGTCGACGGCGTGCACCTCGGGCAGGGCGATGCCTCGGTGCTGCGGGCTCGTGCCGAGCTCGGATCCGACGCCGTGATCGGCCTGACCGCGAACACCGCTGAGCATCTCGCCGCCGTCCTCGCTCTCCCTGCGGGCACAGTCGACTATCTGGGCGTCGGCGTCATCCGCCCGACCAGTACGAAACCCGATCACCCGCAGACCCTCGGCGTCGACGGTTTCCGCGCGTTCGCCGCGGCGAGCCCCCTCCCGTGCGTTGCGATCGGCGGCGTCGGCGTCGATGATGTCGACGACCTGCGCGCTGCCGGTGCGGCGGGCATCGCCGTCGTCTCGGCGCTGTGCGCGGCCGAGGAACCCCGATCCGCCGCGGAGGATTTCCTGCGCCGGTGGCGCCGCGGCTCGGTGCCCCGGGTGCTGAGCATCGCCGGCAGCGATCCCTCGGGAGGGGCGGGCATCCAGGCCGATCTCAAGTCCATCGCCGCGAACGGCGGGTACGGCATGGCAGCGATCGCCGCGCTCACCGTCCAGAACACGCGCGGCGTGCGCGGGGTCCACGTGCCGGATGCCGGAGTGCTCGCAGCGCAGCTCGCCGCCCTGTCCGACGACATCGTCATCGACGCCGTCAAGATCGGGATGCTGGCGAATGCCGATGTCGTGCGGGCGGTGATCGCCTGGCTCGATGCCGTGCGCCCGCCGATCGTCGTGCTCGATCCGGTCATGGTGGCCACCAGCGGTGATCGGCTGCTCGACCCCGCCGCCGAGGATGCGCTGCGCGAGCTGCTGCACCGCGCGCACCTCGTCACCCCGAACCTCACCGAGCTCGCCGTCCTGGTCGGGCGGGAGATCGATGACTGGGCGGACGCCCTGACGGCCGCGGAAGAGCTGTCGTCGCAGATCGACGCCGCCGTGCTCGTCAAGGGCGGCCACCTCCTCGGCGACGATGCGCCGGACGCCCTCGTCGACACCGCGCGTGGCCGTCGCGAGGTGTTCCCCGGCTCCCGCATCGAGACGTCGAACACCCACGGCACGGGGTGCTCGCTGTCCTCCGCTCTCGCGACGCTCCTCGCCCGCGGGCACGACCCCGTCGCGGCCGTGTCCTCGGCCCGGGCGTGGCTGCGGGAGTCGCTGCGCGAGAGCGACGCGCTGCACGTCGGCCGCGGGCACGGGCCCGTGCACCATTTCGCCGGGCTGTGGAGCCGCGGCGGTCTCTCGACGCGCCCGACGGCATCCGAGGTCGCAGACGACTGGTGGGAGGGGATCGCCGGCATCCGCGCGCAGATCGACGACCTGCCGTTCATCCGGAGCCTCGCCGACGGCAGCCTGCCGCGCGCGCCGTTCGACTTCTATCTGGCGCAGGACGCGCTGTACCTGCGCGACTACGCGCGCGTGCTCTCCGAGGCGGCACGGCTCGCGCCGACCTCGGCGGAGCAGGCGTTCTGGGCGGGTTCCGCCGAGGGCGCGATCGTGGGCGAGCTCGAGCTGCATGCGGCCTGGCTGACCCCCGGCGACGGCGTGACCGCGGCGACGTTCGCCGCGGAGCCGGGGTCCGCGACCACCGCGTACCTCGATCATCTGCGCTCGACGGCGTTCGCCGGCGGATACCCCGAGCTGATCGCCGCGCTCCTGCCGTGCTTCTGGCTGTACACCGACCTCGGGGAGCGTTTGCACGCGGGGGAGTTCGGCAGCCTCGCGCAAGAGGCGGAGCATCCGTACGCCTCCTGGCTCGCCACATACGCCGACCCGGCCTTCGCCGTCGCGACCGCCCAGGCCATCGCGTACGTCACGCAGACCGCCGCCGCGGTCGACGATACGACGCGGGCGCGCATGCGCCGCGCCTTCGACGTCTCGAGCGCCCACGAGCGCGACTTCTTCGATGCGCCCTGGGGGTTCGTCGCCGCCAGGTGACCGCGTGGATTTGCGGATGCCGTCACCGGCGCGCTATCGTCGCGGCATGCCTTCGGCCGCCTCCGTTTCTCCGACGCTCGCTCTGAGCGTCGTCTCGGTGCGCCGACGCCGGGCCGACCGCCGACTCTAGGCGACCCTGCGCTCCTGCCTGCCGGCGGTCGAGTGCCGGCGTCGCCGCCTCGGCCACCCTCCTGAGCCCTGTCGAAGGGCCCGACCGTTAAGGTAGAAGCATGACGTACACCGTCGCCGTTTCCGGCGCATCCGGCTATGCGGGCGGCGAGATTCTGCGCCTCCTCGCCGCTCATCCCGACATCGAGATCCGCACCGTCACGGCTCATTCGAACGCCGGACAACCGCTCGTCGACCACCAGCCGCACCTGCGCTCGCTCGCGCATCTGACGCTGCAGGACACCACTGCCGAGATCCTCGCCGGGCACGACATCGTCTTCCTGGCCCTCCCGCACGG
The DNA here is from genome assembly GCF_044743285.1 of Microbacterium sp. NPDC087665. Classification (NCBI taxonomy): domain Bacteria; kingdom Bacillati; phylum Actinomycetota; class Actinomycetes; order Micrococcales; family Microbacteriaceae; genus Microbacterium; species Microbacterium sp. NPDC087665. The sequence continues at coordinate 12,529 of NZ_JBIUWD010000006.1, read as the reverse complement.
GCAATCCGGCCAGTACACCGATGCGCTCGGTGACGTGCCGCTGATCATCGATGCCGGCGCCGACCATCGCTTGACCTCGCAGGACGCCTGGGATGCGTTCTACGGAGGCGCCTTCCACGAGCCGTGGACGTACGGAGTCCCCGAGCTCCTCGTCGGCGACGGCAAGCAGCGCGCGAATCTGCGCGGGGCGACACGGATCGCGGCGCCGGGTTGCAACGCCTCCACCGTCAGCCTGAGCCTGGCCCCGGGAATCGCCGCCGGTGTGATCGATCCCGGTGACATCGTCTCCGTGCTCGCGGTCGGTCCGTCCGGCGCCGGCAAGAGCCTGAAGACGAACCTGCTGGCGAGCGAGATCCTCGGCTCCGCGAACCCCTACGCGGTCGGGGGGACCCACCGGCACATCCCCGAGATCCGCCAGGCGCTCGCCGCGGCCGCCGGTGCCGAGCCCGCGAGCATCCGCATCTCCTTCACCCCGGTGCTCGTGCCGATGTCGCGGGGAATCCTCGCCACGTCGACCGCACCGATCATGCCCGGGGTGTCGGATGCCGAGATCTGCGCGGCATGGGAAGACGCCTACGGCGACGAGACCTTCGTCCAACTGCTCCCCGCCGGGAGCTTCCCCCGCACGGCCGACGTGCTCGGCGCCAACACCGCCCTCATCGGGCTCGCCATCGACCGCGCGGCGAACCGCGTGACCGTCGTCACCGCGGTCGACAACCTCGTCAAGGGCACGGCGGGCGCCGCCATCCAATCCATGAACATCGCGCTCGGCCTCCCCGAGGACCGCGCCCTCTCAGTGAACGGAGTCGCCCCGTGAGCGTCACCGCCCCCCAGGGTTTCGAAGCGGCCGGCGTCGCCGTCGGCCTCAAGTCCACCGGCAAGCCCGATGTCGCGGTCGTCGTCAACCGCGGGCCGCGCAAGGTCGGCGCCGCGGTGTTCACGAGCAACCGTGCCAAGGCCAACCCGATCATCTGGTCGCAGCAGGTGATCGCTGACCGCGTGGTCGAGGCGGTCGTCCTCAACTCCGGGGGCGCGAACTGCTTCACCGGGAGCTTCGGCTTCCAGACCACCCACCAGACGGCCGAGAAGGCGGCGGAGCTCCTCGGAGTGAGCGCCGGCGACGTGCTGGTGTGCTCAACCGGGCTCATCGGCACGGGTGATGAGGTCTTCCGCTCCAAAGTGCTCGCGGGGACCGAACAGGCCATCGACGCACTGTCCGCCGACGGAGGCGATATCGCCGCACAGGCCATCATGACCACCGACACCGTCGCGAAGACGGCGGTCGTCGCTCGCGACGGCTGGAGCATCGGCGGCATGGCGAAGGGCGCAGGGATGCTCGCTCCCGGTCTCGCGACCATGCTCGTGGTGCTCACCACCGACGCCGACCTCGAACCGCTCGAGGCCGACGCCGCTCTGCGCGCCGCGACCGGCACCACCTTCGATCGCCTCGACTCCGACGGCTGCATGTCGACCAACGACCAGGTCACGCTTCTCGCCAACGGCGCAAGCGGGATCAAGCCCGACCTCGAAGAGTTCCGAGCGGCGCTCGCCGAGCTCTGCCAGGTCCTCGCCGTGAAGCTGCAGGGCGACGCCGAGGGGGCGAGCCACGACATCACGATCGAGGTGCAGAACGCGGCATCCGAGCAGGATGCCGTCGAGGTCGGTCGTTCCGTCGCCCGCAACAACCTCTTCAAGGCGGCGATCTTCGGAAACGACCCGAACTGGGGTCGTGTGCTCGCCGCGATCGGCACGACCTCGGCGCAGTTCGACCCCTACGACGTGGACGTCTGGATGAACGGCGTGCGCGTGTGCACGGCCGGTGGCCCCGACCGCCCGCGTGAGGAGGTCGATCTCACGCCGCGTGCCACGCACCTCGTCATCGATCTGCGCAGCGGCGAAGCATCCGCCACCATCCTCACGAACGATCTCACGCACGACTACGTCCACGAGAACAGCGCGTACGCCTCATGACCGACATTCAGGACACTCCCGCCGAGGTCGCCGCGCAGAAGGCCGCGACCCTCATCGAGTCGCTTCCCTGGTTGAAGAAGTTCCGCGACCAGATCGTCGTCGTCAAGTACGGCGGCAACGCCATGGTCTCCGACGAGTTGCAGGAGGCGTTCGCCCAGGACATCGCCTACCTGCGCTACGTCGGCGTGCTGCCGGTCGTCGTGCACGGAGGCGGACCCCAGATCTCCGACATGCTCGGGCGGCTCGAGATCCCCAGCGAGTTCAAGGGCGGGTACCGGGTCACCAACACCGAGGCGATCAGTGTCGTGCGCATGGTGCTCACCGGACAGGTGAATCCGCAACTCGTCTCGAAGATCAACTCGCACGGCCCGATCGCCACCGGACTCAGCGGCGAAGACGCCGGTCTCTTCGGCGGTCGCCGTCGGGGCGTCATGATCGACGGGGAAGAGGTCGATCTCGGCCGCGTCGGCGACGTCGTGCAGGTCGATCCGACCCCGGTCATCGACCATCTGCGGGCCGGACGCATCCCCGTGGTGTCGAGCATCGCCCCCGATCTCGATCACCCCGGCCAGTCGCTCAACGTCAACGCGGATGCCGCGGCGGCAGCGCTCGCCATCGCGCTCGATGCGCGCAAGCTCGTCATCCTCACCGATGTGCCCGGGCTGTATGCGGACTGGCCGAATCGCGACTCCCTCGTCTCGCACCTCACCTCGTCGGCGCTCACCGAGATGCTGCCGAGCCTCGAATCGGGGATGATCCCCAAGATGCGCGCCTGCCTCGACGCCGTCGAGGCCGGGGTCGACGCCGCGGCGATCATCGACGGGCGGGTGCCGCACTCGGTGCTCGTCGAACTCTTCACCAGCAAAGGAATCGGAACGGAAGTGGTGGCAGGATGACCATCTGGCAGGACGACGCAGAGCGTGACCTCGTACTCAACGCGGGGGAGCGCCTCGCGCTGCTCACCCGCGGCGAAGGCTCCTACCTGTGGGACTCCGAGGGCCGACGCCACCTGGACTTCCTCGCGGGCATCGCCGTCACCTCCCTCGGCCACGCGCACCCCGTCTTCGTCGAGGCCGTGTCGCGCCAGGCGGCGACACTGGCGCACGTCTCCAACTACTTCGCGACGCCCCCGCAGCTGGCGCTCGCCGCGCGGCTCAAGCGCCTCGCCGGTGCGGGCATCGACGGCCGTGTGTTCTTCTCGAACTCGGGTGCCGAGGCCAATGAGGCGGCGTTCAAGCTCGCCCGTCTGCACGGCGGTACCGAGCGCCCGCGCATCATCGCGCTCGAGAACGGCTTCCACGGACGCACCATGGGATCGCTCGCCCTGACGGCGAAGCCGTCGATGCGCGCGCCGTTCGAGCCGATGCCCGGCGGAGTCGAGCACATCTCCGCGACGATCGAGGCGCTCGAGGCGGCGATCGATGATCGCGTCGCCGCCGTCATCGTCGAGCCGATCCAGGGTGAGGCGGGTGTCGTCGAGCTTCCCGAGGGGTATCTCGCCGCGGCCCGTTCGCTCACGCTCGCCCATGGCGCGCTCCTGATCGTCGACGAGATCCAGACGGGCGCCGGGCGCACCGGTGCCTGGTTCGGGTTCAGCCACGAGGGCATCACCCCCGACGCCATCACCCTGGCGAAGGGCATCGGTGGTGGCTTCCCGATCGGTGCACTCGTCACCTATGGAGCCGCCAGCGCCCTGTTCACGCCCGGATCGCACGGCTCCACCTTCGGCGGCAACCCGCTGGCGACGGCGGTGGCCGATGCGGTGCTCGCCGAGATCGAGGACGCCGGTCTCGTCGAGAATTCGGCGCGCCGGGGAGAAGAGCTGCGCGACGTCATCCTCGGGATCGATTCGCCGTTGATCTCGGCCGTCCGCGGCCGCGGCTTGCTCATCGGCGTCGCCCTCGCCGAGCCCGTCGCCGGGGCCGTCGTGGCCGCCGCGCAGGAGCGGGGCCTCATCATCAACGCCGCCAACCCCGAGACCGTCCGCATCGCTCCCGCTCTCACGATCGGCGACGCCGAGATCGCCGAGTTCCGCGAGCTGTTCACCGCTGCGCTCTCCGCCGTCCAGGCATCCCACCCCGGAAAGGTATCCGCATGACCCGCCACCTGCTGCGCGACGACGACCTGACGCCCGCCGAACAGGCCGAGATCCTCGACCTCGCCATCGAGCTGAAGAAGGATCGCTGGGCCGACAAGAGCCTGGCGGGCCCGCAGACCGTCGCGGTGATCTTCGACAAGTCGTCGACGCGCACCCGCGTCTCGTTCGCGGTCGGCATCGCCGATCTCGGCGGATCGCCGTTGATCATCTCGACGGCGAGCAGCCAGCTCGGGGGCAAGGAGACGCCGTCCGACACCGCGCGCGTCCTCGAGCGTCAGGTCGCCGCGATCGTCTGGCGCACGTACGCCCAGTCCGGCCTCGAAGAGATGTCGGCGGGTACCCGCGTGCCCGTGATCAATGCGCTCTCCGATGACTTCCACCCGTGTCAGCTGCTCGCCGACCTGCTCACGATCCGTGAGCACAAGGGTGCGCTCGAGGGACTCACCCTGACCTTCTTCGGCGACGGCCAGAGCAACATGGCGCACTCCTACGCGCTCGCCTGTGTCACGGCCGGGATGCACGTGCGCATCGCCTCGCCCGCCGACTACTCGCCGCGCGCCGATGTCGTCGAGGCGGCGGATCGTCGTGCCGCCGAGACCGGGGGCTCGATCACGCTCTTCACCGACCCCGTCGAGGCGGCGGCCGGTGCCGATGTCATCGTGACCGACACCTGGGTGTCGATGGGCAAGGAAGAGGAGAAGCTCGCCCGCATCCGCGATCTGGGTGGGTACAAGGTCACGCCCGAGACGATGGAGATCGCCGATCCCGAGGCGATCTTCATCCATTGCCTGCCCGCCGACCGCGGCTACGAGGTGGACTCCGAGGTCATCGACGGGCCGAAGAGCGTGGTCTGGGACGAAGCCGAGAACCGGCTGCACGCGCAGAAGGCGCTGCTGGTCTGGCTGCTCCGCCAGAACGGACAGGCCGCAGCCCTCGAAGGAGCGAACGCATGACCGACGCCACGCACGACGGCACGAACGAGGGCGCCCTCTGGGGTGCGCGGTTCGCGACGGGTCCGTCGCCCGAGCTCGTCGAGCTCAGCCGGTCGACCCACTTCGACTGGATCCTCGCTCCGTACGACATCGCGGGTTCTCACGCGCACGCCAAGGCTCTCGAGGCCGCCGGCTACCTCGAGCCCGACGAGGCGGCCCGCATGCACGCGGGGCTGGATGCCGTCGCACGCAAGGTCGCGGACGGCACGTTGCTGCCGGTGCCGACGGACGAAGACGTGCACGGCGCGCTCGAGCAGGCGTTGATCGTCGAGCTCGGTCCCGAACTCGGCGGGCGCCTCCGCGCCGGCCGCAGCCGCAACGATCAGATCGCCACGCTCGTGCGGATGTACCTGATCGACCATGCCGGAGTCATCGCCCGCGACATCCTGCGCGTCATCGATGCGCTGGTGTCCCAGGCCGAAGCCCACCCCGAGGCCATCCTGCCCGGCCGCACGCATCTGCAGCACGCGCAGCCGGTGCTGCTCGCACATCACCTGCAGGCTCACGGCTGGCCGCTCGTCCGGGAACTCGAGCGTCTCGTCGACTGGCGTCGGCGCGCAGGCGTCTCGCCCTACGGCGGGGGAGCGCTCGCGGGGTCGACCCTGGGACTGGACCCGGCTTTGGTCGCCTCCGAGCTCGGTCTCGACCGCCCGTCGGAGAATTCTCTCGACGGCACCGCTGCGCGCGATGTGGTGGCGGAGTTCGCCTTCGTTACCGCGATGATCGGTGTCGACATCTCGCGGCTCTCCGAGGAGATCATCCTCTGGAACACACGGGAGTTTGGATTCGTCACCCTCGACGACGGCTACTCGACCGGCTCGAGCATCATGCCGCAGAAGAAGAATCCCGACATCGCGGAGCTGGCTCGCGGCAAGTCGGGCCGCCTCATCGGCAATCTGTCCGGCCTGATGGCTACTCTCAAGGGTCTTCCGCTGGCGTACAACCGCGACCTGCAGGAAGACAAGGAGCCGGTGTTCGATTCGGTGCGCACGCTCGAGGTGGTGCTGCCGGCTTTCGCGGGCATGGTCGCGACGCTGCGCTTCGACACCGCCCGGATGGCGGAGCTCGCGCCCCAGGGATTCTCGCTCGCGACGGATGTGGCCGAGTGGCTGGTCAAGCAGCGGGTGCCGTTCCGCGACGCGCACGAGATCTCGGGCGCGCTCGTGCGCGCCTGCGAAGAGCAGGGGATCGGTCTCGAGGATGCCTCCGATGAACTCCTCGCGGGCGTCTCGGCGCATCTGACTCCCGAGGTGCGCTCCGTTCTCACGATCGAGGGCTCGGTGGCTTCCCGCACCGGCGTCGGCGGGACCGCGCCCGTCCGGGTCGCGGAGCAGCGCGCCGAGCTCGTGGCCCGCGCACAGGCCGCCGCGCACGCGCTCGGGCTCTGACGGCCCGTCCTGCGTCTGATCGACTCCGCTCTGGGGCTCTGGGGCTCTGGGGCTCTGGGGCTCTGGGGCTCAGTGCAGAGCGGAGTCGGCGGCGTCGCGCACCCAGCGCGTGAAGCGCACGGTCAGGCCCGCGCGCGTCGGTGCGGCGAGGTGGGGGCCGGCGGATGCGGCGGCGTCGCCGTCGAACGGGGCGACCCTGACCAGTCGCCATTCGCCGTCGTCGGCCCGGGCGCGCACGATGAGGGCATCCGCCCATCTGCTCACCCGAACGGTGATCTCGGCATCGAGCCATTCGTCGACGAAGCCCACCGACCAGTCGGAGCGGATGTCGGTGACCACGGCGCCGAGGCCCAGATGCCCGTCGGCGAACTCGACGCCGGCCTTCATCCAGTGCTCGTCGTCGATGCCCACGTAGATGCCGGCCTGATCGAACTCTCCGGTCCAGGGAGCGCGGAAGGTGACCTCCATCGCCTCACCCACGGCGAGCGGAGCGAGGAGGGCGTGCTCGGTGTCGTGGACGAAGCCGTAGGCGGTGTGGCGCCAAGCGTCGCTACCTTCGACGGCCGTGACGTCCAGTTCGGTCTCGCCGTTCTGCGAGAGAGGGGCATGGGTCCAGGTTCCGGCGGTCCACGGAATGATGTGCGAATCGGGCATGTTCCGAGACTATAACCATTCAGGGCATAAATGAACAATATTCGTGTTACGGTTATGCCATGGTCATCGCGGTGATTGCCGACATCGTGGGATCGCGCGCGCTCCGCGATCGCACAGCCGCGCAGCGTCTGCTCGACGACACCATCGCCCGCGTCGAGGGCGATGTGCCGCTCGCGGTACAGGCCTTGACACCGACGGTCGGCGACGAGCAACAGGGGCTCTATCGAGACCTGGCAGATGCCATGACCTCGATCCTGATGATCCAGCTGGCGCTTCCCGATGGTGTGGCCTTCCGTTTCGGTCTCGGTGTGGGAGACGTCCGCGACGTCGACTCCGCGCACGGCGCCCTGCCGGACGGCCCCGGGTGGTGGGCGGCGCGTGCCGCGATCGAGATCGCTCACGAGCGCGAGCGACGTGCCGTGCCGCGGTCGCGGTCGTGGATTGTCGGAGCCCCCGAGCAGAATGACGTCATGGAGACGACGATCGCCGCATCGAACGCCTACCTCCTCGTCCGAGACGAGCTGGTCGGGGCGATGAACGAGCGCGAGCGACGGCTCGCCTACGGCCGACTCATCGGCCGTTCCCAGCAGGAGCTGGCCGCGCTCGAGGGCATCACGCAACCCAGCGTCTCGAAGTCGTTGAAACGCGCCGGTGCGCCGGCGCTCCTCGACGGCCTCGCCGCTCTTCGCGGAGACATCGCATGATCCTCGCCGGTTTCGTCCTTCTCGCGGTCGGCGCGGCCGATCTCGTGCGCCAGTTCGTCCCCCGCCGATGGGTTGGGTACCTCGTCGCCGCTATCCTGCTCCTGTTGCTCGGCAGCGTCAGCGATGCGCTCCTTCCGATGGTCGCGGCCCTCGCGGCCGGAGCGATCTGGGTGTGGTGCATGCCCGACGATCGCCCCTCGCGCGCCGGGTTCTGGCCCGCGGTCGTTCTCGCCGTTCTCAGCGTCGGGGCCGTCGTCGCCGTGGGCGACCGGACGGAGACCGGGCTGATCGGCGCGATCTGGCACCTGCGCTCTCCATTCGGCATCGTCTCGTTCGACCTCGCGATCCTCGTGATCGGTGTGGCCGCCTTCCTCCTCGAATCCGCGAACCTCGTGGTGCGTGCGGCACTCGACGGCGAGCACACCTGGCGGCCGGCCGAGAAGGCGCTGGCCACCCCGCCGCAGAACACCTCGCCGCAGAGCGCCGGGGCGACCGGAGAATCCGAGACCGCCGCGTCGACATCGGGGGTCACGACGACGGCGGCCGATGCGCCGCGCGATCGGCGCGGAGCGTTCCAGGGCGGACGACTGATCGGACCGCTCGAGCGCATTCTCGTGCTGATGCTCACGCTCGCGGCGGCCTACCCGATCCTTGCGGCGATGCTCGCAGCGAAGGGCATCGTCCGCTTCCCCGAGATCTCGAAAGACGGGGAGACCGGCGCGCGCGCCGAGTACTTCCTCGTCGGCAGTCTCGTGAGCTGGGTGATCGCTCTCGGAGCGGCCTTCCTGGTCTGGTGGTCGGCGAACAGCTGACCGACCATGCGCTGATAGCCTGGAGAGCGTGTCTGAACCCGCTCTGACGACCGCGACGCCGGCCATCGATTCCACGTTCGAGAACGTATGGGACGAACTGGTGTGGCGTGGACTCGTCCATGTGTCCACCGACCAGGAGGCGCTGCGCGCCCTGCTCGCGGGAGACCCCATCACGTATTACTGCGGGTTCGATCCGACAGCTCCGAGCCTGCACCTGGGCAACCTCGTGCAGCTGCTCACGCTGCGTCGCATCCAGCTCGCCGGCCACAAGCCGCTCGGACTCGTTGGAGGGTCGACCGGTCTTATCGGCGATCCCCGGCCCACCGCCGAGCGCACCCTGAACACGCCCGAGACCGTGGCCGAGTGGGTCGATCGACTGCGGGCGCAGGTGGAGCGCTACCTGAGCTTCGAGGGCGACAACGCTGCACGGATCGTGAACAACCTCGACTGGACGGCACCGCTGTCGGCGATCGACTTCCTGCGTGAGATCGGCAAGCACTACCGCGTGGGCACGATGCTGAAGAAAGACGCGGTCGCGGCACGCCTGAACTCCGATGAGGGCATCAGCTACACCGAGTTCAGCTACCAGATCCTGCAGGGCATGGACTTCCTCGAGCTGTACCGCCAGTACGACTGCGTGCTGCAGACAGGCGGATCCGATCAGTGGGGCAACCTCACCAGCGGCACGGATCTCATCCGTCGCTCCGAGGGAGCGTCGGCCCATGCGATCGGCACGCCGCTGATCACCAACAGTGACGGCACCAAGTTCGGCAAGAGCGAGGGCAACGCGATCTGGCTCGATGCCGAGATGTGCAGCCCGTACCGCATGTACCAGTTCTGGCTGAGCACGACCGACGCCGATGTCATCGAGCGGTTGAAGGTCTTCACCTTCCTCAGGCGGGCCGAGATCGAGGAGTACGAGGCGTTGGTCGCCGCGGAGCCGTTCCGCCGCGCCGCGCAGAAGCGTCTCGCGCTCGAGGTGGGGGTGACGGTCCACGGTGCCGAAGCGACGGCAGCCGTGATCGCCGCATCCGACGCTCTGTTCGGACAGGGCGACCTGACGGCACTCGATGCCGCGACGCTGCGCACGGCGCTCGAAGAGTTGCCGAATGCGACGGTCGCTGCCGGCACGCCGGTGGTCGAGGCCCTCGTCTCGACGGGTCTGGTGTCGAGCCTGTCCGAAGCGCGCCGTGCGATCTCGCAGGGCGGCGTCTCCCTCGACGGCGTGCGGGTCGAAGACGAGGGTTCGACGGTGCAGGGTGGTCTCCCGGGTGGAGTCTCCGTGCTCCGCCGGGGCAAGAAGACCCTGGCCGGCGTCTTCATCGCCTGAGCATCCGCCTGGCGCGGATCGTCACCCGATGCGCACAGTCACCGACGCGCACTGAGACCGAGGAGGACGGATGCCGTTCACACCCAGTCACGCTGTCGTCGCTCTGCCGTTCATCCGCACGCCGTTGATTCCTGCGGCGATCGCGATCGGTGCGATGACGCCGGACCTGCCGCTGTTCCTCCGCGGGGTGGGCCTGAACTACGTGTTCACCCACACCTTCGGGAATGTCGTCTGGACGGCACTGCTCGCCGCGGTGTTGTTCCTCGTGTGGCGCACGGTACTGCGTCCCGCCGTACCCGAGCTCGCACCGCTCGGGATCGCCCGGCGGCTGCCGGGGGAGTGGGCTCACCGTGGCGTCGGCGCGGCGCGTGAGGCGCTCGGCGCCGGACGACCCCGCCGTTATCCGATCCTGCTGGCCGTGTCCCTGGTCTTCGGGGTGCTCTCCCACATCGTCTGGGATCTCTTCACGCATGAGGGGCGCTGGGGTGTCGAGCTGATTCCGGCGCTCGACGACATGTGGGGTCCGTTGACCGGCTACAAGTGGTTGCAGCACGGATCGAGCATCCTCGGTCTGGTGATCCTCGGCGTGTGGGTGCTCCTCTGGCTGCGGCGAAGCGAGCCGCGTCTCACGTTCGCACCCCGAGTGCCGCGCGGGGTGCGCGTGGGGTGGTGGTTGTCGCTGCCCCTCGTGTTGATCGCCGCCTGGGTCATCGGGCTGGCGATCTTCGGCCCGCTGTCGGAGGACTTCACCGTGCAGCACCTCGCCTACCGGGTGCTCCCTCCGGCGTGCGCGCTGTGGGGAGTGGGCACTCTCGTGCTCTGCATCGCGGTCACGGTTCCGCGCCGGCCTCACCAGCGCGGCTGATCCCGTCCCCACGGGCGCGGCACGGCGTACTCGACCGCGGGAATCGCCGGACGGGCCGTGATGAGCGTGTGTCCCCCGACGACGAATCGTGCGGTGTGGGATGCGACATCGATCGGAGCCTCGCTCGGAATGTCGTCGCCGCGAGGCATGCCGAGGAGTTCGGCAGCGATACGCCGCAGAGAGGTGTGCACGAACCACGACCCGCCTTCGGCCTTGCGGCGCTCCAGAGTGCGGAGGATCGCTGCGGCCAGAAGATAGCCGGCGCTGTGATCGAGCGCCTGAGCAGGAAGCGCCCCGGGCCGATCACCGTCCGGGGACTCGATCATCGCGATGCCCGACTCCGCCTGCACGAGACTGTCGAACCCCGCACGTGCGGGGTCGTCGAGCCCCCAAGCGCTGAGCTGGGCGACGAGCAGATGCGGATGACGCAGCGCCAGAGCATCTGCATCGAGTCCGAGACGCTCGAGCGCCGCAGGCCGGTAGCCGAGAACGACCACGTCGGCGCCGGTGAGCAGTTCCTCCATCCGGGGGGAGCGCGCGTTGAGCAGCGCGGAGCGTTTCCCATGACCCGTGTCGAGGTGCTGCCACTCGGGTTCGAGCAGATTCCGGGGGTCGATGCGAAGCACATCGGCACCCCAGAGCGCGAGGGTGCGCGTGGCCACGGGACCGGCGATGACCCGGGTGAGATCGAGCACCCGCACACCGTGCAGGGGCTTCTCGGTCTCGCCTGTTCGCCTCGAGCGCGGAGCGACCGAGACATCCCGACGCACGACGTGGAGGAGGGGCGTGCCGCGCAGCTCCGTATCCACGCTCGGATGCTCGTCGCGCACCTCGACGGCGAGACCTCCTGCAGCGGACACCGACGCGACCGCTTCGCTCGATCGACACTCGGCGAGGGCGCGACCGACGGTCTCTGGAGTGGCGGAGCTCGCGAGCCCGAGGCCGACGAGGAGACGGGCGGCGTGATGCGGGTAGTTGCCGTGTGTGCGGATCCATCCGTCCGAGGTCTGCCAGAAGCCCGACAGGGGAGCCCACACCGGGGGCGCGGTGCCGTCGATGGTGAGCACGCGATCGCTGCGGTAGGCGACGGCGATCCGGTCGGGATCGATCGACTCCACAGGAGCGGGGGAGGAGAGCAGCGTCGCTGCGGCGACGCTCGCCCAGGCCAGATGACCCGTCGAGAGTCGGGAGGGGAGGAGGACCGAGGGAGGCGCAAGAGCCTGTGCGCGGAGTGCGAGATCGGGGGAGCCCAGCTCGGAGAAGACGCGGGAGAGCAACGGCGACGACATGCCGCCGATCGTACTCTCGGGCCGCATGCGGCCGGAAATCACCTCTGACCCGGCGGAAAGCGCGTCAATACCCGCACCGACACGCCCGGGGGGTGCGCCCCGATTTGCCAGAACCCCGGAATCCACGTAACTTATTACTTGTTCGCCCCACAGGGAAGCGGAGAAGCCCAGAGCTTCACCCCCCTCAAGCGGAGAACCACTCCCGATCCTCTCTCTTGAGAGATCAGGCGCTTGCGTCTAGGATGGGAGATCCACCTCTTCTACAGCTTGTTCAGCTGTGCAGCGGATCTAAGATTCGCGACACGCCGACTTGACAAGCAAGATGAGATGGGTAAGATAGAGAAGTTGCCCTGCGGGCCTGGTTGTGATGACTGGGTCGTGGGAGCATCCGATCCTTGAGAACTCAACAGCGTGCACTTGTCAAAT
>NZ_JBIUWD010000005.1:0-223503 GCF_044743285.1 Microbacterium sp. NPDC087665 | reverse complement strand
TCACCCCAATCGAGTTCGAGATAATCAACTCAGAGGCCGCTCACGCGGCCTGAAAACCCCAAACAAGACGAGTCAACCAAACCGTCAGCAGTCCCCTACGACCCTCGTCGCCGGTGTGATGGGGGCAGCTCAAGTGCTGGCGGCGGGAGCGATGTTTCAGGTCTGGTGGAGGCTGATGCGGAAGGACCCGGCTCCACGTGGCGGTGTTTCTGCATACACGCGCTTGAAGACCAGCGCGATCCTCGTCGGGTCGTGTGGAGTCCTCACGATCACCGGCCTCGTCGTCCTGCACACGCTGACTCCAGGTTGAGTGCGTTCGGTGAGGGCGCAAACGTTCGCTCGCGCACCGCGTCTCGTCACTTTCCCGTAACGCATGACCAAACAGCGTGATATTTCGGCGCGATCATCGTCTATCTCAGTAGGAGGGTGTGACGGATGGAATCTGAGGGTGCGGGCGCGAGCCATGCGTTGATGACGGCGCGCCGAGCCTTCGAGGTGGCCGGCGAGTTCGTGTGGCGCTTCGCGAAGCGTGCCGAAGGCAACGATCTGATCCGGCTCATCAGCGACACGTCTCTTGGGGAGAGCTCGGGGCCGCACGACCCTGCCGCCTGGTGGGACTGGGTCTCGAGCGCGGATTGGGTCGACGCGGGCAACGAACCGCAGACCGGAGCCGACCCGGCGGATTCATGGATGAGCGACGACCGCGTGTTCGTGATGCCCGAGCCGCGCGAGGTCGAATACGAAGAACAGGGGTCGACCGAGCTGTCGCTCGCGGAGGCGTTCGTCGTGATGACGGAGTTCGTCGGGCGGTTCATGAGTCGATACGAGCAGAACAGCATCGACGACCTTCTGGAGGTACTGAAAGTCGGGGCAGACGACGAGGTGGATGCTGTCGCCTGGCGCAACTGGGTGTCATCGGTCGGCTGGGTTCTGCACGGCAACACCTTGCGCAAGTGCACGTGGAGTGACGTGCTGAGCTTCTCGCTCTACGTCTTCATGCCTCCGGAGCTCGCTGTACCGAAGTCGTTCTACGAGGTCGACCCGGAGAGCAACGAAGGGGGATACCGTGATGTCCGCGCGCAGTGGGTGCATCTGCCCCAAAAGCGAGGGGTGAGCGATCTCGGGTTGGCACTCGCTCCCTTATTGCCCGATCTGCACGCGTTGTCTGCCGTCGACGGCGTCATCATCGATCTCGTCGTGTGGCTCGACTCTGTGGGCGATCCGGTCGGAATCACAGCGGATGCCGAGGCGCTGTCGGAACTCGTCCCGCTGATCCGCGACATCTGGATCGAGTCAGAGCCGCGTAACGAGCGTGACAAGTCGCTGGTCGACGAGATCGTGGTGCGTTCGAGCATCCGTGGTCTTGCCTCGTTCTTGTCGAACGACGCCGGCGAACGACAGGACATGCTCATCGCCAGCGTGCGGGAGGTCGCCGCGGAGTCGACCGGGGGAGTGATCGAGATCGAGCTGATCCCGCGGTCGGGGAAGGCAGGGCTCGTCGTCTACCGCTCGATCCTGGAAGACGTCGTGGCCGCGGGGCACAGCGTGCGGATGGTGAGTCGGGGATGAGTCAGGTCCCTCCGGATGCAGAACCGATGCGCGGGGCACCTGGGAACGGAGCCGCGCGACGCTTCACACCCGGCATCCGTCTGGCTGCGCGGCAGGTGTTCGCCGTAGTGCTGACGGCGTTCGCGTATCTGGGGTTCGTCTTTTTCGCGCTGACGGTGTCCGTCGCTTCATGGACGCCAGCGCTCGCAGCCGTCTGGGATCAGGTAGAAGAAGAGCAGCGTCAGGCGTTGACACGCAACATCGCAGGGTTCCCGCGTACGTTCCTCGTCGTCGCCGTCTGCATGATCGCGCGGTTCGTTCTTCGAGCCAGCGGAATCCCCTGGCACCTGTTCGCGGGCGGGGTCGTGATCGCGTCGTGTGGCGGATTCACCGTGTGGGCCTCATACCTCGTAGGGGAGCTCCAGCTCCAGGGGTGGGCCGTGGGCGTACCGACCTGCCTGTCCGTCGTGAGTCCCGTGCTCGTGGTGGTCGGTGCGATCTGGCTCGTCATCCGTCGCATTGGAAGGCCCGAGGTGCCGCCATCCGTGTCGTCCGGTGCAGAAGAAGGGATGCTGCCGCGATGGAACCAATGATCTTCGTCGGGTTGGCGATCGGGCTCAGCTCGGCAATCGTCGCTGTCATGCTGCGGCTTCCTCGCGAGTCTCCGGCGCTGCGGACCCATGAGTACGAGCTCGAGCCCCATATGCATCGCGTGCTGCTCGATGGGGTCGGGCGAATACTGGACGAGGCTGCGCACTACCTTCCCGCCGAGAGCCTTGTGCTCGCTCGGCAGATCTTCGAGCGTGGCGAGGGTTCGAACACCCTCGACGAACTTGCGTGGGTGATCGTGCGGCATGAGCAGCCCGTTCCTTCGAGCCTGATCCGGAGCCTTCGAGCCTGCTTCGTTGAACTGGCACCGACTGACGTGCTTCCCGCGGCGCTGGATAAATTCGCGATCGAACGCGCAGACGGCGAAGCCGATGACTCCGCCGCGCTCGTCGAACTCGGAGCCCTCGTCGAGTTCTCTTCAAAGAGCATGATTGCGGTTGACGCACGAGACCAGCCCCACGCGCAGATCGTTGCCGACTATCTCCTCGCCGCCGAGCGTGACTTCGGTGTGGTCTACGAAACGTCGCGGTCTGGCTCGGAATCGGGCGGAGGAGCACGATGACTAAGAATGCTCGAAACCAGGCTGGCTTGCTGGCGGAGTTGGCGCACGCGGGCTATCCAGTCTCCTCGCTCGATGAGCTGCGCACGTCCGGCTGTCGGTATGTCGAAGCCGTGCCCATCCTTCTCCGGGAGCTTGAGCGCGAAACTGAACCTCGTACGAAAGAGTGGATCGTCCGGGCGCTGAGCGTGCCGTGGGCAAAGCCCGCAGCGATTGAGCCGATGCTGCGCGAGTTCCGTGACCATCCGCTGGGGCCCGACCGGCTTGATGGCTATCGATGGGCGGTCGGTAATGCGCTCTGGGTTCTTTGGGATGACAAGTATTTCGATGAGTACATGCGCCTTGGTGCCGACGAACAATTCGGTAGGGCGAGGGAGATGCTCATCCTCGGGTTCGAGCGATCCAAACGTCGTGCCGAGGCGAGTGAGTTTCTGCTCGGCCTCCTGAGCGACGCGGACGTCGAAGGCCACGCGATCTCCGCTCTCGCGAAATTGGCGCAGTCCGCTGCTCGCCCAGCCCTCGAGGAGGCATCCGTTCACCATCCGAAGACGTGGGTGCGCAACGCAGCCAAGCGAGGAGTCGCGAAGATCGATCGATTGGCGGAGGGCAAGAGCAGATGACGGTTATCAACGACCTCCCATTGGAATTCGGGCGCGCAGAATGACGTACGAACTCGAGATTCCGATCGCGACGCTGAGGCGCGCTTCTCGGATACTCCTGCAGCACCTCGAAGATCTTGTGGGCGATTCGGTGACGGTCGGCGACGACTATTTCTGGTCAATCCCAGCGTCCGAGCAGTACGACGTCTCTCGCAGCCCGCAAGAGCTCACGATCGGGCAGCTCTCCGAAACGATGGGGAATCTCGATTCGTTCGTCGCCGACCCGGATTCCTCGATCACCTACGGGCTGGTCTGGCTCTCCGACGTCCTTCGTGCGGTCGGGCAGAAGAGTGGCGAGGCTGCTCCAGGGGGTGCGGGATGATCGACCGCCTCGCGTCACTACGAGCACTCATCGCCCT
The DNA here is from genome assembly GCF_044743285.1 of Microbacterium sp. NPDC087665. Lineage (NCBI taxonomy): Bacteria > Bacillati > Actinomycetota > Actinomycetes > Micrococcales > Microbacteriaceae > Microbacterium > Microbacterium sp. NPDC087665. The sequence continues at coordinate 219,769 of NZ_JBIUWD010000005.1, read as the reverse complement.
GCAAGGACCTGTTCCCCAGCTGCTCACCGACGCACACACCTACGACCTTGAGCCCGGCGCTCTGGTCGATCTGACTCTCGCCGATGTGCGGCGAGCGCTCGCCCTCTACGCGTCGAAAGATGTTTCGGCGCGCGAACTCGAGGACTGGGCCGAGGCGATCCACACGGCCGAAGACATCGAGCTCGACGAGACGCATCGGGCGGAACTCGCTCAGATTCTGTTCGAGCTCTCGACGCCGGCGCTGTTCGGTGGGATGGCGGAAGCGGTCGAGTCGATCGGCTGGCGGCTCTCACCCGAACTCCGCTTCTTCGACGCGATCGTGCGGGCGGTCATGCTGGAGGGCGAGGAGTGGAGCACCCGCATCATCAATGCCGCCGTGGATGCTCTCGTCGACGGTCTCGACAGCCCGAGTCTGGCTGAGCTCGCGGGGCAATCCGCCGACGACGACCAGGCAGCGACCGAACGGCTGCTCGTCGCCGCCTGCGAAGAGCGGGGCATTCCCTACCCTCCGCGCCGGGAGCACTGGGAACCCCGTGAGATCGACGGTCGGCGTTGGGCGCGGATTGCCCGCGACAGCATCCGCTTCTCCGTCGAGCCGTCGGAAGACACCCTCAACGATTTCGAGCTGTACATCTTCGTCAATGAGGTCGATGTCACGCTTGGTCTCGGCGCGGGGCTCGCCCCGATCACCGCATTCTGGCCGTCGAACCCGTTCGACGTATCTGATCAGCCTCGCCGTGTTCCGATCGCGATGTGCCCCGGATGCGGTGATATCGGCTGCGACTCGACCTGGGTCGACATTCGGCGCGATGGCGAGGCTGTGCACTGGGACTGGGTCGACTTCATCCCTTACGGAACTGATGCCGGCGCATCCTTCAGCGCCGCGGACTATGATGCGGAGGTCGCACGCATCCGTGTCGACCGTTCGTGGGAACGGCCGCAAGACACCGTCGCGCGCCTTGTTTATGAATCCGTCGACCTCGAACTTCTGCGTCAGAGAGGTCTGAGGCTCAGCTGGGTGGCCGAGCTCTACACAGACCCGACGAAGATCAGCGTGAGCCTGTCATCGCCGCACAGCAGGGGCGAAGCGGAGCATCCGTTTCAGGTGTTCCTGCGCTTCCCGTGGAACCAGGTCGACGCTGAACCGGTGGCCCGCGCGATCCTGCGCACGCTGGCACAGTCGCCGGAGCTGTGGCGCGCGACGTACTCGATGAACCGGCCGGACGACGCGACCTACGTGCCGCCGATCGCCGGAGCGGGGTGGCGACGACGGGGAAGTGCGGATGTTCCCCCAGAGACCGGGACGGAGGAGGCAGTGAGCGCGGCCAAGACGGAGGAGGCAGTGAGCGCGGCCGAGACCGAGGAGCGGTGGGCCCCGTGGCTGAGCGCGTATGTCTTCAACCCCTCCTCGCGGGATGCGACTCTCCGCGAGATCGAGAACGTGGAAATTCGCGCCGACAACGCGAAGATCATCGCGCGTACTGTCGCCACAACGGCGATCGTCGCACTCGGCGCGGGCATACTTCTCGGCGTTGTCGCACTCTCGAACCAGATGGAGGATTCATCCGGGTGGATGCGCCTGCTTTTGCTCACATTCGGACTGCTCGCAATCCTTGGGCTCGGACTGTCCGTGTGGCGAGAGGGCGGCCGGCACGTCGAGGGCGTGGAGGTGACTCGGGCGCGAGCTATGGACGCGCTCGAGAACGACCGCACGAAGATGCTGCCCCGGTCGATCTTCCGCGAGCTCTACGTGTCGAGCCGAGCGAGCGACGAAGACGTGTGGAGTGCGGCGCAGCAACTCCACGCGCTCAACGAGGCATGGGTCGAGTACGCCGAACTCAGCGGCAGCCCCAACCTCACGCTGTGGCAGGAGATCCAGATTCTCGACGCCGAGGAGTCGGCGCGGGCAGTGCTCGACGCGGTGGGCGAGCTGTTGAATCCGGGATCGACGACGTCATGAGGATCGATTTCTGGGATTCCGCGATGCGGGAACGGACGCCCTCAAAGCTGCGCGTGGTCGAAGACCTGGTGAGTCAGAATTTCGCGGGCTCCGCAGAACTCGCGGGTCAGATCGAGGGCTTACGCGTTGCGAGCATCGACTCGAACGGCAGCCTGCGCCTCGCAGTCAGCGGTGGCCCCCCTGCACAGGTGCGATTCCGCGTGCCCGTCGAGGCAGAGTACGACGATCGCGATGGCGTCGTGGTTCATGTGCTCGTGCACGTCGTCAACGGGTATCTCGATGAACTCGAGGTCTATCGCGAAGACGGCGGCAGGGTGGTGATTCCTGTCGTGGATCACCAGGACTGGAGGATTGATTGTGTCTCACGCTAGACATCCCGCACCCGCCTTCCCCGGCTTTCGGCTCATGCTCGCAAGTTCGGTGGGCATACGAGATGGCATGGCGCTGGAACTGTCGCGCGTCGACGGACCCTGCGTCGCCGAGGTCTTCGAAGACAGCGACACGCTCCAGCGTACGGTGACGCTCTTCGAGCCGGGTGTTCCGCTCGACGCAATCGAGTGGCTCTTGGACGAGGCGAGGCGGGGGCTGTGAACGATCGGAGGGGCATCTCCTGCCGCGCACCGGTTCCCCTGTCGTTCTAGCTGAGCCGTCGGCATCGGAAGGCACTCGATGAAGGCTGGCGACGCTGTTCCTGAAGCGCGCATCGTCGACAGCATGCGTCGTGCGGTTGATCGGTTGGGCGTGTGATGGAGCGAAGCCGCAGATGCGGCCAATGGTGAGTATAGGAGAACAACAATGAATGATCAGACGTGGAGTGCTCCAGCGCAGCCGGGGCATCCGGTCGGATACCCGACTGGGAGTCCGACACCGCCTCGCACGTTCCCGCGCGTCGCGGCCGAAACCGACTCCCGTACCATCTGGGTGTGGCTGCTCATCGCGGTATCCGTGCTGGGTCTCGTGCCGTCGATCTGGGTCTTTTACGAGTTCATGCGTGTGATGCTTGCGAGCGCTTCGCTGTCCCCGACTGGCGCGAATTCTGCGGCGATCGATCCTGCGCTCGCCGACGGCTTTGCTCAATGGTTCGTGCTATCGATCGTTCTCGGGTGGGCATCTGTCGCGGTCGTGGCATGGTTCGCTGCGCTGGATGCCCGTGTGCTCAGGCAGCGCGGATTCGTACGACCCTTCCACTGGGCGTGGAGCCTGCTCACGCCGCTCGTCTATGTGATCGGGCGGCACGTCGTCGTCCGTCGACGCGGGGGGAGCGGGGCGGCGCCTCTGGTCGCGACGATCGCGTCTCAGGCGGCGGTCTTTATCGGCGGTAACGTGCTGTTGATGAGCATGATGGCGCGCTTCTTCGCCGACACCATCCCTCAGGGCTAGCTGCCCTCGACGAGGCTGGTGATCAGGTAAATGAGCCCGTGTCCCACGACGGGAAGTGCGCGCATGGCGATCATCCCTCCACGAGACTGGTGATCGCCGGGTCGCGTCGCGCGACCTCGACCGCCGTCGCAACGATCACGCGACGCATCGCCGATACGGCGACCGCGGGGGTCACATCCGACCGGTGCGCGAGGCTGACCGTGCGGGTCATCATCGGGTGCGACAGGCGCATCGACCGCAGCTCCGGGCGATCGAGCAGCACCATGGCGGGCACGACGGCGACGCCGAGACCGCGTTCGACGAACCGCAGCACCGCATCCATCTCCGCGCCGGCGAGCACGGGCACGGGTTCGAGGCCCTCGCTGCGGAACGCGGCATCCGTCGTCGCACGCAGTTCGTAGGTCTCGTCGAAGGTGATCAGCGGCAGGGTCGCGAGCTCGTCGAGACCGATGGCGGATGCCGTCGACAGGGGTGGCTGCGCCGCAGACGACACCACGACGAGTTCTTCGGTGAGCAGGGGCATGCGCGTCAGGCTGACGCCCGCGGGAGGTGGGCCGGCCGACTCGGTGATGAGTGCCATGTCGACGGCGCCGATGGCGACCTGTTCGACCAGTGCGCGAGACCCGGCCTCGGCGAGTTGCAGCTCGATGCCGGGGTGGGCGACGTGGAACGCCGCGAGCGCTTCGGCGACGAGGCTCATGCAGAGCGTGGGCGGTGCTCCCAGACGCACGCGTCCGCGGCGGATGCCGGCGAGTTCGCCCATCTCCTCACGGATCGCATCGGCCTCGGCGAGCATGCGCTGGGCGCGGGGGAGCAGGGTCTCTCCCGCGGAGGTGAGAGCGATGTGCCCGCGCGCCCGGTGGAACAGCTCGGCGCCCAACTCGCGTTCGAGCGTCGAGATCTGGCGGCTCAGCGAAGGCTGCGCCAGATGCAGGTACTCAGACGCTCGCGTGAAGTGGCCGAGGCGAGCGACCTCGACGAAACCGCGGAGCTGCTCGAGGTTCATGGTCATAGCGTACCTACATGGTTCGAAGAGAAACTATGCATTGGAGTTATTAGGATCACCTAACTAGCGTCGAATTCATGAGTACTCGCGAACGTCAGATCTCCACCACGGTCCTCGTCATCGGCACCGGAGGATCCGGGCTGCGGGCGGCGATCGAGGTCGCCGAACACGGCATCGACGTGCTCGCCGTCGGCAAACGTCCGAGGCAGGATGCCCACACCTCTCTGGCCGCCGGCGGCATCAACGCCGCCCTCGGCACCATGGACGCCGAAGACAGCTGGCAGCAGCACGCCGCCGACACCATCAAAGAGAGCTACCTGCTCGCCAACCCCCACACGGTCGAGATCGTCACCCAGGGCGCCGAGCGCGGCATCCGCGACCTCGAACGCTGGGGCATGGACTTCGCCCGCGAAGACGACGGCCGCATCTCGCAGCGCTTCTTCGGTGCGCACACCTTCCGCCGCACCGCCTTCGTGGGCGACTACACGGGACTCGAGATCCAGCGCACGCTGGTCGCCCGCGCCGAGCAGCTCGACGTGCCCATCCTCGACAACGTCTACATCACCCGTCTGCTCGTGCGCGACAACGTGATCTTCGGTGCCTACGGCTTCGACCAGGCCGACGGCACGCGCTACCTGATCCACGCGGATGCCGTCATCCTCGCCGCGGGTGGACACAACCGCATCTGGCGCCGCACGTCGTCTCGCCGCGACGAGAACACCGGTGACTCGTTCCGCCTCGCCGTCGACGCGGGTGCCCGTCTGCGGGACCCCGAGCTGGTGCAGTTCCACCCGTCCGGCATCATCGAGCCTGAGAACGCCGCCGGCACGCTCATCTCCGAAGCAGCACGCGGAGAAGGCGGCATCCTGCGCAACGCCCTCGGCGAGCGCTTCATGCCCAAGTACGACCCCGAGCGCCTGGAGCTGTCGACCCGCGACCGCGTCGCGCTCGCCGCGTACACCGAGATCAAGGAAGGACGCGGCACCCCGAACGGCGGCGTCTGGCTCGACGTGTCGCACCTGCCGCGCGAGACGATCATGAGCCGTCTGCCCCGCGTCTACCAGACGATGATGGAGCTGCAGATGCTCGACATCACCACCGACCCGATCGAGATCGCGCCCACCGCGCACTACTCGATGGGCGGCGTATGGGTGCGACCCGAAGACCACCAGACCGACGTCGACGGCCTCTACGCGATCGGTGAGGCATCGAGCGGCCTGCACGGCGCCAACCGCCTCGGCGGCAACTCGCTCATCGAACTGCTCGTCTACGGACGCATCGTCGGGCAGGCGGCGATGGCGCACGCCGCAGCCCTCGACGCGCAGAAGCGGTCAGCGGATGCCGTCGGCCAGGCGCGAGCCGAGATCGACGACCTGCTCTCCGCCGACGGACGCGAGAACGTGCGCGCCCTGCAGCGCGCCATCCGCAACACCATGACCGAGCACGCCGGAGTCGTGCGCTCGGAGGAGGGGCTGCTGGCCGGCCTCGCCGAACTCGACATGATCGAGGGGCGCACGGAAGACATCGGCATCCACCCCGACATCGCCGGGTTCCAAGACCTCGCGCACGCCTTCGACCTCAAGGCGTCGGCGCTCGCGGCCCGCGCGACCATGGAAGCGGCGCTCGAACGACGCGAGACCCGCGGATGCCACAACCGCAGCGACTTCCCCGACACCGACCCGACGCTGCAGGTGAACCTCGTCTGGTCGCCGACCGAGGGCGTGACGCGAGAGTCGATCCCCGAGATCCCCGAGGAGATCGCCGAGCTCATGCGCGAGGTCGACACCGAGGGCAAGCTCGTCGAGTAGCAGCATCCGCTCGTCGGGCTGTGGCGCCAGCCACGCACCGTGAGGGGTCAAGACACGCCGCAGAGCGGCTTCCAGTGAAGGCGTGTCTTGACCCCTCACATGAGTGGCGAGGGTGACGGAGCGCCTCAGTCGGCCTGCGGCTCCTCGGTGTCGATGACGCCGATGCCGACCGCCTCATGGTCGGGCTCGGGCTCGTCGCGCTTCGGGGCCTTGGGCTCTTCGCCCGGGTCTTTCTCGGTGCTCGGCTCTTCGAGCTCGTCGTTGCTGGGGATCTCGCTCGGGTCGGCGTCTTCGGGTGATTCCGCCTCGGCGGGCGTCGTCACCTCGCCCTCGGAGGTGTCCGACGCCGGCGTGGGAGTGGGCGCCTGCGCCTCGGGCGACAGGTCGTCGGTCGGTTCCGGCTCGGGGGTGCTGTTCGTCATGATCGTCCCTTTCGGCAGTTGTCGAGTCGGCAGTTGTCGAGTCGACAGTGGCGGTTTCGGCGTTGTCGATCAGGATGCCGTGACCGCGGGCCGGTTTGAAGGGGCTTGACGAGCGGTCAGAAGTGCATCTGCTTGAGGGTGCCGTACTTGATGACGATCTCTTCGAGGTCGGAACCGTTCGTGTACTCGAACCGGATGTTCTTGCCACTGCCGTTGGCGAGCACGATGTCGGGCCCGTTCGAGAACAGCAGGGTGGTCCACGGCGAAGTCCAGACGCTCGCGCCCGCAGCATCCCGAGCGGTCACGTCCTGAGCATCCATCGCGATCTCGACGATCTTGTCGGATCCCTTCACGCGGAAACTCGCGGGGAACTCGCTGTTCTCCCACTCGCGGAAGTACGCGGTCATGCCACGCTTCGCCTGCGGCCAGCCCGCCCGAAGGCTCTGTCCGATGCGCGACACGTGCACCTCGTGCGGTGCCGGCTCGCCACTCTCGTCGATCTCGGTGATCGTGAGGCTGCCGCCGATCGGGTACGTCTGCCGGAACAGTTCCTGTTGGCGCTTGTCGTCGGCGGCGAGGTCGGTGCTCGCGAGAAACGGCTGCTCGCCGATCCAGTCGGTGCGCACTGTCCAGGTGCGGGTCGTCGCATTCTTCTTGCGGCGTGAGCTGAGCACACCGAACACGACGATGCCGATCAGCACGAGAACGCCCACGCCGAGGAAGATCAGGATTCCGGTGTCATCGCTCACCCGCTCAGAATAGTGGGCCACTGGTTAACGGCAGTGAACCGGGATCGCGAATCCGGCGTAGCCTGGACGGGTGACAGCGTACGTCTCGGCCTTCGACCTCTTCTCCATCGGAGTGGGGCCCTCGAGCTCCCACACGGTCGGACCGATGCGGGCCGCCCTCGACTTCGCCCAGCGGCTCAGCGCTTCGGGTTCGCTCGGGTCCATCGCCCGCGTGACGTGCACCCTGTACGGCTCTCTCGGCGCCACCGGCATCGGGCACGGCACCCCGGATGCCGTCGTCGCCGGGCTTCGCGGACTCTCGCCCGAGACCTGCGACCCCGCCGACGTGCGCTCGGCCTGGACGACCTATCCCGCAGGGACGCCGCTGCTCATCGCGGGTGAGCACGAGGTGGCGTTCGCGAAGGAAGACATCGTCTTCGCCCCGCGCACCCGCCTGCCGGGGCATCCGAATGCGATGACGCTCACGGCCTCCGGGGTCGACGGTGCCGTTGTCGCCGAGGAGACCTACTATTCGGTCGGTGGCGGGTTCATCCGGCGCGACGGCGAAGAGGCGGCGGTCTCGACCGGCGGGTTCCCCTATTCCTACGCGGATGCCGCGTCGCTGCTCGCACTCTGCGACGAGCACGGACTGTCGATCGCCGAGGTCGCGCGCCTCAATGAGACCTCCCTCCGCAGCGAAGCCGAGGTCGCGGCCGGGCTCGACGCCATCTGGGATGCGATGGCGAGCTGCGTCGAAGCGGGGCTGCACGCCGACGGTGTTCTGCCGGGCATGCTCAAGGTGAAGCGGCGGGCCGGCATGATCCGCGGACAGCTCGATGCTTCGGAAGCTGACGGACACCGCGAGCTGCCGGGCGAGTGGCTCGGCGCCTTCGCGCTCGCGGTCAATGAAGAGAACGCCGCCGGTGGACGCGTGGTCACCGCGCCCACGAACGGGGCCGCCGGCATCCTCCCCGCCGTCGCCATGTACTGGTGGCGGTTCCTCGCCGACTCGGGACTCGGCGCGGGCAACGCGGTCACCCCCTACGGCGAGCTGGTCGGCAGCGCACTGCTCGGATTCGGACCGGATGCCGTCGCCTCCGACATCGCGAGCGGGCTCGACGAAGAGCACACCGCCGAAGCGAACCGCCGCCGCGGCATCCGTCGTTTCCTCTTGACGGCCACCGCGCTCGGATCGCTGTTCAAAGCCAACGCCTCGATCTCGGGAGCCGAAGGCGGATGCCAGGCCGAGGTCGGATCGGCCTGTGCGATGGCCGCGGGCGGACTCACCGCCGTGATGGGCGGCACCAACCGCCAGATCGAGAACGCCGCCGAGATCGCGATGGAGCACCACCTCGGACTCACCTGCGACCCGATCGGCGGACTCGTGCAGATCCCCTGCATCGAACGCAACGCGATCGCCGCCTCGACGGCCGTCACCGCCACGCGGCTCGCCCTGCGCGGCGACGGCAGCCACTACGTCTCGCTCGACGCGGTCGTCGAGACCATGCGCCAGACCGGCCTCGACATGTCGACCAAGTACAAGGAGACCAGCGAGGGCGGCCTCGCGGTCAACGTCATCGAGTGCTGAGGCTGCCCGCTCGAGAGGCCTGTCTTCGGCCGTCGGGCGGGAGCATAATCACTGCATGGGCGACGACATCGCGGTCGAGATCGCGCAGCTTCGCGTGCGGCGTGGTGCGGCGCAGGTCTTCGACGGGATAGATCTCACGATCCCTCGCGGTCAGATCACTGGTCTTCTCGGGCCGTCGGGATGCGGCAAGACCACGCTCATGCGCTCGATCGTCGGCGTGCAGCAGATCGCGTCGGGTGACGTCACCGTGCTGGGAGAGCCGAGCGGGTCGCCCCGACTGCGCCGCCGCGTCGCCTACGGAACGCAGGGCGCGGCCGTCTATCCCGACCTCAGCGTGCGGCAGAACCTCGCGTACTTCGCCGCGCTGCTGCAGGCGCCGAAGGGCGATGTCGAGCGCGTGCTCGGCGAGGTCGGGCTGCAGGCGCAGGCCGCGCAACGCGTCGAATCGCTCAGCGGCGGGCAGCTGAACCGGGTGTCGCTCGCGATCGCGCTGATCGGATCACCGGAAGTCGTGGTGCTCGACGAACCGACGGTCGGGCTCGACCCGGTGCTGCGCGCTGAACTGTGGGAACTCTTCCGCGCACTCGCCGACCGCGGGGTCACCCTCATCGTCTCGAGTCACGTCATGGACGAAGCCCTGCGCTGCGACCGACTCCTGCTCATGCGCGACGGACGCATCATCGCCGACACCACCCCGCGCGGTCTGCTCGCCGACACCGGCACCGACGACGCCGAGGCCGCCTTCCTCGCGGTGATCGAACGTGACACGGCGGCGACGGCATCCGCCCCTCCTCCCGTCGGCGAGACGCGACGTTCCCGACGCGCGCACCGCGCGGAGGCGGCCGAATGAACGGGCGACGGATGCTGGCGACCGCGGGCCGCGTGCTCGGTCAGCTGCGCCACGACCCGCGCTCGATCGCCCTGATGCTCGTGGCGCCGAGCTTGCTCGTGGGCCTGTTCGCCTGGCTGTTCAGCGATCAGAGCGGGGTGTTCGACCAGTTCGGCGGGGCGATCCTCGCGCTTTTCCCGTTCATCGTGATGTTCCTGATCACCTCGATCACCACGCTGCGCGAGCGCCGGTCGGGCACCCTCGAACGTCTCATGACGACGCCGCTCGGCAAGGCGGACTTCATCGTCGGATACGCGCTCGCGTTCGGACTCATGGCGGTGCTGCAGGCCGTCGTGACCGTGGCCTTCGCGGTGGGCGTGTGCGGGCTCGATGTCGAAGGGGCGCTGTGGCAACTCGGACTCGTCGCCGTCGTCGACGCCCTGCTCGGCACGGCGCTGGGGCTGCTGGCGAGCGCGTTCGCACAGACCGAGTTTCAAGCGGTGCAGTTCATGCCGCTGCTGGTGTTTCCGCAGATCATCCTCGGCGGGCTCTTCATGCCGCGCGACCAGATGCCCGATGTTCTCTTCGCGATATCGGACTGGTTGCCTCTCAGTCACGCGATCGATGCGATCAACGCCGTGACGGCGGGCGACGAGGGGTGGGACGTGTTCGGCCCGCTGCTCATCGTCGTCGCGTTCGCCATGGGAGCGCTGGTTCTCGCGTCGCTGACGCTGCGCCGGCGCACGCGCTGACCGGCGCGGCGCTGACCGGGGCGGGGTGAGCTCAGCGCGCGGCGCGGTTCTTGGTGTGCCGGGTCGGTGCCGTGGCCCAGGGATCTTCCGGCCACGGATGCTTCGGGTAACGGCCCCGCATCTCGGCCCGCACCTGCGCATAGGGTCCTGACCAGAACGAGGTGAGGTCATCGGTGACGGCGAGCGGGCGTCCGGCGGGGGAGAGCAGGTGGAAGAGCACGGGCACACGGCCGTCGACCAGCCGGGGAGTCTCGGCCCAGCCGAAGCACTCCTGCAGCTTCACGGCGACGACGGGCCGGGCATCCGGATCGTCGGGGTCCGGATACGCGATGCGGATGCGGGAACCGCTGGGCACCTCGAGTCGCTCGGGCACGAGCTCATCGAGGTGCGCCGCCTCGGGCCACGGCAGCAGCCGCCGCAGCGCGGAGGACAGGTCGAGCCGTGACGCGGGGGTGCCGCCCGCCAGAGCATCGAGCTCCGGTGCGAGCCAGGTGTCGAGGGCGGAGAGGAGTCCGGCATCCGAGACATCCGGCCACGGCGATCCCAGCTCGCGGTGCAGCAACGCCAGCCGGCTCCGCAGCTCGGTGGCTGATGCCGACCAGGTGAACATGCTCAGCCCCTCGCGCTGCAGCGTGCGGCGCACGGCATCCCGCCCCTCGGCAGCCGACGCCCGCACCGGCGCCGAGGAGCGCAGGATCGCGCCCACGCGGCGCTCGCGACGAGCCTGGATGCGACCCCCGACGAACTCCGCCTCGACGCGGTCCGTGAGCAGGTGGCTCGCCGCCCGCTCCATCTGCTCCTCCGAGAGCATCGCTGCCGACCGCACGACGGCACCCGAGCCGGCTGCGGCGCGCCCCGACGCACGCGTGACGTCGGCGATGGCCAGCCACTCGACGGCCGCGAGCGAACCGCTCACCCCGGCGCGGGTGCCGGACGCGAGCAGGAACGTCGCCCCATTCGCCGTGCTGTCGACGCGGCGGGCGATCCGCTCGGGGAACGCCAGCGCGATCACCAGGCCGACCCCGTCGAGGTCGGAGCGCACGCCCGGTGCAGACGCGGTCATGCGCTCGAGGCGATCCGCATCGCTGCGCCAACGACGTGCCTCCGGCGTTCGCCCGCCTCGCAGTGCGATCAGCGCCTGAGCCACATCGGAGTCCGCGGTGCGCACGTCTCCGCCCAGCAGCGCGACGACCTCGGCGGCGAGTCGGGAGCCCACCACCGGACTCCCGTCACGCAGAGCGCGGGCGAGCCGCGGATCGGTCGGGATGCGAGCCAGGGCGCGGCCCTCGGAAGTCGCACGGCCCTCGTCATCGATCGCGCCCAGGCCGTGCAGCACCGTGATGGCATCGGCCAGGCTGTCGGCGGGCAGCGGATCGATCAGCCGCAGACCCGCCCCGCCCGGCGCTCCCCAGCAGGCGAGCAGCAGTGCTGCGTCCGCAAGGTCGCTCGAGGCGATCTCGGGAGTCGGGCGAGCGGGGGCCGTGGCGTAGGTGCGTTCGTCGACGCAGCGGACGACGGTCCCCGGCCCCTGTCGGGTGGCGCGACCGGCACGCTGCACGCTCGACGAACGGGAGGCCACGGCGGTCACGAGCCCCGTCATCCCGCGCGCCGCATCGCGCTGCGGAGAGCGGGCCAGGCAGGTGTCCACCACCAATCGCACACCCGGAACGGTGAGCGACGATTCCGCGAGCGAGGTCGTGACGATGATGCGGGCAGGTTCCTCCGGGCGGCGGCCGCGGATCACCGCATCCTGCTCGGCTGCCGGCATCCGACCATGCAGCTCCCGCACGTCGAACACGTCGGTCGCGTCGCGGATGCGGCGGGCGATCTCCGACACCTCGCGTGCGCCCGGCGCGAAGACCAGCACATCGGCCGCAGGATCGTCGCGGTGCAGATCGAGAGCAGCGGATGCCGTGGTGCGAGCGACGTGATCGAGGAACGCCCAGGTGACTCCGCGTTCGTCGAGGCGCGGTGCGGGACTCGGGGCCCACCGCTCGGTGAGCGGGAAGGCGGGAACATCGTGGTCGACGATCGGAGCAGGCTCGTCGTCCGTGCCGATCGCGGCGGCGATGCGCTCGGCATCGAGAGTCGCCGACATGGCGATGAGTACGAGGTCGTCGCGCAGCTCGCGCACCTCTGACAGCAGTCCGATCAGCAGGTCGGTCTCGAGCGCGCGCTCGTGCACCTCGTCGATGATCACCGCATCCACTCCCGCGAGGCCGGGGTCATCGAGCAGGCGGCGCAGCAGCACACCCGCCGTGACGAATTCGACCCGCGTCTCCCGGGTGACCGCGCGCTCGCCGCGCACGGTGAAACCGACGCGCGTGCCGAGCGGTGAGCCGTCGAGCTGGGCGAGCCGGCGCGCGGCGGCCCGGGCGGCGACGCGGCGCGGCTGGGTGACGATCACGCGGCCGGAGGAGCGCGACGCGAGCAGCGGCGGGACGAGCGTGGTCTTGCCCGTGCCGGGCGGGGCGCTCACGACCACCGAGGTGCTCGTGTCGAGCACAGCCTGGAGTTCATCGACGGCCGAAGCGAACGAGAGCCCCGCGCCGATCGTGGCGAGGTCGAAGGCAGCGGGCGTCATGCTCCCAGTCTGCCCGGGTGGGAGACGGTGGTGTGGCGGCGCGGGCGTACCCAACTCAGGAAAAACACACGGGATCGGGCCGGATCGGGGCGCAAACGGGGTGCGCGGCGGCGTCTGTCCTGAGTTGGGTACGCGGTCGGCGCGGGAGTCTCGGCGGGGAGCGGTGCATAACTCCTCAGAATGGGGTCGCCAGGGCCCGAAACCCCGGGAACGGGGGTCGGCGCGTCGGTTCTGAGGAGTTATGAAACCGACGCGGCGACGAAAAAGCGGATGCCGCGACCGAATCGGCCGCGGCATCCGCTGGGAACTGCTGTCGACTACTCCGCGTCGTCCGCCGCGGGCGGCGGCGGAGTAGTCGGAGCCGGCACGCGCGGTGCGGCGGCGGGTGCCGGAGCGGATGCTTCGGCCGAACCTGCACCGAAGGCGCGGCCGACGGCCTGGCCCTGGATGATGCCGGCGAGGTCGAGCCCGGTCGCCGAGTGCACGGTGTCGAACACCGAGCGCATCGCCACGGCACTGTCGGCGCCGATGACCTGCGAGGCGCCATCGTCGGACGAACCGCCGATGATCGACACGTTGCCGATCGCGGCGTAGCCCTTCGAGAACTCCGCCATGATCGACGGCAGAACGTCGAGCACACGCTGCGACAGGAACGCTTCCTGGTTCGAGGCGATGGCCTTGGCCTCTGCCTCGAGCGCGGCCGCACGGGCGTCACCCTCGGCGCGGATGGCGTCGGCTTCGGCGTTGGCGCGCAGGCGTCGGGCTTCGGATTCGGCTTCGGCCTGCGAGCGCAGAGCGTCGGCGTCACCGGTCGCCTTGGCGACGGCAGCCGCAGCTTCACCGTCGGCACGGGCCTTGTCGGCCTGGGCCTGCTGCTCGGCGATGCGGGTGCGCGCCTCGGCCTGCTTGACCTGCTCGATCGCAGCGGCCTCTGCGGCCTTCTCACGCGTGTACAGCTCGGCCTGGGCGCGGGTCTCGGCCTCGTACCGCTGCGCGTCGGCGACGCGCTTGACGTCGGCGTCGAGCTGAGCCTGCTTGTTCTCGGCCTGCTGCTGCAGAACGGCCTGCTGAGCCTGCTCGCGGGCGAGGTTCTCGGCCTGCTCGGCGGCGGCACGGGCACGGCCGATGCCGGCGTTCGAGTTGGCCGTGTTCGTGTCGAGCGCGGTCTGCTCGATCAGGTTGGCTTCCTGGTTCGCGATGAACTTCTGGTTGATCGCACGGTCGGCGTTGGTCTGCGAGATCTCGGCCGACTGACGCTTCGCCTGGATCTCGGGTGCACCCAGCGACTGGATGTAGCCGACCTTGTCGGTGATGCCCTTGATCTGGAACGAGTCGAGGATGAGTCCCTGCTCGGCGAGCTCCTGCGAGACGTCGGCGGCGATCTGGTCGGAGAACTTCTTGCGCTCGCGCATCAGTTCGACGACCGAGAGGGTCGCGACGATTCCACGCAGGGCACCTTCGAGCTGCTCGGTGGTGAACTGCTCGATGGCCTTGTCCTGCGAGGCGAAACGCTCGGCGGCACGACGCACGTACACGGGGTCGGAGCCGATCTTCACGATCGCGACGCCGTCGACGTTCAGCGTGACGCTGTCGAGCGACTGGGCTTCGGCGTTGAGGGAGACCTGGCGCGAACGCAGCGAGATGATCTCGTGGCGCTGCGTGATCGGGTTGACGAGGGATTTGCCGTTCACGATGACCGTGACGGGAGATTCCTCCATCTCGGGGCGGGTCGATGCGGTGCCATCGGGCAGGACGGTCGCGATGGTGCGTTGCACCTTCTGCTTGCGTCCTGAGATGACGAGCGCTTCATCGGCGCGGGCGACCTTGATCCAGCTGCGTGCGAACAACAGCAGGATGAGCAGTACGACGACGACGATGACGACGGCGATGCCGACGATGACGAGGATGCCGACGATTCCGGCGATCTCCATGGATGACCTCCCTGATTCCCCCCCGTAAGGGGAAGTCTGCGTTCCCGCGACGTGCGGGACTCAGCACCCACCCTGCCAGATCACAGGGCCGGATGCCTCGGGGAGAACTCCCCGTGTCAGGAGTTGCGGAGCTTCTCGGCGAGCGTTCGCAGCGTGCGCAGCTCCTCATCGTCGAGCGAAGACATGCGCTCGGCGATCGATCGACCATGCACGGTGGCCAGGGCGCGGAAGGCTCGGGCTCCGGCATCCGTCGCCGTGATCAGCGAACCGCGACCGTCTTCGGGGTCGGGGCACTTGGTCACGAGTCCGCGGGCGACCATGCGCTCGACGAGGCGCGAGACGCTCGGCTGGCTGATGAGCATGTTCGCCGTGACGTCGCGCAGACGCGCCGTGAGGTCGGGGGAGCGGGTGACCGTGAGGAGCACGTCGTACTCGGCCTGCGCCAGGTCGGAGCCTTCGAAATCGGCGAGCATGTCGTGGAACAGCTCATGCTGCGCGCGGAACAGGCTCTCCCATGCTGCCAGGGCGAGCTTGCGATCGGTCATCCTTACAGAATACCGGGACGAAGGGCAACAGTAAGGGCCGATCGGAGAGGCTCCCGACCGGCCCTTGTCCCTTGCACCAAGAGTGTCCTGCAATCACATTCGGTGAGTGCCACAGCAAACATTCACCGTGTGATCAATCTATAACGGCGAGGTAACGAATGCAACGGTTTGGTTACGGAAATTCTGATCCACGTGCCTAACGCCGCTGTCGATCGCCAGCGCACATGTCAGTACGCCGCCTGTACGAGACCAAGGACCTTCGTCTCGCGACGCATGCAAGCCTTACTGCGCTCTCTCCCCGGGGCTGATTCCTCAGATGATGAACATGACGAGCAGGATCGGAAACGTGATGAGGAGGCTTCTTCCGGCCAGCAGGTAGACAACGCCCATCATCAAGGACAGCGCCATACCGTAAACACCAGTGGCCGCGTCTTGGGTGAGGAAGTGAACGAGTCCCCACGTCGACGCCAGAATGACGCCTCCCCAGGGAACCCGCGGGTGGTGGAACCACCCCTCTCCCGCTCGCTGCCCGAATCCGATGATGAGGGCGACCACTGCGACCTCGACGATGTAGTAGGCGACCTGAACTAGCCACGCGGTCATGCCCGCCTCGCCGAAGCGAGCGGAGAGCGCGGCGTACTCGGCAATCGGCGGCAGGACGCCGCCGCGCAGGAGCCACTGGCTTGCCAATGTCAACGCCACCAGGCCCACGACGATGATGCTCCGTGTGGGGGCGTGTGCAGCGGCAGATCCGCGTAAGGAGAATCCGGTGTGGCGAAGCGACCATGCGAGCAGGCCGAGTGCTCCGCCCGTCCAAAGGACGATCGTGACAATCCAGTGCAGCATCGCGGCCTCGACACTCTCGACCCTTGTCGGGATCGCAGGCTCAACGAACGGCACTAGCAGTTCGAACCCCAGAAGGGCGAACGCGAACAGCGCGAGAGTGAGGTAGGTCGATGGGTGGGTGACCGCGGGCGCGGGACGGCCCTTCACGGGGTGCTGCACGATGGGAGACGCACTCATGGTCTGCTCGCAAGTGGTCCAGAGTTCGGCTGGGGTGAACGTCGCGGTCCAGGCCGAGCCACTTTGAGTAAGACCCCCAGTTGAAGGAGCACGAGCATCACCTCGCCGAGGCCTAGGGCGAAGTAGAAGGTCTGGAGCCAGGAATATCCGGTGATGGCCAGTTCGACGAAGATCCAGATGATCATGCCGAACCCGGCAACAGTGGCGGCCATCATGCTGTACTCGTCCCGTCGCAGCGCGCCGATCGCAGCCACGCCTTGGGTGCCCCCGATCACGACTCCGAGGATCAGTCCAGGCGCGAGATAAGACGTGAAGGGGGTGCCCTGCAGGTATTCGAGGGGGACGCCGGCACCGTTGAAGAAGACACCGAGGATCCCGCCTGCAATCGCTGAGATCGCCCCGAAGGACAGCAGGAGTATGAGTGTGCGGCGAGGGAGATCGGTCATGGTGTGTCCACCAGGCTGTTCGCATCTCGTCTCATCGTCACGGGGTACTCCCTGGTGGGCGTTCCTACACGGACGAGCATCTGAATGGTCGCTCCATCCGGCGCATATTGCTCGTGAATCGCCTTGTAGGGTGCCGCCATGGTGGGGTACTCCTGCAGCACCTGGCTGAGGGGCTGCATGACTAATCCGATTGTTCGCGCGTGCAGGGAGAGCCGAGCGTAGAGGATCCCCGCCTCGACCTGTTCCACGCGGGTGTTCCCCGGGGTGCTGATCATCGCGTACGCGGCAGTGTTCTCGACGCCGGCATCAGTGAGTGCGATCGCATTCGCCGCTGCAGAAGCATCATCATTGATGGAAGGGACGATCGTGATGAGACCTTGCAGGAGGTACTTCATGAAGCCGCTGGTTCCCTGGCCCTCGACGGCGAAACCCGATAGGGCTTCGTTCTTGGATTGCTCGGTGCTGTGGAAGACCGCGTTGCTCTCCTCGGTCGCCGGCAGGTATTCGGTTTCGATCAGCGTCCCCTCGATCGCGAGGTCCCCGAGCGTGGTCATATTCTTCGTGTCGCTGAATACCGACAGGGTCGCCAGTGCCGACGTGTCGGCGAGATCAGTCAACGTTGTGGCCTGCGCGTCGGTCAGCGGTGCTGACGTGTAGGGCGAGCGATTGGTGTCCGAGAGGAACATCGAATCGTAGTCGTCTGTCGAAGCGGAAGGTCTGTCACTGAGGGTGATCTTGGCGACAGGGAGCTCACTCATCGAGACCTCAAGACCCGTCTCGTCATACGTGCCGCCGGGGAAGAGCTCGAGCGACGCCGTGTACCCGAGGTGTTCCGCCGCCACCTGCGCATATCCCAGAAAGGCCCCTTGAGATACGAGAGCCTGCCGGGCGAGAGGATCGACGGCGGGCGAAAGTCGTGTCGGGTCTGCGTACAGGTAGAGCACCTTGGGATCGACCTGGTCAAGCCGGATGGTCCATGGCTGCATGTTGTGACCGCTGGGGGCGAGCACTGCCTGCGAGACGACCTTCATGCGTGGGTCGACGAACGCCTGCGAATACGTCTCACTCCACGGCTGAAGGTACGCAGCGGGAACGAAGACGCCGCCCACGGTGACGACAACGCCGAGCCCGAGCGTGAGCAGGCTGACGACGGAGCCGAGAGTGACGAGGACCACCCTTCCGGCGCGATGGTTCTTGACATGCCCGCTGTGATCGTTCATCAGGCGGAGTCCCCGGGCGAGTCATGGGTGTGCACGATCAAGACCGGACATGTGGCGTGTGCGGCGCAGGTGGCGCTCACTGAACCGAGCAGCAAGCCGGCGAACCCGCCGTGCCCCCGGCTTCCGAGCACGAGCATGGTCGCATCTTCGCTTTCTCGGATGAGGACGCGGGCTGGTGCGCCCTGAAGAACAGTCTGGGTGAAGTTGCGGGGGAGATCCGTTTCGAAGGCCTGCGCGATGGCCGCCTTCATCGCTTTTGCCGTCTCGGTCTCCGGTGACCAGGATGCGCCCGAATAGTACGGGTCGTAGAAGACCGGGTACTCCCACGTCATGATCGCCTCCAACGAAGCATGGAGTTTTGCGGCCAAATCCGCGGCGTGTCGGAGCGCTGCTATGGAGGATTCAGACCCATCGAGGCCAACGATGATGTGCTTTGGAAGTGAGTTCTTTCGCATCCTCTCAAGGTGCGCTTCCGTTGGCTTACCGCACAGGGCCAAAGGTCATATCCTGCGCTGCTCGTGGTTGCTCGAGCGCTCCCACCGGATATCCGACGGGACCAATGCCCCTATGAGCGTTCCCGGCCGAGGATCAGAGTGAACACAGCGTGCAGTCGCGCGTTCAGATGGAAGGAACCTCGTAATGGACTCTGCATCATCAAGCTTCAGTGACCACGACATTCAGAATGCCGTGCAGGAGGAACTCGACTGGACCCCGGACGTCAACGCCGCAGGTATCGGAGTGAGTGTTCACGCATCGGCCGTGACCCTCTCCGGCGAAGTGGTCGACTTCTCGGAGCGCCTCGCCGCCAAGCATGCAGCCCTTCGAGTCCGCGGTGTCTCCACGGTCGTCGATGACATGACCATCCATCCGAACGCGGCGTGGCCGGTCACTGAGACCGATATCGCCAAGGAGGTCCAGAGCGCGCTCACGTGGGCATCGACTGTTCCGGACACGGTCAAGGCTGAGATCACCGGGCATGTCGTGACGCTCACCGGTGAGGTTGCGTGGAACTATCAGCGTCAGGCAGCCAAGGGCGCGATCCAGCATCTGCGGGGTGTGTTCGACGTCGAAAACCGCATCACACTCGCTGCCCGCCCGTCTGGGCCGGACACCGAAGAACGAATCACGAATGCGCTGGGTCGTCACGCGCAGCTCGACGCAAGGGACATCCTTGTGATCGTCCGCGGCAACACCGTGACCCTCACTGGACAGGTCCGGTCCTGGGCGGAAAAGCAGCAAGCAGGCGATGCCGCATGGTCTTCGCCGCACGTGATGCATGTGCAGAATCGTCTCGAGGTGCGTGAAGCCCACATGCCAGTTCCGCAACTGAACACGTACTGAGTGGCTTCACAACACGCCGACCGGTCTGAACTCAGGCGGGTCGGCGTTGATGCGGGGGGCGATCTCATTTTTCGGTGGGTGCTCCGAGGGCTCTCAGCTCACGGATGAGTGTGAGCTGAAGACGGTTGATCTCCATCAGCTCCTCCAACTCCTGCTTGGCGGCGACGTTCGTTTCATAGTCGTGTTCTGCGAGCGCGGCGGCGATCCCGTCTTGACGCTTTGCCGCGATGAGGAGGATCGCGCCTTGCAGGCCAGCGAGCATGCTGAGGAACAGATTCAACAGGATGTAGGGATACGGATCCCAAGAAAAGGCCATCAGGTTCACGGCTGCCCACACGAGCATGAAGGCGAGGAAGCCGCCGATGAAGCCCCAGGAGCCCATCCCGTTGCGGAGTCTGTCGGCCGCCCGTTGTCCTGTAGTCAGGGAGCTCGAGTGCTGGACATGCCAATTCGTCACAGGCCTGCCTACGACGGGACGTTCTGCGGTCACTGTTCTCCCCGTCCTATGTGCTGCATCTTTGAGAGCAGTCCGTCAGTACCGGTAGAAGCCCTCGCCAGTCGCGGTGCCGAGCTTGCCTTTGTCGATGTAGTTGGCCTTGAGGTAGGCCGCCCATGCCTGGGATCCGGGTTCCGGGTTTGCTACCGCAACGTTGTACGCCGTCTTCAATCCGATGACGTCGTAGATCTGGAAAGGTCCTGTCGGCGCACCAGTCGCGATGCGCCACGTCTTGTCGATCGTCTCCGGGGCGGCGATGCCTTCCAGAAGGAGCTCCGCTGCGGCGTTGAGGAGGGGGACAAGTAACGAGTTCAATACGTACCCTGCTTTTTCCTTCTTCAGTTCGATCGGCTCGAGGCCGCTACGGCGGGCAAAGTCCACCACAGCCTCATACACGGCCGGATCGGTATCCGTAGTGCCCATGACTTCAGCTGTGTTCTGCCGCCACACATTGTTGGCGTAGTGCAGTGCGAGGAAACGATCGGGGCGCCCGGTGAAATCCTTGAGGTCGCTGGGGAGGAGGGTGGAGGAATTCGTTGCGAAGACTGCGCCCGCCGGGGCGAGGGCGGAGAGCTTCTCGTAGAGCGCGCGCTTGATCCCGATGTCCTCCGGCACTGCCTCGATGACGAGGTCGGCTTCGGAGACAGCGTCTGCGAGATCGGTGGAGAACCGGATCCTGTTGAGCGCCGTCGTCGTGCTCTCGGCGGTCGCCCCCACAACGTCATCTGCGACGTAGACAGCGGCGAGCTTCGTCAGGCGTGCCCGGGCATCTGAAACAGCATCGTTCGTGAGGTCATACGCGATGACGTCGAACCCGTGGAACGCTGCCTGATAAGCGATCTGGGAGCCCAAGACGCCCGTTCCGAGAACTGTGAGATTTCGAATGCTGTGCATGAGGGGAACTTTCCTGAAGCGATTGATGCTCGGAGGTGTCGCTCAGCGATGGCGCCGGAACCTCTGGCCTGATCTGGGGAGATATCGACGACGCTAGGCGAACTTCGCGCTGACTTGCAGGGTCAAAGGTCCCGGCGTGCGTCCGTGGGAGGACCTTAGGCCCTACATCTGCGGTGAAATGCGGGCAAGCATCGGTACGAGGAGGAGGACCCATCCTTCACATCCGGTCTGGCGAGAGCTCGACCCTCATGATCTGAGAAAAGGCGCCACAATGAGTTACCGTCCACGCACTCTCCGTTACGCTTTCACGCTCGTTGCTGTCGGGTTTCTGGTTCTCAGCACAGGAGCGGGAGCCTCTGCCTCTGTCTCCGACTTGTCACCCGCCGCTCCCTCCGCCACAGAAGCCCAGGAGGGGTCCCAGTTCTATGCCGACGCGATCGTCGACGTGTCGGGAGATATCGACGGCGACGTGTACGCGGCTGGTCAGTCGGTAACCATCAGTGGAAACGTGACGGGCGACGTCATCGCCGCCGCGCAGACGATCACCATCACCGGAACCGTGGATGGTGACGTGCGCCTCGCCGCGCAGACGGTCACCATCAGCGGAGAAGTGACGCACAGCGGCACCATCTTCGCCGCAGACATCAATGTGGCCGAAACGGGGTCGTTCGGCGACGACCTGGTTGGTGCGTCAAGCACCTTCGCGATCGCCGGTGACGTCGGCCGCGATGTCTTGGTCAGTGTCGACAGCCTCACCATCAACGGTTCGGTCGGCGGTGACCTCTCATACGTCAGCGACAGCACCGCTGTCATCGAAGACGGGGCGGTCGCCGGCTCCGTCGAGCGGGTTGAGTCTCCCCAGGCGCCCGCTGTCGAGGTGTCGCCGTGGGCCGCGATCGTCGGGTGGCTCCTCGGGTTGCTCTACGCGCTCGTCGCGTTCAGCATGGTGACACTTGTTGCGGGGCTGCTCATTCCCCGGTGGTTGCAGCGCGTGACCGATCACCTCGTTCCCTCCCCCTGGAAAGCGATGTTGGTCGGGTTCGTCGCATCCCTCGCCATCCCGATCGGGCTGTTGGCGCTTCTCGTCACCGTTGTCGGCGCGCCGTTGGTACTTGCCGGACTGCTCGTATGGGCTGTGCTCACACTGTCGACGTTCGTGTTCGCGTCCTACTACATCGGTCGACTGCTCCTGCGAGGCGGTCAGCACCCGCTGGCCAAGTCGCTGATCGGCGGACTGATCCTCATCGTCGCACTCCAGATTCCTTGGCTGAACATCCTGGTGTGGTGCGTGATGGTGTTCATCGGCCTCGGCGCACAGCTGCTGACGTTCCGCAGTGCGCGACCCTGGCGTTATCGCTCAGCCACGGACTCCGAGCCCTCGCCGCTCGCCCCTCGAATGGCCGACGAGCAGCCTTCTCTCGCGCTATGAACCACACAACGGGTCGAAGACGCAACTCGACCCGTGGACCCTTCGAGTGAATGGTTGGATGCTCTCATGATCTCCTCGCCTCAGTCCCCGTCCGGCGCTCATCCGAATGAACCGCACCGAGGCGACATCGCCGGGCGACTGAACTGGCTCCGCGCGGGAGTTCGCGGCGCCAATGACGGCATTGTCTCGGTGGCATCGCTGGTCGTCGGTGTGGCCGGTGCCACAACCGATTCGGCCGCGTTGCTCGCCGCGGGCGTCGCGGGCCTTGTCGGTGGTGCGATCTCGATGGCGCTCGGTGAGTACGTGTCTGTCAGCAGCCAGCGGGACAGCCAGCGGGCCCTGATCGCCAAGGAGCGCGGGGAGTTGGCTGACGAACCAGCGGCGGAGCTCGAGGAGCTCGCCGGGATCTACGAAGCGAAGGGACTGCGACCCGCGACGGCGCGTCAGGTCGCGGAGGAGCTGACGCTGCATGATCCGCTCACCGCCCACCTCGAGGCCGAACTCGGCATCACCGAAGACGCCGTTGTCAGTCCATGGGCTGCCGCAGGTGCGTCGGCCTTAGCATTCACGCTCGGAGCGCTCCTCCCTCTGCTGGCGATTCTCCTTCCACCGCAAGAGGTTCGCGTGCCGATCACTTTCCTCGTCGTACTCCTTGCGCTCGCGCTGACGGGGTTCACCAGCGCGAAGATCGGTGGCAACCCCGCTGCGAGACCGACGATCCGAGTCGTACTCGGCGGAGCGCTCGCACTCGGTGCGACCTTCGCACTCGGAACGTTCCTGGGGACAACCGGAGTCGTTTGAGGTTCCGGGTTCTAGACGTGGACAACGCCCATGCGATGGGCGAACTCGTAAGACGACGTGCCCGGGAGGACTAAAGCCTCAGTGCTCGCCGTTCGCTGATTCCTCGATCCAATCGATCGCCGCGTCGGAGAGGAGGATCCCGTCGGCCCCTGACTCTCCGGCCCACCATGAACCATTGGGCGGACCGCCACCGGCATTCGTGATCTCGCTCACAACAGAAGGTGGCACCACCTCGCCATTATTCGCCGCCAGCCATTCGCGCGCTTCCGCGGTCAGCCTTGGCCACCACCGCTCAATATCCATGGACACAGTCTCGCGCTAGAAGACTCGGCCGGACAGATGATCTCCAGCCCGGGCATCCCGCTGGTCTCAGACCGAGCCGACGTTTCTCACGGCACACTGTGCGAATCTCCTCATGGCCAATCCTCGTCAAACACGCCCCAGCCCTGTAGTACGCCCTCCGAGTGCGCGGAGAGCGTACAGGATCGTTGCGAGGTCAACGCCCTCCTGGATGAGGGCGCCGGCGACCGCGGGGATGACCCCCGTCATCGCGATGACCATAAGTCCCACGCTCAGCCCGATTCCGATCCAGATCGCGGTGAGCGCGACGCGAAGCGTATGGCGCCCGATCGAGACCGCATCGACGACCTTCGCCAACGAGTCGACGAGGATGACGACGTCGGCAGCGTCGCCTGCGGCGGTCGCGCCTCTCGCGCCCATCGCGACCCCGATATCGGCCGCCGCCAGCACGGGAGCGTCGTTGACGCCGTCGCCGACCATCATCATCGGTCGTGGGCGCAGGTCAGCCGCGAGTTCGACTTTCTGGGCGGGGAGGAGGTCGGCGTGGATGTCGTCGATCCCGACGGCGCGTGCGATGGATTCCGCGGTCGATCGCGCATCACCAGTGAGCATCGTCAGGCGGTCGACGCCGTTCGCGCGCAGCCAGGAGACCACCGCCTCTGCCTCGAGCCTCGGAGCGTCGGCGAGGACGAGGACGCCGCCGAATCGACCGTCGATCGCCACGTACGCTGCGGCTTCGCCGATGCCGAGTGCCGCGAACATCGTGTCTGGGGCGAGCGAAGCGACATAGGCGGGCTTGCCGACGACTATCGTTCGACCGTCGATCACAGCCATGACCCCGTTGGTCGCGACCTCACTGGCATCGTCGGACGGGCGAAGGACGAGGTCGCGTTCGGCAGCAGCACGACGGATACCGTCGGCGAGCACATGCGACGAGTACTGCTCGGCGGAAGCGGCGAGCATCAGGAGCTCGTCCGCTTCGCAGCCCGCGGCGGGTCGGACAGCAACCAGGTCGGGTCTGCCCTGAGTGAGCGTCCCGGTCTTGTCGAAGGCCGCTGACCGCACACGCGCCAGCTGCTCAATCACCGCGCCGCCTTTCATGATGACGCCCGTCTTGGCGGCGCGGGAAAGCCCACCCAAGAACGCAACCGGAGCGGCGATGAGGAGGGGGCACGGGGTCGCCAGCACGAGCACTTCAGCGAACCGAGTGGAATCGCCCGAGATCGCCCAGGCGGTGCCGGCAAGGACGAGCGCGACAGCGGTGAACGGAATCGCGAAGCGATCGGCAAGGCGCACGACCGGCGCATGCGACTCTTCGGCGGCGTGGACCAGCGCCACGATCTGCTGATATTGACTGTCGGCGCTGGCGCGCAGCGCCCGGATCCGAACAGCTCGCGCACCGTTGATCGCTCCGGAGAGCACCACGCCACCGGATTCGCGGCTCACCGGCATGCTCTCCCCGGTGAGCGATGATTCGTCGAACGTCCCGGATTCCGTGAGCAGGATGCCGTCCACGGGCACGATCTCCGCTGGGCGCACGAGCAACGTGTCACCGATCGAGACATCTTCTACAGCAACGTCTTGCACCTCCTCGGAGGCCGAGTCGTGTGGGCCGATCAGAACATGCGCGATGCGGGGCGAGCGATCCAACAGTGCCGAGAGGTCTCGCCTCGCTCGGCGTCCTGCGAAATCCTCGAGCGCTTCACCGCCCGAGAGCATCAAGACGATGATGAGCGACGCGATGTACTCCCCGACCGCAAGCGTCGCGACCATCGCCACGACGGCGAGAAGGTCGAGACCGACGTGCCCGCGGAGCACGTCCCGAATCATCCCGATCAGTGTCCACACCACGAACGCCCCGACGTAGGAGGTGGCGATCCATCGGCCGGGGAGGCTTTCGCCGACGGCGTGGAGCGCGAGCACTCCCGCGAGGATCACGGCTGCGATGGCGATCGCTGGGTACCGCCTGACGAAACGCATACTGTCACCTTTCTCGCCGCGCTGCTCGGGTACCCAGCGGTCGAGGCGACCGCGACGCCAGCGTCAACAGATCGAATCGATCAGCGGGTTCTCGGGAGACCCATCGTCGATGAGCGCCTCACTCTGATGTGGCGAGACCAACACGGCGGCTCTGCTCGTTGCCGTGGTGGGTTCGCAGCAGTTTCGTCGAGTTTCGATGGTGCCCGTATTCGTCTTCATGGTGTGTAGCCCCTTTTCGATCCACTGCACAGTATCCGAGCCGTCACTGGCAAGGTCGAAGGTCCCGCCGCTCGCACAGGGACCTTCGACCCTGGCATCCGCAGTTCCTACCCCGGATGGTGGGAGTATCCCGTCGCGACATCTGTCCGCGGCTCAACGTGAAGGAATTGCCATGACTGCTCTGCAGACTCCACCCGTGCGCTCGACTGACCCCCCGGAGGCCGCGAAAGG
The DNA here is from genome assembly GCF_044743285.1 of Microbacterium sp. NPDC087665. NCBI lineage: Bacteria > Bacillati > Actinomycetota > Actinomycetes > Micrococcales > Microbacteriaceae > Microbacterium > Microbacterium sp. NPDC087665. The sequence goes on along the minus strand of NZ_JBIUWD010000005.1, from coordinate 193,856 downwards.
GGAAGAGACACGCATCGTGACCACCGCGAGCGGGCGCCGCTGGCTTGCCATCCTGAGGCTCGCGACCGGCTTCATCTTCTTGTGGGCTTTCCTGGACAAGACGTTCGGTCTCGGTTACGCCACGCCGCCCGAGCGAGCATGGATCGCCGGTGGCACGCCGAGCCAGGGTTTCCTCAACAGCGACTCGGTCATCGGACCGCTGAAGCCTCTCTTTGCCGCGATCGCCAGCCCGGTGAGTGACGTGCTCTTCATGATCGCGATGCTCGCGATCGGACTCGCCGTGCTTCTCGGTGTGGGGCTGCGCATCAGCGCCGTCGTCGGCGCGATCCTCATGGTGGCGATGTACCTCGCCGAGTGGCCCTTCGGTGCCAACGCGGCCTCCACCAACCCGCTGGTCGACTATCACATCATCTACGCCCTCGCCCTCATCGTCATCGCTGCCCTCGCGGCCGGAGACACCTGGGGATTCGGTCGGCAGTGGAAGTCGCTCGGCCTCGTCCAGCACAACCGCTGGCTCGTCTGACTCAAGGTACGGCCGTGAGGCCGCGCAGAAAGGACCGGCCCCATGAAGACCATCGTCGTGGGTTTCGACGGAACCAATGCGTCACTGGTGGCTATGGACTGGGCGGCCGAACGGGCCGCCCATGGTTCGACCCGGGTCGAGATCGTGACTATCGGCGGCACGATCCTTTCGGATGAATCGCAGAGCGGTGCGTCCCTCCGTACGGCCGAGCTCCGCGTGCGCGACAGCGCGCCGGATTGCGAGGTCACGTCGCGGCTCGTGGAAGGCACCATGCCGGCGGCCCTGCTCGAGCAGGCGGCGGCCGCGGATCTGCTGGTCGTCGGTGCACACCGCAACGGCGCGGCGAGTTCGATCATGTCCGCTCGATTCCTGCGACTCGCCGCGGAATCCGCGGTCCCGATCGTCGTGGTTCCGGATCACTGGTCGCCCTCGGATGCCGCGGTCGTGGTCGGTCTATCCGGTCACGAAGCGTCCTCGCATGCCGTCGAGGTGGCCGCCGGCGAAGCCGACGCAACCGGAGCATCGCTCGTGATCGTGCGCGCCTGGGAAATGCCCGTTCCGCGAGTCGAGGGGCCGATCTCTCTCCGGGCGTCGCCGATTCAGGTGCGAGCACAGCACGCGAAAGTGCTCCGCGACGCCAACCAGAGGTTGCGCGTCGCGTATCCTCGCCTTCTTATAGAGCAGGTCTTGTCTCACGGAGACACGGCAGGCGTGCTCTTGGAGCGTGCGCGGAATGCGTCGCTGCTTGTCATCGGTATGGCTCATCGGGGAGTCCTCGCCGACACGCTGCTCGGGCCGGTCACGCACGAGTTGCTCACCCACTCCACGGTTCCTGTGTGCATCGTGCCGAATGCTGCCCTGGCCGACTGAGCGCTCGATAGACTCGCGACGACGGAAGGCAGTGATGTCCGATCGTTCAGGGCCGTCCGATGTGGCGGCCGATGCGGCACTCGCCCAGCGCAGGCTCCGAGACCTGCTCGACGCGAACGCGTCGATTGTCGAGCGTCTGGATCTCGAAGTCGTGCTGCGGCGCATCGTCGAAGCCGCGATGAGTCTGGTCGATGCGCCTTACGGTGCTCTCGGCGTCATCGCGCGGGAGGGCGGAATCGAGCGCTTCATCCACGTCGGGATGGATGCCGCCACCGTCGAGCGGATCGGGCACCCGCCCGTGGGGCACGGGCTTTTGGGCGCAGTGATCACCGAACACACGCCGATCCGAGTCACGCACCTCGCCACGGACTCCCGTTCCGCAGGTTTTCCTGATCACCACCCACCGATGGATGCTTTTCTCGGCGTCCCGGTGCGGGTTGGCGACCACGTCTACGGCAACCTCTATCTGACGTCGGGCGACAGGGGCCCATTCAGCGACGAGGATGAGAAGCTGGTCATCGCCTTGGCCGCCACGGCGGGGATCGCCATCGAGAACGCACGGCTGTACGACGTCGCGAAGACTCGTGAGATCTGGAGCGAGACGACGGCTGACGTGATGGCCGCGATGCTGGAGGTATCTGACGAGAGCGTGCTTGAGGTGATCGCCGAGCACGTCGGCGCCCTGATTGACGTCGATCTCGTGGTCGTCGCCGTGCCGCACGGCGACGACGATTTCCGCGTCACGACGGTCCATGGTCGCGATGCGGCGTCTCTGCGTGGTCGCATCTTCCCCGCGGCTGGAACACTGGCGGCTCGAGCCCTGGCGACGCAGCAGGCGGCAAGCGTCGTCGGCGATGCCGAGGGTGGTGCTGATGCCGACCAGGCGCCGGTCGACTGGCAGCCGGGATCGGGCCCCACGGTTGCGATCCCGCTCTACAGCGGTTCGGAGCCGCTGGGTGTGCTCACGCTCGCTCGACGTTTGGGAGCTTCTGCCTTCACCGACGCGGATCTGGATCTGGCGTTTGCATTCGCCGGTCAGGCGAGCGTTGCGATCGAGGTGGTTCGGGCGAGAGAGGACCGACGGCGCCTGGAGACGAATCGAGATCGCGCTCGGATCGCGCGGGACCTGCACGATCATGTCATCCAGCGCCTCTTCGGTGCGGGGCTGTCGCTGCAAGCGGTGTCGGGAACGGTGGATGCCGCGACATCGGCGGTGCTCGAGACGCAGGTCGACGCGATCGACGCCGCGATCAAGGACATCAGGACGGTCGTCTTCGCGCTCGGCGCGGGCGAGCGCGGCAGCCAGAAACGGACCCGCGATCGCCTCCTGGACACGATCGCCGAAGTCTCCGCCGGTCTGCCGTCCACCCCTCGCATCACGTTCTCCGGGCCGCTCGACTCGCTTGTTCACCCCTCGCTGGCAGATGAACTCGTCGGCGTGCTGCGCGAGTGTCTCACCAACACCGTCAAGCATGCCGGCGCCCATCGCGTCGAAGTCGCCGTCGAGATCATTGACGGAGCCGTCGTTCTCACGGTGACCGACGACGGCCGTGGTATCCCGGAAGGATCGCGCTTGAGTGGCCTGGCGAACATCACCGAGCGCGCACTGCTTCGCGGCGGTCTGTGCACCATCACCTCCGAGTCGACCTCGGGGACGCACATCGAATGGTCGGCGCCGGTCGCCGACAGCAGCCCGTCAGGAGAATCATGATTCGCGTTTTCCTCGTGGACGATCACGAGATCGTGCGGCGCGGGATCGCGCAGCTGATCGATGCCGAGGCCGATCTCGCCGTGATCGGCGAAGCGGGCACTTTTCGCGAGGCCGTCCGGCGCATCGACGCCACGCTGCCTGACGTCGCTGTGCTCGACGTCCGGCTGCCCGACGGGGACGGGGTCAGCCTGTGCCGCGACATCCGATCCACCCATCCCGAGATAGCCTGTCTCATCCTCACGGCCTACGACGATGATGACGCCCTTCGCTCGGCGATTCTGGCCGGCGCCAATGGATACGTCCTCAAAGACATCCGCAGCGGGGCACTCATCGACGCTATCCGACGCGCCGCTGCGGGAAGCACGATCCAGTCCACCGACGTGCTGCGCAGAGCGGTGAACGCCATCCGGCCCACCGTGAACATCGACGAACCCGCCGACCTCGACCTTACGATGCGAGAGAACCAGGTTCTCGATCTGATCACCGGCGGCCTGACCAACCGCGAGATCGGCGCAAGACTCGGTCTCGCCGAGAAGACGGTGAAGAACTATGTGAGCGGGCTGCTCGCCAAACTCGGCATGGAGCGTCGCACTCAGGCGGCGGTCTACGGTTCCGAGCGAAAACACACCTCGCTCTGAGCGGATCCGATGGGACTTTCGACTCTGTCTTCGCAGCGACTCGCGCGTGAGACTTTCGATACACCCATCGAAGGAGCACGATCATGCGCGCACTCGTCGTCTACGAATCCATGTTCGGCAACACGCGAGCGATCGCCGAGAGCATCTGTCTCACGCTGGAGCGCAGCGCCGTCGACGCGACGCTCACGACCGCGGCAGTGGCCCCGCACTCGACCGCCGGCTTCGACCTTCTCGTTGTCGGAGCCCCCACACACGCCCACAGTCTTCCCCGGCCGTCGTCTCGGCTCGAGGCCGCCAAATGGGCGGCAGACCCGGCGAGGACACTCACGCTCGAGCATGCGGACGTCGATCACGGCGTCAGGGAGTGGCTCGATGAGCTGGCTTTCTCCGATCGCACCCATCTCTTTGCCGCCTTCTCGACGCGGGCAGACATCATGCGTGCGTTGGCCGGTGATGCAGCCGTCGCCATCAAGCGCCGGCTGAAGGGGCACTCCGCCAACCACGTCGAGATGGAGTGCTTCATTGTGGACTCGAAGAATCGGCTCGTCGAAGGCGAACGGGATCGCGCGGAGGACTGGGGACTCAGCCTCGCCGGCGCTGCCGCCGTCGCAGCGTGAGCACCACGCCCCGCGCAGCGGGGGCCGCAGGCATCGAGCATGAGCGAAACGAGAATCCGATGAGCGATCGCGAACCGACAGCATCCATCTCCGATCGCGGAACCGCCGCGTTCTCTTATCGAGATGGGCCCGGAGTCGGCAATGAAACCCTTGCCCAGCTCGACGCATGGTGGCGCGCAGCGAACTACCTGTCCGTCGGCCAGATCTACCTGCTCGACAACCCGCTTCTCCGAGAGCCGCTCACGCGCAAGCACATCAAACCTCGGCTGCTCGGTCACTGGGGCACAACGCCCGGGCTCAACTTCCTCTACGCACACCTGAACCGGGTGATCCGGGAGCGAGAGATCAGCACCATCTACATCACCGGCCCTGGGCACGGCGGGCCCGGCATGGTCGCCAACACCTACCTGGACGGCACCTACTCGGAGCTGTACTCCAATATCGATCAGAGCGCGGACGGCATGCAGAAGTTGTTCCGCCAGTTCTCGTTTCCCGGCGGCATCCCCAGCCACGCCTCGGCGGATACACCGGGTTCGATCCACGAAGGCGGAGAGCTCGGCTACGCCCTCTCGCATGCGTACGGAGCTGTGTTCGACAACCCGGATCTGCTGGTAGCCGCGGTGATCGGAGATGGTGAGGCGGAGACGGGCCCCCTGGCGACGAGCTGGCATTCCAACAAGTTCCTCAACCCGCTGACCGACGGGGTGGTGCTGCCGATCCTGCACCTGAACGGGTACAAGATCGCGAACCCCACGGTGCTGGCGCGGATCCCCGAGGAAGAACTTTTCAGCCTCATGCGCGGCTACGGTCACACGCCGTACCTCGTGTCCGGTGGCTTCGACGGCGAAGATCCGAAGGCCGTGCATCGCCGGATGGCCGAGACGCTCGACGCGGTGCTGAACCAGATCGCGGAGATCAAGGCATGGGCCGCGGCGGGAACCCTGCAGGAACGGCCCGCGTGGCCGATGATCATCCTGCGCACACCGAAGGGCTGGACGTGTCCGAAGGAGATCGACGGACTGCCGGCGGAGAACAACTGGCGTTCCCACCAGGTTCCGCTCGCCAGCGCGCGCGACACCCCGGAGCATCTCGACGTTCTCGACGGGTGGCTCCGGTCCTACCGGCCGGAGGAGCTGTTCGACCAGTCGGGCGCGCCGATACCGCTCATCACCGATCTCGCACCGGCGGGAGATCTGCGGATGAGTGCCAACCCCGTCGCAAACGGTGGTCTCCTTCGACGCGATCTCGTGCTCCCGGATTTCCGTGACTACGCGGTAGACGTCCCCGCTCCGGGCGCGACGGTGAACGAGGCCACTCGTGTGCTCGGCGGATGGCTCACAGATGTCATCCGAGCGAACCCCGACAACTTCCGGATCTTCGGACCCGACGAGACCGCGTCGAACCGCCTCGGCGCCGTGCTCGAGGTCACCGACAAGCAATGGAACGCCGACTACCTGGCCTCCGACGAGCACCTCGCTCGTGCCGGCCGAGTCATGGAGATGCTCAGCGAGCACCAGTGCGAAGGGTGGCTGGAGGGCTATCTGCTGACCGGGCGGCACGGGCTCTTCAACACCTACGAGGCATTCGTGCACATCGTCGACTCGATGTTCAATCAGCACGCCAAGTGGCTGAAGACGAGCAAGGAGATCCCCTGGCGCCGCCCGATCGCCTCGCTCAACTACCTGCTGTCGTCACACGTGTGGCGGCAGGATCACAACGGCACTTCCCACCAGGACCCCGGGTTCATCGATCACGTGGTGAACAAGAAGGCCGACGTCGTGCGCGTGTATCTGCCGTTCGACGCGAACACGTTGCTGTCGGCGTACGACCACTGTCTGCGGAGCGTCGACTACGTCAACGTCGTCGTGGCAGGCAAGCAACCCACCTTCAACTGGCTCAACATGGACCGGGCCGTCGAACACATGACCCGCGGCGTCGGCATCTTCGAGTGGGCCGGCACCGAAGTGGGAGGGGAGAAGCCGGACGTGGTGCTCGCCTGCGCCGGAGACGTGCCCACGCTCGAAGTGCTGGCGGCGGCATCCCTTCTCCGTGAGGCGATCCCCGACCTCAAGGTCAGAGTCGTCAACGTCGTCGACCTGATGCGCCTCGTCAGCGAGGGCGAACACCCGCACGGCATGAGCGACCGCGAGTACGACGCCATCTTCACCACCGACCGCCCGGTCATCTTCGCCTACCACGGCTACCCGTGGTTGATCCACCGCCTGACGTACCGGCGCGCGGGACACGCTGATCTGCACGTTCGCGGATACAAAGAGGAGGGCACGACAACCACGCCCTTCGACATGGTCATGCTCAACGACATCGACCGCTACCGACTCGTCATGGACGTTCTCGATCGCGTTCCAGGGCTCGGCGAACGATACGCAGGACTCCGCCAGCGGATGCAGGATGCGCGAGTGCGTGCCCGCGCCTACACCCGGGAACACGGTGAGGACATCCCCGAGGTCGCCGACTGGACCTGGACGGCGGGACCCGAGTCGCAAGCGCGCGAGGTGAACACCGGCGTCGGAAGCGCGAACGCCGACGCCGCCGATCCCCGCAAAGGGTGAAGTGAGCACCGACACTCTTGACGCTGATCTCGATGAGGCATTCCGCCTCGACGTCGCAACCGTCGCGGCCGAAGCCGATGTCGACCCGGCGATCGGTCTTTCAGATGAGGAAGCCGCCCGCCGGCTCGAAGCAGACGGCCGCAACGAACTGCGGGGCCTGCCACGAGTCCCGGTCTGGCGGAAGATCGTGGCGCAGTTCCAGAGTCCGCTCATCTATCTGCTGCTCGCCGCCGTCGCCGTCTCGCTGGTCGCGTGGATCTTCGAGGGCGCAGAGGGCCCTCCCGTTGACGCGCTGGTGATCGCCGCGATCGTCCTGCTCAATGCGGTGCTCGGATACACACAGGAAGCCAAAGCGGAGGATGCCGTCGCCGCGCTGGGCACGATTACCGCGGCCGCATCGACCGTGCTCCGGGGCGGTGCGCTGAAGACCATTCCCTCCGCGGATCTGGTCCGTGGGGATGTCCTCGTGCTCAGTGAGGGGGATGCTGTCGGCGCGGATGCCCGGCTGTCGACGGCGAATGCGCTGCGGATACAGGAAGCGTCTCTGACCGGTGAGAGCGAGCCGGTCACGAAGGACCCTGCGACGCCGACGGGCCCTGCGTCTCTCGGCGACCGGCTGAACATGGTCTACAAGGGAACTGCCGTCGCCCAGGGCAACGGGCGTGCCGTGGTCACCGGGGTCGGGATGTCGACGGAGGTCGGGAAATCGCTGAGATGCTCGACGCCACCGTCGAGGCGCCGACCCCGCTGCAGATCGAAATCAATCGCATCGGACGGGTGCTCGGCATCATCGTCGTGATCATCGCCCTGGTCGTCATGATCACCATCGTCTTGCTTGAGGGCATCACGTCGCTCAGCGGTCTGGTCGTCGTGCTGCTGCTCGGCGTCTCGCTCGCAGTCGCGGCGGTGCCGGAGGGGCTGCCTACGATCCTGTCGGTCGTGCTCGCGATCGGCGTGCAACGGCTGGCCAAGCGGAACGCGGTGGTGAAGAAGCTCAGCTCGGTGGAAGCTCTCGGCTCTGCATCGGTGATCTGCACCGACAAGACGGGCACGCTGACTCGCAACGAGATGACCATCCAGAGAGTGATCACAGCTTCGGGGAATGCCGACATCACCGGTGTCGGCTATCGGCCTGAAGGTGCGGTGACGCGGGATGGAGGTGAGCTTCGCGACGATGTGCGGTACGAGGTGCAACTCGTCCTCGGCGTGGGCTCCCTCGTCAACAACGCTCAGCTGACCGAAGAGAGCGGGGAATGGCGGATCCAGGGCGACCCTACGGAAGCGGCATTCCTTGTGGCGGCCCGAAAACTCCAAGGAACGACGGAGCGCATGGATCGCTTCGAGCGGCGCGACGAGATCCCGTTCACTTCGGACCGCAAGATGATGTCGACGCTCCACCAGGCGAAAGACAACGGGCGCCGGTTCCTGTTCAGCAAGGGCGCTCCCGGCGTGCTTCTCCGCCTGTGCACCCATCGCCAGGTGGGAGAGACGATCCAGCCACTCACCGACAAGTTCAGAAAGCAAGCACTCGCTGACGTGGAGGGGCTCTCCGCAGAGGCCTTCCGCACGCTCGGCATCGCCTACCGACCGCAGAACGATGTCGATACCGCTGTCGACGAGGCACTCGAGCGTGCTCTTGTCTACGCCGGGGTGGTCGGAATCACTGACCCGCCGCGCGCGGAAGCCGCTGTAGCGATACTCGAAGCACATCGTGCCGGCATCCGCATAATCATGATCACTGGAGACCATCCCACCACTGCTGCGCGGATCGGTGTCGACCTCGGCATCGTCGACTCCTCCGCTCGTGTTGTGACCGGAGCAGAACTCGACACTCTCGATGACATCGGACTGCGAGACGTCACCCGCACGGTTTCGGTCTATGCCCGGGTCTCGCCCACGCACAAGCTGCGCCTCGTCGATGCGCTGCAGCAGGACGGCAACATCGTCTCGATGACGGGGGACGGCGTGAACGACGCGCCAGCCCTCAAGTCCGCCGACATCGGGGTCGCCATGGGAGTGACGGGCACCGAAGTTACCAAAGAGGCAGCGCGCATGATCCTCACGGACGACAACTTCGCGACCATCGTGGCGGCGGTCCGCGAGGGGCGAGTGATCTTCGACAACATCAAGAAGTTCCTCCGTTACCTGCTGTCATCGAACTTCGGCGAGGTGCTCACGGTCTTCCTCGGCGTAGTCTTCGCCGGCGTGATCGGCCTCACCGATGCAAGCACCGACGCGATCGTCCTGCCCCTGCTCGCTACTCAGATCCTGTGGATCAACCTGCTCACCGACTCCGCCCCCGCGTTGGCGATGGGGATCGATGCCGAAGTCGATGCCGAAGTCGATGACGTGATGGCGCGGCACCCGCGCAAGCTGAGCGACCGGGCGATCGACGGACGCATGTGGGGAGGCATCCTTTCCATCGGCTTCGTGATGGCGCTGACCACGTTGTTCACCATCGACCTGTTCCTTCCGGGCGGCATCATCGAGGGCAACGACACCCTGGAAGTCGCTCGCACCGCCGGATTCACGACCCTCGTCTTCGCGCAGCTGTTCAACGCCTTCAACGCCCGGTCAGAGACAGCCAGCGCATTCCGGTCCCTGTTCACCAACAGGTGGCTCTGGGGCGCCATCGGGCTGGGCATCGTCCTGCAGATCGCTGTCGTCGAAGTTCCGTTCCTGCAGGTGGCATTCGGAACCGCGCACCTGGACCTCGCGCATTGGGCGACATGCGTCGCACTCGCGTCGCTGGTGCTCTGGTACGACGAGATCCGCAAGATCGTTCTGCGTGCGTCGGCGAAGCGGCGCGCACCGAACGACAAGGGGCTGATCAGCTCAGCGGAGGGAAGTGGCTGATCGGCAGGCGGCGCACAGCGTCCCGAGAGTGACGGTGCGTTCTCATTACCGTGTCATCCGCCGGACGCGTCGGCCCCTGTGCGCCCTCAGACCTGTCGATGAATCGGCGTCCGGAGACTGAGGTGGGTTCGATGCAGACGTAGTTGTACTTTGCCGTCGGGCTCTGGGAGGCCAAGAATTTGACACCCGAATCGTGGATCTCCGTGTCGCTGTCGAGGCGACGCAGCCCACCATGGACGACCACACTCCACTGGAACCCCGATTCTTCGCCGTCGATCTCCAACGCGACCACCGGATGAAGGATGATCGCGGCGAGCTTTGCACCTGGCGCAGACCGAAAGTAGATCGATTTTCCATAGACCGTGTAGTTCAGGGGGAAGATGTCCGGGGCCCCGTCTCGTCCAATGATGGCGAGGCGTCCAAAGGACTCGGCCTCGATATGGCGCCAGCAATCCTTCGTCAGCATCTTTTCGACGCCGACAGACACCTCCACGCTGGCCGTGCGCGAGCTTGATCCTGCGACAGCAGTCGTGTTCGCGTCCAGTTGGACGTCGTCGCTAGGTGAAGTCATGATTCGCCCCTCTGTTTCTTCTATTCGAGACCGACTACTAACGAACCGGCAGTGCCGAAGGTCCCACCGCAATGCAGAACGCCACCGCGCGCCGCTGGGTCCGATACGCGCGCTGGCTGGGGATCTGCTGTTTGGTGAGATCGCTCGCAACCGCGGAGGGTTAGTCCTCAATCCGCTCTATGGCTGAGGCGATTCCGTACACATCCTCGAGCGGGAGCCCTACGAATTTATTCGGCCGCACCACGAATGAAGGAACTTCCGTCATTCCGGTCAGGCGTCGTGCAGCATCCACAGGGGCACTGTCGTCTGCCCAGATGAACAGAGGGGCTCGCAGCACGGACGTACGAGATCAGACTTGGTCATGAGGCCAGGTCGTCAGCCACGCGATGTCGATATCCGAACCCTCGACGAGCGCGTCGAGTGCATCGACCACCTCATCATCGACACTCATCCACGAACGCCATCCCGGGTCGTTTTGATGCAGAACGCGCTCCTCGTCTCGGAAGATCCGAGAAATGGTCCCATCGACGTCGAGCACCAGAAGCCTGCGGAGGGTTCAGATCTATCGAATCCGCCAGTGGCGAGAGTTTCGGTCCCGATGTTGCTCGTATCAGGCACCGGCTTCGGCGGGAGCGCAGCAAGGGACGCTCCTCGGGACGACCGGTGTTGCTTGAGAGATTGCTATGAGTCGTCTATCGGGCGCACTTCCTTAGACCTGTCTCAGAGTCGGGGCATCACGCTTCCCCTATGACCACTCTGACGACGAGACCTCGTGCTTCCGTCCTCGCTGCGTCCCCGAGCCGAGAGCAGGCGACACATCGCCGCGCGAAGGCCTGGCGTGCGGCGGCGATCACGGTGATCTGGGCGACCAGCCTGTTCGTGGTCGCCCTCTGGGTCGCCGGCGGCGGGGTGACGGCCGTCCTCGGACTGAACGCCGAGACCGTCGCGACGTTCGGGCGCCTCACCGGGCTGGTCGCGGCGAACCTGCTGCTCTATCAGGTGCTGCTGATGGCACGCGTCCCGCTTTTCGAGCGCGGATTCGGTCGCGACGGGATCACGCGGCTGCATCGCTTCGTCGGATTCTGGTCCTTCTGGTTGATGGGCGCACACATCGCGCTGCTCGCGGTCGGCTACGCGATGGCCGCCGGCATCAACCCGTTCGTGCAGCTCTGGTCGTTCATCTGGGACTACCCGGGGATGCTCCTGGCCACGGCGGGCGCGCTGCTGATCCTGCTCGTCGTCGTGACCTCGATCCGCCGTGCCCGTCGGCGCCTGCGCTATGAGTCCTGGCACCTCCTGCACCTCTACGCGTATCTCGGCGTCGGACTCGCGCTGCCGCACCAGCTGTGGACGGGCGCCGACTTCCTGTCCTCCCCGATCGCGACCGGCTACTGGTGGTCGATCTGGGCACTCGCCGCCGGGTCCGTGTTGCTCTTCCGCATCGGGATGCCGCTGCTGCGCTCTTCGCGTCGGGGCCTGCGTGTCGCGGGAGTCGAGGTGGACGGCGCGCGGGGCGTCACCATCCGAGTCGCGGGTCGCGATCTTCCGACGCTCGGTGCCCGGGCTGGTCAGTTCTTCGTCTGGCGGTTCCTCGATGGACCCGGCTGGACCCGCGGGCATCCGTTCTCCCTCTCCGCTGCGCCGGGAAGTGAGCTGACGTTGACCGCCCGTGTGGTGGGCGACGGCACGCAACGCCTCACCGCGCTGCTCCCCGGCACCAGGGTCATCGTGGAAGGACCATACGGGGAGATGACCGGCGAGCGTCGGACCGGGACGAAGCTGCTCATGATCGGCGCAGGCGCAGGCGTCGCACCGCTCGTCTCGCTGCTCGAGACGGAAGGCTACGGACCGGGAGACGCGATGCTCATCACCCGCGAGTCTGCGGCCGAGGACGCTCTTCGGCAGGAGGCCATCGCCGACCTCGTCCGCACCCGCGGTCTGAGCTACCTGCCGTTCGTCGGCCCGCGATCGTCCGGCGCGTCGAGCTGGATCCCCGCCACGCACGAGGCGTGGTCCGGCGCAGAGCTCCTCCGTCATCTGATTCCCGACCCGGGGGTCTACGACGTGTTCCTCTGTGGCGCGGAGGCCTGGATGTCAGACCTCAAACGAGACCTCGTCGAGGCGGACTTCGCTCCTCATCGCATCCATTCCGAGTCGTTCACGATCTGATCAGGGAGACCCTCATGAAGAAGATCCTCTACACACTGCTCGCCACGGTCAGCGGCCTGGTGCTGCTGTTCAGCTACCGCACGTCTCTCGACGCGGTCACACCGACGGACGCCAGTGCGGCGACAGCTACCACGGGCGGTGCAGCGACGACCACCGACACCGGAGCGAGCGGCACGGGAACCACGTCGGGCACCAGTTCCACAGCGGGCACCGGCCTCGCCGACGGAACCTACACCGGCACATCGTCCCAGACGCGCTACGGGCCGGTGCAGGTGCAGATCACCGTCTCCGGCGGACAGATCACGGACGCGCAGGCGGTCGATTACCCGAACAGCAATGGCCGGGATCGGCAGATCAACGGCACCGCGATCCCGAGGCTCGTCTCGGAGACGATGCAGGCGCAGAGCTCGAAGATCCAAATGGTGTCCGGCGCCACCTACACGAGCGGTGGTTACCTGTCTTCCTTGCAGAGCGCGATCGACCAGGCGCAGAGCTGATGCGTATCGCGAATGAGGTGACGCGGGTCTGGGTCGAGGAGATCATGGGCATCCCGATGAGCATCCACCTGATCGGTGTGAAAGAGAAGACCGATGTGGGCGCCGATCGGGCAGTGCGTGCGTGCTTCGACGAACTGCGCGAGATCGACCGGGTGTTTTCGACATATCGCACCGATTCCGACATCAGCCGCATCCGTCGCGGCGAGCTCGCCATCGCCGACGCTGACAGCAGGGTCTCGCTGGTCGCGGATGCCTGCGAACGCGCCGAACAAGAGACTGGGGGCCTGTTCTCTGCTCGGTGGCGGGGGTGGTTCGACCCGACGGGATACGTCAAGGGATGGGCTGTGGAAGCTGCTGCCCGTCGGCACCTCGAGCCGCTGCTGGATGCGGCGACCGCGGTCGGGATCAACGCCGGAGGAGACCTGCAGCTGTTCACGGCCGAGGGAGCCGACTGGCGATGGCCGGTGGGAATCGCCGACCCGCACGACCGCGGTCAGTTGATCGCGGTGGTCGACGTGGTGAACGGCGCGGTGGCGACCTCGGGTACGGCGGAGCGCGGGCTGCACATCCTCGATCCGCGCACCGGCCGACCGGCGACCGGTATCGCGTCGGCCACGATCATGGCCGACGGTCTCACGCAGGCGGACGTCTGGGCGACCGCCGCTGTGGTGGCCGGTCCAGCAGACCGTTCATGGATCGCGGCTGCGGGGTCCCGGACCGGCATCGTCATCGACGATGATCGTCGCGTGACCCGCTGGCTCGGCACGACGATCGTGGACGTGCAGACGACGGCTGGTTCGCCGCCGATCGGAGGATACGCACTCGTTCAGGGATGAGCCGGGAGTGTCAGCAGGAAGGTCGTGCCGGATGTCGTCGACCGTTCGACCTCGATGGACCCTCCGGCACGGCGAGCGACATCTCGCACGAGTGAGAGCCCGAGACCGAAGCTACGGGGGCGTCCACTCTCGCGCGGACGCGCGAAGCGCTCGAAGACCTGCTCGGGCGAGATGCCTTCGATCCCCGATCCCTCGTCGATGACGCGCACCGTCGCGTTCCGCGCATCCCGCGCGATGCGGATCGAGACATTACCTCGCGCCGGGGAGTGCTGCACGGCGTTGTCGAGCAGCGCGACCAGGATGCGCACGAGCGTGACTTCCGGCAGCTGCGCCTTCACCTCCTGATCGACCGTGATCGTGAGCGAGACCTCGGAGTCCTGTGCGCTCGCCGTCATCGCTGCGATGGCTGCGGCTGCCGCTGCCGCTGCCGCGACGTCCGCGGTCCCGTCGGCAAGCGATTCGCCTTCCGCAGCGATCAGCAGATCGTTGAGCACGTCGGCCATCATGTCCGCATCGTGCCGGAGGTCGGTGAGGCCCGCTCCGAGGTCCTCACCGCGATCATGACGGCGCTGCAACACCTGGATACGGCTCGTCAGGGTCGTCAGCGGCGTGCGGAGCTCGTGACTCGCGTCGGCCACGAAGTTCCGCTGCCGACGCAGCGCCTCGCCCAGCGGGCGGACCGATCGGCGAGCGGCGACCGCGGCGACCACCCCAAGCAGCACCACGCCGATCACTCCGAGGACGATCACGGCCGGAACGATCACGTCGATGTCGACGATGAAGTCGTCCCCCGTTCCGGCAGGGCCGCCGAACCAGCCGCCGCCGTGTTCCTCGCCTTCGCGGCGCGACGTCGAGAGGATCACCGCGATCAGCACCCCGATGCCGATCGCTACGATCACGCCCGACGAGACTCCGACCCAGAGGCCTATGGACAGCGCGGCACGGCGCACGCGTCGAGTGTCGGCGTCGCTCATGACGGTGTTCCCGCGCGGTAGCCGCGTGCGCGGACGGTCTCGATCATGTCGGGGGACGTCTTGCGCCGCACATAATGCACGTACGTGTCCACCGAGCTCGTCGTGTCTCCTTCATGGAACACGGCCCGGAGGATCTCATCCCGACTGAACACGTGTTCGGGGCTGGTGCTCAACAGCTCAAGGAGCGCGCTCTCGGTCGCCGTCAGTGCCACTCGGATTCCGGACGGATCGTACGCGGCCTGGGCGTCCGGCGTGAACACCCACTCGCCGAGGCGCCGACGTACCCCATCAGCGCGGAACGCGCGTCGCAGCGCCCGAAGACGTGCCAGTAGTTCGTCGTAGTCGAAGGGCTTCACCAGGTAGTCGTTCGCTCCGCCGTCGAGACCGGTGACGCGATCGTCCACGGTACCGAGCGCGGTCAGCATCAGGATGGGGGTCGTGATGTGCGCGGTACGCACGGCACGGATGAAATCGACGCCGTCCATGCCGGGAAGTCGTCGATCGACGAGCATCGCTTCGTACCGCCTGCTCAGCGCGAACCGGAGTGCGGTCTCGCCGTCCGCGGCGTGCTCAACGTCGTACACGTCTTCCAGCACTTCGACGGTCAAGGCGGCGATCTCCGCGTCATCCTCCACGTAGAGCAGCGAGCCGCGCGGTCCCTGTGCCGAGTCACCCATGGTCGCCGTCCTGTCGTCCGCGATCGAGACCATCAGCGTACGCCCGGCCTAACCCCGGTTGGGCTACGCGGACTGACCTCCGCATGACGTCGGCCAGACACGATCGTTTTCGGTGGACGCGAGATCGCGATCCGGCTGTGTGATCGGCAACCACTCGGGGATGACCTCAGATGAATCGCCGCGTTCAGTCCCCGACATCCCTATGCAGCTAGCGCAGAAAGAGCCCGATCAGGCGCTGTATGTCGGCGGTCGCTTGTACAGTTCGCTAGTAGGACAATCTGACAGGGGGCTCTCGGTGAAACTCACGCGCGTCGACGTACGGTTCTTCCGCTCGTTTAACCATGACTACGAGGCGCGGGCACGCGGCAATCGAGCGCGGCCAACGTGGGACACCCTGGAACCGTGGCTACCTTTTGTGCGCGTGCTCATCGACGAGGAGATCACCGCGGTGGTCGGTGCGAATGAGTCGGGAAAGAGCCAGCTGCTGACCGCGATCAAGGCACTCCTCACCGGCGCCCCGATTGAACGAGCAGACTTCTGCCGCTACAGCGAGCTGTACTCCGTGAAGTCAGGGGAACTGCGGCTTCCCGAGTTCGGCGGCGAGTTCACGATTGAGCCCGGCGATGACCTCGCTCTCGCATCAGTTCCAGCGCTATCTGGGGCCAAGAGCTTCGAGCTTTACAGACTCGGCTTGGAGGCCCCGTTCATCGTGGTCAACGGTGAACGAGCGTCGCTCACCTCTGAGTCACTCCATGCACTGGAGAGGGCGCTTCCCTCGTTGTATGAACTCGAAACTGGCCTCGCGATTCCCGACAGCGTTTCGATCGCCGAGTTGGCCGGAGAAACGAGAACACCTCTTCACGACCGCCGCAAGCGGGCAAACCTCCTGGCAAGTGTTTCGACGATGGTCGCGAGTGCCGACTACACAACGCTCGCGCCGCAGCTCTCAGTTCTGCTTCAATCGAGCGTGGATCCAGACGCCGCCGCGGCGGAGATCCGTCGGCAGGCCGAGTTCGGGCTTGCTCGGCGACTCCTAGTAGAGGCCGCCGGAATCGATACTGCGGCCTTCGTCGGTCTTCGTAACGCGATTGGGGAAGGCCGTGAAGGCGAAGTCGAAGCGATCATCGGTGCGATGAACTCTGCCATCAAAGAAAACCTCAACATCCAGAGGTGGTGGACTCAAGACCGAGACTTCGACCTCCTAGTGGAAGCGCGCGAGCATGAGCTCGCGTTCACAGTCCAGGACCGAACCGGGGCGAAATACTCGTTTGCCGAACGCAGTCAGGGCCTGCGTTACTTCCTCAGCTATTTCGTTCAGTTGACAGCTCATCGCATTAGGCAGGCCGGGGAGCCGGATCTCCTGCTCCTCGACGAACCAGACGCCTTTCTCTCCAGCACCGGCCAACAGGATCTCCTGAGGGTCTTGCACGACTATGCCTTCCCGGAGTCGGGGGGACCGGGAAGTCAGGTCGTTTACGTTACTCACTCGCCGTTCCTGATCGACAAGAATGCCCCGCATCGTATCCGCGTCCTCGACAAGGGCATCGAAGCTGAAGGCACCCGAGTCGTCCACGACGCCGCGAACAATCGATACGAACCGCTCAGATCATCGCTGGGAACATACGTCGCAGAAACCGCATTCATCGGCGGCCAGAACCTGTTCGTGGAGGGTCAAGCGGACCAAGTTCTGCTCGCCGGGTTGTCTAACAGCATGATTGCCCCTGCCGACCAGGAAGCCAAGGGCTTGGACCTGAACAAGGTGACGATCGTTGCCTGCGGAGGGGCAGACTCGATCCCCTACATGGTCTATCTCGCCCGGGGCCGGGACACAGTGAAACCGCCCTGCGTCGCGTTGCTCGACGGGGATCCCGCAGGCAAACAGGCCGAAACCGTGCTTCGGCGCGGTGAGGCGAGGAAGAA
The DNA here is from genome assembly GCF_044743285.1 of Microbacterium sp. NPDC087665. Classification (NCBI taxonomy): domain Bacteria; kingdom Bacillati; phylum Actinomycetota; class Actinomycetes; order Micrococcales; family Microbacteriaceae; genus Microbacterium; species Microbacterium sp. NPDC087665. Next base: position 176,427 of record NZ_JBIUWD010000005.1, on the reverse strand, counting down.
ACGGATACTCGCGGACGAGTACATCGTCAGGCTCGACCTTTGGGCATCTGAGTCGGGACTTGACTTCGGCCCCATCAAGGTTGTGGAGATTGAGGATCTGCTCCCGGTGTCAATTGTTCATCGAGCGGCGATCAACTACCTCTCTCGCTTCTCTGCGCTCACCACAGAGGCCGTTGCTCAGTTCACGGTGGAAGCAATCACCGCGGCTTCGGCTAGCAGGGGAGGACGCCTCTGGGACTCTCTCCATGAGACCTACAAACTTGCATTTGAGGGCGAGCACCTTGAAAAGGTCGGCCTTGCGCGGGAGGTCGTCGCGCTGATCACCGGAGATCCGCAAGTCGAAGGCGCTGATGAGTTGCGTGTCAGGTTCGGCTCGCTCCTTCGATACCTCGGCGAAGTCTTAAACATGGCGACTGCGGTGGAAGCCCAGTCGCGGGGCAACGACCGGCTTGAGCGCATCGTTCACGCCTTTGAGAAGGACTTCCCCAATGGAATCAAGAAGCACGACGCCAGACGGATCTTGCTAGAGGTGCGAGCTACATTGTCCGGAGCGGACTTTCCCGACGAGCTTCACGGTCGAGTGGAAAGACTACAGCGAGAGTTCCAGCTCAGCGATCCCGCTGAACCGCGTGTGCCCAGGTTCGGTGAGTTCCGCCAGCAGCTCCTTGAACTTCGCCTCAACGACCGACTCCAGTATCAAGACGACGCTGCGCTGGACCCGGCTTCGGAGGTCTTGGGCGCGCTCAGCAATGAGGAAAAGGTAGAGCCCAAGAAGGAAGCGAAATCGGCCAAGTCGTCTCAAGAGCACGCGATGCGGTCGTGATCCCGCCGTCGCTCAGATCCGCCGAACTTCTGACAACTCTCGTGAGACAAATCGCCCCGCGAGCCTGATTGAACCGTCGCGGAATTCCGGTTCACTGCCGTCTCACTTCATGACAACTCTCGTGAGATCGGACACTCCGTTGCTGATCCGCAGCTCCTGCTGATTCACCACCCGGTGCTGAGGACTGACTGAACAAGGATTGCGAATCCGATCTGTGCGCCCAGCAGCCACCGCAGCGTCGTCGGTCCAAACAGGGCGATGCCGATAGTAACCCAGGGTGCGAACGGCAGCCAGATGCGTTCGACCTCTGCGCGGCTCATGTTCGAGAGATCGGCGAGAATCACCATCGCCCAGCCGGCGGCCGCGAGCAGCAGCAGCACCGCGCGGGGGTTCCACCCCAGGAGGCTGCGGGACCGCACAGTCGCGACCGCTCCCGCACCGACGGCCGCGATCGACGCGCCGATCGCCGGTCCGGCACTCACCCCGAACGCCGCGAGATTCCCCCACAACCAGTACCCGGGCGGGCGCCGCGAGGCCACGCCGTCCCAATAGCGCTCCTGCAGCACCGGGAACGCCTCCCACCAGGCAAAGCCGTTCACCGCGAACAGGCCCACCACGAAGAGTGCCGTGGCACCGGCGATCGGCAATGGCACCCAGGAGCGTCCTGCCACAAGGATCGCAACCGCGAGGACGCCCAGCAGAGGGAGCCCGTAGGAGAGCATCACGCAGTAGCCGAGCAAAAGACCCGCGAACCCGGACCAGGCGATCCGGGCGATACCGTGCGCTCGCGTCGCGAGCGCCAGCGCGCAGATGCCCCAGGCGGCAACGGACATGAATAGGCCGTCGCCCGATACGGCCACCCAGATGGCCGAGGGCGTGAACACGAGGAAGGGCGCGGCCCGGCGTGCGAGCCCCTCGGCGGAAAGCGCGCGGAGGGTGATCATGGCCGCCACCGCGGTGGTCGCCCCCAGAAGCAGCACGACCGTGCCCGCGGCGAGAGCGCTTCCCAGACCGACGCGGACGAGGACGACGAAGAAGAGCAAGGCACCCGGTGGGTGGCCGGCGATGTGCACGGGCCAGTTGTCGGGGTGGTCGTAGGGGATCCGTTCGACGTATTCACGCAGCGTCATGCCGAAGTCATCCACCTCGCGCGCGGTGCCGAGGTATTCATAGCGGTGATCGAGGATGGTGCCGATCCCGTCGAGACCATCGACCGTGGCGAGCGCGAAGAGCCACAGCGCCGATGCCGCGAGCGAGATCATCAGCAGTCGCCCCCATCGCGCCGCGGTCGCGAGTCTCGGACCCCAGAGGACGCCGGCGAGACCGAGCAGCACTGCGAGTGGCGTCCCGGGTCCGATGCGCGGCATCCATTCGGCGTGGAGCGGCGGGAACGACTTCACGTGCACGTTCCACCCCGTCAACACGGGGATGGCAATCGCAGCGGCGATGAGCACGAGCATCGCCGCCATTCCCCAAGCCGCCAATCGCGGACCCGGTGGCGACAGCGTCGTGCGGCTCATCCTTCGACCTGTGGGCGCAGCGGCTCGAGCGCGAACTCGCGCACGCCCTCGTCGAACGCCACCTGCGCGTGCCAGCCCAGTTCCTCGCGGATGCGGACGGCGGATGCGGTGATGTGCCGCACGTCTCCCATCCGGAACTCGCCCGTGCGCGGGGGTATCGTGCTGCCGAAGGCGGTGGCGAGGCCGTCGGCGAACTCGCCGATCGTGTGCGGCTCTCCGGTCGCGACATTGAACGCTCGCGCGGCCTCCGGCGGAGCTGTAGCGGTCCAGCCCAGTGCCGCGATGTTCGCCCGCGCGATGTCGTGAACGTGGATGAAGTCGCGCCGCTGCCGGCCGTCCTCGAAGACTCGAGGCGCGTCTCCGCGCTCGAGAGCGGACCGGAACAACGACGCGACGCCCGCGTACGGCGTGCCATGAGGCATCCGAGGTCCGTAGACGTTGTGGTAGCGCAGCATCGCAGCACGCCCGCCGCCGTGCACCCAGGCGCGTGCGAGCAACTCCTGCTCGAGTTTGGTCGCCGCGTAGACGTTGCGTGGATCGCAGGGCTGATCCTCGGGGATGGTGATCGCGCGAAGAGGTTCGCCGGTGCGCTCCGAGATCGGGTCGAATCGACCCGCCTCCAGATCCTCCCGGCTGCGTGGCGGAGGCTGCACCCGGCGATCGCCGTCGAGGTAGAGCCCCTCGCCGTACACGACCATCGATGACGCCAGCACTAGCCTCGCGACGCCTGCCTCAGCCATTGCGGCGAGCAGCGTGGCAGTGCCGAGGGAGTTCGAAGAGACATAGTCCGGCGCATCCCGGATGCCGAGCCCGAGCCCGACCTTCGCCGCCTGGTGACTCACCGCATCGACGCCGCGCAGCGCCTGACGGACGGCGGAGTCGTCGCGCACGTCGCCGAGGACGAATTCCGCCTCTGGGTGGACGGGATTGGTTCGCCCGTGCACGTCGGCACGCAGCGAATCCAGCACGCGCACCCGCCAGCCCGCGGCGAGCGCTTCCTCGACCACGGCCGCGCCGATGAATCCGGCTCCGCCCGTGACCAGGAGCGTCCCGCTCATCCGCGCCGCCTCAGCAGCACGTCTACCACAGCGGTGTCGAGCCGGTCAGCGGGCGCGTATCCCACGGGGACCGCGGTGATGATGGCTGCAACGGCGGCGTTGAGTCGCGGTTGCGCCGCCGCCATCACCGCGAACACGCGCTCGGCCGTCACGGAGGTGTCCACTTCCGCTGCACCGCGCTGGGTGTCGGTGTCGGTGACGATCGCGAGATTGACGTGCGCGAAACCGACCTCGGCGGCGAGCGCGGCCTCTGGCAGCTGCGTCATGTTGACCAGGTCGGCACCCATCGCGCGATGCCAGTCGGCCTCCGCCGCTGTCGAGAACCGTGGGCCTTGGATCACGACGCTGGTTCCCGCCGCATGCACCCGCTCGCCCAGGTCCTGCAGCGCGCGCAGCGCGATCCCGCGCAGCGGCGCGTCATAGGGCTCGGCGAACGGCAGATGCTGCACGCCCCCGACTCCGGACCCGTCGAAGTAGGTGTCGACTCGACCGTGGGTGCGGTCGATGAGCTGATCAGTGAGCACGAAATCCCCCGGAAGCAGCGGATGCCCCAGACCGCCGACCGCGTTGGTGGACAGCAGCACGCGCGCGCCGAGGCGTCGCAGCGCCCAGAGCAGGGCGCGCGGATCGACCAGGTGCGGCGGGATCCTGTGCCCCGAGCCGTGACGCGGAGCGAACCCCACCCGACGTCCACTCACAGAGCCCGTTACGATCTCCGGGGTCGCACCCCAGGGCGAGGGCTGCGGTGGAAGCACCACTCGTTCGTCGACCTCGATCGTCTGGAACCCCGACCCGCCAATCACGGCGAACTCGATCTCTGCTCCGGCAGTGCTGCGTAGTGGATCCGTCATGGACCCAGATTGCGGGAGGCGTCGGCAGCGCAATCGCCGATTTCCTTACACTGCGGTGACATCTCGCCGGGAGCGCGACACCGTCACCGCTCTGTAATCTCATCCGCACCGCCGGGGACCCGCTCATTCCCATACTGAACCCATGGGTGAAGACGGCACAGCGACGACTTCCGTCACCGAGCGACTCTCGACGGTGCTGGGCGAACGATTCGAACGGGTGCGGCGAACGCTCGGTTCCCCACTCCGCACGACGCGCACGGCGGTCGTCGTCGGCCGCCTGCTCGGCGCGGCCTTCGTCATCTGCTTCCTGACCGGTGTTTACAGCCACCTCCTGCAGGACCCGCTGCCCTGGCTTCCGCTCGCCGTCGGACCCGAGCATCTGTATGGGTGGACGCAGGGAACCCACGTCGTCGTGGGGTCGCTCCTGGTGCCCCTCTTGCTCGCGAAGCTCTGGGTGGTGTTCCCGAAGCTCTTCACATGGCCCGCGATCCGTAGCCTGCCGCATCTGCTCGAGCGGGTGAGCCTGGCCGTGCTCGTCGCGACCGCACTGATGGTGCCGATCACGGGCATCCTCAACACTCTGCAGTGGTACCCCTGGGTCTTTTCGTTCCGCCGCACCCACTTCGCGCTCTCTTGGGTGCTCATCGGCGCGCTCGCGGTACACATCGCGGTGCACCTGCCCCTGATTGCGCGGCAGTGGCGTGCAGATGCCGAGGAGAAGACCTCGGCCGAGGACGGGCGCGACATCTCGCGACGCGGCTTTCTCTGGGGAGTCGGCGGTGCCTCGGCCCTCTTCGGCGTCGCGGCCGCCGCGCACACCGCGACTCCGATCGGTCCATTCAGTCTCAAGGAGCCGCGATCGCGCATCGGCAGCCCCCAGGACCTGCCGGTGAATCGCTCGGCCCGCCAAGCCGATGTAACCCCGGCGTCCGTGGACGCGACATGGCTGTTGACCCTCGGCACCGGTGCCACCGCGCTCGCTCTGTCGCGCACCGATCTGGAGGCTCTGCCGCAGCACAGCGAAGTCCTTCCGATGTCGTGCGTCGAGGGGTGGACGGTCGACGCGACCTGGACCGGGGTGCGACTCCGCGATCTCCTCGCCCTCGTCAGCGCTCCGAAGGACGCGACGGTCCGGTTCCGCAGCCTGCAGCGCCGCGGCGCGTTCGGCGCGACGACGATGCCGGCGGCCTACGCGCAGGACCCTCGGACCCTCGTGGCCCTGCGCCTCAACGGCGAAGAGCTCGACCTCGATCACGGCTACCCTGCGCGCGTCATCGCCCCCGGAAGACCTGGGGCGCTCCAGACCAAGTGGCTGACATCCATCCAGGTGGCCTGATGCGCGGCATCCGCATCGCTCTCGTCGTCGGCGGCGTTCTCCTTCTCGGTTGGGGGGCCTGGCTGATGCTCTCCCGCCAGGACGTCGCACAGCTGCTCAGCGCAGCCCTTTGGCTGGGCGCGGTCGTCGTGGTGCACGACGGGCTCCTCGCGGCCGCGAGCGCGGCGCGGCATCACCTGCGTCGATCAGTCCCGACGTCCGAGACGCACGAACGCCCGTCCTGACGCCGTCCACTCCTCGACGATCTCGAGCGCCGTGCCCTGAACGCGTTTCCGCACGGCCGCGGCGCCGATGTCGTACCAGGGGAACGGGGAACTCGAGCGCCCGTCATCGTCGACGACGGTGGCCTCGTAGCCCCGATCGGCGTCGGGATCGGGATCGACCTCGGCGCAGATGCTGCCCCAGGGTGAGATGATCTGCGCACACCGAGCGAGCAGAGCGATCGGCTCCCCGCCGATGCCGATGTTGCCGTCGAGCAGCAGGAGCGTCTCCCATGCCCCCTCCTGCGGAAGCGGTTCGAACACCGACAGCTGCAGAGCAGGGAGCCCGCGTTCCCTGGCATGCTCGACAGCCGTGCGCGACACGTCCACGCCGAGGCCGAGCAGACCGGCACGGATCGCGGCGTGTAGCAGGCGTCCCGGACCGCAGCCCACGTCCAGGACCGGTCCACGGATCCTTTCGACCACGGATTCGTCCGCCGCATCCGCCGCGGCGAGGAACCGCGCGATCTCGATGCGTCTCCCTCCGTCCGCGGCCTGCTCGATCAGCCGGAGCGTGCCGCCGCCGTTGCGGAGCGCGACGTCGTAGGGCGCATCGCCGCCGGCGCCGAAGTGCGCGGTGACCGGACTGCTCATGAAGCGGCTCCTTTACCGAGAAGCACGCCGAGTTCGGGCAGCAGCCGCGCGAGGCGTCCGGCCGGAGGAAGCAGAGCGGCTACGTCGCGAAGGGAAGCGATGTCGTCGATGTCGGTGAGCGGTGCCGCATCCGCGATCGCCAGACCCGCGGTCTCGAGGCGCTCGCGTTGCCGACGCCCGGTCTCGGACGACGACATCGGCACACCCCTCACCAGGTCGCCGCGCCGCTGTCCGCCGAGCGTCTCAGGCCCCAGCTCATCGAGCCCGAGCAGCCAGAAGCCTCCGTCCGTGGCAGGTCCGAACCAGGCATCCGCGCCCTCCGGCCACTCGTCCGCGAACGATCGGAGCAGCCTCGGATTCACCTGCGGCGTGTCCATGCCGATGAGCAGCACTCGCCCTCGGCACTCGTCCAGCGCCGCGCCGATGCGCTCATCCAATCCGCCCTCGACCTGTGGGATCGTGCGCACCCCTACAGGCACGGCCACGGCGCCCTGCGCGCACACGATCACCGGCAATCCGGTCGCCTGGACGGCATCCAGCGTGTCCGCGAGGCTCGCCGCCGCGACCCGCGCAGCATCTTCGAGTGACAGAGGCGGATGCAGGCGCGTCTTCACGCGCCCGGGGATGCACTCCTTCGCCATCACCACGATCGTGGTGGGTGCCGCGCTCACGCGAGCCTCCGCAGCATCCGGCGCATGTCGAGGACGGCCGTGATCGTGCCGCGTACCGTGCCCGTGACCTTGGACCGCCCGAGGCGGGGGTGGTAGTCCACATCGACTTCCTCGATCCGCAGCCCGCCCCGCCATGCGCGCAGCAGCAGCTCGAGCGGATATCCGCTGCGCCTGTCCTCCATGCCGAGGGCGAGGAGCTGCTCACGTCGGCCCGCCCGGAATGGTCCGAGATCCTGCAGTCGGAGTCCGGTGCGCCGCCGCACCATCGCGAGGAGCGCGGTGTTCGCGAACCGTGCATGCAGCGGCCAGGCCGTGGCGCTCACAACTCGGCGCCTGCCGAACACGAGATCGCTCTCGCCGCGGAGGACGGGGCCCGCAACTCGATCGAGCTGGGTCAGATCGAAGGAGCCGTCCGCGTCGCAGAAGGCGACCACCGGTGCGGTCGCGGCACACAGGCCCGCGTGCACGGCCGCCCCGTACCCGCGACGCGACGCTTCGACGACCAGGGCTCCGGCCGCGCGTGCGATGTCGGCGGAGCCGTCGGTCGAGCCGTTGTCCACAACGATCGCCCGCGCGCCCGCCGGCAGCGACCGGAGCACACTGGGCAGTGCTGCCGCCTCGTTCAGACATGGCAGGACGACGTCGGTGCGGATGGTCATACCCCGAAGCTAAGGAAGCGGAGGCCGCCGCACCCCCGCGAACTCCTTACGAACCGAGGAAGGATGTCCTGGCGGCACGTTTTTCCGCGCAGCGGCGAAACCCCGAACCTACGATGGGAGCATGTCGCAGGCATCGGTGGATCCCCGCGAGCTCACGGACCGTCGTGTGCTCGTGATCGAGGACGACGCCACTGTGAGCGAGATCCTGGACACCTATCTGCGCGCGGCTGGCTACCTCGTGGACTGCGTCGGCGACAGCTTCTCCGGCCTCGCCGCGTTGACCGAAACCTCCCCGGACCTCGTCGTGCTCGACAGGATGCTCCCCGGCATCGACGGTGCAGAGGTGTGTCGACGTATCCGTGCCGAGTCCACGGTGCCGATCATCATGCTGACGGCGCTCGGCTCTGAGGACGACCGCATCGACGGCCTGGAGGCAGGGGCGGACGACTACGTGGTCAAGCCCTTCTCGCCGAGAGAGCTCGTACTCCGGGTCAACTCGGTGCTGCGACGGAGTCTGCCGGAGTTCGCGCGTGAAGCGCCCTTCGATCTCGGACCGTTCCACCTCGATGCGTCCGCGCGCACCGTCACCAAGGCCGGGCTGCCGCTCGATCTGTCCGTGCGCGAGTTCGATCTGTTCGCCTTCTTCCTCAAGCATCCGCGACAGACGTTCGACCGATCGACCCTGCTCCGCAGCGTGTGGGGCTGGGAGATCGGAGACCTGTCGACGGTCACGGTGACGACGCGAAGGCTCCGGGAGAAGATCGAAGCCGACCCCGGCAACCCCGTGGTACTGGTGACCGTGTGGGGCGTCGGCTACCGCCTCGAACTCGGAGGCGCCTGATGCCCTTCGCCGACATCGCCGCGATCGCGGGGATCGCTCTGTCCTGTGCCCTCGTGGTGGGCGTGCTCGGCGTGATCGTACTGTGGCTGGTGCGACGGCGATCGCTCATGCTGCAGTTGTGCGTCGTGATCGGCAGCGTGGTGCTGTCGTTCGGCGCCGGTGTCCTCGCCGTCGCCGAGGCGATGTACATCTCCCCTCACGATCTCCTGGTCGTCGTCGTGGTGACCGTGATCTCGTCCGTCGTCGCCCTGGCCGTCGCGGTCCTGCTGGCTACGCAGCTCATCCGAGGCACGCGCTCGCTCCAGCGACTGACGCACTCGGTCGGTGACGGCGAGAGACTCGGCTCTACCGGTGCCCTCGCCGTGAACGCAGATTTCGCCCGGGTGGCCGACGAACTCGTCATGACGAGTGAGCGTCTAGCCGTCGCGAGAGACGAAGTGCAGATGCTCGACCGGTCGCGTCGCGAGCTCATCGCGTGGATCTCGCACGATCTGCGAAGCCCACTGGCGGGCCTGCGCGCCATGACCGAGGCTCTCGACGACGGCCTCGCCGACGACCCCGCGCGCTTCCACCGGCAGATGCGACGCCAGGTCGACCACATGACCGACCTCGTGGACAGTCTCTTCCAGCTGTCGAAGATCACCTCCGGAACGCTCGTCCTCCACCCCGAGCCGATGTCACTGCACGACCTTGTCAGCGACGCTGTCGCCGAGCTGGCGCCGATCGCTCGCGCGAAGCAGGTTTCGCTCGTCGAACTGACCAGCTCTGATCACACCGTCGTCGGCGACGCCCGCGAACTCGCTCGCGTCATGATCAACCTCCTCGCCAACGCCATCGAGCACACGCCAGCGGGAGGAACGATCCGCATCAGCACCGCCCGCGAGGAGGAGACGATGGTGCTTTCGGTCGAGGACTCCGGGTCGGGGATCCACGAGGCCGACCTCACCCGGGTCTTCGAGCCGGGATGGCGCGGCACCGACGCCCGCACGCCCGGCGTCGATATCCATGGCACCAGCGGCGCGGGTCTCGGCCTTGCGATCGCGCGCGGCATCGTCGAGGCGCACGACGGCGTAATCAGCGCCCACCACGTCGAGGTCGGCTCCCGGTTCGACATCCGCCTCCCCGCGCAGATCTGAGCCGCGATCACTGCCATCAGCGGCGGGCGCCGCGGCACTAGATCCGTACGACGATGCCGGTAGATGATCAAGGCGTCTTCGCCCGAAGTCCGGGAACCGCCCCTCTTGAGTCAACGAAGTCCTCGAAAACAATGAGGTCGTGTCGCGCTTCCTCCGAGAGGGCGCGCCAGTAGCCCGATTGATCATCCCGCCGTACGCGACGGCCGTGAATCGGTTGAACTGACAGCTCAGGCGATTGACGGGTCCAGGAAATCGCCGCGCCAAGAACGGGATGGCGAAGTCCCGCGTGGGGGTGAGGAACGGAAGCGGGAGCGAGGCGACGAACGGGATGCCGAGTCGTTCCGCGATGTGGATTCCGGCCAGCGCCTTGGGGGTGGGACACGATGATGGTCGGTTCGACCGTCTGCGCCACCGCCCACTGGTCGGTAAGGGAGAGTCGCATCGTGCCATCCGCCGGGCGACCGCCGCGGCTTCGAACGGTCCCTGTGCGTCGGCCCATCAGCGCCCGCATCGCCGCATGCATGGCATCGCCCATGGGCTCGAACCCGATGCCCCGACGTTCGAGGTCTTCGCGGTACGCCTCTGGAGCGGACAGAGTGACGTCATGGCCCTCACGCTTCCGCCGTTCGGCGAGGGCCGCGTAGGGCTCGACATCACCCCGCGTGCCGAAGGTCGAGATGAGTGCGCGCATCGACTCAGCCGATCACGTCGCGGCGGTGCAACGTCCACCCGCATGCCGCGACGAGCGCGAGACTCAGGCCCCAGAGCGCGATGGCACCGTTCGGACTGAGTCCCTCCACGAGGGGAGGCTGATGGAATGCCCAGGAGTACGGCGAGATCGCCCGTAGCCATTCCGCCTCCTCAACCTGGTTCGCGATCGCGTTGAACGCGTACCCGGCGACAGCGGTCCCCGCGCCTGCGGCGATCGCCCAAGAACGTCGACCGAAGAGCGCACCCACGAACAGCGCGGCGCTCCCCGCGAGCATCGTGAGGCCGACGAAGACGACGGTGGCGTCGACGATGCGGATCGGATCGATGTCGAGCTGGGCAGAATCGTTGAGCAAGGCGACCACAGCGCCCGCGAACACACCCAGCCAAACGAGCCGGACCAAGATCGAGGCGGCGGACTCCAGCGCGTAGCTCACCCGACCCACACCATGAGCCAGGTCGATTTCGAGACGCCCGGACTCTTCAGCTCCGGCGATGGCGCCGGCACCCCAGGAAGTGGCGGCGATGGTCAGCAGCAGGAATCCGATGAGGCCGTAGAAAGTGCCCTGCGCGTATCCGGCGCCGGTGCCGATCTGATCGTAGCCGAGCGCTCCCACCAGCTCGGGTGGCAGACTGTCGATGATCTGCTGCATCTGCCCGTTGCCTCCGATGCTGGGAAACAGCGGCAAGTACATGAACAGCACCGCCGCGACGCCGACGGTCCAGCCCAGCGTCCCGCGCCAGCTCTCACGCAGCGAACGACGGAAGATGGGAAGCGCGTCACGCATCGCGCTCACCCGTTTCCGGACGCGAGGGTTCACCGTAGAGCCTCAGCACGGATTCCTCCAGGTCGGGCTCCTCGACTGCAAGATCGATGACTCGGCATTGGGCGAGCCACTTCACCAAAGGATCGATGTCGCCGTCGACGGTGGCGCTCACCCGCACGATGTCCGTCTCGCTGCGCACGTCCAGCTCCGAGATGTGCGGCAGCGCACCGAGCTGTTCGCGGATCACGGTCGCATTCGTGGCGGCGAGACCGACGCGCACCCGCCGGATCGCACCGAGTCTGAGTGACGCCACGTCACCTTCCGCGACGATCTTCCCCTGGCTGAGGACGGCGACGACGTCTGCTGTCTGCTGGATCTCGCTGAGCACGTGCGAGCTCAGCAGCACGGTCTGGCCCCGGTCTCTCGCGTCCGTGACGAGGCGGAGGAACTCTCGCTGGACGAGCGGGTCGAGTCCGCTGGTCGGCTCGTCCAGAACGAGCAGCGGCGGTTCGTGCATGAAGGCTTGGACGATGCCGAGCTTCTGCTTGTTGCCCTTCGAGAGCGCGTGCACCGGGCGGCTCAGGTCGAGGTCGAGCCGGTCCGCGAGACGGTCGATCGTGCCGGAGGTCACTGGACTGGACACCTCGCTGTAGAAGTCAAGCAGGCGGCGTCCGGTCATCCGGCCGTCGAGCCGCAGCTCACCGGGAATGAAGCCGATGCGTCGCCGAAGTGCGGGACCGCCTCGACGGGGATCCTCACCCAGGACCCGGATGGCGCCTGCCGTAGGGCGGATGATGTCGAGGATCATGCGCAGCGTGGTGGTCTTTCCGGCCCCGTTGGGGCCGATGAGTCCGAAGACGCTGCCGGGCTCGATGCGCAGGTCGAGGGAGTCGACGGCCGTGCGTCGGCCGTACTGCTTGCGAAGACGGGTCAGTTCGATGGCAGGGGTCATTTCCCTGCTCCTTTCGGAAGAGTGGAGAGGAATCAGGTTCGGAGGTCGCGTCAGCGCGGCGGATCCGGGTCTTGATTCGGGTCGTTCTCTCCCTTGTCCGAACGAGGGCCGCTGCGCCGGGACAGCGCCTCTTTCGCGGCGACGAGCAGACGGTCATCGGCATAGAGACCGTGCGTGTACAGCTCCAGCACCGGGATCGTAGAGCGCTCCAGCAACGACGTCGTCAGCGTGTTCTCCCCGAAGGCGCGTGCGAGGTGGCGGCGCAGGATAACGGGACCGAGGCCGTAGAGCGTCATGTACACGGCGGTGGCTTCGAGGTCGGACTGCTCGCGCATCGTGCCCGCGGCGATCTGCTCGCGCAACATCTCTCTCGTGCTGGCGAGGAACGTATCGAAGAGCCGGTCGGACGCGGCAGAGTCGTCGACGAGCATCCCAGCGAGGTAGTCCAGCGCGACGCTGCGCCCCTCCAGTGAGTCCAGCGCCTCCCGCATCAGGCGTGAAGCGTCGGCACCCGTCATGCCATCCCGCTCTGAGAGGAGTGTGTTCACGACGTGCGCGTCGCACGCCTCCCGCAGCCCCTCCTTGCTTCCGAAGTGGTGCAGGATGAGCGCCGGGCTCACCGCCGCATCCTGCGCGATCTGCCGCAGACTCGTACCGGCGAATCCGCGCGCGCTGAACCGCGCGATCGCCGCGTCGCGAATGCGCGCCCTGGTCGTGAGATCTTCGGATGCTGAACGCATAATCAGTATGCTAAACGCTCGTTCAGCCAACGGTAAGGGCTATTGCTCACCCAGAGTGTTAGTGACTAACATGGCTTCATGAACGCTCTTGTTCCCACCTCTGAGCGCCTCCGCGAGTCGGCGCTGCGATTGTTCTCGGAACGCGGCTTCGACGCCGTGACGGTCGAGGAGATCGCCCGTGACGCCGGGTTGTCGCACATGACGTTCTTCCGGTACTTCCCGACGAAGGAAGACGCCATCCTCGACGACCCGTACGACCCCTTCATCGCGGATGCGGTGGCCGCGCAACCCGTCGATCTCCGACCCCTGGAACGCGTGCGACGGGGCCTGCTGCGCGCGTGGGAGTCCGCGCCGGAGGCGACGCCGGAGGAGACTCGCACTCGGGTGGCGATCATCGCCGCCCATCCGCGGCTGCGTGCACGGGCGTGGCAGAACACCCAGCAGACGGAATCCCTCATCGTTGAGGCGCTGACCGCGCAGGGAACGTCGAGGCGAGAGGCGGTCGTCGCCGCGGGCGCCTGCCTCGGCGCCGTGATGGCAGCCCTTCTAGAGTGGGGATCCGAATCCTCCGCTGCCCCGCTGGGCCCGAGGATCCTCGAAGCGCTCAGCATGCTCGTCCCCGAGGCGACGGCATGACCACCGAGACGGCATCGCAGGTGATGCTCTCCGCCCATCAGGTCCACAAGAGGTACGGCGACGAGACAGCTCTCAACGATGTGAGCCTCGACCTGCGCAGTGGCAGCATCCATGCGCTCGTCGGCTTGAACGGAGCGGGAAAGACCACGCTCATGCGATCGATGCTCGGCATGATCCGCGCTGACGCCGGCACGGTGCGCGTGCGGTGCGACGAGGAGATGATCCCGCTGGATCGTCTGCCGCGATCGGAATGGCGTCACGTCGGTCATCTGATCGAGACGCCCTTTGCCTATGCCGAGCTCACGGTCACGGAAACCGTGATTGCCGCTGCCCGGCTGCGCGGCGTGCCGCGTGCAGTCGCCGCGGCTGCGGCGTACGACACTATCGAGCAGCTTGAGCTCGGCCACTGGACGCACCGGAGAACGCACACCCTGTCACTCGGGAACAGGCAGCGACTGGGGCTGGCCAGCGCGGTGGTGCATCGTCCTCGTCTGCTGGTACTCGACGAACCCGCTAACGGACTCGACCCCGCGGGCGTGCACGTCATCCGCCGGATGCTGCAGCAGGCCGCGGCGAGCGGTGCCGCGATCCTGGTCTCGAGCCATCATCTCGACGAGATGGCGCGCATCGCCGACACGATCAGCGTGATGCATCGGGGAAGAGTCATCGGGACGCTCCCGCCGCGGGGGATCGACATCGAACGGCAGTTCTTCGACATGGTCTCCGCCAGCGAGGGAATCTCGACGCGAGGCGTCGCGTGAACGCCGCGCTTCACCTCGAGTGGCTCAAGGCGCGTCGCGCGACGACGGTGCGCGCCGCGACTGTCATCCTCGCTGTCCTCGTCCCGGCGATGAGCGCCGGGCTACTCGCCGTGGTGCGCTCCGATTCGGGCAGCTCCCTCGCTCGGAAGGCCACCGCGCTCCTCACCGACACGGGCTGGGCGGGCATCACCGGCTTCTCCGCGCAGATCATGTCGGTCGCAGGCCTGCTCGGCGTCGGGATCGTCGCCTCCTGGGTGTTCGGGCGGGAGTTCACCGATGGGACGTTTGGGGCGCTTTTCGCCACGCCCACACCGCTGGGTTCCGTCGCCACTGCGAAGCTTCTCATCGTGACGGCATGGGGCGTCCTGACGTCCTGTCTCGCGGCTCTTCTCACACTCGCGGCCGGCGTGCTGATCGGACTCGGCGTCCCCGACTCCGACGCTTGGGTCGGGGCGGGGCGTATCGCGGTCGTCGGCGCCCTCACGGTGCTGCTCACGTTGCCGCTGGCACTGGTCGCCAGCTTTGCGCGAGGCTATCTCCCCGCGATCTCGGCGTTGCTCGCACTCGTCGTGATCACGCAGGTGGTCGTCGCGCTGGGGGCAGGATCCTGGTTCCCGTATGCTGCGCCGGGGATCTGGTCGGGCCTCGGTGGTCCGGAGCTCGCCGATACAGTGACCGCACCGCAGCTGCTCCTCGCGCTGCCCGTCGGTGTCACTGCAGCCGCAGGGACCTGGCTGTGGTGGCAGAAGGCCACTGTGCCGTGAGAGGTTTCCGGCACCCGTCGGATCAGACGTCGTCGTCAGAGTCGTCAGAGGTCGCGAGCCGCCGGTAGCGGCGATTGCGGGCCCCGAGGAGCACCGAGGCGCCGACGGCAGCGATGACGGATGCGGTCAGGATGGCGACCTTGGCGTGGTCGTGATGCTCGCTCGTGACGGCGAAGCTGAGCTCGGCGACCAGAAGAGAGACCGTGAACCCGATGCCGGCGAGGAGGCCGACGCCGATGATGTCGATCCATCTCAGGGATGGGTCGAGGTTGATGCGCCGGATTCTCGTGATGATCCAGGTCGCCGCGGTGATCCCGAGCGGCTTCCCGATCACCAGGGCGAGGACGATACCGACCACCACGGGGTCTGCGAAAGCCGACGCGAATCCTTCCCCGCCGCCGATCGCCACACCCGCCGAGAAGAACGCGAAGACAGGCACCGCGAAACCGGCCGACAGCGGGCGGAACCGATGCTCGAAGACTTCGGCGAGCCCCGGGCCGGCATCCGGTCCGCGGTCTGCCTTCTTGTGGAGCACGGGGATCATGAAGCCGAGCAGCACACCGGCGATCGTGGCGTGGATGCCCGACGCGTGCACGAGTGCCCAGGCGACCACACCGATGGGCAGCAGGATCAGCCAGGCGGCGGTCGGGCGCAGGTGGAAGAAGGCGCGGTACCGCTGCGCGATCACGCCGTACACCGCGATCGCGATGAACGCGAGCACCAGGGGCAGGACCTCGATCGTCTCCGTGTAGAACAACGCGATGATGCCGATGGCGATGAGGTCGTCGACGACCGCCAGGGTGAGCAGGAAGATCCGCAGCGCGCTCGGGAGGTGCGATCCGATGATGGCGAGCACGGCCACTGCGAATGCGATGTCGGTCGCGGTCGGGATCGCCCACCCGTGAGATTCCTGCGCGGAACCGGCCACAACGGCCAGGTAGATCACGGCGGGCACGATCACCCCGCCCACCGCCGCGACGATCGGGACCACTGCCGTGCTGAACTTGCGCAGGTCCCCGGCGACGAACTCCCGCTTGAGCTCGAGACCGACCAGGAAGAAGAAGATCGCGAGCAGGCCGTCGGCGGCCCAGGCGCCGAGACTCAGGCGTAGATGCCAGGGCTCATATCCGATCTCGAAGTCCCTCAGTGCGAAGTACGACTCCGACCAGGGCGAGTTCGCCCACAGCAGCGCGATCACCGCGAGGGACACGAGGAGGATTCCGCCAACCGTCTCCTTGCGCAGGATCTCGCCGATGCGGCGTGACTCGGTGCGGGAAGCGGAGGGAAAGACGGCGCGGACTCTGGCGAGACGCGAGGAAGACTTGTCCATGAGGGAGCTTTCGGGTCGATGAGCGTGCAATCGTCGACCAGGCTTCCCGACACTCCGCGTACCATTCTAGCCGGGCTGCGTCTTCTCATCCTGTGCGAAGCGGACTACTGTGAGTGCTCGGTGTGCCGGGAAGTCTGGTCGGCGTCTCTTCTTCGACCCCAAGGAGCCTGTGATGACGCAAGCCCAGCCGAGCTTCCGGATCGCGCGATTGCGGGCGCCGGTGCGCTGGATCGCCGACATTCCGCGTCGGTCTCCGGCGCGAGCATCGATCGTCGTGTTCGTCCTCGCGGCGATGCTGTTCACGGTTCTGTTACGCCTCCCGATCGCCGCAGCCGATGGCGTCGCCGTACCGTGGCAGGACGCGACGTTCACCGCGTCATCGGCTGTGACCGTCACCGGGCTGACATCCGTCGACACTGGGACGTCGTGGTCGCTGTTCGGGCACATCGTGATCCTGCTCGCCATCCAGACGGGCGGCCTTGGAATCGTTACGGTGGCGCTCCTCCTCACCCAGGCGGTCACCCGCCGACTGGGCCTGGGAGGGCGCGTCTTCGCTCAGCAGGTTATGGGGGCGACACCGCTGGGTGACGTGAAGCGACTGCTGAAGATCGTCGTGCTGACCACGTTCGTCATCGAGGGTTCGCTCTGCCTTCTGCTGCTGCCTGCCTTCATCATCGAAGACGGCTGGGTTCGCGGCCCGTGGCATGCACTGTTCTACAGCATCTCAGCCTTCAACAACGCAGGGTTCGTCCTCGACCCCGGCGGACTCGCCGTCTATAGCCACAACGTCTGGATCATGACCTTCCTGGTCATCGGAGTAGTCGCCGGCAGCCTCGGGTTCCCGGTCTACCTCGCCGTCATCGCCCATCTGTGGGGACGCGGACGCTGGTCTCTTCACACGAAGCTGACCGTCATGACGACGCTCCTGCTGTTCGTGGTCGGCTCGGTCAGCTGGGCGGCGAGCGAGTGGAACAACGCCGCGACGATCGGCACCCTGAATCCGCTCGATCGGATCCTCCACGCGCTGTTCGCGTCGACGATGATGCGATCCGGCGGATTCGCGATCATCGACACGGAACAATCCACATCGACGACCCTGCTTCTCACCGACGCGCTCATGTTCGTCGGTGGCGGGTCGATCTCCACTGCCGGCGGTATCAAGGTGACCACGCTCGCCGTCCTCTTCCTCGCCATCGTCGCCGAAGCACGAGGCACCAAGCACATTACGATCTTCGAACGCCGGCTGCCCGACAGCGTCCTCCGGGTCGCTATCTCCGTAACGTTCCTCGGGGCCTCGCTCGTGCTCGCGGGCACCGTGCTCCTCACCCTCACGAACAAGGCTCCGCTGGACCATATCCTCTTCGAGGTCATCTCGGCCTTCGCGACGTGCGGGCTCTCGGTCGGGCTGTCCGCGGACCTCGACCCCTTCGGCAAGTACGTGCTGTCCGCCCTGATGCTCGCGGGGCGCGTCGGGCCTATCGGTCTCGCCGCCGCCCTCGCCGTGCGACAGCGCACCGAGCACTTTACTTACCCCACCGACCGCCCGATCCTCGGATGACCGCTTCGACACGCCTGCGCGGACGCCCGGGCCCGACCCGTGCGGCTTAGACTTCCTTCACGCCCGCAGTACGGGCCGGAGAGCCGGGAAGCCTGGTCGGCACCATCGATCAACGACCGAGAAGACCCGATGCACACCACAGTCGCGTACATGGGTGACGTCGCCGACGCCCATCCCTCACAGCTCCCCGCAGGCGGGACGGCCCAAACCTGCTGCCTCGTCTGGACCATCGACCTGTCCGGTGTCGAACGGCCCCGGGAAGCACGACGCATACTGCGTTCGGGCGCGGCCGAGGCCCTCGCTTCCAGCCGGTTCTATGGCGATCTCAGACACCTCATCATCACTTACCGGAAAGCCGGTGTGCGTCGACGCGCACTGCGCTCCACTGCGCAGAGCATTGCGCGCCGACTGCACAGCGAGTTCGAGCGCGCGCGCGGCCGATACGTCGATGTCGTCGTCATCGACCTTTCCGGGATCGACAGCCAGAGCCTCCTCCCGCAGCGCATCGAGGAGCTCGCCAGTACCGGCCGCGGCATCGTCGGGTACGCCGCCATCCCCTGGGAGGACCTGCGCGGCGAGAGCATCCGCGATACCTGCACCCGCGAGGTTATCTAGCGTTTGCTTACCACTTCGGACGAGGGTGCGGAGAAGGTCCTCGAGGGATCGCCCCGAAGTCGATGCGGCGCGTAGCGTGGAACGCATGCCAGATGGACCTCCCACTCTCTCGGCCAAGCCAGCGAATCCGACACATCTGAAACCGCAGACGTGGCTATATGCGTGGCGTCGCACGCTGCAGGAGTTCGTGCGGGACGGTTGTGTCGACGCGGCGGGCGCGCTGACATTCTTCGCGGTGCTGTCGGTCTTCCCCGCGGGCCTGGCGTTCATCGCTTCGATCGGAGTGATTGCCGATGGCGAGGCGGTTCTGGATCGGCTTCTCTCGCTGTTGGGTGAAGTCGCGCCGGCGGAGGTGGTCGAGACTCTTCGAACCCCTCTGACCGAAGTCGCAGAGTCATCGGCTGCCGGCTTTACCCTGATCGTCGCGATCGCCACAGCGGTGTGGTCGGCATCCATCTACGTGGGAGCTTTCGGGCGCGCGCTCAACCGGATCTATGGGGTCGAGGAAGGGCGGCCATATTGGAAGCGCAAGCTCTCGCAACTCGCCGTCACGGTCGTCTTGCTGTTCCTCCTCGCGATCATGGCAGGGGTCGTCGTTCTCTCCGGTCCCATCGCTCGAGTCGTCGGCGATGCCCTCGACATTGGTGACACCTCTCTGGCCGCTTGGGACATCCTGAAATGGCCGCTCCTCGCTGCCGCAATCGTCACCACGATCACGCTGCTGTACAAGGGAACCTCGAACCTGACGCAGCCGCCGCTGCGGTGGCTGACCCTCGGCGCGGGTCTAGCCGTGCTGACGCTCGCGATCGCGTCCGCGGGCTTCGTTCTCTACGTGTCGAACTTCGCCGACTACAACCGCACCTTCGGGGCATTGGCCGGAGTGGTGATCTTCTTGCTCTGGTTGTTCCTTATCAACCTCGCCCTGTTGCTGGGGGCTGAGTTCAACGCCGAGGTCGAGCGCGGACGGCAGCTGCAGGCGGGACAGCAGGCGGAGTCGCGGTTGCAATTGCCCGTGCGCGACACCGCTGTGAGTGAGAGACGCACTCGTTCCCGGAAGCTCACCGAACAGCGGGGCACACGGCTACGCCAAGGACAAGCGCTACCGCCGAGGCGGGACTCGCTGTTTGCCTGGGCTTTGCGGTTGGTGCGGGGTACGTGGCGCCGACTAACCCGCAGGGCCGACTGACCCGGAGGCAAGGGGTCAGTGACCGGCACCAAGGTTGCCGGTGAGGCGGCCGTGGAAGGCGGCTGCCGTGTCGTTGAGGCCCTGGATGGTGACGTTCTTCCCGTGGTTCTCATACTTGGTGACGATCGCGTCGAGGGCTGCGACGGTGGAGGCATCCCAGACGTGAGATCGGCTCATGTCGATGACCACGGTGTCTGGGTCATCGGCGTACTCGAACTGGGTGGTGAGGTCGTTGCTGGAGGCGAAGAACAGCTCGCCGTCGACGGAGTAGTACGCCGTCGCGGTGTCGTCACTGATGGTGCGGGTGACGCTCACGAAGTGAGCGACGCGGCGGGCGAACATGATCATTGCAGCGATCACACCGAGGATGACGCCGACCGCGAGATTGTGTGTCCAGACGGTCGCAATGACGGTGATGAGCATCACGGCGGTCTCGCTCTTGGGCATCCGCTTAAGGGTGCCCCAACGGATGCTGTGCCAGTCGAACGTGGCGATCGAGACGACGACCATGACGGCAACAAGCGCCGCCATGGGGATGATCGCGACGACTTCGCCAAGGGCGAGAATGAGGACGAGCAGGAACACTCCGGCGAGGAAGGTCGAGATGCGGGTGCGTGCGCCGGAGGCCTTGACGTTGATCATGGTTTGTCCGATCATCGCGCAACCGCCCATGCCGCCGAACGCTCCCGAGAGGATGTTCGCAGCCCCCTGGCCAAGTGCCTCGCGGGTCTTGCGCGAGTGGGTGTCGGTGATGTCGTCGACGAGCTTCGCGGTCATGAGTGACTCGAGAAGGCCGACGACGGCCATGGCGAGAGCGTAGGGGGCGATGATCTGCAGAGTCTCTAGGTTCAGCGGCACGTTCGGGATGAATAGCTCGGGCAGGCTCTGGGGGAGTTCGCCTTGGTCACCCACGTTTGGGACGTTCCAGGCGAAGACGACGACGGCAGCTGTGAGCAGCACGATCGCGACGAGCGGAGCCGGGACGACCTTCGTGATGCGCGGCATGAGGAACATCACCAGGAGTCCGACTGCCACGAGCGGGTAGACCAGCCAGGGCACGTCGAAGAGCTGGGGAAGTTGGGACGTGAAGATGAGGATCGCCAGGGCGTTCACGAACCCGACCATCACCGAGCGCGGGATGAAGCGCATCAGTTTGGCGACGCCGAGGAGGGCGAGGACGATCTGGATGAGCCCGCCGAGAAGAACAGTGGCGATGAAGTAGTCCATGCCATACTCGCGGGCCACCGGCGCGATGACGAGCGCGATCGCGCCGGTCGCCGCGGTGATCATCGCGGGACGGCCACCGAGGAACGCGATCGCGACCGCCATGATGAACGACGAGAACAGGCCTACGCGCGGGTCGACCCCCGCGATGATCGAAAATGCGATCGCCTCCGGGATCAGCGCGAGGGCGACGACGAGGCCCGCGAGCACTTCACGGGTGAGCAGACGCGGGCTGCGCAGCGCCTGCATGACGGTGGGTTCGATGCGGTAACGGGAGGCGGAATCGCGGGTGGGTGTGACGGCAGTCATGTGCCCTCCGAGTGTTGGGCTCTCTCGTGAGAGCGTGGATACGAGTGGGAGCGCAGAAGTGCGCAGGCATCGGTCAGGCCGACGCGAGAAGATGAGGGGTAGGGGCGCAAGAACCACGCCGAACCCAACTCTAACGTAACGTGAGTGTTGCGAGGAAATTGATAGGAGGCACCCGTTGGGCGACGACGAAACCATGCGCATCGGTGAGGTCACCGAACGTACATCCCTGTCTCTCCGTACCCTCCGACACTGGGAAGATGCCGGCCTTGTGGCACCGTCCGCGCGCACCGAGGGCAATTTCCGGCTCTACACCGAGAAAGACGTCGAACGTCTCCTGCTTATCCGTCGTATGAAGCCTCTCGGATACACCCTCGATGAGATGCGGGAGCTACTGGACGTTGTCGATGCTCTGGCGCTGACACCCGATAGTGCTCCTCTGCGTGCCCGTCTCGACGACATCAGAGAGGGTGCGCGGGTTCGACGAGGGAAGCTCACCGAACAACTCGCAATGGCCGACGAGTTCGTGGGATTGCTCAGTCACCTGTCATCGGGAACGCCACTGCCTTAGCCCACGCCTATCTGAGTTCGGAAGCGCAGGCTCGGAAGGTGAGGACTTCTCAAGGGCGGCCAAGATCATCGAAACGGTCGACCGCAGTTGCGATCTTGTCGACGTTCTCGAGCGTGAGGCCCACGAACTTGTCGGGCCGCACGACGAACGCAGGAACCTCTGCCCTAGTCGATCGACGCCTCGGGCGTCGGGACCGAACATGAGCGCGACTGGGGGCGTCCCCTGAGCCGAATCCCGACACACTCTCGTGAGACAAAACGGGCAGTCCCCATCCTTGTACGATCAGTGCGGTGCCCCTGCACCGCACCACGCAGTCGCCGGAAGCAGTGAATGAAGTTCATCGAAGTCCCCATGCTCCCGATCGTGATTCCGTTCGGAGTCGTGATCTTCTTCGTGCTCATCGGGGTTCTCCGCTCCCGCGGGCGCGTCACGCTTGCCCGGGCGAGTGTCGCCGCGGTCCTCGCGGTCTACGCGGGCGGAGTGCTCGCCAACACGGTCTTCCCGATCTTCCTCCGGGTCGGCACAGGGTTCTATGACGGGCCGCGCCCGTTCCCGCTCTACCTCGTGCCGTTCGTCGACTACGGGTTCGAGGACGCTCTCATCAACGTCGCGGTGTTCGTGCCGCTCGGTGGGCTCGTCCCTCTGCTCACCGCGCGGCCGAGCTGGTGGAAGGTGTTGGCGATCGTTGCCGGTGCGAGCCTCTTCATCGAGCTGGCGCAGATGGCCACCTCGCGGCTCGCCCTCAGCGGACACCTCGCGGACATCAACGACTGGCTGACGAACATCCTGGGCGGGATGATCGGGTACGGCCTGTTCGTCGTCCTGACGCGCTCGAAGACGATCGCTGGATTCGTGCAACGGTTCCGGTGGCCAGCGCGTCAGCGCGCGAACAGCCAGCCAGCCTGAATCCGGAGGATGGGCCGGGGGCGGGTCAACCGCGGTCGAGAGATTCGGTCTGCCTGAAGTGGGATCCGTGAGCTGCCGAGTCGTCATCTGCGGCACGAGAGCGCCCGGACCGAGCCCGAATCGCATGCCGTGCGAGGCGTCAGCAGACTTCGTGGAGCTTCTGGAACCGGCGGCGACCTCTGGTTCGGTCACGCGGACGAGGGGCTCTGGCTTTGGCCGCTCCCGGCCGTCGATCACCTGCGCCTCAGTGCCCGGTGGCCCGCGTTCGCGGTCGAAGAATCGTCGATCGAGATCGATGCCTCGAGATTCGGCGAACTCGCCGCGCACTCCGAATCCCTCTGGGCTCGACGGTGAGACGCAGCATCCGCGCCCTTCTGTCTCTCGCGGCCGCCATGGAGCCTCGGGCTGCGCTGCCACGGGCAAGCGCGTCGAAGTAGAGCTCAGAGCGTCGGCGGGCGTTCGGGCGCGGGGGCGGGCCAGGTGCCGTACCGGCGGTCGAGGTCGGAACTGGAGAGCTCCAGAGACGATCCATCGGCATACCTCTCCGAAGCGATGTCCAACGATGCGAGGAGCGCCTGGGTGGTGTCGACCGTCTGACCAGGTGCGTCGAACGTGAATCGCACGAGGCGGCCCCGATCGATCTCGGTCTGGGAGGCGAGCTGGCCCAGCGCATAGTCGATGAGGGCTGCAGGATCTCCCTCAAAGGTGTCGCTCGCCGAGAGCGTCGCGGTGACGTACGAAGTCGTGCCATCCCACGCGCGCGCGGCCGTGAAACGCACCCCGGGGATGTCGTCGACCGCTGCTTCGACGGTTTCCATCGATCTGGCCTCCGGCTGGGGAGCAGGGGGCGTTGCGGGGTGGCCCCCGAGCGAGCATCCGCTGAGCAGGACGCCGATCAGGATCGTGACGGCCGCGAGGAGCGCGGTGCGTCGCGCGCGGATCATGAGGCACTCGTCTCGTGCGGGGGCGCAGAACGGCGAGTGAGCATCGACATCCACGATAGCTCGACTCCCAGGCGGCAGTGACGACGCGAATTGATGCCTGACCTCGACCGAGGCCTAGGATCCCTTGCTATGGACTCGACGGTGAGACGCAGCATCCGCCCCCTTTCGTCTCTCGCGGCCGCCGTGCTGGCGGTCGGGCTCGTGGGATGCGCGCCTCCGGCCGGGCCGGTCGATGCAGCGTCGCCCTCGCCCTCTCCGACGCCGACGGCGGCGTGCCCGCAGGTGGAGGGTGTCGACCTGCCACCCGACTGTGCTCCTTACGATCCTCAGGAATCGATGGATCTGAACGATCAGTACCGCGATCGCATGGACATCGACGAGGCGGCGCGCGAGGCGAGCACCGGGCCCGCCGAGACGGTGCGTGCCGAACTCGAAGGTCTCCGAGCCGCAGGCGATGTCACGGTCGATCAGGTGCAGGAAGTGCTGATCTCGGCCGGGCTGGCCGATCCGTTCGTGCGAGAGGACTACGGCGACGTGCTCTTCGGTGTGAACGGACCGAAGGGCGGATGCATCTTCGGCGAGGTGAGCGCTGAGGCCGTCGTCGTCGATGTCGGCGGCTACATCCTCGACGGCGGATGCCTGCCCGCGCAGTGAGCGTGGCAGTTGCGGCTCGTCGAGCCCATTGGTAGCGTCACCCGGATGTTCGTGATCGGAATCATCGTCGCCGTGGTCGGGATCATCATCTTCGTGGCCGGTCTCCTGCGCACCGCGCGGGCCAATCCCGAGGACCGCGTGCCGTACTTCGGCGAAGCGAAGACATCCCCGAGATGGACCTATGCGATGCGGGCGAGCGGGGCTGCACTGGTCGTCATCAGCGGTTCCCTTCTGGGCGGGGAGTCCTGGTGGTGGGTGGCCGGCGTGCTCGTCGTGTGGCTGGGCGCAACGATCGCGGTGATCGCTGCGCACAATGCGCGCGTCGCCGCGTGATCAGGCCTCGACGTATTCCTGCCGCACGGCCCCTCGGGTGGCTTCCTCGATGTGACCGAAGTCGTGATCGGAGTTCAAGATGACGGCTTGGTTCACGAGCGCGTAGGCGGCGATGAGGCAGTCGAATGCGGCCGCCGCACGTACGAGGCCGCTGTTCCAGAGCGTCTGCTGAATGTCGAAGGCATCCTGTTCTGTTGGATGCTCCCAGGCAGGGAGCAAACCTTCCATGTCTGCGCGCAGTTCGCGATACTCCTCAGGGGACCGGGCTGAGTGGCAGTATTCGAGCACCTGCGGAGGGCAGGTGATGATGAGGTCCTGTGGGGAGATCTCGCGCAGACGGCGCGCGATGGCATCGCTGGTCGCCGCCTTCTGCCAGATGCTGTCGTCGACGAGGTAGGTCGTCACGACGCAGTTGATGATGGGGTGATCGTGGGCGCGTCGATCTGATCTGCCTCGAAGCGTCGGGCGATGATTCGCTCGACGGCTGCAGGCTGGCGGCGCACGGCGATGAGTGTGCGCAGGGCGAGATCGACGGTCTCGCGATTGGAAGTCGTTCCCGCGAGTTCCTTCGCCTGGCGAAGTTCTTGAGGATCGATGTCGATCGATGTGACGGTCATGCGACTCCCTTCCTTATATAGGCCACTATACAAGGATCATCGGCTCCGAAGGACCCCTCGGATCGAGACATCCGATGATTGAGGTTGCGTTTCTCGGCTCGTCGTAGTTATATTACGACGTAAAGTAATCCTCCCCCCGAGAGGGAAATCATGACGCTCGACGTTGAGCAAGAACTCCCCACCGCCCCCGCGGTGGCGACCGAGACGAAGGTTCGCGCACCCCGCAGTTCGCGGTTCAAGCGCAGCCTGCGCCGGTACTGGCAGCTGTACCTGCTGCTTCTCCTGCCGATCATCTGGTTCATCGTGTTCCGATACATCCCGATGGCCAACGCGGTCATCGCGTTCAAGAACTACAACCCGATCGACGGCGTCTGGGGAAGCCCCTGGGTCGGCTTCGACAACTTTGCGAACCTGTTCCGCAACCCGGTCTTCCCGCGGCTCGTCGGCAACACCTTCATCCTCGCGGCGTACACGCTGATCGCGAGCTTCCCGCTGCCGATCATCCTCGCGCTCGCGCTCAACGAGGTGCGACTGCGGTTCTTCAAGCGCACCGTGCAGCTCGTCACCTACGCGCCGTACTTCATCTCGACCGTCGTGGTCGTGTCGATGACGATCCTGCTGCTGTCGCCCCGCGTCGGACTCCTCGGACGCACGCTCAGCTTCTTCGGGGCCGGCCAGGTCGACCTGCTGGCGGATGCCGACTTCTTCCGCCACATCTACGTCGCCACCGACATCTGGACGACCACCGGCTACTCGGCCGTGATCTACCTCGCCGCGCTGGCCTCGGTCGACACCTCGCTCTACGAGGCGGCGAAGATCGACGGCGCGACCAGGCTGCAGAAGATCTGGAACGTCGACATCCCCGCCCTCCTGCCCACGGCCACGATCATCCTCATCCTGGGCGTCGGCAACATCATGGCGATCGGGTTCGAGAAGGCCTTCCTGCTGCAGAACGCGCTGAACCTCTCGACCTCCGAGATCATCCCGACGTACGTCTACAAAACAGGCATCCTGAACGCCAATTTCAGTCTGGGAGCGACGATCGGACTCTTCAATGCCGTCATCAGCCTCGTGCTGCTGCTCGTGGTGAACGGCGTATCCAAGCGAGTGACGGGTAACGGGCTATGGTGACCACGATCAATACCGAGGCGCTCCTCACCGAGGAGATCGTCGTCGCGAAGAACAAGAAGCGCCGCCGCCAGCGCGACCCGCTCTCGCGGGGCGTGAAGGTCAAGGAGACCCGCGCCGACCGCACCTTCGTGATCGCCGCGTACGTGCTTCTGACCGTCTTCCTGCTGGTCGTGCTGCTGCCGCTGCTGAACATCGTCGCCAGTTCGCTCTCGAGCCCGCAGGCGGTCTCGTCGGGCCGGGTGCTGTTCTGGCCGGTCGACTTCACCTTCCGCGGATATGCCGAGGCGCTCGCCAACCCCGCGATCCTGCGCGGCTTCGGCAACTCGCTCTTCTACACGGTGGTCGGCACCGCGATCAGCATCTTCGGCACCGTCGCGATCGCCTACCCGCTCTCGCGCACCCAGCTGTTCGGACGCAAGGTCATCACCGGCGGTGTCGTCTTCACGATGCTGTTCAGCGGCGGCGTGATCCCGATGTACCTCGTGGTGCAATCGCTCGGCCTGCTCGACACCCGCTGGTCGATGCTGCTTCCGAACGCGATCGGCGTGTGGCAGGTCATCATCGCGATCGTGTACTTCCGCTCGGCGGTGCCGGACGAGGTCTACGAGGCGGCCCAGCTCGACGGCGCGAGCGAACTGCGCATCCTCTGGACCGTCGTGCTGCCGCTCGCCAAGCCGCTGATCGCCGTCATCGCTTTGATGTACGCGATCATGCAGTGGAACTCGTACTTCGACGCCCTGCTCTATCTGCGCAACGCCGATCTGCAGCCCCTCCAGCTCGTGCTGCGCGGCCTGCTCATCCTGAACGATTCGGGTGCCGGCGGCGATGTCGCCGAGCAGCTGCGCCGTCGGGAGCTGGCCGACCTGCTGCGGTACTCGACCGTCGTCATCGCGACGATCCCGATGCTCGTCGCCTACCCGTTCGTCGCCAAGTACTTCAACAAGGGCATCATGGTCGGCGCCGTCAAGGGCTGACCCGCATCCCCCACAGACCCACCACACACATCCATGAACCGGTCGAAGGAGATTCCGGCAATGAGACACAGCATCATCAGAGGTGCCGCCGCCGTCAGCGTCATCGCCATGGCGACGTTCACGATGGCCGCCTGCACATCGCCCAGCGACGACAACGGGCAACTCGTGGCCTTCGGGCCGCAGGGTGAGAACGGCTCACTCGAGGACAACGCGTTCACCCAGGCTCTCGAGAAGAAGTTCGACATCGACTTCGACTGGCAGACCACCACCTACGACGGCAGCGTCGCGGGCGAGAAGCGACAGGTGTCGCTCGCCAGCGGTGACTACCCCGACGCGTACTTCCTCGTGCCGTGGGTCGACGCCTTCTCGCGCAGCGAGATCCTCAAGTACGGCCAGCAGGGCGTGCTCGTGCCCCTCGAAGACCTCATCGACGAGTACGCGCCGAACCTCAAGGAGCGCTTCGACGAGAAGCCCGACTGGAAGGAGTCGGTCACCGCGCCCGATGGTCACATCTACGCCATCACCCAGTGGACCGAGTGCTACCACTGCAGCTACCCGTCGAAGCTGTGGATGAACACGACCTGGCTCGACAAGCTCGGACTCGAACAGCCCACGACCACCGAAGAGCTGCGCGAGGTGCTGCGGGCGTTCAAGAACGACGACCCCAACGGCAACGGTGTCGCCGATGAGGTGGCGCTGAGCGCCTCGGCATCCGAACCCGTCATCAACTACTTCATGAACGCGTTCGCCTACGCCCCGTACGGCAGCCCGTCGAGCCCGCCCCCGCTGGTGCTCGACGGCGACAAGGTGGCCATCTCGGCGACGTCCGACGGATGGCGTGCGGGCCTGCAGTACATCGCCTCGCTCGCCGATGAAGGACTCATCGACACGGCATCGTTCACGCAGAACGGCAACGCGCTGCGTGCGCTGGGCGACAATGCGGATGCCGAGATCCTCGGGTCCGCCGCCGTGCTGCACCCCTACGAGATCGTTACGGCCGAATCGCCCGACGGTCGCGACACGCACTACGACGCGGTTCCTCCGGTGAAGGGTCCCGACGGCACGCAGTTCGCCACGTTCCGCTCGCCGGTCAGCCCGCTCGGCATGTTCGCGCTGACGAACAAGTCGACCGAAGAGGAGCGCATCAAGGCGATCAAGGTGATCGACTACCTCGTGACCGACGAGGGCGACAAGCTCGGTGCCATGGGCCCCGAGGGCGAAGCCTGGGTGCCCGCCGTCGAGGGTGACGTCGCGCTCGACCCCGAGCTCGAGCCGACGTTCAAGCCGCTCACGTACGACGAGACCTCGAACGCCGCGTGGCGCTCGATGGGTCAGTACTGGGACTCGCTCGAGTACCGCAACGCGCAGGTCGTGCCGGAAGACGTGTACTCGCCCGACGGCTACGAGCGCCGGCTGCTCAACGCATCGAAGGAGTACGAGCCCTTCGCCCCCGACGAGAGCATCCTGTTCCCCTCGGAGAAGCTGTGGCCGAACCCCGACACCTCGGCCGAGCTCGCCGAACTGCAGACGAACATCGCCACGTACATCACGCAGGCCCAGGCGGAGTTCGTCACCGGTCAGCGCGACGTCAACGACGACGCGACATGGCAGGCGTACATTGACGACCTGAACGGTCTCGGTGTCGAGCGCTACCTCGAGCTGCAGCAGGAGCTCTACGACGCCCTGTGATCTGAGGGTCAGGAACTGCCCGGTGGGATGCTCCCGCCGGGCAGTTCTGCGTGCGGGGGCGACGCTTCGACAGGCTCAGCGACCCCAGGGTGCGGGTGGGTCCCTGAGCCCGTCGAAGGGCCCGGGACGGATGCGCGCGTCAGCGGACGAGCGCCTGGATGGCCGCCGCGGCCGCGCCGCGCGCCCAGTCCTGGAAAGTGTGGGGTCGCGTGATGATCGGGCAGCGGGCGGCAGCGCCGAACGCGTGCGCGTCGAACGCGTTGCGGAGCGTCTCGTCGAAGAGGTCGAAGTTCGACACGCCCTCGCCGCCGATGAGAACGACCTGGGGGCCGGTCAGGTTCACGAGCGTCGCAATCGCCGTGCCGATGATCGTCGCCGCCTCGCGGAACGCCGCTTCAGCGGCGGGGTCTGCGTCGTGGGCGAGGCGCACGGCCTCGTCGATGCCGATCGGGCGACCGTGCGCGGCAGACACCGCTGCCTCGATCGCGCCGGTCGATGCCGCAGCTTCCACGCAGCCCCGTCGCCCGCACGGGCAGAGGTGCCGGGGGTCGGCGAGCGGCAGGTGGCCGATCTCGCCCGAGACCCCGTAGGCGCCGGTGACGACTTCGCCGTTCAGGTGCAGGCCGCTGCCGATGCCCCGCCCGATCGTGACGATCGCGAACGAGTCGGTTCCGACTCCCACCCCGAACCAGTGCTCACCGACGGTGAGGGCGTGCACGTCGTTCTCGAGCGTGACGGGGCGACCGAGGCGTTCCTGCAGCGCGCCGCCGAAGTCTTCGTCGGTCCAGCCCATGAGTGCGGAGTCGCGCACGATGCCGGTCTCGGAATCGACGTCGCCCGAGACCGAGACGCCGAGGCCGGCGATCGCATCGGCCCTGCCGTCGAGCTGTCGCTCGAGCTCACCGACGACGTCGACGATCGCCTCGAGCACCGTCTCGGGGTCGTGCGCGGCGAGCGGGCGCCGCTCACCGGCGAGCACGGTGGTGGTGAGGTCGGTCGCGACGGCGATGATCTCGTCGACGTTCACCTTGACGCCGAGCATGATCATCGCTCCGGGGATGATCGAGACGGGGGCGACCGGGCGTCCCGGGTTTCCGTCGCGGTGCGCGGCGGGCGGGGCGTCAACGAGACCGGCTGCGACGAGCGGGGAGACGGCCTTGGTCACCGCCGCCTGCGACAGGCCGGTGTGCCGGGCGATGTCGATGCGGCTGATCGGGCTGCGCGTGAGGATCGTCGCGAACACCTTCGACCCGGCATCCGACGCGGAGCGGATGAGGGTGGTGCGTGCTGCGGTGTCGTGATCCATCGGTTTCCTCGCTTGTCATCGGCAACGCTAGCGAATCGGCGCGAGATGCGTCGCAGCGAACTCGAGTGCGTTCTCTTCGTCGAGGTCTCCGCCGGCCTCGTGCCCGTTGTAGGGCCACAGCACGATTCGCTTCTCGCCGGCGTAGGCCGTGAAGGCGGGCAGGACGGATGCCGGGGGCGTGACGCCGTCGCGCAGGCCGGTGCTGAGCAGCGCCGGGGCGTTGGCCCGCTTGGCGTGGTTGACGCCGTCGAAGTAGCGCAGGGTGTCGAGAGCCGTCGCCGTGTCGAGACGGCGATCGGCGAAGTACTGGGTGAGCAGGGCGTAGGGGGCTTCGTCGCTGAGGTCGGCCGCCCGGTCGAGTTCGCTCAGGAACGGTGCCTGGATGATCGCGACCGCCAGGTCGGGCACGAGTCCGGCCATCGCGAGTGCGATGCCGCCGCCCTGGCTGGCTCCGACGACGCCCACCCGCGCGGGGTCGACCCGGGGGAGCGAGCGCAGCGCCTCGACGGCCCGCACGGCGTCGGCGTACACGCGACGGTAGTAGTACTCGTGGGGGGAGCGCAGGCCCCGGGTGAGGAATCCGCCTGCCGACGGACCGCCATCGGGATGGTCGTCGTCGGTGTCGCCGTGCCCTTGTCCGCGGGCGTCGACGACGAGGTGCGCGTAGCCCGCGGCGGCCCAGCGCAGATCGCGCAGCGCGTGCCCGCGTCCGTTGCCGTAGCCGAAGAACTGCACGAGTCCGGGCAGTGGTTCCGTGGCGCCGTGGGGCACGCGCAGCCAGGCGTGGATCTGGGCGCCGCCGAACCCGGCGAACGTCACCTCGTACACGTCGATGACCGTCAGGAGCGTCGGGTGCGGTTCGATCGTCACGCCCAGCGGATGCTCGCGCGTCTCGGCGAGCGTCTCGGCCCAGAATGCGTCGAAGTCGTCGGGTTCGGTCTGGGTGGTCGGTTCATCGACCACGGTGAACTCACCGCGCATCGCGGCCTCCCGCGGCGAGGGCGAGAGTATCCGTGAGTTCGGCGACCGGCACCGCGACGGTCGCGCCTGCGGGCACGTGCACCGACACGCGGCTTCCGCGGTGCTCGACGACGACCGTGCGGTCATCGGTGAGCCGGTTGTGCAGCTGCGCCTCGATGAGCGCTCCGTCACTCCAGGCGAGGTCGGCGACCAGGCCGGTGCGCACGCCGATGCCCTGCGCATCGCCCTGCGTCCATGCGGCGGGGAGCGCGGTCAACAGGCGCACGACGCCGCCGTGACTCTGCACGAGCATCTCGGCGATCGCCGCCGGGAAACCGAGGTTCGCGTCGATCTGGAACGGCGGATGCGTGCTGAAGAGGTTGGGAAGCAGCCCGCCCCACTCCGAGCCGTCGACCGGACCGTGCCGGGTCGCGTCGCCGTCGAACGGCGTGAGCGCCTCGTCGAGCAGCGAGGCCGCGGTCTCGCCGTCGCCGATGCGGGCGCGGAGCGCGATCTTCCACGCCCACGACCAGCCCATCGCGCCCGGACCGCGCGCGTCGAGCAGACGCACGGCGGCGTCGAACAGCTCGGGCGTGCGCTCGCGGGTGGTGATGTCGAGCGGGTACACGCCGACCATCGGGGTCATGTGGCGGTGCAGCGGCTCGACCTCGGCCACGTCGGCCGACCATTCGCCGATGCGTCCGTCGGCGCGGATGGTGAGAGGCAGGAGTGCGGCGAGCGCCTGCTCGATCTCTGCGACCAGGCCGGCCTCATCGACGGCGAGCGCGTCGATCGCGGTCAGCGCGCGTTCGAGCAGGCCCTGGATGAGCAGCAGGTCGGATGCCGAGGTCAGGCCGATCGCGGTGCCCTCGCCGTCGGCGGCGAAGAACGAGTTCTCGGGCGAGGTCGACGGCGAGGTGCGCAGTCGTCCGTCGGCGTCGGGAACCAGCCAGTCGAGGCTGAACTCCACGGCGCCGCGCAGCACCGGCCAGATGCGGGTGCGCAGCAGGTCGACGTCGCCGCCGAACTCGTACGCATCCCAGAGGTTGTGGCTCAGCCACACGCCGCCGAGCATCCAGATCGCCCAGCTCGGCGCGCCGTGTCCGCCGCCGACGGGGAGCGCCCAGCCCCACACGTCGCTGTTGTGGTGGGCGACCCAGCCGCGCGCCCCGTAGAGGTCGCGGGCGACGTCGGTGCCGTTCTCGGCGAGCTTCTCGACGAGCGCCAGCAGCGGTTCGAGCGAGTCGTCCATGCCGAGCAGGGGAGCCGACCAGTAGTTCATCTCGGTGTTGATGTTGATCGTGTAGTTCGACGACCAGGCGGGCTGCAGCTGGTCGTTCCAGATGCCCTGCAGGTTGGCGGCAGGGCTGCCCGCCCGCGATGCCGAGGCCAGCAGGTACACGCCGAACTCGGCGATCACCGTCGCCTTGAGCGACGGGTCGGAGCCGTGCAGGATGTCGTGGTCGACATCCCACGTGCCCTCCCGGCGACCGCCGATCGCGAACCTCGCCCGCACGAGGCGCCGCCGGTCGGCGACGTGCTCGTCGAACAGTGCGGATGCGTCGCGGCTGGCCGCGGCATCCGCCCGTGTCCTGGCGAGGTCCCGGATCGCCTCGCGTGAGGCGGTCCGCCACTCCTCGTCCGCGCCGGCCCACCACGACGCGGCGCGGGACGAAGTGGAGAGGGCGATCAGCAGCCGTCGGGCTCCTCGGATGGTCGTGCCCGTGGGCGTGACCTCCGCGAGGCCGTCGGTGCGCCAGGTGGCGGCGACCGCGGCGAAGGCGTCGAAGCCTTCGTCGCCTTCTTCCGCGTACCGCAGCGGGTGCACCGAGGATTCATGCAGGGGCGCCCCGTCGATGGGCGCCACCACGTCGAGTGCGATCCGGTCGCTGCGCACGTCGAGGCCGACGCCGCGCAGGGGAGTGGTGAGCGCGACGGATGCCGTGAACTCCACGTCGCTCTCGATCTCGACGATCAGGGCCTGCGCGGGCGCCGAGACCCACGAGCGTCGGCGCACGGTGCCGCCGGGAACGGTCAGCGTCTCGATGAGCACCGCCTCATCGAGGTCGAGAATGCGTGCGGGGTCGGCGGTGACGGCATCCGCGATGTGCACCTCGAGATCGCCGAGTGGCAGGAACTCCTGCGAGTAGGGGCCTTCGAAGGCCATCAGCAGTTCTTCGGCGGTGCGCACGTCGCCCGCGTCGAGCGCGGCGCGGATCTCGGCGAGGCGCTCGGGCCCGGCTCCGGCGGCGAGCACATCACGGAGTGCGGTGGCGGGCCCGTCGGGTGTTCCCGACCACAGGGTGGAGTCGTTGAGGGCGTATCGACCGGATGCTCCGCCGAACGCCATCGCTCCGATACGGCCGTTCCCGAGTGGGGCTGCCTCCTCCCAGGTGGAGGCCGGCGCGGGCCAGCAGAGCTGGAGCGTCCGGGCCGGGTTCGAGGGGGTTTCGGCGGCTGAGAGCGACATGCGTCTTCCTGTGGGGATCCGGCGGCATCCTGGCCCTCGCGGGGATTCTGTCATCGATGGCAGACCTCGGATGTTTGCTTGCGGTCTCAGCGTATTCATGATTAATTACCGATGTCAAGTAATTGGCCGGGGCGGCGAGAGGTGTTTTGGGGGCCACTCGCAACCCGGCTCTTCTGGGGACCGCGCGACGGAGCGCTGGGGTGTTTCACCGTCGAAACCACCGAGAGGAAATCATGATCGATACGACCCATGCCACCACGAGATGGCGAGGGGTGGCGGCATTCGTCGCCGTCGCGCTCGCACTCGGATCCGGCACCGCCGCCGCGAACGCGGCGACACCGGCCGAAGCATCCGCCACCGGAGCGGCAGCAACGCTCGTCGCCGCCACGAACACCGATGAGGAACCGCTCGGCTCACGCCCCTACATGGGCTGGAGCAGCTACAGCATGCAGGTCTACGCGGGCAACGGCCAGTCGTGGATCACCGCCGACCGCATCATCTCGCAGTCCGACGCCATGCACGAGAAGCTGCAGGACGCCGGCTACGAGTACATCAACATCGATGCCGGCTGGAACGGCGGCGTCGACGACTACGGGCGTCCGGTGCCGAGCACCACCCTGTATCCGAACGGACTGCAGGCCGTGATCGACCACGTGCACGGCAACGGCCAGAAGATCGGCCTGTACTTCATCCCCGGCATCTCGGCCGAAGTCTACGAAGCCGAGCTGCCGATCTTCGGCGCCCCCGAATGCACCACCGGCGACGTGGTCAAGCGACCGCTGCAGCAGGCCGACTACTGGGGCATCGGGCACCGCATCGACTTCTCGACCCCGTGCGGGCAGGCGTACATCGACTCGATCGCCGACATGCTCGGCGAATGGGGCATCGACTTCGTCAAGTTCGACAGCGTGACCCCCGGGTCGGGTGTGGGCGACCTCTCGCTCGACGCCCGCGATGACGTGGCCGCGTGGTCGCAGGCGCTCGAACGCAACAACATCTGGTTCGAGCTCTCGTGGGCCCTCGACATCCGCTATGCCGACTACTGGAAAGAGCACGCGAACGGCTGGCGCATCGACTGGGATGTCGAGTGCTACTGCGAGAACGAGGCGCTCACCACGTGGGACAACATCGCACGGCTCTTCCCGAAGGCCGCCGAGTGGTGGCGTCACGCCGGACCCACGTCGGGCTGGAACGACTTCGATTCGCTCAACGTCGGCAACGGCAAGATGGATGGCCTGACGAAGGACGAGCGCCGCACCGCGGCCACGTTCTGGGCCGTCTCGGCCGCGCCGATGTACGTCGGCAATGACCTGACGAACCTCGACGACTACGGCCTCGAACTGCTCACCAACAAAGAGGTCATCGCCGTCAACCAGGCGGGGCGCCCCGCGCATCCGGTGTCGACTGCCACCTCGCGCCAGACCTGGTTCTCGACCAACCCCGACGGGTCGGTCACCGTGGCGGTGTTCAACCTCGGACGCACCGATGCCGACATCACCGTGTCGCTGGCCGATCTGGGCATCGCCGGCGAAGTCAAGGTGCGCGACCTCTGGGCGAAGAAGAACCTCGGCAAGACGACCGACGCGTTCGTCGCCACCGACGTGCCCGTGCACGGCACGCGACTGTTCACCTTCACCCCCGCGAAGAAGAGCACGATCACGCTCAACGACGACGACGCGCGTCTGGGTTACGAGGGCGCGTGGACGCGCAACGGCGGTGCCGAGGTGCCCGCCCGTGCGCAGGCGCTCACGGTCTCGTCGTTCGACTCGTCGCAGGGCGGTCAGGCCCCCGAAGCCGGACCGTCGAACGTGCGCACGATCAACAACAACGACCCCGGCATCGTCTACAGCGGAACCTGGAGTCAGAGCGGCGGTCGCGGGATGGGCGACTATCAGGACGACGTGCACTACGCCGAGGCCAACGGGTCGGCGTTCGAGTACTCGTTCGTCGGCACGGGCATCGACTGGTTCACCGAGAAGCATTCCTCACAGGGCGAGGCCGAGATCTATCTCGACGGCGTGCTGGTCGAGACGGTCGACACCTTCCAGGCCGATGGCCGCGGGGTGCAGCAGAAGGTGTACTCCGTGCGCGATCTGCCGAACGGATCGCACACGCTGCGTGTCGTGAAGAAGTCGGGGCAGTTCCTGCTGAGCGACCGGATCAACATCGTGCAAGAGGGCGTGATCGACGTCGACCACCTGGCGTTCGATCGGGCGCAACCGGAGGATGCCGTCGTCACGCTGCTGCGGGACCCGAGCGAGCTCCTCGGCATCTACCGTGACGGAACAGGGCTGGTGAGCGGTGTGGACTACACGATCGAGGGCGACGAGCTGACGTTCCCCACGGCGCTGCTGGCGTCGCTGCCCGATGGTGACTCGGCCCTGGAGTTGCGCTTCCGCGGCGACTTCCGTGACGACGTGCATGCCACGGCCGACGACGGAGCCGCCGTCTCGATGACGGTCAGCGGTTCGAGCGTGACCGTCACCGGCGCGATCGGCCCCGACCAGGGCACGGCCGAGATCTATCTCGACGGCCAGCTGGTCGAGACGGTCGACCTGCACGGTGACGTGCGGCTCACCCAGCAGGAACTCTTCACCCGAGCAGATCTCAAGAAGGGGGAGCACACGATCAAGATCGTGAAGACCTCCGGCGATCTGCTGCGCATCGACGCGCTGTCGTACGTGACGCGCTGAGCACCGGGGTGCAGGCGGCGGCCGAGCGTCGCCGCCCGCACCGCGTACGAATCCGACGGCGGGACATTGACCTCCCGAGACCTCGATGCAGGTGCTTGACTGGGAGAGACCAGCGGAAGGATTTCCCATGGGCACGACGAACGAAGCGGATGACGATCTCGTAGAGAGGCTCTCCACCGCGGCATGCTGGCAACTGCTCGAGCAGGGCGAGTTGGGACGGCTGGCTGTCGACGGGGTCGATGGTCGTCCGGATGTCTTCCCGGTGAACTACCTCGTTCACGCGGGCTCCCTCTTCATCCGCACCGCGCCGGGCTCCAAACTCGCCGATATCGCCGCGCATCCGGATGCCGCGTTCGAGGTCGACGGTGAGGGCGAGGCGTTCCGGTGGAGCGTGGTCCTTCGTGGTTCCGCGCACGTCGTGGAGGACGATGACGAGATCCGAGCGTCCGGTGTCGATTCCCTGTCTTCGTGGAACCCGACGCGCAAGGACCGGTTCATTCGGCTGACACCGGTGACCGTGACGGGGCGCCGGTTCCGTCGTCGGCTCCCGGACGTCCGTTCCCATGCCGCGACGGGCGGAGCCGACGCGGCCTCAGCATCGGGTGATCAGGCGTCCGACGCCGACACGCGTCACACGCGGCCGGTGCCGATCCCTCACTTCCCACCCGCGCGGGAAGAGCCGGTCTAGCACGGGGCGTTCCGCCAGGGAGAGGAACGCGGAGGCGATCTCATCCGCCGTGCGCGAGCACCTGTAGCCCGATGACCGCGAGGCCGAGCACGGCTTCGGCGCCGAGGGCGACCAGCCGCTGGAACCAGGTGAGCGGAATACGCCGCACGGCGACCCAGCCGATCACGACCAGCGAGACGACGAGCGCGATCGCTCCCGCGAGCAGCGCCGTGTCGGTGTCCCAGACGTCGAGCGCCGCGAGCCCGAGGAAGATGAACGGCAGTGCGACGGTGCTCAGCGCCCCGAAGCTCGTGCCGACCGCGTGGCGCAGCTCGGGTTGCGTGAAGAGCCGGCCGTGCACGACGAGATGCGAGACCAGATCGGCGGTGAACACGGCGAGCAGGGTGCCGAGCACGGTGACGATCAGTGTCGTCGCCGCCCCGCCGGGCGTCACGTGTCCGTGCACCGAGAGCGTGATCACGACGGCCAGCGACGCGAACGTCAGGTAGATGCGCTCCTTGAGGTGAGCGGCTCGGGCCGCGCGTTCGGCCTCATCGATCTCGGGGGTCATCCCAGTTCCTGTCGGGTCGGCCGTGCGGAGTCAGCAGTTCGTGTCGAGATAGTCGCGAATCGTCGTGGCGGGTGCATCGATCTCTTTGACGATCTCGAAGATGCGCGTGTTGGCGACCGGTCCATTGTCGGGGATGGTCTCGGCGATGTCGACGGTCTCCGCGTACAGATCGCGCACCTGGGTCCACTCGGTGGCGATGTCGGCCGGCGGCGTCGTGGCGTCGAAGATCTCGACGCGCGACGAGAGATCGGCGATGGTCGTGTCGGCGGGCATCGCGACCTGGAAGATGCCGGGAGTCGCGAGCGTGCCGCCGGCATCCTCGTACTCCTGGCAGAAGTCGCCACCCGAGGCTGCGGGGGCATCGGACGCGGGCGACTCGTCGCTCGACGATGTGGCTCCGCCCGTGCATCCGGCGAGCACGGCGACAGCGGCGATCGCGATGACGGACTGGGTGAGCGCGAGTGCGCGGGTGCGGGGCACGGGATTCTCCTCGAAGTAGCGGAGCGTCGCTCGCGGACGATGACGCGGGGAAGGTCGCTTCCAGCTTGGTTGCGGCCGCGCGATCGTCGGGGAGGCCGGGCGGGATGTCGAGTTCTCGCTCCTGCTCAGCTCGCGTTGCCGGGCGCGATCACCAACCGTGTGCCCCAGGGGTCGGAGAGGCGCAGTGCGCGGCCGTCGTCCGCGCTGTCGATGCCGTGGGAACGCACGCGCTCGCCGAGGGCCTCGACGTCGTCGCGTGTGGGCACGACGATGCGCACGTCGCCCAGCCCGAGCGAGGCGGCGCGGGGCCCGGCGCCGGCACTGTTCCACGTGTTCATGCCGAGGTGGTGGTGATAACCACCGGCCGAGACGAACAGCGCGCTGCCCAGGTCAGCCGTCACGTCGAAGCCGAGCACATCGACGTAGAACCGCTTCGCGCTCGGGATGTCGCCGACCTGCAGGTGAACATGGCCGATCGTCGCCGTGTCACCCTGCGCGACGGCATCCTCGTCCTGCAGCCAACGGTGCAGGAACTCGTTCGGATCGAGCGGTAGCGACCCCATCTGCACCGATCCGTCGGCGAGCACGTTCCATTGGTCGCGCGGGCGGTCGTGGTACAGCTCGAGGCCGTTGCCCTCGGGGTCGGTGAAGTAGAACGCTTCGCTGACGAGGTGATCGGCGGAGCCGGCGTAGGTGTGCGGCACGCGTTCGGCCATCGAGCGGAGGGATGCCGCGAGCCGCTGCTCATCCTGGAACAGGATGGCCGTGTGATAGAGCCCGGCGCTGCGCGGACTGCCGGTCGGGAGATCCTTCTCCTGGCGCAGCGTCATGATCTTCTGCGTGCCGCGCCCGAGCACGGTGTTGGCGCCCGACTGGTCGAGCACGTCGAGCGTGACGGCGCGCTGGTAGTAGTCCGTCATGGCATCGAGGTCGCGCACGAGCAGCTCGACGGTGTCCATCTGCGTGCCGTCGGGGGCTGCACCGTTCGTGCGGACGGATGCCGCGCGCCACGCGTCGGCGGAGGGGAGCGAACTCATCGGATGCTTCTTCCTGCGAGATTGTTGATATTTCAACTAACCGGCGCGAGGTGGAGAGTATTCCCCGGTCGGAGCGGCCGTCGGATCTTCATGAGCCCTTCTGATGCGTCTACCCAGCGGCCCGGAAGACGTCGCTCGCCCGGCGCCGGGATTTGCGATGTTCCGCGGCGCCGGTACGCTCTGCTGCGAGTGGAAGAGGTCCCATGACGCGTTACGGCCCGTTCACTGAGGTCGCTTCCGATGGCCAGAAAGGCTGGCTCACAGACGACTACCGTCCGATCCCTGAGCACCTCCGCAGGATGCTCGGCTTTCTAGATGGCGAGAAGGAGTACACCTACGCCATCTGGCGAGGCGCTGATCCAGAGAGCATCATCGGATTCCGCGAGCCTGCCGGGGATTCATTCATTCAGGCGGCGGGGGGAAGCGCCGGAATCACCGTCGAGGTTCGGCTCCCTGCCCCCGATGGCTTGAGCCGCTTGTACACGGTTGGACGTCCGGAGTCCACCGATGGGTCGAGCGTGCTGATCCCCATCAGCGACAAGCGAGCGGTTCGCGTAGGGGTGAACGAAGTGTTCACTGCTGACGAAGCCGCTGAGATCTTCTACAAGTTTTACTTGAGTGAAAGTGTCTCAGAGCCGTACGTCCTACGGGAACTTGACCTCGCGCAGCAGCTCTCGGAAGAGAGATGAAGGCATAGGAGAACGCCGCTCTCGCTGTAGGTGATGACTACTCCGCATTGAGGTCGCGCACGAGCAGCTCGACGGTGTCCATCTGTGAAGAGGGCTGGTTCATTTCGGATCATGGGCTCTACCGTTCGAACCCTTCTTGCAACCGACCTCCCGCATGTTCCAGTTCTTCTGCGACACGATCGGCGAATAGCTCATAGTTCCGTTCGAGCAACGGCGCCGCGAGCGCCTCTGCACGCCCGCGATCGAACTCGCGCAAACGTCGGGGGAGATACTTCCCCGCACCGATCCAACGCTTATTCGTGAGAAGAACGAGTTCAGCCGTCCGTTCGAAAAGTAGCGACGCGAGCACGGTGCGTTCCAGTTCGTCCGTCGAGTCGCGAAGATCATCGAGAACATCCGTGATCACGTAGCGACGAATTGCGGATTCCGAGGGAATGAGCGTCGGGCCCGCCGCGT
Source organism: Microbacterium sp. NPDC087665 (assembly GCF_044743285.1). Taxonomy (NCBI): domain Bacteria; kingdom Bacillati; phylum Actinomycetota; class Actinomycetes; order Micrococcales; family Microbacteriaceae; genus Microbacterium; species Microbacterium sp. NPDC087665. Next base: position 135,983 of record NZ_JBIUWD010000005.1, on the reverse strand, counting down.
ACTGGTCACTCCAATCCTGGCGGTGGCGTTCCCGTTCTTCCGCGCCTCTCACGGTGATGCCGTCCATGAGCATCTGGACGATCACGGGGCGATACTGCTCGAACCTCGCCGAGCCCAGGTCGCAAACCCTTCAGGCGTGTAGGCGAAGACCTCGAACACCTCGCCCTCGAACCGGTACGTTGCGGCGAGGCTGACTCGTCCGTCTGGGAAGACCGCATCGCCGATGATCAAAAGGTCGATGTCACTCGTCGCGGTCCGCTGAGATCGAGATGTGCTCCCCGCGAGGACCACGACGCTCGCCTTCGGGAAGTTCGCTGATACGAATCGTTCGGTGACGTCGAAAAACTCCATGGCAGCCGAGCATACTTCCACGTTCCCGGCACATGGTCAGAAAGCACCCTCCGCGACCCTTTAGACTGGTGCCTACCAAGGGGAGTACTCCGACACGGTGGTTTCGTCATTACGGATGCAGTCGCATCCCGGGCCACCGGTTCCTGATCTCAGGAATGGAGAAGACTTTGGCGCTGCTTTTGCATACGCCGAGTCTGGAGCCCCTGTTGGACGTCACACCTCTCATCTGGATCATCACGATCGCGGTCACGATCGCGTTCTTCGTCTACGAGTTCTTCGCGCACGTGCGCACGCCGCATGAACCCACCATCGGTGAATCCGCTCGCTGGTCGGTGTTCTACATCAGCCTCGCGCTGCTGTTCGGCGTCGGCATCGGTGTCGTCTCGGGATGGACCTACGGCGGCGAGTACTTCGCCGGGTATCTGACCGAGAAGGCGCTGTCGATCGACAACCTCTTCGTCTTCCTCATCGTGATGACCGGGTTCGCGGTGCCGAAGAAGTACCAGCAGAAGGTGCTGATGATCGGCATCATCATCGCCCTGATCCTGCGTGGCATCTTCATCGCGGTCGGTGCGACGCTCATCGAGAACTTCTCGTCGATCTTCTACCTGTTCGGTGCACTGCTGCTCGTGCTCGCGTACCGCCAGGCGTTCAGCAACCACGAGAGCAACCCCGCCAACGGGCGCTTCATGACCTTCGTGCGCCGCCACCTGCCGGTGAGCGACGAGTACAACGGCGACAAGCTCACGGTCGTGAAGAACGGGAAGCGCTTCGTCACCCCGATGCTGCTCACGATCATCGCGATCGGATTCATCGACCTGGTGTTCGCGGTCGACTCTATCCCCGCGATCTACGGCCTCACCGACCAGGCGTACATCGTGTTCACCGCGAACGCGTTCGCCCTCATGGGTCTGCGCCAGCTGTACTTCCTCATCGGCGGCCTGCTCGAGCGTCTCGTGTACCTGGCGCAGGGCCTCGCGGTCATCCTCGCCTTCATCGGTGTGAAGCTCGTCTTCCATGCCCTGCACGTCAACGAAGTGCCGTTCATCAACGGCGGCGAGCCCGTGCTCTGGGCCCCCGAGATCCCGATCTGGTTCTCGCTGCTCTTCATCGGCGCGACCGTCGCCGTCGCCATCATCGCGAGCCTCGTCAAGACGCGCCGCGACCCGGCATCCGTTTCTTCCTCGACCGACACTCACACCACCATCGACAACAAGGAGCACTCTTGAGCGCGCAGCGCTGTTCTGACTCTTCGGACTCTGACAGTACGAGCGTCCGGTTCACGCCGGGCGCTCACCCCACCACAGAGAAGGATGCCCGTTGATGGGCGATCTGCTCTGGAACATCGCTCTCGTCTTCGCGTTCGTGCTGATCGGCGGTGTCTTCGCTGCGACGGAGATGGCGCTCGTCACACTGCGTGAGAGCCAGATCACCGCGATCGGGCTGCGCGGCAGGCGCGGAGCCAAGGTCGCCGCTCTCGCCCGCAACCCCAACACCTTCCTCTCGGCGGTGCAGATCGGTGTCACCGTGGCGGGGTTCGCGTCGGCCGCCTACGGTGCCACATCGATCGCGCCATCCCTGGCGCCGCTGATCGAATCGTGGGGCGCCGCACCCGCCCTCGCACTCACGATCGCAACGCTCGTGTTGACCCTGATCATCGCGTATCTGTCGCTCGTGCTCGGCGAGCTGGTGCCCAAGCGCCTCGCGATCCAGCGCAATGCGCAGTTCGCGTACGCGGTCGCGCCGGCCCTCAACGGCTTCGCGACCGTGATGCGTCCGGTGATCTGGTTGCTGTCGGTCTCGACCAATGGGCTCGTGCGCCTGCTCGGCGGCGACCCGCACAAGACGTCCGACGAGATGAGCGACGAAGAGGTGCGAGAGATCGTCGCGTCGCATCAGGGTCTTCCCGATGACGAGCGCCGCATCCTCGACGACGTGCTGTCGTTGCGAGGACGCCAGATCAGCCAGGTCATGCGGCCCCGCCCCGAGGTCGTCGCGCTCGACGAGACCGCCTCTGTCGCCGAGGCGATCGCCCAGGCGCGCGATCTGCCGTTCTCGCGCTATCCGGTGTCGAACAAATCAATCGATGACATCACGGGCTTCGTGCACGTGCGCGACCTGTTCGAGGCCGCAGCCGATGATCCTTCGCGACCGGTGCAGGCGCTCATCCGGGCGATCCCGTACATCCCCTCGACGGCGCGGGTGCTGCCGACGTTGACGCGCATGCGCGCCGACGGCCACCACATCGCCGTCGTCGTCGATGAATACGGCGGCACCGACGGTCTCGTCACCCTCGAAGACCTCGTCGAAGAGGTCGTGGGCGAGATCTTCGACGAGTACGACACGGCCGAGATGGATGCCCCCGGCGGAGGCCTCGACGGACGCCTCAACCTGCAGGACTTCGAAGAGGCGACGGGACTGGAGCTGCCCCGCGGTTCGTCGGACACGATCGCCGGGTTCGTCACCGAGAGCCTCGGCCGTCTGGCCGTCGTCGGAGACACCGTCGAGGTGTCGGGCGCGACCATCCAGGTCGCGGAGCTCGATCGCCGTCGCATCGCGCGGGTCCGAGTGACACCGCGCGTCGAGGTCGACCCGGTGGTCTGATCGCCGGGCTGACGCGGCGTCGGCCGGGGCTGGTTACGGATACCGATACGCTGGCGGGGTCACCGACCCGGGGGGAACCTTCCATGCGCACATCTCGTCTTGCCCTGCTCGCCGCTGCCGGCCTCATCGCCGTGGCGCTGACCGGCTGCACGTTCTCGGCCTCGGCCACCATCGCCCCCGACAAGATCGCGAGCCTCGCCGAAGACGCGCTCGAGGCGCAGATCGGCACCCGCCCCGAGATCGACTGCGGTGAGGACAATATCGACCTGAAGCAGGGCACCACGGTGCCGTGTCTGCTCACCGACCCGAGCACGGGTTCGGAGTTCGACGCCGACGTCACGCTGTCGAAGGTCGAGGGCACGAACGTCACGGTGTCGGTGAAGGTTGCGGATGCTCCGAACAACGCCTCGGAGGAAGAGCCCACCAAAGCCCCGTCGACGGGCACCGGAACCCTCACGCTGAGCGCCGAGGAGATCGCCAAGACCGCCGAGAAGGCGCTGGTCGACGCCGCCGTGCTCACCAACCCCGGCGTCGTCTGCCCGGGCGCAGACCACGAGGTGTCCAACGGCTACAGCCTGGAGTGCACCGTGATCCAGGGCGGCGACCAGTACGCCGCCACGGTCACGATCTCCGAGGTCGACGGCACGTCGTACTCCGTCAACGTCGTCATCCCCGAGCTCGCCGGCTGACCGCCCGTCAGGCCGTCGACCAACGCTGACTCTGGGGGCTCCAGGTGCCGCTCGTGCGCTCTCGGAGAAGGAGTGGACCCACGCACGCCTGAACTGCGGCCAACGCCGCATCGAGTGTATGAAACTCGGCCGGATACTCCGCGTATGTCCGCGCTGCTGCGGGAAACCCTGCAATCCAGTCCTCTCCCGGTGCCCTCATCCGAGAGGGGAGGCTCACGCCGCGCCTCTGCTCTTCTCGTTGCAGAACGGTAGCCAAGCGCTGGGCGTCAAGCTCTACGGCATGGATCAAGCGAACGGAATCGGCGAGGTCGCGGAACCGAGTCGACGCCGTGGTGCCATCCGGCCCGTGCAGTTCGTAGAGTGCGCAGATCTTGTCCGCGAGGTGGTTCTCAGCGGGAGTGGTGGGCACTGCCGGCAAATCGTGAAGTGTGGGATGGTCGATGATTGCGCGAAGCGGAACCATGCTCACCGGCATGTCCAAGTGCCGACGCGTGGTCAGGTCGATGGTGAAGGTTTCGAACACTGAGTCCAGATGGGCGCGGACGTGAACCTTAGCCGTTTTTGCCCCATATCCGAATGGGTCGGGCTCCGAGTGCGGCCTGATCTTGTACAACTCGAATCGGAACGGATCCTCGCCGCTTGGCTCGCCCACGAGCTCCGTGAGCTCGTGCAAAACTGCGTGGGGATCCTCCCAATCGTCTGCGCGCGCCATATCGATGTCTTGCGTGAATCGTCCTCCTCCGGTGCGGATGAGGAGAGCGTTCCCGCCCAAGAGCGTCCAGCGCGCAGCAGTCACGTTTGTGAAAGCGCGGCGGAGGAAGATCGTGAAGATGTATTGCTTCCGGATGAGTGTGACGTCGACTCCGCGCCGTCGGGCTTCAGTCCTGAGCTGATTCGATAGCTCGCGATTCAGTCTCGCCAGCGCGAGAGGGTTTGTTTCCACGGGATGCATCCTCGGGCATTGCGTTGCGTACTGCTTCGATCATGGGTCGTAGGTCGTCTGCGGAAATGGCAGGCAATTCGGCGAAGATCGGAATTATCGCGCGCAAGATGTTCTGTGCTGCGGCGTTCATGTCGACGTGAACAGCAGAGCGCAACCTCGCCAACGCGTCGATGGTCTCTGGAGGCAGCCTGACGTTGGAACTCGCGGCGAGTTGCGTTGCGAGATCGGCGAGGTTCGTCGGCACTTGGGGAACAAGACCTTCAAGAACGGCCGGACCGGAACTGTAGCCGTAGTGCTTGGCGCGAGGCTCCAGCGCGGCTGCGAGCTCGGTGATCTCAGTGCCCTTGCTGCGAATCGCGTCGCGAAGTACCTCCCGCAAATGGTCCTCGTCGATTCCGGCCTTCACCAAGTCGGCTACAGTCCGCGCTACCGTCGTGACGGGAAGCCCGTCAACGGTGGTCACGTCGGTGAGCGGAAGGTCGCGTCGTGAGACGCGGACATCCGGTAGTGAGCTTTGCTTCCTTTTTGCGGACACGAATTGATGCTGAGAGGGAAGCACGTCACCGAGCTGATGGACCACGGCCGCAGACTCGCCTGCGACGACGAGTGGCTCAGCATCGGCAAGCCGCTCTATCGCTGTCCGCTTCGGGTCGGTGGCGAGCCAGGCGGCGTAGAGGTCTTGCCTTCTAGCCGACCCCGAGGAGGGCAGAGCATAGACACCGTGTCGGACACGTTGCAGGGTGCCGGTGTCGGCCAACCGGGCGAGTCTTACATTCGAGAGACCGTGGGCTCGCGCTTGAGCCGTGGTCACGAGGCCCCACTGATTCGCTCCCAACAACTCCAGTGTTTCTAGGGCTTCGAAAGCTCTCACATGTCACCTCCTTTGTCTGTTGTCTTCAAAAGTATCACTCTGAGTGAAACTATTGAAGTCGGTGATTGCCTCACGCAATTCCCGTCGCCACCTCGGCGGCTGCCCACAGCGCGCCGCCAAGAGCGGGATCGCGCACGGCATCCGACGCGGTGACTCGAACGGGAGCCCCCCGGAACTCGAGCCATCCGCCGGGGCCCCAATAGTCACCACCCGTGACCTCCGCCGCCGTCGCCGCGTGCACGATCGGCAGGGCGCCGCCGTCTTTTCCCTGCACGAGACCGCGGGTGACGGCGGCGAAGGCACGCGTCGCACGAGGCACCTCGAGCACGCCCTCACGATCCGGGGTGAGCGGGTCGACCGCGTAACCGGGGTGCGCGATCACCGCCGACCGTGACGAGCTCGACCACCGGCGGTCGAGCTCGAACGCGAACGCCATCAGCGCGGCCTTCGAACGCCCGTACTGACGCAGCGATGATCCGCGCCACGGCGCCGTGATCTGCGCGGGGTCGAGGCGGGCGAAGCGGTGCGCCAGCGACCCGACGGCCACGACCCGCGCGTCGGGCGTGAGCGCGGCGTCGAGCCGCGCGAGCAACGCGAAGTGCCCGAGGAAATTCGTGCCCATCATCAGGTCGAGACCGTCGCTGGTGCGGGCATCGCGGTTCGCCGCCTTGACTCCGGCATTGCAGATCACCGCGTCGAGCTTCTCGTCGACCGCGGCCGCCGCCCGGGCGATGCTGTCGAGCGACCCGAGATCGAGAGGGAGCACGCGCAGGTCGGCATCGGGAACGTGGGCCCTCACCGCGTCGACCGCGACCTGGGCTCGCTCGGTCGAGCGGCACCCGAGCAGCACCCGTGCTCCCCGTGCGGCCAGCTGCTCGACGCACCAGTAGCCGATCCCGGCATTCGCTCCGGTGACGAGAATCGTGCGGCCACGCAGGTCGGAAGCATCCATGCCTCCAACCTACGCGGCCACCCTCTCAGGGGCTCCGTGGTGATGGCGCCCTGCGACCCTGGACCAACCCCGCGGCCACGTCGACCACGAGGAAGCCGATCACCGTCCAGCCGACGAGGGGGAGCCAGAGCGCGACGAGCACGCCCGCCGCGGCCACGGCCAGCAGACCCCACCAGGGCACGTCGCGCAGCACCCCGCGGCGCGGTGCCGTGCCGAATCGTCGTTGCGCGCGCGGCGGTCGACGCTTCCACCACATCACATACCCGAGCACCACCATGCCGGCGATCGCCACCGCGGTCAGGAACAGCACGATCTGGTTGGCGAGCCCGAACATCACCCCCATGTGCAGGTCGATGCCCCAGCGGGCGAGCTTCGCCGGCAGGGAGTAGTCGGCGAAATCGACCCGGTCGACCACCTGCATCGTCGTGCCGTCGATCGCGACGGTATCGACTTCGGTCGGGAAGCTCGACTTGATCTCCCGCACCACCCAGGCCGAACCCGGCGCCTCGGGCGGCTTGATCTCGACCAGCCCGGTGTTGACGTTCGTGCGCTGCGCGATCGCGAGCACCGCGTCGAACGTGGCCGGATTCGCGGCTCCGGTCGGAGCCGACGCGGCACCGTGGTGGCCCGCATGCTCGTCGGCCGGAGCATCCGCCTCGCCATCGAGCGATGTGGTGAGCGCCGGCGTGCCCCAGTCGAGCGACGCCCGCAGGTTCGAGACGTTCGTGCCGGCGAACTGCGACCAGGTGATTCCGGTAGCCGAGAGGAACAGGGCGCCCAGGAGCACCCAGATCCCCACCGAGGTATGCCAGCCGAACGCACGTCGATACCCGGTGTGCTTCGGGTTCGGACGCACGAAGTCCTTCTTCGCGCGCGCCTTGCGCATCCGGATGATCCACAGTGCGAGCCCGGCGAGTGCGACGATCCCGAGCCAGGATGCCGCGAGCTCGCTGTAGATGCGACCGAACTCGCCCAGCTGCAGATTGCGGTGCAGCTGATCGATCCAGGTGCGCAGCGGCAGGGCGCCGCTCGTGCCGTAGACGGTCAGATCGCCCCGGATCTCTCCGGTGCCGGGGTCGACGAACACCGCTCGGGACTCGCTCGAGCCGAGACCGTCCTGCGCGAACAGGATGCGGGTGGTGTCGCCGGGTTCGGGAGCCGGCCGCACGGCCGAGAGCGTCGCTTCGCCGGCGATGTACGTCTCGGCGATCGTGATCTGCTCGGCGAGCGCGAGCGGCGCGTCGGTCTCGGGTGCATGCAGCTCGTGCGCGTAGACCGCCTGCTCGAGCGTCGGCGTCAGCGCATAGAGCGCACCGCTGAGTGCCGCGACCAGAATGAACGGCCCCACCAGGATGCCGGCGAAGAAGTGCAGCCGCAGCATCAGCGGCCCGAACCAGCGAGGCTTCGGGCGCTGCGGGCGCGGCGTGACGGGAGCCGCTTCGGCCGTGACCGTCACGATGCCCCGCCCCGCAGCGCCTCAGCCAGCAGCGTCTCGCCGATGAAACCGCCTTCCGCGCACCCCGGCGGGATCGCGAACACCGCGGAGCCGATCGGGGTCGTCCACTCGTTGAGCAGATCGAGGTCGGCGAGACGTTGCTGCATCGGCGTGAACTGGCGAGCGATGTCGGCCTGGAACGAGACGAAGATCAGGCCCGACTCCGAGACACTGGCAGCGCCCGGCCGCTCGTCGTAGTTGTACGCGCGCCGGAAGATCTTCTCGCCGTCATCGCCGCGCGCCCGCCGGATGTGGGCGAACTGCGGGATCACGGGAAAGCCGACCGCACTGGTCGCGTCGAAGTCGGGTTCGTCGAACTCCTTCGTGCCGGTGAGCGGGGCCCCGGTGGCCATGGTGCGTCCGACGGATGCTTCGCGCCCGCTGCGATCCAACCGATCCCACTTGTCGAGATCCATGCGGATGCGCCGCACGACGACACCCGTGCCGCCGGCGAGCCAGCCATCGGATGCCCAGACGACGGAGTCGAACTCCGAGGTCCCCGGCTGCGGGTTGGCCGTGCCGTCGACCTGACCGAAGAGGTTGCGCATCGTCGTGCCCGGACGCTCCGTGCCGTAGGCGCGGCGGAAGCCCTGCTGGCTCCAGCGCAGGGTCGCGAAGCTGCGGGCATCCTTCAATAGCATCCGTGCCGCATGTGCGACCGTGAGCGGATCGTCGGCCGCGATCTGCAGCAGCAGGTCTCCGTCGGAGAACTCCGGCTGCAGCTGGTCGATCGAGAACGCCGGCAGGGGAGCGAGCCACGACGGTGCGGTCGCGGCCGCGCGGGCGACGAGGCGGGGACCGAACCCGAACGTGACCGTGAGCCGGGCGGGCGCCAGCGCGAGTTCCGGTTCGGAATCGGCCAGTGCCGCCGTGCCCTGTGTGAGCCGGGCCGCGTCATCGGTGAGGATGCGCAGCAGCCGGGTGAGGCCCTCGCGATCGGTGGTGTCGAGAAGGTCGAGCGCGAGGAACACACCGTGCGCCTGCGCCGCGGTGTCGATCCCGGCCTGGTGGGCACCGAAGAACGGCACCGTCTCCTCGCCGTTCATCGGTACGGACGGAGTCGTGGCATCGGCATCCTGCCGATTCAGGGCGTAGTCGACCCCGATCGCTGCGACCGCGCCGACACCGGCGACAGCTCCTCCGAGGAGGAACTGCCGCCGGGTCGACCCGGAGCGATCGGAGCGCGCACCCTCAGTGCGCGCGCGCATCAGTGATCCATGCCCTCGTGGTCGTCGCTCTCCTCGTAGTTCTCGTTCGCGCCCGAGTAGTCCTTCACGGGAGCCGTGAATTCGTACGTCGAGTCGTCGGAGAACGTGAGCGTCACGGTGACCTCGTCACCAGCGACCAGGGCGCCGGTGAGACCCATCAGCATGATGTGGTTCGCGCCCGGCTCGAGCAGCAGCGATCCGCCGGCGGGGATCGAGAATCCGCCCTCGATCTCGCGCATGACCATCTCGCCCGCTTCGTTCTCGACGGTCTCGTGCAGCTCGACCATGCCCGCGGCATCGGTCTCGGCCGACACGACGGTCACCTTCGCGGAGCTGGTGTTGGTCAGTGTGCCGAATGCGGCCGACATGTCTTCGTCGGTCGCCTTGACCCAGGCGTCTGCGATCGTGACGGACTCGCCGGCGGGCGCGACCTCGGCGGGAGCCGCGGTGGTCGTGCACCCCGTGAGTGCGAGCAGCGACACGGCGACGAGTGCCGTGAGGCGGGACAGATTCTTCTTCGTGGAATGCAGAGAAGGTGCGGTGTTCATGACAGGGCCTTTCAACGTTCTTCCGCGGCGTCGACGTCGTCGACCGCTGCGGGTACCGTCCTCGGACGGCGAAGGATTCGATAGAGGACGAAGGCGACAGCGGCGACCGCCGCGCCCACGCCGCCGACGAGCAGCACACGCATGCCACTGTCGGTCTCGTCTGTGTTCTCTGCGGCCTGATCCGAGGCATCCGGTGTGTATGCCGGGGCGTCGGCATCCGTCGGCGCCTGCGTCGCGGTCATCGGTTCGGCGTCGCCGATCGTGAACGGCACGATGCCCGAGATCGGATGCCCGTCTTCCGAGACGACCTGCCAACGCACCTGGTAGCCCGCGTCGGGCATCCCGGGCTCGACGGCAGCGGTGACCGTGTTGCCGGTCACCGTGACCTCGCCCGTGGCCCAGTCGCGACCGTCTTGATCGATGACGAGCACGACGGCGCCCTGGGTCGATTCCCCGAGTACCAGCAGGTCGCCGGAGTACGTCAGGGTGATGCTCTCCGGTGCTGCGGCCAACCGTTCGTCGGCTTCGGGAGTGCTGTGGACGAGTGAATCATGGGCGGATGCCGGCACGGCGGTCGCGAGAATCGCGACTGCCGCCACCGCCATCCCGACCGCGAATCTGCGGACAGGAGACATGGAAGGACAGACCTCTCAACGGGCGCCGAGAGCCGACGCCGAGCGTGCGTTCGGATGGCTCGCGCGGCGAAGGCGCCGGACGCGAGCACGGATCACCACCCGGCAGAGCGCCGGGCAGCGTGGATCAGACCGCAGCGGCGAGAGGAGGAGCGCGACCCCGAAGAGTCGACAGGAGAAGCGCGCTGCGCAGCACGACGGCATCCGTCGCGGGCAGCGGAGCGGCGTGCACACGCGAGCGCGGCGCGACGGAGACGACGGCGACACGGCGCTGCAGCCAGCGGATGCTCTGCTGCGCGAGGTCGCGAAGACCCACGAGCAGGCGCTCGCCGCGGTGGAGGGCGACGATCGTCACGGCCGCGGCGAAGAGGTGGCCGATCCACATCGTGCCGTCGGCGACGACGGCCTCGGGGATCGCGGTGCCGGCGGGAAGAACCAGCGGGGCGCCGTGCACGTGCGGGGCGACGACTCCTGACGGGGTGACGGTGCCCAGCACGAACAGCACGTGGAACAGGAACTGGCTGACCGCGACCGAGATGCTCAGGCGGGTCGCCGACAGCTTCCGTCCGGCGAGCAGAACGCACACCATGAATGACAGCATCCACGGCACGACGATTCCCAGGGGGCCGGGCATGGCCCCGCCCGCCGTGACGTGACCGGCCAGCGCGACGAAGATCGCCACGGCGGATGCCGCGAACCCGCGCACGACGGCGGGTCTTCTGGACGGGTGCACGCCTCCATTCTGTCAGGTCGTCTCTGCCTCGATGTGCTCCCCGAGCTGCACAAACGAGTGAGTCCCCGAAATCTGACGATGTATTCAAATTCATGTAATTCGCGTAACAGAACGGCCGGGGTCACGTCTTTCTCCATGGGGGATCGATGCGAGGCATGGGGCTTCGCTGGGGAGGAAGAGAAGGAAATGCCTGTATTCACGAAGAGCACACGACGGAAGATCTGGGGTGGTGCGGCCGTCGGTCTCGCCGCAGCACTGATCGTTCCGGCAGCAGGATGGGCGGCAGTGACGCCGGACGAAGGGCCGATCGAAGGCGGCACGACCGTTCTGATCGACTGCGTGGACCTGTCGTCGATCGGCATGTTCGCCGCCGGTGGACAGAACGCGATGATCGTCACCACGACCGACGACGTACTGAGCTGGGGCGATTGGCAGCGCGGTGCGAGTGGCAGCGGCGGAGGATCGTCTCCCGCCCAGATCGCTCAGGGAGCGATTCCGGTCGACGCCGACATCGTCGATGCCGACTACGGCCTCTGGAACGGTTACGTCCTCGCGTCGGACGGCAGCGTCTACTCGTGGGGCATGAACAGCTCGGGCGAGCTGGGCGACAACTCGTTCCCCGCCGTGGCGGAGTCGTCGGTCAGCGTCAAGGTCAGCCAGGGCGCGATTCCGTCCGGCGTGAAGGCGACGTCGGTCGTCGCCGGTTCCGGCAACGCCGGTGTCGTGACCGACAGCGGCTGGATCTACACCTGGGGCAGCGGCGTCAGCGGTATCAACGGCGACGGCACGACGGCGTGGCGCGATGAGCCGGTCGCCCTCGTGCAGGGGCAGATTCCTGCGGGAGTGACCCTCACGCAGCTGGCGATCGGCAACGGCAACGGCTACGCGCTGGGCAGCGACGGGTGGATCTACTCGTGGGGCGCCAACTTCGAAGGCGCTCTCGGAAACGGATCGACGAGCGGTCCCGACCAGACATCACCGGTTCGGGTCAGCCAGGGCGCGGTGCCGGCGGGAGTCACATTCACGCAGATCGCTGCCGGCAACTACAGCGCCTATGGCCTCGGCACCGACGGCAAAGTCTACTCGTGGGGTTACAACGGCAACGGCCTGCTCGGAATCGGCGACACGGTGACCCCGCGGATCAACGTTCCCGCGCTCGTCACCGGTGGCGATCTGCCGGCGGGAGTGACGGTCACCAAGGTCATCGCGAGCGAACTGCACGCCATGATCGTCGCCTCTGACGGCAACGTCTACAGCTGGGGAAACAACGAATCGGGTCAGCTCGGAAACGACACCATGACGAAGTCGGCATCGCCGGTGCGCGTTGTGATGACCGATGTGCCTGCGGGAGTCACCTTCACCGATGCGGAACTCGGTGACCGGGCATCCTACGCGCTCGGCTCTGACGGACGCCTCTACAGTTGGGGCGCCATGCTGTCGGATCAGACGTCGTTCCTGGGCAGCAACGCGACCGAGGGGCGGATGCGTCCGGCACTCGCCGTGAGCTTCGGCGCGACCGAGGTCACGTTCGACGGAATCCCCGGCACCAACCTCGACGCCTCGGGTTGCCCGATCAGCGTCGTCACGCCGCCGCACGCGCACGGGTCCGTCGACGTGGTCGTGACCACCGGCCTGATCGCGGGCACCACGCCCACGAGCTACCAGAGCCAGACCACGATCCCCGGTGGATTCACCTATGTCGAGCCGCCGGTGATCACCACGCCGACGCTGCCCGACGGACTCGTCGACCAGGCGTACACCGCCACGGTTGCGACCACGGGTGCGGGTCCGATCACCCTCGCTGTCACGGCGGGCGAGCTGCCCGCGGGGCTGACGCTCGACCCGAACACGGGGCTCGTCTCGGGCACACCCACCACGGTGGGTTCGTACACCTTCACCGTCACGGCCACCAATCAGTACGGCACCGACACGCAGGAGTACACGATCGTGATCCGTGACACCCGCACGCCGGCCACCTCGACGCCCACCCCCACCACCACGACAGGGTCGGCCACCGCGGGCGGCACCTCCGGCGGTACGGGCACCGGTGGAGCCACGCTCGCCATCACCGGTGGCACGGCGGCCTTCGCGGGCATCGCCGGCCTGATCGGAGCACTGCTCACGATCGGCGGCAGCATCTACCTGGTCATCGCCCGCAAGCGCGCTCGCGCGTAAGCGGGAACGGATGCTCGACGCATCCGTGACCTGAAGAGGGGAGTCGCTCGGAACCCATGTTCCGGGCGGCTCCCCTCTTGTGCGCCCACGACTCTCATTCGGGAGGAGATCGGCGGTGGGGAGGAGCATCCGCCCGAATCCGCCCTCCCGAATGCCGATCTCCTCCCGAATGCCGCCTCTCGGGCACCGCGTCAGATTCTGCGGCGACGCTCGTTGGTAGTGATAGGCCCTTCCCCAGGGCCGATGTGATCTCCCCGATCACAACGGTGCTTCGGGCACCATTCCCGAGGGGCGGCGTTCCCCACATGCCGCCCCTCATCCCTTTTCATGCACGCCGAAACGCCCTGCCCGCGCAGCCGAAGCTCGCGCCGACAGGGCGTTCGTGTGCCGCCGTCAGCTGACGACGGAGAGTGCGCCGCCGACGATGATCGCCGTGATGGTGGTCCAGCCGATGATGGCGATCGCCTGCCAGAACAGCACGCGCGCCTTGTTGATACCGGATGCTGCGAGCATCGTCGCCGTGAACTGGGTGGGCAGCAGGAGCGGGCCGAGCAGGCTGACACCGGGAACGCCGTAGCGCTCGAACGCGCGCTGGAACTTCTGCTTGCGAGCGCTGCCGTGGGCGGCGTCGATCTCGGCGATGGTGGGATCGGCGGCCGTCGCGCCGTCGGCGGTCACGAGCTGGCGGGTGCGGTTGCGCTGCACGATGGCGTTCCGTGCGCCGGAGCTCGCGAGCACCAGCACCATCACGCAGAGGAAGTTCCCGGCCATCGCGGCGATCGCCGCGATCACGGGGTGGATGCCGCCGATGATGCCGATCGCGGTCGCGCCCTCTCCTTCGATGAAGGGAATCGCGCCGGCCAGGGCGACGATGAGTGGCTGCACGAGTTCGGGCACCTGGGCGACGAGGTTCTGGAAGGTTTCGATGAGGTTCACGGTCTGCTCCTTTTCGGATCGGATGGTCGTTCGGTGGTGATGACTCCAGTCCAGTCGCTGCAGGGGATCGGCGACAGTGTCGCCCTGTCACCGGTATGCGGGCACTGTGCACGGCCGAGGGGTGACAAGTGTCACGCCCGTAGGGTGGTGGGGTGCACACCCAGAGAGAGTCGGCGATCGCCGGCCCCCGATGCCCGGAGCCCGCCAGTTGGCCCGAGGAATCACGGCGACCTGGTGGTACACGCTGACGGCGGTCATGGCCTTCGAGGTGATGCTCGTCGTCGCCTGGACGGCTGTCGCCGTCATCGAGGGTCAGGATTCGATCGCGCGCATCGTGGTCGGTGGCGGCGGGTTGGTCTGGTGCGCTTCCACCGTTCTGCTGCTGCGCGCATACCGCCATCGCGACGATGCGGAGCCCGGCATCGACTGGCTGCTGCTGCTTCCTCCGATGCTCGTGGCCGTGGCCTTCGGCGCCGCGGCCGGGTCGCTCGTGGGCAGTTGGCAACTCGCGCTCATGCCGTTCGCGCAGTCGCTCAGCCTGTTGAACTGGCCGCGTGGCGTGCGATATCGGGTCACGATCGCGGCCACTCTCGTGCTGGCCTCGCTCGTGTACATCGATTCCTCGCGCATATCCGTGCCCGATGAGGGCCCGTGGTGGCTGGCCGTCGTCTACACGGCGATCCTCCCCGTGATGACGGTCAGCTCCCTCTGGTGGTGGGACGTGCTCAACACGATGGATCGTGCCCGTGCGGCGGAGTCGCGGCTCGCCGCCACCCAGGAGCGTCTGCGGGTCGCGACCGACGTGCACGACCTGCAGGGGCACCATCTGCAGGTGATCGCCCTGCAGCTCGAACTCGCGGAGCGGCTCATGCCGGTCGATGCGGATGCCGGAATGGAGCAGTTGCGTGCGGCGCGGGGGAGTGTCGACGATGCGCGCCAGGGCACGCGCGACCTCGCGATGAGCTTCCGTTCGGTGCCGCTCGGCGACGAACTCGCCAACGCCCGTGACCTCCTCAGCGCAGCCGGCCTCGAGGTGGAGGCGCAGATCGCTGCGGACGCGGCCCAGGCGCCGGCATCCGCTCTCGGCCCGGTGATCCGCGAGACGACCACCAACGTGCTCCGGCACGGCGGGGGCACGCGCGCGCGGCTGGCGCTTCGGCGCGAGGGAACCGACTGGTGCTATCTGATCGCCAACGACCGCGTCGCGGCCGGCGAGACGGATGCCGAAGGGTCGGGGCTCGAGGGCATCCGTCGTCGGCTCGCCGAGGTGGGGGGAACCCTCGAAGTGCAGCGGGAGCCCGACGAGTTCACCGTGATGGCGAGAGTGCCGGCACGGCCGACGACAGGGGAGGGCACGCGATGATCCGGGTGCTGCTGGCCGATGACGAGGGCATGATCCGCTCGGCGCTCGCCGCGTTGCTGCGCCTCGAAGAGGACATCGACGTCGTCGCCGAGTGCGAAGACGGCGAGCAAGCCGTGGCCGAGGCGCTGCGACTGCAGCCCGACGTCTGCCTGCTCGACCTCGAGATGCCGGGACTCGACGGCGTCGAGGTCGCCGAGAGACTGCACCGCGCCATCGCGACGCGCTGCGTCGTCGTCACGCGGCACGCGCGCCCTGGAGTGCTGCGCCGTGCGCTCGCCTCCGGTGTCGCCGGGTTCCTGCCCAAGTCGCGGGGAGCAGACGAAGTTGCGGCCGTCATCCGCCGGGTGGCCGCCGGCGGCAGATACGTCGATCCCGAGATCGCCGCCGACGCCCTCAGCGACGAACGGTCACCGCTCACCGACCGTGAACTCGACGTGCTGCGCGCCGGGCGTCGGGGTGAAACGACGGGACAGATCGCCCGCAGCCTCTCGCTGGCGCCGGGCACCGTGCGCAACCACATCTCGACGATCCTCGGCAAGCTCGCCGTCGGCACCCGCCAGCAGGCCGTGCTGGTCGCCGAGGAGCGCGGCTGGATCTGAGCGCGTCGCGCCTTCGCTGCGTGCGACCTCAGCGGTGGTCGTGGTTGTGGCCGTGGTGGTCGTGGTCGTGGTCGTGGTCGTGGTCGTGGTCGTCGTGACCGTCGTGGTCGTCTTCGAGGATCGTGCCCACCGATGTGGCGCAGGCGTCGCCCTGCCAGGCCTCCCAGCCCTCGCGCACGGCGAAGGCGGCGATGACGAGCCCGGCCACGGCATCGGCCCACCACCATCCGAGCAGGCTGTTGAAGACGAGTCCGAGCAGCACCGCGGCCGAGAGATACGTGCAGATCAGGGTCTGCTTCGAGTCCGCGACGGCGGTGGCCGAGCCGATCTCGCGACCTGCGCGACGTTCGGCGAACGAGAGGAAGGGCATCACGACGACGCTGACGGCGGTCAGGATGATGCCGATGGTGCTGTGTTCCGGACGCTCGCCGGTGACGAGGGCGAGCACCGACGACGCGGTGACGTAGATCGCCAACAGGAAGAACGCGACGGCGATCACGCGCAGAGTGGGCTTCTCCCAGCGCTCCGGATCGCGGCGGGTGAACTGCCACGCGACGGCCGCTGCCGAGAGCACCTCGATCGTGGAGTCCAGCCCGAACCCGATGAGTGCGGCCGACGATGCCACCGAACCGGCGGTGATCGCGATGACGGCTTCGATGAGGTTGTAGCCGATCGTGATCGCGACGATCAGGCGGATGCGCCGGTGCAGGGTCGACCGACGCGTCGGGGTAAGTGTCGTCGACATCAGCAGGTGCATCCTTCGCCGGCGCAGCAGTCTGGTTCGACGAGCAGCACGACGCGCAGCAGCTCGTCGAGTGCGGGCGCCAGGTGCGGGTCGGTCAGCTGGTATCGGCTGCGTCGTCCGTCGGGAACGCTCTCGACCAGACCGCATCCGCGCAGGCAGGCGAGCTGGTTCGACATGACCTGCCGCGAGACGCCCAGAGTTTCGGCGAGGTCGGCGGGGTACGCCGTCGCCGTGCGCAGAGCGAGCAGGATGCCGGCGCGCGTCGGGTCTGCGAAGGCATGCCCGAGCCGGGCCAGAGCGGCGGTGTGGGTGAGAGTCGCGGAAGTCACCTCCTCAAACTACACGATTTGCTGAATTCACAACATGCTGTATTTGTTGCCCGAGGTGAGGGGTCAAGAGACGCCGCAATCGGATGCTGTCGCGCGGCGTGTCTCGACCCCTCAGGCGCAGTCCGGCCGCACACGCGGAGGTAAGTTCGCTGTATGTCGTCGTTCGGAACTCTGCCCACGCCCGTCGGCGTCGTCGGCGTGCTGAGCGACGGAGCGGCGATCACGCGCGTCACCTGGATCACGACGCCTCCGGTCGGCGCCGACGTCGCACCGGATCCGCTGCTGTCCGAGGCTCTCGCACAACTCGAGGCGTACTTCGACGGGCGGCTCACCCACTTCGACGTGCCCGTCGACCTGGGAGACCAGACCGTCACCACTCGTTCCGTGCTGACGGTGCTGTACGAGACCGTCGGCCACGGCGAGACGCTCACGTACGGAGCGCTCGCAGCACGCAGCGGCACGACGGTGCCGGCCCGAGGCATCGGCTCGATCATGGGGGCGAATCCGGTGCCGTTGATCGTGCCGTGCCACCGCGTCGTCGCCGGCGACGGCCTCGGCGGGTACTCCGGCGGAGAGCCGGGGCAGGGTCTTCAGACCAAGCGCTGGCTGCTCGAACACGAGGGCACCCTGCCGACCTCGCTGTTCTGAGCGCGACAGCATCCGTCATCCCGTCATCGAGCGGTCCGGCGCCCTGCGAGAATAGACGAGCCGAGTCCCGAGCCGAGGAGCCAACGTGCAGTTCATCTCCACCCGCGGCGGCATGCAGCCGCAGCCGTTCAGCGAGACGCTGTTGGAGGGCCTCGCGCCCGACGGAGGACTCGCCGTCCCCGCCACCATGCCGAGCGTCGACTCCGAGACGCTCGAGCGCTGGCGCGCGCTCACCTACCCTCAGCTCGCCACCGAGGTGCTCGGGCTCTTCGCCACCGATATCCCGCGCGAAGACCTCGCCCGCATGACCGAGGCGGCCTACGAGCCGTTCCCCGGCAACGTCGTGCCGCTGCGTTCGATCGGCGACGGCCTCACGCTCGTCGGCCTGTCGGAGGGGCCCACGCTCGCCTTCAAGGACATGGCGATGCAGTTCCTCGGGCAGGTGCTCGAGTACGTGCTCGAACGCAAGGGCGCGGTGCTCAACATCCTCGGAGCGACATCGGGTGACACCGGGTCGGCCGCCGAGCACGCTCTGCGCGGCAAGGACCGCGTCTCGGTTTTCATGCTGTCGCCGCAGGGGCGCATGAGTGCCTTCCAGCGTGCGCAGATGTTCTCGATCGACGACGACAACGTGCACAACATCGCGATCGAGGGAGTCTTCGACGACTGCCAGAACCTCGTGAAGCACCTCGCCGGAGACCTCGACTTCAAGCGGGCCCAGAACCTCGGTGCGGTCAACTCGATCAACCTCGCCCGTATCACCGCGCAGACGGTCTACTACTTCTGGGCATGGCTGCGCGCCACAGACACCGACGGTCCGACCGAGGTGTCGTTCACGGTGCCGTCCGGCAACTTCGGCAACATCCTCTCCGGCTTCTTCGCGAAGCAGATGGGACTCCCGATCCGCCGTCTCGTGCTCGCCGCGAACGAGAACAACGTGCTCGACGACTTCTTCCGCACGGGCGTCTACCGCCCGCGTACGGCCGAGAACACCCTCGCGACGTCGAGCCCCTCGATGGATATCTCGAAGGCGTCGAACCTCGAGCGCTTCATCTTCGAACTCGTCGGCCGCGACCCCGAGCGCGTCGTCGGCGCCTGGCGCGACCTCGACGAGAACGGATACTTCGACTTCGCCGGCGACCAGCCGCGCTTCGCCGAGGAATTCGGTATCGTCAGTGGCACGTCGACCCACGCCGACCGCCTCGAGACGATCCGCGCCGTGCATGCGTCGTCGGGCGAGATCATCGATCCGCATACCGCCGATGGCGTCAAGGTCGCCCGTCAGTACGTCGAAGAGGGCGTGCCGATGCTCGTGCTCGAGACCGCCAAGCCGCAGAAGTTCGCCGAGACCATCAACGAGGCGATCGGCGTCGAGCTCGACTACTCGAAGGACCTGCGCGAGATGCTGGGCGCACCCCAGCACGTGACCGAGATGGCCGACGACGAGCACGCGCTCCGCGCCTTCATCGAGGCCCGCGCGCTGCGCTGAATCCGTCGCGCTGGCCTGACAGAGAGAGCCGGGGTCATTCCTCGGGATCGCCGTGCAGCATCCAGGCGATGCCGAAGCGGTCGACGAGCATCCCGAACGTGCCGCCCCACGGCGGAACATCCAGCGGCATCGTGACGGCGCCGCCGTCGGCGAGTGCGTCCCAGACCTCTCGGGTGCGGGCCTGGGTGTTGCCGCTCAGCGAGACCGAGATGCCGGCGGGTGCCTCGTACGGCATGCCGTCGGGGGTGTCGGATCCCATGAGCACCAGGCCGTCGGGCGTCGTGAGTTGGGCATGCATCACGAGGTTCTGCTGACTGGGGTCTTGCATCATGTCGGGGAAGTCGCCGAACACACTGATCTCGAGGTCACCGCCGAGCACGCTCCGGTAGAACTCCATCGCTTGGCGGGCTTCGGTGCGGAACGACAGATACGGGTTGAGATTCGCCATGACTGCTCCTGGTGAGAGGGATGCCGCGGGTTCGAGGCACGCTCATTGTGCGCCTCGCCTCGCGCTCTCACAAGGGGAGTTCGGCTCATCGTCCTCGCTCAGGCGGGAAGTGCCTTCACCGCCGCGGTGAGCACCTGGGGGACGGTCGGCACGCCCTCCGCTCGGAAGACGGTTACGCCCGAATCGTCGCGGATGATCACCGTGGGGGTGAAGCGGATGTCGAGTGCCTCTGCCGCCTCGGGATCGCGCGCGACATCGATCTCGGTGACCGTCGCATCGGGGAGGAACCGCACGGCGTCGTTCAGCACGGCGCGGGTGCGGGAGCACGCCCCGCAGAATGCGGATGTGACCAGCGTCAGCTGCATGTTCATCCCTGCCGATGGCGGATGCCTCGACGAGAAATGCAACCGCGGATGGGGGAGGAGTGTTCCCGCGCCCGCTGCGATCCGCGGGCTCCGGTCAGAACGCGGTGCGCTTCACCAGCCCGCGGTTGGTGCGGATGTGCTCGTAGTCCCACTGGATGTCTCGGGACTCCTGCAGCCAGCGCCCGAGGGCCTCCGTGTCGATATCTCGTGCGTCGACGAAGCGCACCTCGCCGGCCTGGAAGGAACCGGATGCGGCGAGGCCGGGAGTCGCGAACGACTGCCCGCTCCAGAACATGAGGCGTACCGCGTCTTTCAACCGGTCGTATCCGACGATCGGGTTGCCGTCGAGGAACCAGACCGGATGCGCGTGCCAGACCTTGCCCGTCGCTTCTGGGAGGCCCTGCTCGATCTCGGACGAGAGCACATCGGCGATCTCGCGGTCATGCGGAGCGAGTGCGAGATGGTATTCATCGATGTCGGCTGCGCGGGTCATGCGGTTACTCCCTGTCCAGTCCGAAGGTGCGTTTCACCAGTGCCTGCACGTCGCGGTCGAGCCCGTCGATGCGTGTGCCGACCACCTCGAATCGCGCGTTCATCTCGGTGCGCAGCCCGCCCATCTCGGAGCGGAGTCCGCCGATCTCGGCGCGCAGCACGCGCACGAAAAGCGTCGAGACCACGGTCATCATGCCGAACATCAGCGCGGTGAAGGCACCCATCATCGTCCAGGTCTGCGGTTCGGTCAACGCGATCATCTCCCTATTGTGAGTGGCTGCGTCCATCCTGCCAAGGCTCCTCTTCTGACGGAGCCAGGGGTGCATGACCGGTGGAGAACTCGTCCTCGAGTCGGGCTGTGCAGAGGGCGGCCCAGACCGCGGCTACCGCTCCCGGGCGGACGCACGCGGATGCAGCACGCCCGACGCCGCGCCCAGTACCGCTCCCACGATCGTGTCGATGATCCGCTCTCCGGCGACATCGAGCGAGCCGATGCTGCCGGTGGCCGCTCCCGTCAGCAACAGCACCAGCGGTGTGATGAAGACCAGCGCCAGCGCGTAGTGGCGCACGACCACGAGTTCGATCGTGAACTGCAGGGCGCCCAGGAGCAACGCCAGCCACAGTCCGGCCGGGGGCAGGAGCGCCAGTGCGATGTAAAGACCGGCGCCCACGACGGTGCCGAGCATCCGGTGCAGTCCGCGCTGGAACGCGGCCCGTCGTGCGGCGGCGACACCGATCACGGCCACCGCCGAGCCGACAATCCAGTACGTGCGATCGGGGTCGATCACGAGTCCCAGCAGCACGCCGACCACGGCCACGATGACGACCCGCAGCAGGAGCATCCGCGCGTCGTCGTTCAGCGCAGGGCCGGGGAGCAGCTCGCGAAGAGGGCGGGCGGGGATCGCACGGATCCGGCGCCGCAGCAGAGGCGAGAGCGCCACCAGGAACGAGAAGAGGCATCCGGCGGCGAGGGCGGCGAGATAGACCAGGGGGTGGATGGTTCCGGCCCCGACCACGTGGGCCGACAGGCCGTAGACCAGCACGAAGAACAACGGACCCGGAGGGCCCAGACGGAAGCCGAACGCCAGAGCGGCGCTGGCCGCCGCGACCGCGACCACGCCGATGCTCACCACGAGGGCGTTACCCGCCACGAGCACCCCGAGTGCTGCGCTGAGCAGAAGCCCCAGGCCGACGAGCGGCAGGACGCGGGCTCGATCGATCACGGCCGCCGATCCCGCGTACAGCACGGTGAATGCGCCCGACGCGGCGATGTACCCCAGCGGGGCCTGGCCGATCATCGTCATGACCGCGATCGGAGCCGCTATGCCCACGGCCGCCTGGGTCGCGAGGGGCCAGCGTGGCCCGCGGGACGGGGCGAAAGCGAACAGACTCACCCCTCCATTCTCCGCCCGTTGCGGCACGCCCCGTGTCGATACGATGGCGAACGTGACCTCACCGACCGTGCGCCCCGGCGTCGACGAACGCCTCTCCCGGATGATCCAGCTCCCGACGGTGTCGGCCGAGCTCGACCAGCGAGGGCCGCAGCCCTTCGAGGACTTCGTCACCCTGATCGCGGATCTCTACCCGCGGACCCATGCGCAGCTTCACCTTGAGCGCCACACCGATTTCGGTCTGCTCTTCCATTGGAAGGGTCGTGCCGGAGCATCCGATGGCCCCGTCGTCCTGATGGCGCACTACGACGTCGTGCCCGTCGATGAGAGTGACGACTGGACCCACCCGCCCTTCGCCGGCGTGATCGCCGACGGCATCGTCTACGGTCGGGGCGCACTCGACGACAAAGGCCCGCTGATCGTGGTGCTGGAGGCCGTCGAGAATCTGCTCGCCGACGGTTTCGTTCCCGCCCGCGACGTCTATCTGTCGTTCGGGGGGAACGAAGAGACCTACGGGCACGCGGCGGAGCAGATCGCCGCCGCGTTCCGCGAGCGCGGGATCGTTCCCTGGCTCGTCGTCGACGAGGGCGGCGCCGTGGTCGATGCGCCGCTGCCGTTCGTGCCCGGCCGCGCTGCGATGATCGGCGTCGGCGAGAAGGGCGTGATGACGGTGAAGCTCTCGGCCCGGAGCGAGGGCGGCCATGCCTCCGCTCCGCCCTCGCTCACCGCCGTGCGTCGCATCGCCCGCGCGGTCGACCGGCTGGGGCCCGCGACGTTCCGCCCGCGGGCATCGAAGGCGATTCTGCGGATGCTGTCGCGCCTCGCCGACCAGACGCCGGGGTCGGCGCGGCACCTTCTGCGCCTGCTGGGCTCGGCGCCTCTGCTCACCGCCCGGGTCTTCGCGTTGCTCGGTGGCGAGCCGGCGGCACTCGTGCGCACCACCGTCGCGCCCACCATGCAGTCCGGCGGAACCGCCGCGAACGTGCTCCCGTCGCAGGCATCCGCCACCGTCAATCTGCGCATCGCGCTGGGCGAGACGACCCAGCAGACCGTGCTGCGGGTGCGTCGGCGCGTGCGCGACCCGCTCGTGACCGTCGAGGTCATCGAGGCCAGCGAGCCGTCGCCCGAGTCGTCGACCGACAACGCGCAGTTCGCCCTGCTCGCCGAGGCGCTGGAGGTTTCGCATCCGGGGGTGCCCGCCGTGCCGTACGTGATGATGGCCGCCACCGATTCTCGGCACTTCCACCGCTTCTCGCCCGCGGTCTACCGCTTCGCCCCGCTCGACATGTCGAACGCGCAGCGTGCATCGATCCACGGCGTCGACGAGAACGTCGAGATCGCCGCTCTCGAACGCGGAGAGCGGTTCCATCGCGCGCTCCTCGAACGGCTAGTGTGATCTCAGCCGCCCCTCGATGGGTTCAGGGGCCGAACGAGAAGCAGGAGTCGCGATGACGCGCACCCGAACGCTGGGCACCCTCGCGGCTGTCGTCGGCTACCTCGCCTTCGTCGAGTTCACGAGCGGTGTGCTGCAGGGGTACTACACGCCCATGCTGACCGACATCGCTCGGCATCTCGGCATCCATGACGCGGATGTGAACTGGCTCGAGGGCACGCAGCTGATGCTGTCGGCACTGGTCGTTCCGGCATTCGCGAAGCTCGGCGACATGGTCGGGCACAAGCGGATGCTGTTGATCTCGACCGCCCTCACCGCCGCGGCGGCTCTCGTGCTGCCGTTCACCGACTCGTTCGGGGTGTTCCTCGTGGCGTGGACGCTGATGGGCTTCTACGTGGTGTGGCTACCGCTCGAGATCGCCCTGATCTGGTCGCGGTCGCGGCGGATGGAAGGGCGTTCGACGATCACCGCCAAGGCCGCCGGCCTCCTTGTCGCTGCGCTCGAGGGAGGAGCCATCCTCGGCGCTCTCGCCGGAGGTGCGCTGGTCGACATTCTGCCGCTGACAGTCGTGCTGCTCGTACCGGCGATCCTCATCGTGGTGTGCTTCTTCGTGATCCTGTTCGGGGTGAAGGAGTCGCCCGACCCGGCCGGGGGTGCATTCGACACCGTGGGGCTCATCCTCATCTCGCTCGCCCTCGTGTGCTTCACCGGCGGCCTGAGCCTGCTGCGCCTTGAGGGAGGGCTGGTGAACCCGTGGTCGTGGGCCGTGGTGCTGCTCGGCATCGTGCTCGTCGTGCCCTTCGCCCTCTGGGAGCTGCGCCATGACGACCCGCTCATCGACGTGCGCATGTTCCGCTCACCGGCGCTGGGCCCGGTCTTCCTCACCGCAGGACTCTTCGGCGTCAGCGTTCTCGGTGCGCAGGCACCCCTCTCGACCTTCGCGCGCACCGATCCGGGTGTGCACGGGTACGGTCTCGGAACGTCGGGATTCCAGACGTCCCTGATCATCGGTCTCTACCTGATCGCGATGATCGCGGGAGCCCTGCTCTTCCCCCTCATCGCGCGCCGCACGACACCGCGTCTCACGTTGATGGGCGCCTCCGTGCTCGTCGGCATCGGATTCCTGCTGTTTCTGCCGTTCCACGACACCTATCTGCAGGTCGTCACGAACATGGTGATCGCGGGTCTCGGTTCGGGAGCCCTCGTCGCGGCTCTTCCCGCGGCGGCGGCATCCGGTGCGCCGGCCACGCAGACGGGAGTCGCCACCGGTCTCACGAACTCGGTCAAGACCATCGGCGGTGCGATCGCCTCGTGCGTCTTCGGCATCGCGCTGCTGCACGGCGTCGCCGAGGCAGCGGGCTCGGCCGCCGAAGGCACGGCCGGTTCGCTGGCCGGATACTTCACGGTCTGGATCGTCTGCGGCGTGACGGCTCTGGTCGCCGCCGTGAGCCTGGTCTTCGTGCCGAAGACGGCGTTCACCGATCGCCCGGCCGAGGTCGAGGTCGCCCCGGCGGTCTGACCGGCGCCTCGTCGCGATCGAGGCTAGTCGCGGTCGAGCCCCCTAGTCGCGGTCGAGGCCGAACGTGCGCTTCACGATCGCCTGCACGTCGCGGTCGAGACCGTCGATGCGGGTGTTGACCGCATCGAAACGCGCAGTCATCTCGCCACGTAGTCCGTTCATCTCGCTGCGCAGTCCGCCGATCTGCCCGTTCATCTCGCTGCGCAGTCCGCCGATCTCGCTGCGCACGACGCGGATGAACAGGGTGGAGACGACGGTCAGCATGCCCAGCATCAGCGCCGTGAAGGCTCCGATCATCGCCCAGATCTGCGCGTCGTTCATGAATCCCATCCCCACATGATCACATCGATTCGACGAGTCTGCCAGCGTCGCAGGGAGGAGTCCCGCGAAGGTGGCGTGATCCGTGGAGAACCCACGAACCACGCCACCGGTGCAGAAGAGCTCAGTCGCCCTTCACGTTCACGATCTGCCGCAGCGTGTGCCGGATCGACACGAGGCTCGCGGCATCCGCCATCACCTGATCGATCGGCTTGTACGCCTGCGGGATCTCGTCGATGAAGGCATCCGTGTCACGGAATTCGATACCGACCATGGCCTCCCGCAGCTGCTCGTGCGTGAACGTGCGCCGCGCCGCCGACCGGGAGTACTCCCGCCCCGCGCCGTGCGGCGAGGAGTTCAGCGACAACGGGTTGCCGAGCCCCTCGACCACGTACGAGGCCGTGCCCATCGATCCCGGGATGAGCCCGGGCCGACCGACGTCGGCCTGGATCGCACCCTTCCGCGACACCCACACCCGCTTGCCGAAGTGCACCTCCGACTCGGTGAAGTTGTGGTGGCAGTTGATCCGCTCCTGCGCCTCCACGGGCGAACCCGCGAAGTCGGACACCTGCCGGATCACCCGGTCCATCATCTCCTCCCGGTTCAACAGGGCGAAGTGCTGCGCCCACCGGAGCTCTCGGATGTACCGCGTGAACTCCGGCGTGCCCTCGACGAGGTACGCCAGGTCGGGGTCGGGAAGCTCGATCCACCACCGCTTCGCCAGCTTCTGCGCCACGGAGATGTGGTGACCCGCGATCCGGTTGCCGACACCCCGCGAACCCGAGTGCAGGAACAACCACACCCGATCGAGCTCGTCGACCGACACCTCGATGAAGTGGTTGCCGGAGCCGAGGGTGCCGAGCTGCAGTCGCCAGTTCTTCGCATACGACTCGGGGTCGAACTCGTTCTTCTCGGCGAGAGCCTCGAGCTCGGCGATGCGCGGCTCTGCCGTCGCGACGACCTTGTTGTTGTAGCGTCCGGCAGACAACGGCACCGCACGTTCGATCTGCTCCCGCAGCGGGGCGAGATCGCGACCGGCGAAGTCGTCGCTCGTGAACTGGGTGCGCACGGCGATCATTCCGCAGCCGACGTCGACACCGACGGCGGCGGGGATGATCGCGCCGAGCGTCGGGATGACCGAGCCGACCGTCGCCCCCTTGCCGAGGTGCGCATCGGGCATGAGCGCCAGGTGCGGGTGGATGAACGGCATGCGTGCCGTGGTGTGCGCCTGATCGAGCGTCTTCTCGTCGATCAGCGATGCCCACGACAGCAGCCGCGCGGAGAGCTTCTCCATGATTCCTTTCCTTCGTGATGTTCAGCCACAGGTCGGGAGCCACAAAAAAATGCCCCGGACCTGACGGTGCGGGGCAGCAGGACAGCGGATGCTGTCACACGGCGCGCGCCGGAGGGTACGACTCGAAACGGTCTTGGCGCTTCTGCTGAAGGGCGTCGACCGTGGCGATGGGAAGATTCCGCAGGGCGGTCATCCGTCGTCTCCTCGGGCTGCATGCTGCGCCGATCGGCACAGCTTTGCCACATTAGGGGGAGTCGGTGCGGGGTGTCAAGCCTCGCGGGGCGGGTTGTGCATGAACTCGATGCGGATGCCGCTGTCGTCCTCGACGAACGAGGCGAAGTACCGATCGCTGAAGCGCGGGTAGTCCTTCGGGTCGCGCACGGCCGTCCAGCCCGCGGCGATTGCGATGTCGTGCAGTCGCTCGACCTCGGCGCGGGAGTCGACGGCGAAGGCGAGGTGCTGCCAGCCGACCCGGCCGTGCCGGTGCGGCGCGGGGTCGTCTTCGCGCGGCGCCATGAGGATCAGTTCGGTCTCGCCGTCTTTGTTCCAGGAGAGCGAGTGGTCGTCGCCGTAGCCGCTCTCGAAGCCGAGGGCGAGGAGAACGGGGTGGAACTGCGCGCGCCCGCGCTCGAGGTCGGCGACGGTGATGCCGAGGTGATCGAGCAGCGGCATCAGAGCTCGATGCCGTGGTCTTCGTCGTTGACACCGGCGTTGTGGCCTCGGCGCGACTCGTAGCCGAGGAACCAGCCGAGCCAGACGATCGCCGCGAGCAGGACCCCGAGCCACACGTTCTGGAAGATCAGTCCGATGACGATCCCGAGAACGAGCAGACTGCCCGTCACGATGAGGCGGAGGGCGAGACGTTGCCGCGGTGCGTTCATGGTCACAGCCTAGGGCTAGCGCGCCCGATGGTCTTCGGGCGCGAGGCGGGGACCGCGCCGCGGCTCCTGCACGCCGCTCACGGTGATCAGGCGCACCACGCGCTGCCGGTGCCCGGTCCAGCGGGCGAGGAGTTCGAGCATCCCGTCGTCGTCGGTCCGCTTGCCGGTGAGCGCATAGCCGACCTGGTGGGCGAGGTGGTAGTCGCCGACGCTCACGGCATCGGGGTCGCCGAGCGCCCGGATGCGGGTCTCGGCCGACGTCCACACCCCGACGCCGGGCAGGCTCGTGAGCACGCGGTCGCGCTCGGCGCCCGTCGCAGCGGCGCGCATCGCGCGCTCGATGCTGTCGCCCCGCTGTGCCGCGCGGACGATGGTCTTCGACTGCGGCGGCTCGACTCCGGCGCGCTGCCACACCCACGAAGGCACCAGTCGCCAGGCGGATGCCGGGGGAGCGGCGAACATCGGACGCGGGGTCGGGCCTGGCGCGCGTTCACCGAGTCGGGAGACCAGGTAGCGCCAGGCTCCGAAAGCCTGCATGCCGGTCACCTTCTGCTCGATGATGGCGCAGGCGAGCGCGTCGAAGACCTCGTCTGTGCGGGTGAGGCGCAGTCCGGGGTGCCGGTGTGCGGCATCGGCGATGAGCGGATGCCCGGACGGGTCGAAACCGGACGGTTCGTCGTCGGACCCGCAGAGGCGGGGCACACGATCGAGGGCATGCCCGGCTCCCGGACCCCAGGCGGTGGCGCGCACCTCGCCGCCGATCGAGCGCAGCGCGAGTGTCGCCGGGCCCTCGGGGGTGCGCAACGCGCGCCAGATCACTCCGCCGTCGATGACGGTGGTGGGGTCGGTGCGTCCGCGACGCAGCATGCCGACCGTGCGGATCAGGTCGAGCACGTGCGGAGGGCGGTACGTCGTGTCGTGCGGAGTCGCCGGTAGGGCGGCATCGGCCGCTCCGGCATCCGCAGTCAGGGTCATGCGCTCACCCTACGCGCGGCCCCTGACACTGGAGCGGGGTGCGCTCAGAAGCGGTCGGGCGACGGCGTGCCGTGGCCGTAGCGGATCACGACGTCGGCGTGCCGATCGAACCGGTATCCGATGCCGCGCACCGTGCGGACGATGTCTTCGTAGCGGCCGAGCTTGGCGCGCAGGCGACGCACGTGCACGTCGATCGTGCGCTCACCCGGAGTCTCGTCGTCCTGCGCCTGCCACAGAGCCGAGACCAGCTCGGAGCGCTCGATCGTGCGACCCTCGCGCAGCACGAGGTACTGCAGCAGCTCGAACTCCTTGTACGTGAACGCCGCGGACTCGCCGTCGATGAGCACGCGCTTGCGAGAGATGTCGACGGTCACTCCGCCTTCGACGTCGACGGCGTCGTCTTCGGTCGCGGCCTTGGTGCGGGCGATGGCGCCGGGCTCGTGCAGGGCGAGGCGCACCACGTCGAGATCGCGGCCCCCGGAACCGTGCGGGGCGAGGGCGACGGTGGCGTGCGTCTCGGCACCGGGCGCGAGTTCGGCGAGCGTGCGGCGCAGGGTGTCGACGAGCAGCGGAAGGCTGACGCCCGCCTCGGCGGCCTTGATCTCGTCGAGGCCGACGTAGAGGGCGAAGCCGCGCGGCGAGCGGGCCGCGGGAAGGTCTGCGGCACCGTTCAACGGGGCGTCGGTGTCGGCC
The DNA here is from genome assembly GCF_044743285.1 of Microbacterium sp. NPDC087665. NCBI lineage: Bacteria > Bacillati > Actinomycetota > Actinomycetes > Micrococcales > Microbacteriaceae > Microbacterium > Microbacterium sp. NPDC087665. The sequence continues at coordinate 106,904 of NZ_JBIUWD010000005.1, read as the reverse complement.
TGCGTGGGAACGGTGCGGAGCTGAGTGGTGGGGTGCTCGAGAAGTGCGGTGTTCGACATGATGATGAAGTCCTCAGGACGTGAGCCGGGGGCTCAGATGCGTTGCATGAATGACCGGGGCGAGCCGGGAAGCGAGCAAGGGTGGATGCTCGGGGACTCAGGCTTCGCAGATGGCGAAGAGTCGAGTCGGGCGGGTGGCTGATCGTTCAGCGACACATTCGGCAACACATGCCAACGCGACCGGGCATCATCATCCCGGCAGCCCCGTTCGCCTCCTGGGCGGACAAAGGGCGTGCGTTGGTGGTCATGGGGGGATTATGTCTGATCATTTCGGTCCGTGTCAAAACGACGACACCGGCGTGGGGCGGGCGTAACGTGGATGCGGTGTCGACATCTTCACTCGCTTCCGGCTTCATCCTCACCGACGAGAAGGACGCCTCCCGGTACACGCTGACCCGCGACGGCCAGCTCGTGAGCGTCCTCGATTACCGTGACGACGGGCAGACGATCGCTCTCACGAGAGCCTTCACAATCCCGACTTTCCGCGGCCACGGCTATGCCGGGACGGTCGTGGAGGGCGCTGTCGCCGAGATCGAGGCCCGCGGCGATCGCACGGTCGATGCGGTCTGCTGGTACGTCTCTGACTGGTTCACGGCGCACCCCGAGAAGGCGTCGTTGCTGCGTCGGCGATGACGCCCCGCTCCGTGACGTTGTGTTACGGCGACGATTTGCAAGGATGGAGCGCATGAAACTCGCCGAGGCCCTCACCGCGCGAGCAGACCTGCAGCGCCGCATCGAGCAGCTCCGCTCCCGCATCACCGCGAATGCGCGCTTCCAGGAGGGGGAGGAACCCTCCGAGGACGCGAACGTACTCCTCGGGGAGGCGGAGACCGACCTCGCCCGACTGCGCGAGCTCATCGGTCGGATCAACGCCACGAACGCGCGACTCGCGATGGGAGCCGACGGCACGATGACCGATGCCCTCGCCGCTCGTGACGTGCTGCGGCTCCAGCACTCGGTCCTCTCGGATGCGGCGGCCGCGGCATCCGGCTCCGGCGTCGCCTTCGGCGGCCGTCAGATGCGTTCGGAGCTGCGGCAGATCTCCGCACTTCCCGTCGCCGAGCTCCGGGCCAAGGCCGACCGGGTGGCGCAGGAGCTGCGCGAGCTCGACAACAGGATCCAGCAGGCCAACTGGCTGAACGACCTGGAGGAATAGCGGAAGTCGGTAGTCACGACGAGGCGGGCACAACCCCAGCCGGGAGGGGCAAGTTCCGGCACCTGTGGGCGGAGGGCAGCCCAGATTTCGCATCGCGCAGCCCCGCACGCCGCACAGGTGATCGCGTATCGCGCATCTTGCATCACCGCGTGTCGATCGTCGTGACGAGGGTGGGTCAGGGGACCTTCCGCTTACGAACCTCGTGACGGGCTTGTTATAGTCGTGGTCTGCTCAGCCCCGTCGGCTGAGGTGGTCGGGCGCCTCAGGCGCGCTGGTCCGAGGCTCGAAACCTCCGGCATCCTTCACCAGACACCGGAGGTTTTTCCATGTCGTCATCCCTGCGCGCCCGCCCTCAGACCCGATGGTGGGCGCTCATTGTCCTGTCGCTGACGCAGCTGGTCGTCGTCCTCGACGGCACCATCGTCAACATCGCGCTTCCCCGCGCCCAGGCCGCACTCGAACTCACCGACGGGCAGCGCCAGTGGGTCGTGACGGCCTATGCCCTCGCCTTCGGCGCGCTCCTGCTGCTCGGCGGCCGCATCGCGGACTACATCGGACGCAAGCGCGCATTCATGATCGGGATGCTCGGATTCGGAGCGGCATCCCTGTACGGCGGCCTCGCCCAGCAGGGGTGGGAACTGATCCTCGCGCGTGGTCTGCAGGGGGTTTTCGCCGCGCTCCTCGCTCCGGCCGCGCTCGCCCTGCTGACGGTGACGTTCCCGACCGGACGCGAGCGCAACACCGCGTTCGCCGTCTTCGGCACGGTCGCCGGCACCGGAGCCGCCATCGGGATGCTCCTCGGCGGCGTTCTGACCGAGTTCGCCGACTGGCGCTGGTGCTTGCTCGTCAACCTCTTCTTCGTCGTCATCGGCGTGGTCGGGGGTGCGATCGTGCTGACCGAGAGCGCCGCCGATGGCAGCAAGCGCCTCGATGTGGTCGGCGCGGTCACCGTCACGCTCGGTCTCGGGGCGCTCGTCTACGGCTTCAGCCTCGCGGAGAACGGCTGGGGCGAGCCCCTCACCATCGGATTCCTCGCGATCGGGGCGGTTCTGCTCGCCGTCTTCGTCTGGGTGGAGAGCCGGGTGGCTCATCCCCTTCTGCCGCTGCGCGTGGTCGCGCATCGAGTGCGCGGGGGAGCGTTCCTCATCCAAGGTGTCGCCGGTGCGATCATGATCGGCGCCACCGTCTATCTGACCTTCCACCTGCAGTTCGTGCTGGGCATGGGTGCGCTGCAGGCCGGTCTCGCGAGCCTTCCGCTCCCGATCGCGACCATGCTGCTCGCCCCCGTCGCGATGAAGCTGCTGCCGCTGATCGGCCCGCGTCCGATGCTCATCGTCGGACCGCTGATCGCGGCGGTCGGGCTGTTCACGCTGTCGGGCATCACGCCCGATGGTGCCTATCTGGTGCAGATCGCGCCGGCGCTCGTGCTGCTCGGCATCGGCATGGGCTTCGTGTTCATCCCGCTGCAGAACCTGGCCCTCTCGGGGGTCGCCTCGCACGACGCAGGAGTGGCGTCCGCGGTTGCGAACTCCACGATGCAGATCGGCGGTTCGATCGGGCTCTCCGTCTTCACCGCCGTCTACGCCGCCTCCGTCGGAGGGCATGCGCAGACCGATGTCACCCCGGAGGGCCTGACCGACGCCTACGGATGGACCTTCATCGTCGCGGCGATCTTCATGGTGGCGGCCTCGATCATCGCGGCGTTCATGGTTCGCGGTTCCAAGAGCGAACTGCTCCTGTCGCTCGGCGAGGCGATGCCGGCCGCGCACTGACAGCGGGGTGCCGCCGCAGCGATCGGCCGACGGATTCCGCGTGATCCGTCGGCCAGGAGCGGATGCTGCGGCACGCCTCGGCCCGAATGTCGGTGACCCTTCGTACGTTGTGAGTATGCGAATCCTGCACACCTCCGACTGGCACATCGGCCGCACCTTCCATGGCACCTCGACCATGGACGCGCTGGCCGAGGTTCTCGGAGCGCTGACGGAGCAGGTGCGCACGAAATCCGTCGATGTGGTCGTGGTGGCCGGAGATGTCTTCGACTCGGCGACGCCGTCGGGCGCGGCCTACACGCTTCTCGGTGATGCCCTCGTGGCCTTGCACGAGACCGGCGCGAGCGTCATCGTGACGAGCGGCAACCACGACTCGGCCGCGCGCCTCGGATTCCAGGCGCGGCTCCTGCGCGACGGCATCCGCGTGCTCACCGATCCGCTCGACATCGGCACTCCGGTGACCGTCGACGACGCCACCGGCCCCGTCCACTTCTTCGGCATTCCGTACCTCGAGCCCGCGATCGTGCGTCAGCACTGGCCCGACGGCGATTCCGCCGGGCGTCCGTTGCGCACCCAGGCGCAGACGATGGCGCACGCCATGGACCTGGTCCGTGCCGGCATGCAGCAGCACCCCGGCCGCTCGGTGGCCATCGCGCACTGCTTCGCCGCCGGAGTCGATGCCACGATCGGCCTCGAGCGCGAGGTTCGACAGGGCGGCCTCGACGTCGTGCCGCTCGAGGTCTTCGACGGACCGGACTACGTCGCCCTCGGGCACATCCACGGCCGCAATCAACTCAGCGAACGCGTGCGCTACGCGGGCGCTCCGCTGCGCTACAGCTTCGGCGAGCAGAACAAGCCGCGAGGGTCGTGGCTGGTCGACCTCGACGACAGCGGACTGGCGCGCGTCGAGTGGCTCGATCTTCCGGTGCCGCGGCGCCTCGTCACGCTCACGGGCACCCTCGACGAGATCCTCTCCGCCGACAACATCGCCGCCCATGCGGGCGATTGGGTGTGCGCGGTCTACACCGATGCGGTACCGCAGACCGAGCCCATGCGCCGACTGCGCGAGAAGTTCCCGCACTGCGCGATGGTGCAGCATCAGCCGCCCGTCGCCGTCGAGAGCGGAGTGGGCTCCTACGCCCAGCGCCTGCGCACCGCCGAGACCGACACCGAGCGCATCGACGCGTTCCTCACGCACGTTCGCGCGGGGCAGGGGCCGACCGAGCGCGAGAGCGAGCTCATCCGCGAAGTGCTCGACGACCGGGTGCGCGCCGAGGCGCTCGTCTAGATGCGTCTGCATCGCCTGGAGGTTGAGGGGTTCGGCCCTTTCCGATCTCGGCAGGTCGTCGATTTCGACACCTTCGCCGACGACGGCATCTTCCTGATCGCCGGTCGCACGGGAGCGGGAAAGTCGAGCATCCTCGATGCCGTCTGCTTCGGCCTCTACGGGGGTGTGCCGCGGTACGACGGCGGTGAGAAGCGGCTGCGCAGCGATCATTCCGAGCCCGATGACATCTCCGAGGTCGTCGTCGAGTTCAGCACGCCGTCCGGTCGATATCGGGTGACACGGTCTCCCGAGTACCTCCGCCCCGCGAAGCGCGGTGGTGGAATGACCAAGCAGGCCGCCGCCGTCTCCCTCGAAGAGCACGGAACGGCCGGCTGGGTCGGCAGGGCAGCACGTGCGGTCGACGTCGGGAACGAGCTCGACGAGATCCTGCAGCTCAGCAGAGAGCAGTTCTTGCAGGTGATCCTCCTCGCGCAGAACCGCTTCTCGGAGTTCCTCCTCGCCAACAGCAAAGACCGCCAGGCGCTGCTCCGTCGACTGTTCGGCACTGAGCGCTTCGATGACGTGCAGGCGCGATTCGACGAGCGCCGGCGGGCATCCGAACGCGCGGTGGAGACCCGGATGGCGACGATCGGTGCACGGCTCGAGGAAGCCGAGCGGCTCGTTCTCTCAGAAGGTCTCGGCGGATCGTCCGACGAGGGAGATGACGTCGAGATTGCCGAGCCCGTCGGTTCGCTCAGCACAGCGAGTCGACTCGAAGCCCTGCGGCGAGCGGAAGCCCGGGCGGCGTACCGCGCGGAGCGTCGTGCTGCGGAACGCGACGACGCGGAACGCGCGCTGGCTGCCGCCGACGTCGCGCTCACCGAGGTGAAGGAGCAGCGGATCGCGCAATCCGAGCGCGACCGTGCTCGTCGGTCGTTGGAGTCGCTCGATGCCGAGCGCGACGACATCGAGCGGGCACGGGGCGAGCTCGAACAGGCGCGACGGGCCGAGGTGCTGCGGGGGGTCATCGACGCGGTGACTCGCGCGGAGCACGCCGCCACCACCGCCGCGAGCGGGGTGCAGGAGGCAGCATCCGCCTGGGAGGCCGTGGGCGGGGAGATCGACGGATCCTCGGCATCGGCACTCCAGGACTGGGCGTCAGCTCAGACGCGCGAGAGCGGTGCCTGGGCGCGCGCGGCGACCCTCGAAGTCGAGACGGCGGGCCGCCGTGCGACCCTCGATGCGGCCGCCGACATGGTGGCTGCGACGTCGGCACGCGTCGACGCCCTCGTCGCCGAGCGCGAGGGGCTTCCGGCAGCGATCGCCGAGGTGACCGACGCCCGTGATGCCGCGCGGCGACTGGCCGACCGCGCCGGTGACCTCACGCTCCGCCGTGACCAGGCGCAGACGCGTCGCGACGCGGTTCGCGAGGTCGAACGCCTCAGTACGGCGAAATCCGCGGCCGACAATGACCTCGCCGACGCGAGCATCCGCCTCGCCGACGCGCAGACCGCGTTGGCTCACCTGCGTCGCCGTCGTCTCGACGGCTTCGCCGGCGAACTCGCCTCGACCCTCGTCGATGGCGCCTCGTGTCCGGTGTGCGGGGCGGTGGAGCATCCCGCGCCCGCGGTCCACGCAGACCCCGTCTCCGCTGACGACGTCGACGCGGCAGAGGTCGTCCGTGATGCGGCCGCAGCGCGCGAACGCGACGCGTCGGAGCGCTGTGCGACCCTGCGTGCCGAGCTCGCCGTCGCCGTTGCCGCCGCCGAAGCGCGCACCGCAGACGAAGCCGACGCCGAACTCGGCACGCTCGACGAGCAGCTCCACGCAGCCATCGCGGCGGGTGCTGAGCTGTCTCGCCACGAGGCCGAGCTCGCCCAGCTGCTGAAGCGCAGCGCGGCCCTCGACGACGATCACCTCGTCGCAACCCGTGCGCTCGCGGAGGCGCGAGAGAACCTGGCCGCACTCGAGCAGAGTGCGCGCGAGGCCGACGCGCTCATCGCCGAAGCGCGCGGAGACTTCGACTCGGTCGCTCAGCGAGTGACCACGACGAACAGTCGCATCACCGCGGCGACAGCTCTGGCATCGGCGCTGGCCGACCAGCGTCAGCGCGACGTCGCCCTCGCCGAGGCGATCACCGCACGCCAGAGCGCCCTCGATGATTCGCCGTTCGTGCAGGTGAGCGAGGTTGCAGCGGCACTCCGCCCGGCGCGCGAGCAGGCAGCGCTCGACGAGAAGATCACACGCCACGCCGTGCAGCGCGAGAAGGAGAAGGGGATCCTGCTTCCCCTGGAACTGCGCGGACTGCCCGAAGAGGCGATCGACCTGGGGCCGGCCGAGACCGCGGCACGCGATGCGCGGTCGACCTGGATCGCCGCCGTCGACATCACCGGCAAGGCAACGGTCACAGTCGAGCGACTCAGCGGCCTTATCGCCTCGGCCGCCGACGAACACGAGCGCAGCGCCCATGACGCCGCCGAGCACGAAGTGCTCCAGAACCTCGCCGACACCATCGCCGGGCGCGGCCCGAACACCCGCAAGATGACCCTCGAGACCTTCGTGCTGGCGGCGGAACTCGAAGAGATCGTCGCTGCAGCCAACCGGCGCCTGCACGACATGTCGACCGGGCGATACCAACTGCAGCACTCCGATGCGCTCGCGGCACGGGGTGCCGCATCGGGGCTGGGCATCGTCGTCTTCGACGCCTTCACCGGGCTGACACGTCCCGCGCAATCCCTGTCGGGCGGCGAGACCTTCCTCAGCTCACTGGCCCTCGCACTGGGGCTCGCCGAGGTCGTCACCGCACGGGCCGGCGGCATCCGCCTCGATACGCTCTTCATCGACGAGGGGTTCGGCTCCCTCGACGGCGACACCCTCGACATCGCGATGCGCACGCTCGACGAACTGCGACAGGGCGGGCGCACGGTCGGCGTGATCAGCCACGTCGAGGCGATGCAGGATCAGATCCCCGCGCAACTGCGCGTGCGCGCCACGCGTGAGGGCCCGAGCATCATCGAGACCCGCTGACAGCTGGCCGCCGAGAGCGCCCCGCCGAGAACGCCCCGCCGAGACCGGCCCGTGCGGTCACGACCGGCGGGCGGGGCAGATCAGACCCCGTACTCCTGACGGATGACTTCGCGCAGCTGGACGCTGCACCGGGCGATGGCCGCGCGGAAATCGACGAGGGCGCCTTCTTCGGCGCGATCGGAGATGGCACGGAACGCGCGGATCGGCACGCCGAACTGCTCGGCGACCCAGATGTACGCGTAGGTCTCCATGTCGACCAGGCCGGCGCCGGACGGGCGGATGACCGCCGTGATTCCGGCATCCCCGACGAAGCTGTCGCCCGTCGCGATCAGCACGCCCTCGCGTCCTGTCGACACGCGCGCCGGCAGCGACACGTGCTGGCCGGCCACCCCGTCGAGATCGAAGACATCGTGCTGGAGCGCGCTGCCGATCTCGTGCACCGTGGCATCGAGCTCCGGGTCGATTCCCCCGGCCGTGCCCACGACCACGACTTCGGTGTACGGCTTCGCGGCGAGAGCGCGCGTGAGCGCGTAAGTCGCCTGGAGCTTGCCCTCTCCCGTGACGATCTGGTCGAAACCGTCGAGTTCCGCGGGGAATGCTTCGAGTTCGGAGGCCATGGCGGCGACGAGGAGTTTCACCTCGCCATCCTGCCAGGTCGCTCATCGTGCGACGAAGTCGCCGCACCTGTCAACCGTCATCCTCATGTAACAAGTCGGGGAGATACTGGGGGTACCAACGAGTGGAGGATCCGTGTCCCTGCAGCAGCAGATCTCTGAAGCGCTCGGCGTTCACGCCGAGATCGATCCCGAGGCCGAGGTCGAACGGCGAGTGCAGTTCCTCGTCGACTACCTGCGCACGACCGGAGCGCGGGGCTTCGTGCTCGGCATCTCCGGAGGCCAGGACTCGACGCTCGCCGGGCGGTTGGCCCAGCTCGCGGTCGAGCGCGTGCGCGCCGAAGGCGGCGAGGCCCGCTTCCTCGCGGTACGCCTGCCGTACCGGGTGCAGCACGACGCGGCGGATGCCGAGGCCGCTCTCTCGTTCATCGCTCCCGATTCATCGGTCGAGGTCAATATCCAGAACGGCGTCGACGGTGTCGAGGAAGACATCGAGTTCGCGGTCACGAGCGACATCAGCGACTTCAACCGCGGCAACATCAAGGCTCGCGTGCGCATGGTGACCCAGTACGCGCTCGCCGGTCACGACGGCATGCTGGTGATCGGCACCGACCACGCGGCCGAGGCCGTGACCGGTTTCTACACGAAGTTCGGTGACGGGGCGGCCGACATCCTTCCGCTCTCGGGGCTGACGAAACGTCAGGGGCGGTCGCTCCTGCAGCTGCTCGGAGCACCGGATCGTCTCGCCTTCAAGGTGCCCACGGCCGATCTCCTCGACGGTGTGCCCGGCCGTGCGGACGAAGACGAACTGGGGCTCACCTACGAGCAGATCGACGACTTCCTCGAGGGGCGACCGGTCGATCCGGAAGCTGCGGGGCTCATCGAGGCGAAGTACCTCGCGACCCAGCACAAGCGCAACCTTCCGGTGACGCCCGACGACACCTGGTGGCGCTGACCTCGCTCATGTTCTGATCGCCCGCGCGGGCGCCCGGTGTCGGATGCCGCAGCTAGTGTCGAAGCACCGAGGAAATGGAGCATCGTGCGGATCGACACTCAGGCGCAGCGCGTCATCTGGAGCGCCAGCGACCTCAAGGCGGCCGCCGAATGCGAGTTCGCATGGTGCCGCGCCATCGACGCGAAGCTCGGGCGGGTTCCGGCCGTCGAAGAGCCGGAAGACGCGACCCTCGCGCGGGCCGCGCTGCTCGGCGATGTCCACGAGCGCAATGTGCTGGCGCGCTACATCGACGACCTGGGCGAGAACGATGTGCACCAGATCGCCAAGGTCTCGTCGATCGACGCCGAGGCTCTCGCCGCAGCCGTCGATGAGACCATCGCGGCGTTGCGGTCCTCGGCTCAGGTCGTCTTCCAGGCGGCGTTCGCGACCGACGAGTTCGTGGGGTTCGCCGATTTCCTGCGCAAAGACGTCGACGGCCGCTGGCGGGTGCAGGACTCCAAGCTCGCCCGTAAAGCGCGGGTGACCGCCCTGATGCAGTTGGCGGCATATGTCGACCAGCTCGATCGTCTCGCCATTCCGCGGGCCGATGAGGTCGATCTGATCCTCGGCGATGGCACGCTCAGCACCCACGCCGTCGACGATCTGCTGCCGCTCTTCCAGGTGCGGCGGGCGCGGCTGCGCGCGCTCATCGCCGACCGTCGCATCGATCAGGCCGAGCTCGGCGAGCCCCTGGCCTGGGGCGACGACCGCGGCGACCTGCAGATCGTCGCCTGCGGCCGATGCGCCACGTGCGAAGAGCAGGTGATCGCTCACCGCGATCTGCTCATGGTCGCGCGCATGCGGCCGGTGCAGCGCGCTCGCCTGCGCGCCGCGGGCATCGAGACGATCGATGGCCTCGCCGCCGCCGAAGCCGCCCCCGAGGGCATGAACGTCGACACGTTCGAGAGCCTTCGCGCGCAGGCGCGGCTGCAGCTCCGGGCCGACAGCGACGGTACCCCCACGTACGAGGTGCACTACGCGCAGGCGATCCACACGCTGCCGGTGCCGAGCCACGGCGACATCTTCTTCGACTTCGAGGGCGACCCCCTGTACACCGAGCCCGCCGCAGACGGTGAGGCCCACTGGGGCATCGACTATCTCTTCGGCTGGGTCGACAACAGCGATCAGTACACGGCGCTGTGGGCGCACAGCTTCGCCGACGAGCGCCGGGCGTTCGAGACGTTCCTCGACTTCGTCGCGCTGCGCCGCACCACGCATCCGGGCATGCACATCTACCACTACGCCCCGTACGAGACCTCGCATCTGGTGGCGATGGCTGCGCACTACGGCGTGCGCGAGAGCGAGGTCGATCGACTCCTGCGCGAGGGCGTCTTCGTCGACCTCTATCCGCTGGTGCTGCGCACGGTGCGGGTGGGGTCGCGCTCCTATTCGATCAAGAAGCTCGAGCCGCTCTACATGGGTGACGACGTGCGCACCAGTGACGTGCAGAAGGGCGACGACTCGATCGTCCAGTACGTCGCGGCGCGCGAGTTCGCCGACGCGGGGGAGCAGGCCGAGGCGGATGCGGTGTTCGCCGACCTCGCCGACTACAACCGCTACGACTGCGTGTCGACGAGACGACTGCGCAACTGGTTGATCGACATCGCCCGTGAGAAGGGCGTCGCTCCCGCCCCACCCGACGCGGCAGACGAGGTCATCTACGAGCCTTCGCCACGTTCGGTCGCTCTGCTCGCCGACGCCGAGCGCGCGGTGGCCGCGGGCGACGACGGTCAGGTGCATCGCATCGCGGCCGCGGCGATCGACTACTTCCCGCGCGAGGCCAAGAGCTTCTGGGTCTCGCACTTCCAGCGGCTGCGCGAGCCCGTGACGATGTGGGACGGCACGCGCGACGTCGTCCGTGTCGATCGCGCATCATCGGTCGTGCGTCGGGACTGGAGCGTCGGCGAGGGTCGACGTGTCATGTCGCGCGACATCGAGATCCGGGGCGAGGTGTCGCCGGGCACGACGCTCGGCGCGGGGTCCCAGCCGTTCGCCCTGTACGACGCACCCGCACCCTTCGACACCGAGGTTCCGTCGCGGGCGGTGCACGTGCCCCATTCGGTGACCGTCGCCGAAGCTCTCGACGACGGCTACCTGGTCACCGAGACGGCGGTGCAGGGGCAGACGTGGGACGATCTGCCGCTCGCGCTGACGCCGGCAGCCCCGCCGCGCGTGATCTCGCTTCAGGGGGCCATCGACGAATGGGCCGACGCCGTGCACGCTGCCGCGCCCGAATTCCCCGCCGATCCTGCCACCGACATCATCCGGCGCATCCCGCCGCGCACCCTCTCCGGCAACCCGCTTCCCGCGGCCGAGAACCACGGTGACACGGTCGATGCGATCGTGCGCGGAGTGCTCGATCTCGACCGCAGCTACCTCGCCGTCCAGGGGCCTCCGGGCACCGGCAAGACCTACACGGGTTCGCGCGTGATCGCGCGACTGGTCAACGAACACGGGTTCCGCATCGGTGTGGTCGCACAGTCGCACGCCATCATCGAGACGCTGCTCGAGCGCATCGTGGCCGACGGCGTCGCTCCCGCTCAGGTCGCCAAGGCGCCGAAGTCCAGTGAGGGCGACCCTGCGTACACGGTGATTCCCAAGAGCGGCATGGCCTCGTTCCTCGCCGAGCACAGCGGTGAGGGCGTCGTCGTGGGCGGTACCGCGTGGGACTTCAGCAACACCTCTCGCGTCGACCGCGCCGGTCTCGATCTGCTCGTGATCGATGAGGCCGGGCAGTTCTCCCTCGCCTCCACGATCGCCGTGGCGGCAGCGGCGAAGCGACTCCTCCTGCTCGGCGATCCGCGGCAACTCCCGCAGGTGAGCCAGGGCGCGCATCCGGAACCGGTCGACACGTCGGCGCTCGGGTGGGTGATGCACGACGACGCCGTCGTGCGCCCGGAGTACGGGTACTTCCTCGCTCGGTCCTGGCGCATGCATCCGTTCGTCGCCGCGCCGGTCTCGAAGCTCGCCTACGCCGGACGACTGGCGTCGGCTCCCGGCACCGAGAAACGTTCCCTGCAGGGCATCGATCCGGGGCTCCACGTGGTGCCTCTCCGGCACCGGGGCAACGCGACGCAATCTCCGGAAGAGGCCGCAGAAGTGGTGCGGATCGTCGGCGACCTCGTCGGCCGCACGTTCACCGACAACGACGACGACGCGACCGAGCGCCCCCTTGCGCCGGCCGACATCATCGTCATCACGCCGTACAACGCCCAGCGCCAGTTGGTGCACGACGCTCTCATCGACGTCGGCTACCCCGATGTGCCGGTGGGCACGGTCGACAATTTCCAGGGCAAAGAGGCCGTGGTCTCGATCACGTCGCTCGCGGCATCGAGCGGGCGGGATGCTCCGCGCGGCCCCGAGTTCCTGCTTCTGCAGAACCGGCTCAACGTCGCGATCTCGCGCGCACAGTGCGTGGCCTACCTCATCCACTCGCCGGCCTTGCTCGACGACCTCCCGTACACGCCCGAAGGCGTCGCCCGCCTGAGCGCTTTCGCGCGCCTGGTGGGTGCGGCGGACTGAGCGGCACGGGCCCCGCCATGCATTCGACCGAAGAGATCCTCCGTGCTGCCGCGGAGTGGACCTGGTTCCCCCGAGGCAGCGAGAGAGATGACTCCGAGCTGCTGTTGGTGCGCTACCCGGCGCGCCTCGGCGGTCGCGTGCGCGCCTCGCAGGTGCATTCGCGTGCAGATGCCGCGACCGTGATCGAGCACGCGGTCGACCGCACGCGAGCGTGGGGCGCCTCCGAGATCACGTTCTGGAGCAACCCTTCCGACAGCCCCGACCTCGAGTCCGAGCTGCGTCGGCGCGGCGCGGAGCACATCGACACCGTGGCGGTGTTCGCGGGCGCGATCGATGCCGTCTCGATCGATGTCCCGCACGACGCGACGGCCGAGGTCATCCGCACCCTCGAGCAGGTGCGCGAGGCCGACGCGATCAATGCGCCGGTCTGGGAACAGGATCCGCTCGACGAAGACGGTCTGCGCGCCGAACTCGCCGACGTCCACGAGGCGCTCGCCTCGGGCGCGGGCATCCATGTTCTGGGTCGCCTCGACGGCGAAGCGGTGAGCACCGGCGGCTGCACGATCGTCGACGGGTTCACCCGCCTCTGGGGCGCGGCGACCCTCCCGACGGCACGAGGTCGCGGTGCGTATCGGGCCGTTCTCGCCGAGCGACTGCGTCTCGGCGCCGAGCGCGGTGCGACCACGGCGCTCGTCAAAGGTCGAGTGTCGACGTCAGCGCCGATTCTCGCCCGCGCCGGTTTCCGCCACTTCGGCGACGAACGCGCCTATCGGCTCGTGATCCCCGCCGGCAGCACTCGCATGCCCCGGGAGCGCGCGAGCGGTCAGACCGTTCCGTAGAGACGATCTCCGGCGTCACCGAGACCGGGGACGATGTAGCCCTTCTCGTTCAGACGCTCATCGAGAGCGCCCAGCACGAGAGTGACGTCGCGGTCGCCGGCCATCGCTTCGATCGCTGCGACGCCCTCGGGGGTGCCGAGCAGGCAGATCGCCGTGACGTCCTTCGCACCGCGGTCGAACAGGAACTGGATCGCCGCGGCCAGCGAGCCGCCGGTCGCGAGCATCGGGTCGATTGCGAAGCACTGGCGATCGCTGAGGTCGTCGGGAAGACGCTCGGCGTAGGTCGTCGGTTCGAAGGTCTCCTCGTCGCGCACCATGCCGAGGAACCCGACCTCGGCGGTCGGGAGAAGCTTCACCAGGCCTTCGAGCATGCCGAGACCGGCACGCAGGATCGGCACGACGATCGGACGCGGTTCCGAGATCTTCACGCCCATCGTCTTCGTCACGGGGGTCGTGATCTCGACCGGAGACACCTTGACGCCGCGGGTCGCCTCATAGGCGAGGAGCGTCACGAGCTCTTCCGTCAACTGCCGGAATACCGGGGACGGGGTGCGCACATCGCGCAGCACCGAGAGCTTGTGGGTGATGAGGGGGTGGTCGGCCACGTGAACACGCATGGAATACAGGCTAATGCGCTGCGCGCTCCCGCACGACATCGGATGCTCCGCACCCCTGTCGTAGGCTCGACCCATGACGGCTGCCGACCTCCCCGCGATGCGTCGTGCGCTCGCCCTCGCGGCGGAGGCGGGCGACCGGGCGGAGATCCCGGTCGGCGCCGTGGTCGTCGACCCGGCGGGCCGGATCGTCGCCGAGGGACGCAACACCCGCGAGGCCACCCACGATCCGACCGGTCACGCCGAGATCGAGGCCTTGCGGAGCGCCGCAGCATCCGTCGGCTCCTGGAATCTCGACGGCCACACCCTGGTGGTGACTCTCGAACCGTGCATCATGTGCGCCGGGGCCATCCTGCAGGCGCGCATCGGACGGGTCGTCTTCGGAGCCTGGGACGACAAGGCCGGCGCTGCGGGGTCGATGTACGACGTGCTCCGCGACCGACGGCTGCCCTACCGCGCCGAGGTCGTCGGGGGAGTCGAGGCCGAGGCGGCGACGGCGCTGCTGCGCGAGTTCTTCGAGCAGCGTCGTTGACGGCATCCGCCCGCTGATCGCGACGGTCGGCGGGAGTCAGTCCGAGGACTTGAGGACGAAGACGTCGGTCGACGGCTCGGGATCGATCGCCGGGCGGTAGACGTCGGGCTCGATGTAGATGACCCGGGCTGCCGGGACGGCGTCGCGGATGCGGGCCTCGATCTCATCGATGTCATCTGCTGCCTCGCGCACGGACTTGTCGGCCGTGAGGGCGACCTTGGCGGCCACCATCAGCTCATCCGGTCCGAGGTAGAGCGTCTTGATGTGGATGATCTTCTCGATCTCGTCGCCGGCCGTGATCGCGTCGACGATGCGGTCGAGGTCGGCGCTCGTCGCGCCCTCGCCCACCAGCAGGCTCTTCGTCTCGATGCCCAGGATGATCGCGATCAGCACGAGCAGAACGCCGATCATCAGGGTGCCGAGCGCGTCGAACACCGAGTTGCCGGTGATGACCGTGAGCCCCACGCCCAGCAGGGCGAAGGTGAGACCGGTGAGGGCTCCGGCGTCTTCGAGCAGCACCACGGGCAGCTCGGGTGCCTTCGCGCGGCGGATGAACGAGGTCCAGGACTGGCCCTTTTCGCGAACGAGATTGCTCTCCTTCACGGCGGTGCGCAGCGAGAACGACTCCAGCCCGATCGCGATCACGAGCACGACGAGCGGCAGCCACCACCAGGTGGGGTCGAGTTCGTGCGGGTGGCGCAGCTTGTCGATGCCCTCGTAGATGGCGAAGAGCCCACCGAGGGAGAACAGGATGATCGAGACCAGGAAGGCCGACACGTAGCGCTCGCGCCCGTAGCCGAACGGATGGGCGCGGTCGGCCTCCCGGCGTGACTTGCGTCCGCCGAGCAGCAGGAGCAGCTGGTTGCCGGAGTCGGCGAGCGAGTGCACGGCCTCGGCCAGCATCGACGCCGAGCCGGAGAGGAGCCACGCCACGAGCTTCGCCAGGGCGATGCCCATGTTCGCCAGGAACGCCGCGATGATCGCCTTGCCGCCGCCGGATGCACTCATGCGTCGAGTCTAGATCGGTGGACCCATGGATCGCAGGTGCGCCCGCCGTAGGATGACGACATGGCTGACTCTCTCCCCGCCCTCGCGTTCCTCGGTGCCGGATCGATGGGGGGAGCGATCCTGCGTGGCGTCGTCGCCTCGGGGGTGGCCGTCGACGGTGGCATCACGGCCACGAACCGATCGACCGAGAGCGCCGGGGCCCTGCGTGACCTTCCCGGCGTGACGAGCATCGCCCTCGAAGAGCAGCCGGACGGCAACAGGGAGGCCCTCGCATCCGCCCGCATCGTCCTCGTGGGCGTGAAGCCGGCGATGGTCCCGGATCTGCTTCGCGAGATCGCACCGCACCTCGCGACCGACGCGATCGTCGTGAGCCTCGCGGCCGGCGTCACCCTGCAGACGTTCGCGGATGCGCTCGGCGCCGAGGCGCACGTCATCCGCTCGATGCCCAACACCCCCGCCACCGTCGGCAAGGCGGTCACCGGTCTTGCGGCGGGGCCGGCGTCGACGCCCGACGACATGGCCCTCGTGCGCCGGTTGTTCGAAACGGTGGGCGCCGTCATCGAGGTGCCCGAATCGCAGATCGACGCGCTCTCGACGATCTCCGGCTCCGGCCCCGCCTACGTGTTCCTGCTCATCGAGGAGTGGACGAAGGTCGGACTCGGACTCGGATTCAGCGAGGCAGATGCCCGTCTCATGGCCGAGCAGACCTTCATCGGCTCGACCGCGCTGCTCGAGGCGTCCGGCGAGACGCCTGCGGAGATGCGTCGCCGCGTCACGAGCCCGAAGGGCACGACCGAGCGCGCGATCGCGGTGCTGCAGGATGCGCATCTCGAGACCACCTTCGCCGAGGCCTCGGCCGCGGCCCTCGCACGGGCCAGGGAACTCGCCGCCGGGGCGTGACATGCGGCTGCGGTTCACGGGGGAGATCTGGGAATGGCGCGGGCCTGCGCCGTACCATTTCGTGACCGTGCCGCCCGTCGAGGCCGAGATGATCGGCGAGATCGCGGGCATCGTCACCTACGGATGGGGCATGATCCCGGCGTCCGTCACGATCCGTGGCACGACCGTGACGACGTCGCTCTGGCCGAAGGACGGCGGCTACGTCGTGCCGATCAAGAAGGTGCTGCAGCATCGCGAGGGCGTCGCGATCGGCGACGTGGTCGAGATCGCCCTCGACATCGACGCCTGACGACTCAGCGGTCGAGGGCGGCGAACCGCTCGATGTCGCTGTTGGTGCCCGAGACGATGATGAGGTCGTGGTTCGTGACGATCGTGTTCGCCTCGGCGTAGCGGAACGGCTTGCCCGGGCTCTTCACACCCACGACGGTGACCTTGTACTTGGTGCGCACACCCGACTCGTTCAGGCCGATGCCGCGGATGAACTTGGGCGGGTACATCTTCGCGAGCACGAAGTCGTCGTCGAAGCGGATGAAGTCGAGCATCCGCCCGCTCACGAGGTGCGCCACGCGCTCGCCGGCCTCGCGCTCGGGGTAGATGACGTGGTTCGCGCCGACGCGGGCGAGGATCTTGCCGTGCGACTGCGAGACGGCCTTCGCCCAGATCTGGGGGACCTTGAGGTCGACGAGGTTGGCGGTGATGAGGACGGATGCCTCGATCGACGAGCCGACGGCCACGACCGCGACCTGGAAGTCCTGCGCGCCGATCTGACGGAGCGCGTCGATGTTCTTGGCGTCGGCCTGCACCGTGTGCGTGACCCGGTCGGACCACTTCTGCACGAGTTCGAGGTTGCCGTCGATCGCGAGCACCTCGCGGTCGAGGCGGTCGAGCTCGCCCGCGCAGGCGGCGCCGAACCGGCCGAGGCCGATGACGAGGACGGGCGCGTCGTTCCGCAGGACTTCAACCAACGATCGGCCTTTCCACGGGCAGCGAGTAATACTGCGATCGCGATGTCGCGGCGACTGCCGCGGCGAGAGTCACTGTACCAATGCGCCCCATGAAGATGGTGACGGCCAGGACGTACGAGCCGGAGTCGGGGAGTTCGGCGGTGAGCCCCGTCGACAGTCCCACGGTGCCGAACGCCGAGATCACGTCGAACAGCACATGACTGATGTCGGCCTTCGTGATCTGGGCGATGATGATCGTCGACAGCGCGACGATGGTCGCGCCCCAGGCGACGACGCTGAGGGCCACGCGCTGCACGTCGCTGGGGATGCGCCGGCCGAAGGCCTCGACGGACTGGCGCCCCTTGGCCTCCGACCATACGGCGATCGCGAGCACCGCCAGGGTCGTGACCTTGATTCCACCGGCGGTCGAGGCCGAGCCGCCACCGACGAACATCAGCATGCTCGCCGCCACGAGCGACGAGCCGTTGAGGTCGGCGATGTCGATCACGTTGAAGCCGCCCGAGCGGGTCATCGCCGACAGGAAGAAGGCCTGGAAAGTGGTGTCTCCGGCATCCATCGACCCGAAGGTCTTGGGGTTGTTGAACTCGAGCACGAGGAAGACGATCGCGCCGAGGATGAACAACAGCACGGTCGTGACGAGGGTGAGCTTGGTGTGCAACGACCAGCGCTTCACATGCCACACGTGCTTGGCGAGCGAATAGATGACCGGGAATCCGATGCTGCCGAGGAAGACGCCCACCATCAGCATCGAGAGTACTAGGTAGTCGTCGGCGAAGACCGCGACCCCGCCGTCGTTGGGGGCGAATCCCGTGTTAGTGAAAGCCATGGCCGCGAAGTATGGCGCCTCCCACAGCGCGGCGATCGGGTCGACCTTCGCCATCACGAGTGACGGGTAGAGCAGTACGGCGAGGGCTGCTTCGATGATCAGCGACGAGACGGCGACGGTGCGCAGCAGCTGGCCGACCTCGCCCAGGCGCACGGTCTGGCTCTCGTTGACCACACCGCCATGGGCGCGCAGGGGGTTCGTGTCGCCGGCGGCCATGAGCTTGGCGCGCAGCCCGAGCCGCTTCGAGATGACCATGCCCATGAGCGAGGCGAGCGTGAGCACGCCGAGACCGCCGATGTTCACGCCGATGAAGATCAGCACGTGACCGAACGGCGACCAGTGGTTCGCCATGTCGACGGTGGCGAGACCGGTGACGCAGATGGTCGAGACGGCGGTGAACAGCGCGTCGCTCAGCGGTGTGACTTTTCCGGACGTCGAAGCGATCGGCAGTGAGAGGAGCACCGTGAAGACGAGGATCAGCGACGCGAAGATGACGATCGCGAATCTCGACGGCGACGAGGTGATGATGTGCCGTGCGCCTGCGGTGGCATTGCGGAGACGCTGTTTGGGGGACGACGCCGAAACGATGCCCGACATCGCGTCCCCTTTCGTCTGTCTCCACCGCCGATCGGCGGTCGCTCGGCGGTGGTGGCGGAGCCTTCGTCATGGTACTCCGTGCCGGGGACGACTACCCTGATCACATGACCGACATCTTCGACGTGATCGCAGACGGTACGAGGCGTGACATCCTCCAGCTCCTCCTGCGGCGTACGACCGAAGGAGAGGCCGGAACGAGTGTCAGCCAGATCGTCACCGACCTGGGTATCAGCCAACCCACCGTCTCGAAGCACCTGAAGGTGCTCCGCGACGCCGAACTCGTCACGGTCCGCGAAGACGGGCAGCGCCGGTTCTACAGCCTCGCCGTCGAACCGCTCGAGGTCGTCGACGACTGGCTCGTGCCGTTCCTCGTCGATGCCTTCGGCGATGACGCCCCGAACTACCTGTATCCCGCCGGTCCGCTGCCCGACAGTGCGGCGCACGCGGCCGAGGTCGTCGGTCGCGCGGCGGCGTCTGCCAAGCATGTGGTCGCGACGGCGCTGAAGCGCCTGGGAGCCTGACGAAGCGATCTTCCCGGACGTGACTCGCCCCTGACGATCGGGGGGCAGTCGTCAGGGGCGAGGTCCGCAGGTCCCACACCTGCTGAACGGGGACTGGTGCCAGTCCGGGTCTTGGCATCAGACTGGCACTCGTGTCTGAGTGAAGCTCGCGGAACAGCTATGTCTCCGCTGTGACCGGTGTACACGCGAGAATTGAGTCCCACTCGCACCACTGATCACACCGGCCACACGGGTTTACACGTGTCCCACCTAGCCCATAGAGTGTGCACATTCGAGAAAGGGGTACGTGGGATGCCCGAAGTACCTGACGTCAAGTTCCTGACCGTCGCCGAGGTCGCAGCGATCATGCGCGTGTCGAAGATGACCGTCTATCGCTTGGTGCACTCCGGCGAGTTGCCGGCGATCCGATTCGGTCGCAGCTACCGCGTGCCGGAGTCCGCGGTGACCGACGCTCTGCAGCGTCCCATCGCCGACGTCGGTTGATCGTCCGGCGGTCGTTTTCGCTGCGGTGACGGTGAACCCCTGACGATTTGCTAGACTGACCCGAGGCATTTTTCCGTGCCCGTACCCGGGCGTCCGATTTCGGGACGCCTAGCCACTGACTTAGTGAGGTTTCCGTGGGTTCTGTCATCAAGAAGCGCCGCAAGCGCATGGCGAAGAAGAAGCACCGCAAGCTGCTTCGTAAGACTCGCCACCAGCGCCGCAACAAGAAGTAAGCGGCCAAGACACGAGCGCCCCCGACAACTCTGCGGAGTATGTCGACAGGGGGCGCTTTGTGTCTCTGCCGTCGGCATCGATCCACAGAAGGAAGTCATGAAGTCGATCACCGTCACCGAACTCGCCGACCGTTCCGGCACACCGCTCGTCGATGTGCGTGAGAAGGACGAGTTCGCCGCCGGGCATGTCCCCGGCGCCGTCAACATCCCGATGTCCGAGATCGGCAACCGTCTCGAAGAGCTTCCGAGCGAAGCGTTCGACGTGATCTGCCAGGCCGGCGGACGCTCGGCACGCGTCGTCGAGGCTCTGGAGTCGCGCGGCTACGACGCGACGAACGTCGAGGGCGGGACAGGTGAATGGATCGCGCAGGGTCGCGCGGTCGAGGTGCCCTCGGCGTGACCACGCTGACACTCATCGGCAAGCCCGACTGCCATCTGTGCGATGTGGCCGCCGAAGTGATCGATGCCGTCGTGGCCGAGCTTCCGGATGCCGCGGCCGAGCAGGTCGAGATTGTCGAGGCATCCATCCAGGACGACCCCGCCCTGTACGAACTGTGGTGGGAGAAGATCCCCGTCGTGCTGATCGACGGGGAACTGCACGCGCACTGGCGGGTATCGCCCGACCGGCTGCGAACCGCCCTCGAGGAGGCTGCCCGATGACCATCCGCCACGTCGTGTCCTGGAAGCTGGCCTCCGACGACGCCGCAGAGCGCGCCGCCCAGGCCGCCGAGGTCGCCCGGCGCCTCAACGCGCTCGAGGGCGTCGTGCCGCAGCTCCTGTCGATCTCGGCCGGCGCGAATGTCGTGCTGCCCGACGCGAACTGGGACGTCGTGCTCGTCGCCGACTTCGCCTCCGTCGAGACGCTCGACGAGTACCAGGTGCATCCCGCTCATCTCGAGGCCGCCGCCTACATCCGCTCCGTCGTGAGCGCACGCGTCGCGGTCGACTTCGAGGTCTGATGCTCCCGGTCGCGTAACGCACCGAAACAAAACCGTAATCAGGGATCGGGCACTCTTAGTAGGGCATCCGTTCGGCGCATGCCAGGATGATGACCTATCAGCCCACCAACGGTGGGCTTTACCCTGCCCTCGATTTTCAGGAGCTGTTATGCACCGTCGCAATACCTTCGCCGGCCTCGCACTCGTGGCTGCGGCAACCCTTGCACTCGCAGGATGTGCCGGCGGAACCGACGAGTCCGGTTCCGGCGAGCCCGCCGCCGGCGACGAGTACGGCCTGGTCACGGCCGGCACGCTCACCGTCTGCTCGGACATTCCCTACGCACCGTTCGAGTTCGAGGGTGGCGACAACGGCACCGGATACACCGGTTTCGACATCGACCTGCTCGACGCGATCGCCAAGAAGCTCGACCTCGAGCTCTCGGTGCAGGACGTGGGCTTCGACGCGCTGCAGTCGGGCACCACCCTCGCGGCCGGCACGTGCGACATCGGCGCATCGGCGATGACCATCACCGACGAGCGCAAGGCGAACATCGACTTCTCCGACCCGTACTACGACTCGCTGCAGTCGCTGCTCGTTCGTACCGACTCGGGCATCGAGTCGATCGACGACCTCTCGGGCAAGAACGTCGGCGTCCAGCAGGGCACCACGGGCGAGACCTACGCCTCCGAGAACGCGACGGGCGCCGAGCTCGTGCAGTACCCCTCCGATGGCGAGCTGTGGCCGGCCATGCAGTCGGGTCTGATCGACGCGATCCTGCAGGACCAGCCGGTGAACCTCGAGCACGAGAAGGCCGACAGCGCCTACAAGATCGTCGAGACGTACAACACCGACGAGTCCTACGGATTCGCGTTCGCCAAGGGTGAGAAGTCGGAACTGCTCAAGGCTGTCAACGAGGCTCTGCAGGAGCTGCGCGACGGTGGCGAGTACGACACGATCTACGACTCCTACTTCACCGCGAACTGATCGGTGAGTAAGCGCTTCGGAGGTCCTTCACAATGGCGTTGAAACGGACGACCAAGAGCAAGCTGTATCGGTACGCCGTCTACGCGGTGCTGATCGCCATCGTCATCTGGGCGGCGGTCACCACCAACTGGGCGAAGATCGTTCCCTTGTTCTTCAACCTCGATATCGCAGCGAAGATGTTCCCCGGGATCATCACGACCGCGCTCGTCAACACGCTGTGGTTCACAGCCGTGGCGTTCGTGCTCGGTCTGGTGCTCGGGGTCATCCTCGCCCTGCTGAAGATGTCGGCCATCGGCCCGTTCCGGTGGATCGCGACGGCATGGATCGAACTGTTCCGCGGGCTTCCCGCGATCCTGACGATCTTCGCCGTGGCGTTCATCCTGCCGATCGCGTCGGGGATCCCCGGCAAGGACCTGGGCGGCCCCGTCGTCCTCGGCCTGATCGGTCTGATCCTCGTGGCCTCGGCCTACATGGCCGAGACGATCCGCGCCGGAATCCAGGCTGTCCCGAAGGGGCAGACGGAGGCATCGCGCTCCCTGGGCATGTCGCCCATGAAGACGACGTTCTGGATCATCGTCCCGCAGGGGTTCCGCATCATCATCCCGCCGCTCACGAACGAGTTCGTGCTGCTGCTGAAGGACACCTCGCTGCTGTTCATCGCGGGAACCTTCATCTGGTCGAAGGAGCTCACCAACTTCGCCCGTGACGCTGCGACGCAGAACTCGAACGCGACGCCGCTGATCATGGCGGCGATCCTGTACCTGATCGTGACGATCCCCCTCACGCGCTTCAGCGCGTGGCTCGAGCGAAGGATGGCGAGGCAGCGATGATCACCGACCTGATTGATGTCCACGCCCCGGCGATCGATGTGCAGGGGCTCGTCAAGAGCTTCGGCGACAACGAGGTGCTCAAGGGCATCGACCTCACCGTCACCGCAGGAGAGGTCGTCTGCGTCATCGGACCCTCGGGTTCCGGCAAGTCGACCCTGCTGCGTTCGGTGAATCTCCTCGAGGAGCCGACCGGCGGAAAGATCCTCATCGAGGGGATCGACATCACCGACCCCGAGACCGACATCGACCGTGTGCGCACGCGCATCGGCATGGTGTTCCAGAGCTTCAACCTTTTCCCGCATCTGAACGTGCTGGGCAATCTCACGATCGCTCAGCAGCGCGTCAAGAAGCGTTCGAAGGCGGAATCGGAGCGGGTCGCGCACGAGATGCTCGCGCGCGTCGGTCTTTCGGAGAAGGCGGATGCCTACCCCGGTCACCTGTCGGGTGGACAGCAGCAGCGCGTCGCGATCGCGCGGGCGCTGTGCATGAACCCCGACATGATGCTGTTCGACGAGCCCACCTCGGCGCTTGACCCCGAGCTCGTGGGTGAGGTGCTGCAGGTGATGCGCAGGCTCGCCGACGAGGGCATGACGATGCTCGTCGTCACCCACGAGATGGGCTTCGCCCGGGAGGTCGGCTCTCGCCTGATCTTCATGGACGGCGGACACATCGTCGAAGAGGGCAACCCGCACGATGTGATCGGAAACCCGCAGCATCAGCGCACCAAGGACTTCCTCTCGCGCGTGCTGTAGGTCGCTCGGGGGTCATCGCGACTCCCCGACAATGATGAGGCCCCCGGGTGCATCTGCACCTGGGGGCCTCATCGTGATCTGAGGGCGGCGGTCAGGCCTCGACGACCTCGGCGTCGGGTGCGCTCCGGCGCACCGACTCGATCCCGCCCAGAGCGGCGGACTTCGACGAGTAGCCCTCGCTGGTCGCGATGACTTCGCCGTTGCCGGCCTTCAGACGGAACCGGTACTCGCCGGACTTGTCTGTGTACAGCTCGAACTTGCCTGCCATGAGGCATCCTCTCTGTCGTGTCGTAGAGGCGACGGGCCCCTCGAGCATCACCGTATCGGCCGGTCCCGTGTCGCGGAAGAGTGAGATCAGCTGCGCGGATGCACCGCCACGGCCTCCGGGGCCACGGCGATGCGCACGCGATCGCCGAACGCGGGGTGGATGCTCGGAGCGTGCTGCACCCGGACGAGGTCTCCGGATTCGGTGCGCACGAGCGTGCGGCGCATGCTGCCGAGGAACGTGCTCTCCTCGACGATCGCATCGGTCGCGGCATCCGCCTCCGACGCGAAGTACACGTTCTCGGGACGCAGGTAGACGTCGACCGGGCCGTCGGCCGGGGTCTGCAGCGGCAGGGTCTGCCCCCACACCACGACGTGCTCGCCGTCGGCGACGCCCGGGACGACGCTGGACAGCCCGACGAAGGCCGCCACTCCCGCGGTCGACGGCGTGGTGTACAGCTGCTCGGGCGAGCCGATCTGCTCGATGCGTCCGGAGTTCATCACGGCGATGCGATCGGAGACGGCGAGCGCCTCCTCCTGGTCGTGCGTGACGAAGACGGTCGTGATGCCGAGACGCAGCTGGATGCGGCGGATCTCGTCGCGCAGCTGCACGCGCACCTTGGCGTCGAGCGCCGACAGCGGCTCGTCGAGCAGCAGCACCTTGGGCTCGGTGACCAGCGCGCGGGCGAGCGCGACGCGCTGCTGCTGGCCTCCGGAGAGCTGATGCGGGAAGCGGTCGGCGAACTCGGCGAGTCCGACCAGGGCCAGGGCGTCTTTCGCGCGCTTCGCCGACCCCGTCGCCGAGACACCACGACGACGCAGGCCGAAGGCCGTGTTCTCGGCGACGCGCAGGTGCGGGAACAGCGAGTACGACTGGAAGACCATGCCGATGTCGCGCTTGTTCGTCGGCGTGCGCGACACGTCGCGTCCACCGAGGAGCACCGCGCCCTCGTCGGATCCCTCGAGGCCGGCGAGCACGCGCAGGAGGGTCGTCTTGCCGCAGCCCGACGGACCGAGCAGCGACACGAACTCACCCGGGGCGATGTCGAGGTCGACACCGTGCAGCACGCGGTTGCCGCCGTAGCTCTTCACGATGCTCTGCAGCTGCACCCGGGTGCCTTCGCCCGCCTCGGCGAGCAGCAGATTGTCTTTGGTGCGGGGGAGTGCGTGATCGATGGTCATGAGCGGGCCTTTCCGTTGCCGCGGGCGACGCGGCCGATGACGAGGAGCAGGATGAAGACGAGCGCGAGCGCCAGCAGGGTGAAGATCGCGGGCGCGTAGGGGTCCTGCTTCTGCACCACGACCATCGCCGTCTGGAACACCTGCTTGTTGAGGAGCGAGGCGATGGTGAACTCGCCGAGCACGACCGCGATCGAGATCAGCGAGGCCGCCAGCAGTCCCTGTCGCAGGTTCGGTGCCAGGACCTTGAGTACGACCGTGGGCCAGCTCGCCCCGAGCGAACGGGCGGCCTCGGAAAGCGTGCGCAGGTCGGCGGCATCGATGGATGCCTGGATCGAGCGGTAGGCGAACGGCAGCACGGTGATGCCGTAGGCGAACGCGAGGGTCCAGGTGCCGGTGCCGAGCGATCGACCGATCTGCAGGTAGATCGGGGCGAGGCCGACGACGAGCACGATCGCGGGGATCGAGATCGGCAGCAGCACCGTGAACTCGAACATCGGCTTGAGCTTGCCGAATCGTAGGTTGACCAGGATCATCGTCGGCGCGAGGACGAACAGCACGATGGCGACGGTGACGACCGCGAGGATGAGCGAGTTGCCGAGGCCCGTCCAGATCGGCTTGATGGCGGCGGACGCCGCCGGGTCGAACAGGGCGATCCAGTGGGCGAACGAGAGCCCGCCGTCGGTGTCGCGAAGCGTGTAGAGGAACGTCGACACCAACGGGATCGCGAAGAACAGACCGACGAGGATGCCGATGATCCAGCGGGTCGTGAGCGACGGGGCGAGACGGTTCACGACTGCCACCTCGCAGCCCGTCGCTGGATGAGCGAGTACAGGGCCATGATCACTCCGACGATCACGATCATGCCGAGGGCGAGCGCCCCGGCGAGGTTCTCGCGACCGAGCACGGTCTCGCTGGTGAGCGCGGTGCGGATCTGCAGCGGCACGATCTGCGAACCCTGGCTGGCGAGCGCGGCGGCCGTCGCGTACGACGAGAAGGCGTTCGCGAACAGCAGCAGCAGGCTCGCGAAGAACGACGGGGCGAGCACCGGCAGGCCGATGCGCAGCCAGAAGCTGGCGCGGGTGCCGCCGAGCGTGAGGTTCGCCTCGGCCCACTGCGGCTTGAGCGCGGCCAGGGCGGGCATGAAGGTGATGACCATGAGCGGGATCTGGAAGTAGATGTACGGGAGGATCAGCCCGGGCAGCTCGTAGAGCCACGTGCCGTTCTCGTAGATGTTCACGCCGAACGTGTCCTTGAGGAACACGGTGATGACGCCCTGGATGCCGATCGTCGCGATGAAGGCGAACGCCAGCATGACGCCGCCGAACTGAGCGAGCACCCCGGCCGCGGCATCCACCGTCGAACGGATCGCGCCGTCGGGGTTCATGCCCAGCAGGGCATAGCAGACGAGGGCGCCGACGACCGCGCCGACGACGGCGGTGAGCAGCGAGAGACCGGCCGAGTTGGCGAAGGTGTTCAGCACGACCGGGTCGCCGAGCGCCGACACGTTCGTCCAGGTGAACGAGCCGTCCTTCGTGAAGAAGCCGGAGCCGATCGCCAGGAGCGTCGGCACCGCGAGGAACAGCACGATGTAGCCGGCGAAGGGGACGAGTCCCAGCCAGGCCCAGGACGCACCGGACCGCCGGGCCCTCGCGGTGTGCGAGGGCCCGGCGGGGGAGGAGGGGGCGGATGCCGGAGCATCCGCCCCCGTGTCGACGAGGGTGGTCACTGGACCGCCGCTGCCCACTTCTCACCGAGCAGCGTGCCGGCGTTCGTGGACTGCTCTTCGGTCGGGACGACAGTCTCTTCGGGAACCTCGGGCAGAGCCGCAGCCAGGTCGGCGTCGATCGTGCCGGCCTCGGTCATGGCCTCCATGCGCACCGGGCGAGCACCGCCGCCGAGCCACAGGTTCTGCACCTCATCGCTGTAGAGGAACTCCTGCCACAGGCGAGCCGCCGCCGGGTGCGGGGCGTCGATGTTGATCGCCTGGTTGTAGTAGCCGGCGTAACCGGTGCCGTCGAGCACGACGACCTCCCAGTTGGGGTTGTCGGCCTTGTGCGACGCGTTCAGGTAGTCCCAGTCGAAGACGACCGGGGTCTCGCCGCTCGCGACGGTCGCCGTGGTCACGTCGACCTTGAGCATGTTGCCGGCCTTCTGCAGCTCCGAGAAGAAGTCGATGCCGGGCTGGAAGTCGTCGAGCGAACCGTCGGACTGCACGGTCGCCAGGCCCACGGCGGCGAATGCGGCGCCGGCCTGGGTCGGGTCGCCGTTGATCGCGACGGCGCCCTTGTAGTCGGCCGAGAGCAGGTCGGAGAGCTCGGCCGGAGCGTCGAACTTCGACGAGTCGTAGCCGATCGACATGTACCCGCCGTAGTCGCCGACGAAGAGACCGGTGGGCTCCTTGAGCTCGTCGGGGATCTCGTCCCACGTCTGCACCTTGTAGGGGGCGAAGGTGTCGGTGTTCTGCAGGGCCACCGTCAGGCCGATGTCGAACACGTCGGGGGCGGTGTCGAGGCCCTTGTTGGTCTCGGCCGCCTGGATCTCCTCGGCGCTCGAGACATCTGGGGAAGCCTCGTTGATCGTGATCTCGGGGTACTTCTCGGCGAACAGGTCGAGGATCTCGCCGTAGTTCGCCCAGTCGCGCGGAAGTGCGATGACGTTGAGCTGCCCCTCGGCCTTGGCCGCGGCCTCGAGGTCGGCGAACGAGCCGAAATCGGTGACGGAGGTGGCCGTCGCAGCGTCGGTCGATCCCTCGCCCGCGTCGGTGGCGTCAGCGGTGCCGGAGCAGGCGGTGAGCGCCAGGGCGGCCGTGGTGACCAGAGCGATGCCGGCGCCGATGCGCGCGCGGCGGGTGAAGCGTGCCATGAGTGTCCTCTCGGTGTCCGGCGGTGCGCCGGTTCGGGTTGCGAGAGGAAACTATTGCTCCGGAGTTACCGGCCGGAGCGGCACGGGTGAACGAGAGATGTCGAGGGGGTGGCGGGGCGGGGCCGAGGCCTGTCGCCGCCTGGGCGTCAGCGCGGGGTGACGGCGTATTTGAAACCGAGATGTGACCCGATATACCCGAGACGCTCGTAGAAACGATGTGCGTCGGTGCGCGCGGCATCCGATGTCAGCTGCACCATCGACGCATCCACGGCGGGTGCGGCGATCTCGCCGACCCAGCGCATGACCGCCGAACCGATGCCCGACGAACGCAGATCGCTCTGCACGCGCACCGCCTCGACCAGAAGGCGCCGGGCGCCGCGACGCGCCATCCCGGGGATCGACGTCAGCTGCAGGGTGCCCACGATCGCACCGTCGAGTTCGACCACGAGCAGATCGTTCGACGGCTCGGCGAGGATCTCGACCAGCGCCGCGGCATACGCCGGGCGGTCGTCGTCGGATGCTACGTCGCCCCGTGCCGCACTGATCGGGTCATCGGCGAGCAGTGCGATGACGGCATCCGTATCGGCGGCCGTCGCCCGGCGCAGCAGCGCGCTCCCGGCACGCGAATCGAACGGATGCGGCAGCGGCAGGGTCTCGAGCATGGTTCCAGTCTGTCAGCGCCTCGCGCGGATGCCGGTGCGCGCCCGACTCTCTGGAATCATGGCCAGGTGGATATCGGCGCCGTGCTCGGACTGGAGCAGCTCACCTGGGGGATGCTGCTGCTCATCGTCGTCGCGGCCTTCGCCGCCGGGTGGATCGACGCCGTGGTCGGCGGAGGCGGGTTGCTGCAGCTGCCCGCACTGCTGCTGATTCCCGGCATCGCGCCGATCCAGGCCCTTGCCACGAACAAGCTCGCCTCGGTGTTCGGCACCGCGACCAGCAGCATCACCTACTACCGCCGAGCGAAGCCCGACATCCGCACGGCGATACCCATGGCGGTGATCGCGCTCGCCGGATCGTTCGGGGGAGCGGCGGTCGCGACGATCCTTCCCGCCGCCGCCTTCAAGCCGATCATCGTGGTGGCGCTGCTGGCCGTGGCGCTCTTCACCGCGTTCCGGCCGCAGATGGGCGCGGCGACCATGCTGCGGTTCTCCGGGCACAAGCACCACATCATGGCGGGTGCCGCCGGCCTCGTGATCGGTTTCTACGACGGCATGATCGGCCCGGGAACCGGCACCTTCCTGGTGATCGCCCTCGTGGCCCTGCTCGGCTACGACTTCCTGCAGGCGAGCGCGAAGGCCAAGATCGTCAATCTCGCGACCAACATCGGCGCCCTGCTGCTCTTCATTCCGCACGGCTCGGTGCTCTGGGTGCTCGGCGGGATCCTCGCGATCGCGAACGTGGCCGGCAGCTACGTCGGTTCGCGTATGGCGATCTCGCGCGGCACGAAGTTCATCCGCATCGTGTTCCTGGTCGTCGTGATCGCGCTGATCGCGAAGCTGGGGGTCGACGTGTGGAACGAGAACATCGCGCCGGCTCTGGGCCTGGCGTAGCCGCGGACCTGGGCCCTTCGACAGGCTCAGGGACCCAGTAACGCGACAGGCCCAGCACCCGAACTGGGTTGCTGAGCCTGTCGAAGCATCCCCCGCAGGGGCGAGGGTCAGGCCTCGTCGTCTTCCGGCTCGAAGTCGACGCCGGCCTCGGCACGCTGCTCCGGCGTGATCGGAGCGGGGGCGGCCGTGAGCGGGTCGTAGCCGTTGCCCGACTTCGGGAATGCGATGACCTCGCGGATCGACTCGGTCTTCGTCAGGTGCTGCATGACGCGGTCCATGCCCAGCGCGATTCCACCGTGGGGCGGTGCGCCGAACTTGAACGCGTCGAGCAGGAAGCCGAACTGCTCGTCGGCCTGCTCGTCGCTGATGCCCATCACCTGGAAGACACGCTTCTGGATATCTTCGCGGTGGATGCGGATGGAACCGCCGCCCAGCTCGGAGCCGTTGCAGACGATGTCGTACGCGTAGGCGAGCGCGGAAGCGGGGTCGGTGTCGAAGGTCGCCTCGAACTCGGGCTTGGGGCCCGTGAACGCGTGGTGCACGGCGGTCCAGGCGCCGGCGCCGACGGCGACGTCACCCGAGGCGACGGCATCCGCCGCGGACTCGAACATCGGGGCGTCGACGACCCAGGTGAAGGCGAACTCGTCGGGGTTCAGGTAGCCGAGGCGGCGACCGATCTCGACGCGTGCGGCACCGAGCAGTGCGCGGCTCTCCTTCGTGGAACCGGCGGCGAAGAACACGCAGTCGCCGGCCTCGGCGCCCACGAGTTCGGCGAGGCCCGCCTGCTCGGCCTCGGACAGGTTCTTGGCCACGGGGCCACCGAGCGTTCCGTCTTCGTTGAAGAGCACGTACGCGAGGCCGCGGGCGCCGCGCTGCTTCGCCCAGTCCTGCCAGGCGTCGAGCTGCTTGCGGGGCTGACCGGCACCGCCGGGCATGCGCACGGCGCCGACGTACTCGGCCTGGAACACGCGGAACGGCGTCTCGGCGAAGTACTCGGTCGCCTCGACGAGTTCGAGACCGAAGCGCAGGTCGGGCTTGTCGGAGCCGTACTTGGCCATGGCGTCGGCGTAGGTCAGACGCGGCAGCGGCACGGAGACCTCGACGCCGATCGTCGCCCACATCGCCTGCACGAGCGACTCCATCAGCGTGATGACGTCTTCCTGGTCGACGAAGCTCATCTCGATGTCGAGCTGGGTGAACTCCGGCTGGCGGTCGGCGCGGAAGTCCTCGTCGCGGTAGCAGCGGGCGATCTGGAAGTACTTCTCGACGCCGCCGACCATCAGCAGCTGCTTGAAGAGCTGCGGCGACTGCGGGAGGGCGTACCAGCTGCCCGGGCTCAGGCGAGCGGGTACCAGGAAGTCGCGGGCGCCCTCGGGCGTGGAACGCGTGAGCGTCGGGGTCTCGACCTCGGTGAAGTCCTGACGGTGCAGCACATCGCGCACGGCCTTGTAGACGTCGGAGCGCAGGCGCAGGGCGGATGCCGGGGCCGGACGGCGCAGATCGAGGTAGCGGTACTTGAGGCGAGCCTCTTCACCGACTGTCTCGCTCTCGGCGACGGCCGTCGACACCTGGAAGGGGAGGGGAGCGGACTCGTTGAGCACCTCGACCTCGGTGGCGATGAGCTCGATCTCGCCCGTGGGCAGGTTCGGGTTCGCGTTGCCGTCGGGGCGGCGGGAGACCTCGCCGGTGACCTTCAGCACGAACTCGTTGCGCAGCGGGTGGGCGATCTCTTCGTCGCGGATGACGACCTGGGCGATGCCCGACGCATCCCGAAGATCGATGAACGCGACTCCTCCGTGATCACGACGGCGATCGACCCACCCCGCGAGGGTGACGGTCTGACCGATGTGCTCGGCTCGCAGTGAGCCTGCCGAGTGGGTGCGAAGCACGGAGTATTCCTTCTGTTCTGGGAACTGGTGAACCCGCCCATTCTACGGGGGAGCGCTGTGTCCCTCCGGCGTGTTCTGCGGGCCCGTGCCGATCGTCAGTAGGATCACCACGACACAGA
Source organism: Microbacterium sp. NPDC087665 (assembly GCF_044743285.1). NCBI lineage: Bacteria > Bacillati > Actinomycetota > Actinomycetes > Micrococcales > Microbacteriaceae > Microbacterium > Microbacterium sp. NPDC087665. The sequence continues at coordinate 75,604 of NZ_JBIUWD010000005.1, read as the reverse complement.
AAGGTGCGCGCACCATGGACAGCAACGGCATCTCCGATCTCTACGCGTCGATCTTCTCCGGAACGACGGGTCTCATCGCCCTGGTCTTCTACGTGCTCGTCGTCATCGGGCTCTGGAAGGTGTTCACGAAGGCCGGCCACCCCGGGATCCTCGCGATCATCCCCATCGTGAACGTCATATACCTGGTGCGCATCGCCGGGATGTCCGGCTGGTGGGCGCTGCTCTATCTGATCCCGATCGTCGGATTCGTGCTCGGCATCATCGTCGCCATCAAGCTCGGTGAACGCTTCGGCAAGGGCGGGTTCTTCTCGTTCTTCCTGCTGTTCGTCTTCCCCTACATCGGCTACCTGATCCTCGGGTTCGGGGACTCCCGCTACAGCAAGGCCTGATGTGCCGGCATCCCGTCTGCACCTCGTCCGTCACGGCGAGGTGCACAATCCTGCCCGCGTGCTCTACGGCCGGTTGCCCGACTTCCACCTGAGCGAAGACGGAAAGCGGATGGCGCAGGCCGCCGCCGACCACGTCGCCGCACTCGGTCGCGATGTCGAGGCGCTGCGCTGCTCACCCCTCGAGCGCACACAGGAGTCGGCCGCCCCGTTCGCCGAGCGCTTCGGTCTCGAACCGGTGCTCGACGAACGGGTCATCGAACCCACGAACGTGTTCGAGGGCACCCAGATGCGCCGCTCGCTCATGAATCCGCTCAACTGGTGGCACCTGCGGCAGCCGGCGACGCCGAGCTGGGGCGAGGCATACTCCTCGACCGCCGCGCGCATGCGTGAGGCCATGGACGAGCTGTGGCACACCACCGAGGCGGGCGACGCGGTGATCGTGTCGCACCAGGCACCGATCTGGATCACGCACCTCTCGGTGGCGGGACTGCCGCTGCGCCACGACCCGCGCACCCGCCGGTGCGCTCTCTCGAGCGTCACCTCGTTCGAGCGCGTCGGCGACGTGTGGCGCGAGGTCGACTACGCCGAGCCCGCCCCGACCGGCGGTGCCGTCGACGTCGGGGCCGTCTGAGCGCCGGCGTCGACGGCATGCTCGCCCGGTTCTGAGTGCCCGCGGAGGGCCCTCTCGTCCGGGCGACGCATAGGAACTTCGGCGTAAACTCGTAACCGTGCCACTCGCCTCGTCGATCCACCCGATCCGCAGCGGCCGCCCCTCCCGCACTCGACTCTCTCGTCGTGCGGTCGGAGCCGCGCTCGCCGCGGTGCTCGCCGTCGGTCTGAGCGCCTGCGCGCCCGACCCGGTCAGCGAATCGTTCCTCAGCGGCGAGAACACCGGCTACGTGGCCGCCGACGGCGCGATCGTCGAGATCCCCGAGGCCGAACGCGGAGAACCCGTCGAGTTCGCCGGCGTCACCGAAGACGGCGAGGCCTTCGACAGCGCCGACATCGCCGGCAAGGTCACCGTCGTCAACTTCTGGTACGCCGGCTGCGCGCCGTGCCGCATCGAAGCCGGCGACCTCGAGGCCGTGTGGCAGCAGCACGGCGGCGACGATGTCGCATTCATCGGCATCAACACCCGTGATCAGGCCGACACCGCCAAGGCATTCTCGACCGAGTTCGACATCACCTACCCGAGCCTCATCGACGTCGACACCGCGCAGGCCAAGCTCGCCTTCGCCGCGGCCACACCGATCCAGGCCACGCCCACCACCCTCGTGCTCGACAAGCAGGGCCGCGTCGCCGCCCGCATCATCGGGCCGATCGACGGGACCTCGATCCTGTCCACGCTCGTCAAGGACGCGCTCGCGGAGAGCGTGTGAACCCTCAGGAGATCATCGGTTCGGGAGCGCTCTGGTTGGCGATCCCGGTCGCCATGCTCGCCGGACTCATCTCGTTCCTCTCTCCCTGCGTGCTGCCGCTCGTACCCGGCTACCTCGGATTCCTCGGGGGAGCGGTCACCCCGCGCCCGACCCGGGGAGCCGTCGCCGGTACGGATGCCGTCACCGCCATGACGCGCGGCCGGCTCGTGCTCGGCGTGCTGCTGTTCATCGCGGGCTTCAGCGCCGTCTTCGTGTCGATCACGGCACTGGGCGGTGCGGGCAGCGTCTTCCTCGTGCAGTGGGGCGACCTGATCACCCGCATCCTCGGCGTCGCGATCGTGCTGATGGGCCTCGTCTTCCTCGGCCTGTTCGGCTTCGCGCAGCGCGAGTTCCGCTTCCACGTCGACTCGAAGTACGGCGTGATCGGTGCGCCGCTGCTGGGCATCGCGCTCGGTATCGGGTGGGCGCCGTGCCTCGGGCCGACCCTGCTGGCGATCTTCGCGCTGTCGTTCAACGCGGGCGATCCGGTGCGCGCCGGGTTCCTCGGCCTCGCGTACTCGCTGGGTCTCGGCCTGCCGTTCCTGCTGGTCGCGCTCGGCTTCGGCTGGGCGACCACGGCCATCGGCTTCCTGCGCCGCCACATCCGCGTCATCAACATCATCGGAGGAGCGCTGCTGATCGCACTCGGCGTGCTGATGGCGACCGGGCTGTGGACCGACATCATGTCCCGACTGACGGCGGTGATGAACAGTGTCATCCTCCCGCTCTGATCAGCAGAAGAAATCCCCGGACCGGAAGAACAAGAGAGCCGTGAGCAGCAAGACGACGACTTCCAGCGACCCGCTGCGGCCCTCCGACCACGTCGACGGTGACGAGTCGATCACCCAGCCCCGCCTCGGCCTCGTCGGCTGGCTGCGCTGGGGGTGGCGTCAGCTCACCTCGATGCGCACGGCGCTGATCCTGCTGCTCGTGCTCGCCGTCGCGGCCATCCCCGGGTCGATCTTCCCGCAGCGGATGGCCGACCCGAACGGCGTCACTCAGTGGGAGCGCGACAACCCCGATCTCTTCCCGATCCTCGACGGTCTCAAGCTCTTCGACGTCTACCTGTCGCCGTGGTTCTCGGCGATCTACCTGCTGCTGTTCGCGTCGCTCGTCGGCTGCGTCATCCCGCGCATCCGGCACCACTGGAAGGCGCTGCAGGCGCGTCCGCCCCGCACACCCGCACGGTTGAAGCGTCTCGACGACTTCCGTGCCGTGGTGCGCGACCCTTCGACGGGCTCAGGGACCGCGGGAGGCTCAGGGATCGCGGGCGACTCAGGGGCAGCGGATGCCGAGGCCGAAGCATCCGCATCGATCGACATCGCGACCAAGCAGCTCAAGGCCCTCGGATACCGTGTCGAGCGCTACGACCGCGGGCACACGTTCTCGGTGTCGGCGGAGCGCGGCTACTGGCGCGAGTCGGGCAACCTGCTCTTCCACCTGGCGCTCGTTGGCGTGCTGGTCACGGTCGGCGTCGGCGGCGGTTTTGCGTACACCGGCCAGCGCGTGCTGGTCGAGGGCGAGACGTTCGCGAACACACTGGTCGACTACGACTCGATGAACCGCGGACGGTTCGTCGCCGACGATGCCCTCGCGCCGTACTCGATGCGCCTGGACTCGTTCGACGTCACGTACCAGCCCTTCGGCGAGGCCGGCTCCGGCCAGGCCGGCGACTTCTCGGCCAACGTCACCCTCACCGAGAACGGCGAGGAACGCACCGGGGCGGTGCGGGTCAACGAGCCGCTCGCGGTCGCCGACGACGACGTCTTCCTGCTCGGCAACGGCTATGCGCCCACCATCACGGTGCGCAATGCCGAGGGCGAGGTCGTCTTCACCAACAGCGTGCCGTTCCTGCCGCAGGACAACAACATGACCTCGCTCGGCGTGATCAAGGTCACCGACGGGCTGCCCGAGCAGCTCGGACTGCTCGGCTTCTTCTACCCGACCACGGCCGTGCTCGACACGGGCGCCTTCGTCTCGGGGTACCCCGACCTGACCAACCCCACCCTCACGCTCGACGTGTACAGCGGCGACCTGGGCATCAACGAGGGCACGCCCCGTTCGGTGTACGTGCTCGACACGACCGACCTGACCCAGCTCACCGGGCGCGCCGTCGATGTCGACTCGATCGAGTTGGCTCCGGGTGAGACCGCCGATCTGCCCGACGGCATGGGCACGGTCACCTTCGAAGACGAATCGCCCGAGGGGGCGACGGATGCTTCGCAGTCGGTCAAGCGCTTCGCGTCGCTGCAGATCCACCGGGACGAATCCGGCGTGTGGGTGCTCGTGTTCGCCGTGCTCGCGCTGGGCGGCCTCATGCTCGCCCTCTTCGTTCCCCGCCGACGCATGTGGGTGAAGGCGTCGGTCGACAAAGGCGCCGTGGCGCTCGAGTACGCCGGTCTCGCCCGCGGCGAGGACCCGATGATCGCCGTCGCCGTCGACGACCTCGTCTCGGGTCATGCGCGCCTGCTCGACGCGGCCGGAGTCACGGTCGCCCGCGCCGACGACGACCCCGACGTCTCTCCCGCCGACGAGCCGGACGCCTCTCCCGCCGACGACGCGCAGCCGTCAGAGGCCGCAGCGCACGACGACTCAGACCCCACGGATACCGACCCGACGGCATCCGACTCCCCGAAAGTAGACTGACACCATGTTCGACCTCGAAGTGATCTCGCCGGTCCTGCTGTGGACCGCGATCGCGATCTACGCAGCGGCCTTCGTCGCGTACGCCTTCGACCTGGCACGTCGGTCGCAGCTGAGCGCCGATTCGCAGACGGTGCGTGAGGCCGAGCTCGTCGGCGTCGGAGCGCGCGGGGCGAAGGGCGCAGGCTCCACCGGCTTGTCGGCCGAGCCCGCACCGCAGCGCTTCGTGATGGCGCGCATCGGCACGTCGCTCACCGTTCTGGCTTTCATCTTCCACCTGGGCGCGACGCTGAGCCGCGGCTTCGCCGCCGGGCGCGTGCCGTGGGCGAACCTCTACGAGTTCGCGATGATCGGCACGCTCCTCATCATCGCCGTGTACCTGCTGATGCTGATCAAGGTCGACCTGCGCTTCCTCGGCACGTTCATCACCGGCCTCGTGCTCGTGCTGCTCGGTCTCGCCGCCACGAACTTCTACGTCGACGTCACCCCGCTCATGGATCCGCTCAAGAGCGTGTGGCTGGTCATCCACGTCTTCGTGGCCTCGCTCGGCACGGCGTTCTTCGCGCTGGCCTTCGCCCTGTCGGTCATCCAGCTCATGCAGTCGCGCCGTGAGCGACTCATCGCCGAGGGCGCCGAGAAGACCGGCCCCGGATTCCTGCGCACGTTCCCGGGTGCCGACCGCCTCGAGAGCATGGCGTACCGTCTCACGATCATCGGGTTCATCCTCTGGACGTTCACCCTCATCGCCGGCTCCATCTGGGCCTACTACGCCTGGAGCCGCTTCTGGGGCTTCGACGTCAAGGAGACCTGGACCTTCGTGATCTGGGTGCTCTACGCCGGTTACATCCACGCCCGTGCGACGCGCGGATGGCGCGGCAACCCGTCGGCCTGGCTGGCGATCGTGGGCTTCACCGCCGTGATGTTCAACTTCACGATCGTGAACGTGTTCTTCAAGGGCCTGCACGCCTACTCCGGGCTCTCCTGAGCAGCATCCTCACCCTCGAAAGACGGCCCGCCCCTTCGGGGGGCGGGCCGTCTTCGTATGGGTATGCGCCTTGTGTCGCGGCATCCGTCCCGCCAGCGACGTTCCCGCCCGCACAATTTCGGAGATCAGGCACGACGCGCCACGGCCGAGGGGTGACGTGCGGCGTGTTGCGGCGGATCTCCGAAGTTATGCAGGGGAGCGGCAGGCCAACCCCGGATGCTGCGGCTCAGGTGGCGAGCACGGCCTTCGCCGAGGTCGTGCGTCGCAGCGTCACCGCGAGGGTCGTGGCGCCGAGGGACAGCACGCCCCAGACGATCAGTGAGGCCACGGCCGAGCCGCTCCCGGCGATGAGGCCGGCGAACGCGGGTGATGTCGGAAGGGCGGCGCCGAGCCCCGCCAACCATCCGGGAACGGTCGAGATCAGCCCCGTCGCCACGGCGAGAACGCCGATCAGTGCGCTGATCCAGCGACCGACGCCTCCGAAGATGGCCACGAGCGTCTGGTTCACGGCGGCGAAGGCGACGCCCGCGAGCACGGCTGTTCCGGCGAACGACCACCAGGCCGCTGCGTCGTACGAGGCGACGATCTGCACGATGAGCGAGACGAGCAGGCCCTGGCCCGCGCCGATCAGCGCGGCCGGCCAGAACGCGCGCAGCGTCAGCGATGCCGACGAGCGTCGTGACGTGAGCGTGCGCGCCGTGTGCGCCCGCATCACGATGAACGAGGCGAGGCTGCCGAACCACAGCACGACGGCGGCGAGCAGCGGAATCGCTGTGGGGCCGAAGATCGTGTTCATCGAGGAGTCCGTCGAGACCGGGTCGGCGATGACCGAGGCCAGCGACGCCGACTCCGAGTCGCTGAACGAGGGGAGCGAGTCGGATGCCGTGCGCAGGCCGCCCGCGAGATCACCGGTTCCGGTCGCGAGGGTGTCGAGGCCGGTGGCGAGCTCGGTCGCGCCGGTCGCCAGCTCGGTCGCTCCGGTCGAGAGCTGTCCTGCGCCGGTCGAGAGCGCGCGAGCCCCGGCGGCCGACTGATCGACGCCCTGGCTGGCGAGCTGGTTGAGGCCGGTGGCGAGCTGGGTGGCACCGGTGCCGGCCTCGCGCAGCTGGGCGGCGATGGTTGCGGGAGCCTGCGTGGCCACTCCCTGGATTCCGGCAGCGGTGCCCGCCGCCCCCGTGGCGAGTTCCTTCAGGCCGTCGCAGTACTCGGCCCCGAGGAGCGTGGGGTCGCAGTTGTCGGCGTAGGTCTTGATGCCTTCGGCGACGCTGCTCGCGCCGGCCGTCAGCTCGGCCGGAACGATGCCCTGCGCTTCCAGCGTCGCCGCGCCGCCGGTGAGTCCGGCGCCGAGCTGTCCGGCGCCGGTCGCGATCTGGCGGGTGTTCGCGGCGATCGTGTCGAGCCCGGTCGCGAGCGAACCTGCGCCGGTGCTGAGCTCGGAGGCGCCGTTCGCGAGCTGAGTGGCGCCCTCGGGGATCGCCGCGGCTCCGGTCGCGGCATCCCGTGCGCCGTTCGCGAGTTCCAGGGCGCCCGATGCGGCGTCACCGATCTGGTCGCCGATGGTCGTGAAGCCGACGAGCACGTTCTCGGTCGTCGCCTCGGTGAGCATCGTGCCCATGGTGGTGGTGGCGACGTTCGCGATCTGGCTCGTGATGAGGTCGTCGGCGACGAGGCCGTCATCGGGAGTGGTCACGCTGATGGTAGCCTGCTCGGCCTCGCCACCGCCGTCGGAGATCGCCTGACCCGCCGACGTCGCGGCCGCCGAGAAGTTCTCGGGGATCGTGATGACCGCCTGGTACTCGCCGTCGGCGAGCCCGTCGGCCGCGTCTTCCTCGTTCGAGATCACCCAGGTGAGGTTCGAGTCGAGGTCGTCGGAACCCTCGACGAGACCCGAGGCGAGCTGCCGCCCGAGCGGGGTCGTCTGCCCGTCGATCTCGACCGGTTCGTCGAGGTTGACGATCGCGGCGGTCATCGAGTCGAGTCGCTCGGTCGGGTTCTGCAGGGCTGTGACGAGGATGCCGCCGATCGCGGCCGGCAGCAGCAGGATGCCGAGGATCGTCAGCCACGTGATGGGCTTGCGGGAGCGTGCGCGCTCGATGGGGAGGGTCATGCGGTCACCTCGGTGGCTTCGGTCGCCCGACGAGGGGCACGGGTATCGAGTGTTTCGGCGGTGGGCCATCCGGCCTCCGCGAGGATGGCGCGGGCGGCGCCGGCATCGGATGCCGTGGCGAACACCGCGAGTGCGCGACCGGCCGCGGCGTCGCGCAGCATGGCGGTCGCCTGGTCGCGTTGGCCGCCGGCGAGGCGATCGAGTCCGTCGATCACGACGACCTCGGACCGACCGCGGAGCGCCTCTGCCAGATCGGCGAGTGCGGCATCCGCATCGTCGACGAGCACGCAGCCCACGTGCGCACGCACCCAGGCCGCGCGGCCGGGCAGCAGATGGCCGGCCACGCGCAGGCGGCCGTCTTCGGCGGGAATGCGCCCGGCGATCGCGAGGGCGAGGGCGCGACGGGTGCGGGTGTCACCGCCGGTGGCGACGAGGGCGCCTCCGGGGAGCACGCGCAGCGACAGGTTCTGCACGACGGGAGCATCGGCGACGATGGTGAGGTCGTCGGCGGCCACGACGGAGTCGTCGCCGGGCCACGACCTCAGGTGGCGTTCGCGTTCGACGGCCTCGCCCTCGATGTCGACGTGCGGGAGGATCTTCTCGAGCCACGCGGGGATCTCCCACGCCCGTTCGCCGAGGATCGCCATGAGCGCGGGGATCAGCGTCATGCGCACGAGGAACGCGTCGATCGCGATGCCGGCGGCGAGGCCGAGCGCGATCGGCTTGAGCGAGGAGTCGCCCTCGGGAACGAAGGCCACGAACACCGCGAACATGATGAGTCCGGCCGCGGTGACGACCTTCGCCGATCCGGTGAATCCGCTGCGCACAGCGCGGAGGGCGGCCTGGCGACGCGTGGCGCGCGACGCGGCCTTCGCGTCGGGGTCGTGCACGAAGTCTTCGCGCATGCGCGAGACGAGGAACACCTGGTAGTCCATCGCGAGGCCGAAGAGCACGCCCATCAGCACGATCGGCATGAAGCTGATGATCGGTCCGACCTTGGCCACGTGCAGCAGATCGGCGAACCAGCCCCACTCGAACACCGCGCCGACGATGCCGAACGCGGCGATGATCGACAGCAGGTAGCCGAGGGCGGCGGTGATCGGCACCCAGAGCGACCGGAAGACGATGGTCAGCAGGATCAGCGACAGGCCGATCACGAAGATGCCGAAGGGCAGCAGTGCATTGCCGAGCTGGTCGGAGATGTCGATCGCGACGGCCGTGAAGCCGGTGACCTTCAGGTCGATGCCGAACTCGTCGAGCCATTCGTCGTGGTGCGAGCGCAGTTCGCGCACGAGGTCGGCCGTGGCCGGGTCGTCGGGAGCGGTCTCGGGGATGATCTGAACGATGCCGGTGTCGGCGGTCTCGTTCGGGGTGGAGAGGGCGACCTCTTTGACCCCGTCGATGTCGGCGACGGCGTCGCCGAGGTCTTCCATGAGACCGAGCGGGTCGGTCGAGGTGATGATCGTCCCGGTGAGGATGAGCGGGCCGTTGAACCCGGGACCGAACTCCTCGCCGACGATGTCGTAGCTCTGGCGGGCCTCGGAGTCCTTCGGCAGCACACCCGCATTGGGGAGCGCGAGGTTGAGGCTCAGCGCGGGGACGGCGACGATGCCGAGGCCGATGACCACGGCGAGCGAGACGAGGATCGGACGCTTGGTGACGCCGGTGACCCAGCGCTCGCTGAAGGCCCGACGGGGCGCAGGAGCGGGAGCATCCTTCTTCGCCTTGCGCACGCGCACCGGGCGGCCGACGATGCGACCCTTCATGAAGCCGAGCACGGCGGGGGTGAGGGTCACGGCGATCAGGACCGCGATGGCGACGGCGGCGGAGGCGGCGATGCCCATGGTCGTCAGGAACGGGATGCCCGCGAAGCCGAGGCCGATCAGCGCGATGAGCACCGTGACGCCGGCGAACACGACGGCGGATCCGGCGGTGCCGACGGCGCGCGCCGCCGACTCTCCGGGGTCGACGCCGGAGCGCACCTGGTCTTGATGTCGGGCCATGATGAACAGCGCGTAGTCGATACCGACCGCCAGCCCCAGCATGAGGGCGAGCAGCGGGGTGGTCGACGAGACGGTCGCGAAAGCGGTGGCCGTGAAGATGCCGGCCATCGAGATGCCGACTCCGAGGATCGCGGTGAGCAGGGGGAGACCCGCCACGACGAACGAGCGGAACGTGACGATGAGCACCAGCAGCGCGATGAGCAGGCCGACCGCCTCGGTGAGGGTGACACCGGGGATCGAGGTCGCGAAGAGGTCGCCGCCGAGCGCGGTCTGCGAGCCGTCGGGAAGAGCGGCGGAGAGGTCGTCGACCACGGTGCCGAGCGCGTCCTTGGTCTCATCGGACACGTCGGTGGACTGGCCGTCGAACTGGAGGCGCACGATGGCAGCGGTCTCGTCGTCGTTGATCATGCCGCTGACCATCTCGTCGTAGGGCGAGTTCGCAGCGAGCACCCCGTCGACGTCGGCCAGTTCGTCGACGGCATCCTCGATCTGATCGCGATAGTCGTCGTCGGTGACGTGGTCACCGTCGGCCGCCACGACGACGAACTGCGCGTTCGTTCCGCTCACCTGGGGGAACGAGCGGGAGAGCTGCTCGAGGCCCGCCTGTGACTCGGTGCCGGGGATCGAGAAGCTGTTGTCGGTGCCCGCGCCGAGCACGAGCGCGCCGGTGCCGGCGAGGCCGAGGACGAGCAGCCAGGAGGCGAGCACGCGCCAGGGGTGCCGGAAAGACCAGCGACCGAGCGAGGACAGGAGAGTGGACACGCATTCCTCCGAGGGGGGTTGTGTGGATACACAGGTGTATCCAATACATAGATGTATCGTAAGGTCACCGCTGCTCTCAAATCTGTGCGCGGGGTGTGAGAATCGTCTCGAGGACGAATACCTGGAGGTTTCGATGTCGATACCGGCTACCCGGAGTCGCGAGAACACGCGCGCCCGCCTGCTCGAAGCGGCGGCGCAGGTCTTCGCCGAGGTCGGACTCGACGGCGCCTCCGTCGAGGAGGTCTGCGAGCGCGCCGGCTTCACCCGCGGTGCCTTCTACTCGAACTTCGAATCCAAGGACGAACTCTTCCTCATGCTCGCCGGCAGCGTGGCCGACGTGCGCGTGAGCGCGGTACGCGATCGCGTCGCCGAGATGACGGCAGAGGGCGGGATTGCCCCCGGATGCGACCCCACCGAGCTTCTGCAGAGGGTCATGGACTCCGGCAGCGACGATCGGATGGGCGTCTTGCTCATGAGCGAGATCCGCATCCGCGCACTGCGCGACGAGCAGTTCGGCGCCGCCTACCTCGCGCAGGAGCGCGAGATGATCGGCAGCATCGGCCAGATCATCACCGACATCGTCGATGCCGGTGGCCTGCAGATCCGTCTGCCCGCCGATGTCGCTGCGCGCATCCTCATGATCGTCTGGGAGGGCATGGCGGTGCGCAGCGCGATGGCCGGGCACGACGACGCGCAGCTGCGACGCGCGGGCAGCGCCGAGCTCAGCCGACTGGTCGAGCTGCTGATCGTCGAATAGTCGGGGAAGCGGGGCACACCCCGCTCTCAGACGGCGGCGGCGCCGCGCTCCGACAGCTCCCGGTAGCTGCGCTCCAGTCGCGCCAACCACCAGTCGCGTCGGTCGTCGTCGGCGGCGAGGCGCTGGAGAGCAGCGGGGTCCGGCGTCGCGCGTTCGGCCGAGATCACGCCGTTCTGCGGGCGCCGGTCGGCGACGTCGTCGAGGAACAGCGAGGCCGTGCCCAGCCCGCAGTCGTGGTCGAGCTGGGGCAGAGCGGCGGCGAGAGCCGCACCCTGCGAAAGTCCGATGGCGGTGTCGAGCGCGCTCGAGACGACCGCGGGAAGACCGGCGGCGGCGATGAGTTGCAGCGAGTGTGTGACGCCGCCGAGCGGTTGGGCCTTGACGATGAGCAGGTCGGCGGCCCCGGCGCGAGCGACGGCCAGCGGGTCGGCGGACTTGCGGATGCTCTCATCCGCGGCGACGGGGATGCCGAGGTACTTCACGCGCTGCCGGAGTTCGGCGAGTTCGGGGACAGTCGCGCACGGCTGCTCGATGTACTCGAGGTCGTACTCGTTGAGTGCATGCACGGCGTGCTCGGCCTCGTCCACGTTCCAGGCACCATTCGCATCCACGCGGATGCGGCCCTCCGGCCCCATGGCTTCGCGCACGGCTCGCACGCGGACGACGTCGTCGGCCAGCGTCTGGCCGGGTTCGGCGACCTTGACCTTGGCCGTGCGGCATCCGGCGAACCGCGCGAGCACCTCCGGCACGCGGTCGGCGGCGACGGCGGGGATGGTGGCGTTCACGCGCACGCTGTCGCGCAGGGGTGAAGGCTGCGGGCGCCAGGCGAAGTCGATCGCCGCTGCGAGCCAGGTGGCGGCCTCGGCATCCGCGTATTCGACGAAGGGCGAGAACTCGGCCCAGCCCTCGGGGCCTTCGAAGAGCAGCGCTTCGCGGGTGTCGACGCCCCGGAAGCGCGTGTGCATCGGGAGGGCGACCACCCGGGCGGATTCGAGCAGGTCGGCGAGGGTGGCGTTCATGTCAGTCGTTCTCCAAGATCTTCGGGAGCAGGCCCGCTGCGTTGAGGCGGCGGATGAGGCGAGATGCGAGAGGTCCCCGGCTCAGCGAGAGACGGTAGAAGCGAGGTCCTTCATCGGCTTGATTCAGGAGCCCGCGTTCGAGCAGCGCCCGAATCGCCCGTGACCGCTGCGAGGCGCTTCCAGGTATCGCTGACTCGAGGTCGCCGGCTTTGACCACACCTTTTTCGAGGATGATCCGCAGCGCTCTTTCGTCCGCGACTCCGAGGACTCCATCGGCGACGAGCTGGCTCAGTGCAGGGCCGACGAGTGCCGTGATCACGAACTGGTGGTCCTGCAATTGGATCAGTCGGGCCAGGTCATCCCGAATTCCCCGGGCGAAGAACGTCATCCATGCCGTGGTGTCGTCGGTCGCGAGGGAATCTGCAGTCTCGAGCGCTGCGATGTACGCCGAACGGTCGTTGCCGAAGACGGCTGTCGGGTTCAGCGCGCTGAATCCTCGTGTGGCAAAGATCCGCGTGCGGAGCATGGCATAGGTGAAAAGGCGAGCGACCCGACCGTTGCCGTTGCGGAAAGGGTGAATCCAGGCGAAGCGATGATGGGCCAGTGCGATCTGCATCATCTGCTCGTGGAGAGGACGAGCTTCGTTCGCGAAGTCGAGGAGCGCAGACATCTCTGGATGTACGGTCACCCAGGTCGGTGGTTCGTGGTCAGAGCCGGTGATTGCGACGTCTTGGCGGCGATAGTCACCAGGAGTGGGATCACCTTCTCGTGTCAGCCCGCCGACGGTTCGCGAATGAAGGTCGCGTATGAGCGAATGGGTCAGGGGCTGCGTGGGGTCCAGCGTGTCGAGAAAACGAACGGCCTCGACGATGTTCGCGATCTCATGGAACTGCTCATCGCGGCGATCGAGGCGGGTATGACTCATCGACTCGACAGCCTCATACACCGTCGTGTGGTTGCCTTCGATGCGAGCGGAGATGACGCTCATCACTGTGTCGAACAGCTGATGCAACTCGGCGTAGACCTCGGGCGGCGTCGTTCCCGTGCCGATATCGGCGCGAAGACGTTCGATTTCGAACAGAAGAGGAACCAGGGGAGAGTCGAACGACGGGTGGGGAAGCTCGTAGAGGTCGACCATGGTGCGATTACCCGGACCAATCGCACGTTTTTGCAGGAGATGCGAGCATTTTTTGCACTTCATCCCCTTCAAAGTCTTTATTCTCAACGACTCTCACTGTTGAGCATCCGATAAGAATTTGCCTGCCACTGTAACATCATGTGCCACTTTCGCCACCTCTTTTTGCTCGCGGCGACGCGCGATGGGAGCGCGTAGGCTCGTGCAGGCCTTGCCACACACAGAGTTGTGTCATTGACAATGGTGTGTGACGCACAGTAATGTGACCGACATGAACGAGACGCTCGACACGCACCTGCAGGAACTGCGGCGCGGCACCATCGTGCTCGCGTGCCTGCAGCTGCTGCGCACCGCCGGCTACGGCTACGGCCTGCTCGAAGACCTCGAGAAGCGCGGGTTCGCCACCGACGCCAACACGCTCTACCCGCTGCTCCGCCGACTGGAGAAGCAGGAGTACCTCACGAGCGAGTGGAACACCGACGAGGCCCGACCCCGCAAGTTCTACCGCACCTCCGACGCGGGCATCCGCCTCGCCGACACCCTGACCGAAGAATGGCGCGCACTGACCACCGCGATCGCCTCTCTCACCGCAGAGGAGAACTGACATGACCTCCACCGCCGCGCTCACCGAGCGCTACATCGGCGCCACCATCCGCAGCCTCCCGCCCACCGCGCAGGCCGACATGCGAGCCGAACTCGAAGCCTCCATCGCCGACGCGATCGACGCGCGCCTCGAACAGGGCGAGACGCCCCTCGAAGCGGAGCGCGCCGTGCTGACCGAGCTGGGCGACCCCGGCATCCTCGCCGCGAGCTACGCGGAGCGCCCGCTGCACCTGATCGGACCGCGGTTCTACCTCGCCTGGTGGCGACTGCTCAAGCTGCTGCTCATCATCGTGCCGGTCTGCGTGCTGGGCGGGGTCGCACTCGGCCAGGCCATCGCCGGGGCACCGGTCGGCGAGGTCATCGGGTCCTCGATCGTCGCGTCGCTCGGCTCCGTCGTGCACATCGCGTTCTGGACCACCCTGGTCTTCTTCGTGCTCGAGCGCACCGACAATGCCTCCGCGCTCCCCGCCTGGGAAGTCGACCAGCTGCCCGAGTCGCCTGAGAACGGCGCGGGCAGGGCAGAGGTGATCGCGGCGCTGATCTTCCTCGGCGTCGCCGCCGGAGCCGTCTTCTGGGACGCCATGCTCGGATTCTTCCCGACCGGCGGCGCACCGATCGCGATCCTGCACCCGGGCCTCTGGCCGTGGGGCATCACCGTGCTCTTCGCGCTGATCGTCGCCGAGATCCTTCTCGCCATCGCCGTGTACGCCCGCGGTCGGTGGACCACCGCGCTCGCCGTCGTCAACACGGTGCTCGCGGTGTCGTTCCTGAGCTGGGCGCTGACGCTCTTCGTGCGGGGCGATCTCGTGAACCCCGAGTTCCTGCAGTTCGTGGCCGGCGACGTCGATGCCGACGCGCTGCGCGTGGTCGGCGTCGTCACCGGATTCTGCATCGTCGCCTTCCCCGTCTGGGACATCGTCGACGGCTGGCTGAAGACGGCCCGCGCGAACCGCGTCGGCGCATGATGCGGTGTCGCGAGGAGTCGGGAATAGGGTGGATGCCGTGACCAGTGCATTCGTCTCCGACCTGTTCGACCCGGCCGAGTGGGTGCTCGCGCCCGGTGCCGAGGCCTACACCGACATCACGGCGCACGTCTCGCACGACGGCGGCATCGCCCGCATCGCGTTCCACCGCCCGGAGGTGCGCAACGCCTTCCGCCCGCACACGGTCGACGAGCTGTACCGTGCCCTCGACATCGCCCGTCAGGATCCCCGCATCGGAGCCGTACTGCTCACAGGCAACGGTCCCAGCGCGAAAGACGGCGGTTGGGCGTTCTGCTCGGGCGGAGACCAGCGCATCCGCGGTCGCGACGGGTACAAGTACTCCGACTCCGAGACCACCGTGCACGACGCGGCCCGCGGCGGAAGACTGCACATCCTCGAGGTGCAGCGCCTGATCCGCTTCATGCCGAAGGTCGTCATCGCCGTCGTGCCCGGGTGGGCGGCCGGCGGCGGGCACTCGCTGCACGTGGTCTGCGATCTCACGATCGCGAGCGCCGAGCACGGTCGCTTCAAGCAGACGGATGCCGATGTCGGAAGCTTCGACGCCGGATACGGCTCCGCGTACATGGCCCGCCAGACCGGCCAGAAGATCGCCCGCGAGGTGTTCTTCCTCGCCGAGGAGTACTCGGCGCAGCGCGCCTACGAGATGGGGGCCGTCAACCGCGTCGTGCCGCACACCGAGCTCGAGGTCGAGGCGCTGAAGATGGCGCGCACGGTGCTCACGAAATCGCCGACCGCGATCCGCATGCTCAAGTTCGCGTTCAACGCCGTCGACGACGGTCTCGTCGGCCAGCAGGTCTTCGCCGGCGAGGCCACCCGTCTCGCCTACGGCACCGACGAGGCCGTCGAGGGGCGCGACTCCTTCCTCGAGAAGCGAGACGCCGACTGGTCGTCGTTCCCCTGGCACTACTGAGGTGCAGCGATGACCGCTCTGATCCCCATGGAGGCCGATGACCCGGCGCAGCTGGGGGTGGCGCTGCGTCGCGCGCTCGAGGGCGGGCCGGCGCTCGGCTTCGGAATGCTCGCCGACATCCCGGCCCACGTGCCGGTCGGCACGGCAGCGGTCATCGCGACGTCGGGCTCCAGCGGCATTCCCAAACGCGTCGCGCTGACGGGCGAGGCGCTGCGGGCCAGCGCCGACGCCACAGCCGCCCGCATCGGGGAGGGACGTTGGCTGCTCGCTCTGCCCACCGGGTACGTGGCCGGGCTGCAGGTGCTGGTGCGGTCGATCCTCGCCGGCACCGAGCCCGTCGCGCTGGAGGGGGCCTTCTCCTCGGAGAGCTTCGCACGCGTGACGTTGTCGATGCTGCGTCACGGCGACGAAGCGCTCTACACCTCTCTCGTGCCGGCGCAGGTCGCGACGCTCCTCGACGCGGCGGGCGACGTGGCGGTGCGTGCCGCACTGCAGGCCTATCGCGCGATTCTCGTGGGAGGGCAGTCGCTGCCCGAGCCGCTGCGCGAGCGTGCGGCCGATCTCGGCGTGCGTCTCGTGCGCACCTACGGCTCCACCGAGACCAGCGGAGGATGCGTGTACGACGGCGTGCCGCTCGACACGGTTTCGGTGCGGTCGGTGGACGGCGAGCTGCGCATCGCCGGGGCGATGCTCGCCGAGGGCTACCTCGGAGACGACCTGCTCAGCTCCCGCATCTTCGAACGCGATGAGCACGGCATCCGCTGGTATCGCACCGGCGACCTCGGCATCGTCGAAGACGGCGTCGTGCGGGTGCACGGGCGGGCCGACAACGTCATCGTGTCGGGCGGCATCAACGTCTCGCTCGACCGGGTCGAGCAGATCGTGCGCCAGGTGCCCGGCCTGCACGAGGCCGTGGTCGTCGGGATCGGCGACGAACGGTGGGGCGAGGCATCCGTCGTCGTCGCGCCGCGCGGCGAGGTGCTGCGACGCAGCGAGGCCGACCAGCTGGTGCAGGCGCGCGACGCGGTCGCCGAGGCGCTCGGCAAGCACGCGCGCCCCGCGAGCCTGATCCTCGTCGACGAGATCGCGACGTTGGCGTCGGGCAAACCCGACCGCGAGGCGATCCGTCGCATCGTCGCCGAGCTGCACTGACCGGCGCTGGCAGGGGCCGCACGCGTGGGGTGCCAGACTGAAGCGCATGGCCACGTACACGCACGGGCACCACGAGTCCGTCCTCCGCTCGCACAACAGTCGCACCATCGCGAACTCCGCCGCCTACCTCCGGCCGCATCTCGATGCGACGACGCGACTTCTCGACGTGGGTGCGGGGCCCGGCAGCATCACGGCCGAGTTCGCCGGTGTCGTCGCGCACGTCACCGCCACCGAGATCGACGAGAATGCCCTCGCGCTCTCGCGGGGTCTCGCCGCCGAGCGTGGCATCGAGAACATCGACTTCTCGATCGAAGACGTGCACGGGCTGACCTTCGCCGACGACAGCTTCGACGTCGTGCACACGCACCAGGTGCTGCAGCACGTGGGCGACCCGGTGCAGGCGCTGCGCGAGATGCGGCGCGTCACCGTGCCGGGCGGCATCGTCGCGGCGCGGGATGCCGACTACGCGGGGTTCATCTGGTTCCCCGTGCTTCCCGAGCTCGATCGCTGGCTGCATCTGTACCGCGAGGCCGCCCGCGCCAACGGCGGCGAGCCGGATGCCGGACGCCGCCTGCTCTCGTGGGCACGTGCCGCCGGGTTCGACGACGTCACGGCGACGGCATCGACCTGGTGCTACGCGACGCCGGACGAACGCGCCTGGTGGGGCGGGATGTGGGCCGACCGCATCCTCGAGTCGGCCCTGGCCCGACAGCTCGTCGACAGCGGCATGGCGACGCCCGCCGACCTGCAGCAGATCAGCGACGCGTGGAAGCGCTGGGCGGATGCCGGTGACGGCTGGTATCTCGTGCCGCACGGCGAGATCATCTGCCGCGCCTGACATGCCGCGGGATACATCGCCAGACGGACGCGCCCGCACGCCCGCTCGCGTAGCGTGAAAGGGTGTTCCGCCCCATCTCCCGTGCCTGGCTCGTCGTCGACATCATCGGCGCGGTCGTCGGGTTTGCCCTCACGGCCGCCGTGCCTCTGGCTCCGGGGTCGGGCGGGCTGAGCGTCTGGATCGCCGACGGCGGGTGGTCGACGGCGGCCTACATCGTCGTCGGGGCCATCATCTGGGGTGCCGCGGCGATCGCACGTCTCTCACCCGCCCTCGCCCTGAGCATCGCGTGGGTCGGAGCGATCCTGCAGATGGCGGCGGGACTGCCGCCGGTGCCCTTCGACTTCGGCGTGCTCGTCGTGCTGTTCGCCACGGCCGCCTGGGGCAGCACCCGGCTGCTGTGGTTCGGCGGCGCATCGGCGCTCGGCGGTGGCGTCATCGGCGGCGCCTACTTCGGCGTGGCCTGGACGGGCGAGCTCATCACCGATGCCGCGAGCGTGATGCGCGCGGCCCTCACCTCTGTGCTGCTGGGGTCGCTGTTCGTGCTTGCGATGGTGATGTCATGGGGCGCCGGCCTGCTGTGGCGCGTGATCCTGCGCGGTCGCGCGACCGAGGTCGCGAAGGCCCAGGCCGAGATGCTCGCCGCCGAAGAGCAGGAGCGCGTGCGCATCGCCCGCGACATGCACGACATCGTCGCCCACTCGCTCGCGGTCGTGATCGCGCAGGCCGACGGTGCCCGCTACGCGGCGGCGACGAAACCCGAGATGGCGACCGAAGCGCTGGGCACGATCGCACAGACCGCGCGCGGCGCGCTCTCCGACGTGCGGATGCTGCTCACCCAGCTCCGTCATCGACAGGGCGATGGTCCGCAGCCGACCCTCGCCGACCTCGAGACGCTGTTCGCGCAGGTACGCAACGCCGGCATCGAACCGCGCATCACGGTCGATCCGATGCCGCCGGGAGAGCCGCCGGGAGCCATCCAGCTCGCCGTCTACCGCATTCTGCAGGAGGCGCTGACGAACGCGATCCGGCACGGCGACGGTGCCGTCGACGTGCATCTCGCGTGGCTGCCCGACCGCGTCGAGGTGCAGGTGCGCAACACCGTCGCAGGCGCCCCGGTGCCGCAGCTCGGCCCGAGCGGGCACGGCCTCATCGGCATGCGCGAGCGCGCTCAGCTGGTCGGCGGTAACCTGCAGGCGGAGCGCAGAGGGACGCAGTTCGTCGTCCACGCGTCGCTGCCGATCGGAGAAGCACCATGATCAGAGTCGTCCTCGTCGACGACCAGGCGCTGTTCCGCGCCGGAGTCCGCATGCTCGTCGCCTCGCAACCCGACCTCGAGGTCGTCGGCGAGGCGGGCGACGGGCGCGAGGCGCTCGCCGTGGTGCAGGCGACGCGCCCCGATGTCGTTCTCATGGACATCCGCATGCCCGTGATGGACGGACTGACCGCGACCGCCGAGATCCTCACCCGCCCCGACGCCCCGCGCATCGTCATGCTGACGACCTTCGACCTCGACGAGGCGGCGGCTCGGGCCATCCGTCAGGGGGCCAGCGGTTTCCTGCTGAAGGACGCCGACCCCGAGTTCCTGCTCGCCGCGATCCGCACGGTGCACGCCGGATCGAGCGTGATCGCGGCATCCGCCACCCGAGAGCTGTTCGCGCACTTCGCCGACGCTCCGAAACCCGTGCCCGCGCAGTACGCCGACCTGACCGACCGCGAGCGGGAGATCTTCGCGCTCGCCGCCCGCGGACTCTCGAACGCCGAGATCGCGGGGCGGGAGTTCCTGAGCGAGGCGACGGTCAAGACGCACATCAGCCGCATCCTCGCCAAGCTGTCGCTGCGCGACCGCGTGCAGCTCGTGGTCTTCGCCTTCGAGCACGGTCTCGCCTGAGCATCTCTTCCGGACGATCAGGGATCATCCTCGCGATGTAGGCGGATGCTCCCGCCGGGCGACGCGGTCATGGGGGCCCTCTCCGTAGCGTCGATGACATGGAGATCACGACCACCGACCTGGGGCTCGCCGCCCGCGTCCAGCACCTGAAGAAGACCTACGGCTCCGGCGAGGGGACCGTTCGTGCGCTCGACGACGTGAGCGTCGGCATCCGTCGCGGGCAGTTCACCGCGATCATGGGCCCGTCCGGTTCGGGCAAGTCCACGCTCATGCACATCATGGCCGGACTCGACACCCCCACCGAGGGGCGCGCGTTCATCGGTGACACCGAGATCACCGGCCTCGGCGACCTCGACCTCACGATCCTGCGCCGTCGTCGGGTGGGCTTCATCTTCCAGGCGTTCAACCTGGTGCCCACCCTCGATGCGCTCGGCAACATCATGCTGCCGTTCGAGCTCGACGGGCGGCGCCCGAGCGCCCTCGAACGGGCCCGCATCGACGGGCTCATCGAAACCCTGGGTCTCGGCCCGCGGCTGCGCCACCGTCCGCACGAGCTCTCGGGCGGACAGCAGCAGCGCGTGGCGATCGCCCGGGCGTTGGCCACGGCCCCCGACCTCGTCTTCGCCGACGAGCCCACCGGGAACCTCGACTCGAAGACCGGCCGCGAGGTGCTGCGGCTGCTCGCCACCGCCAGCCGTGAGCACGGCCAGTCCATCGCGATGGTGACGCACGACGCGATCGCTGCCAGCCACGCCGACCGGGTGCTCTACCTCGGCGATGGCCGCATCGTGGCCGACCACCCCCGGCAGACGGCGGAAGAGATCTCGGCCTACATGCTCGCCGCGGAGGTGGCGGCATGACCGCCCTCGCCACGGTCGTCCCCGAGACGGCGGCCACCGCGCCCCGACTCGCCTGGCTGCGCGATCGCGGTATGGGGGCGAGCACCCTGGTCGCCGCGCTCTCGGCCGCGTTCGGTGTGCTGCTCGTGGAGGTGACCGCCTACATCGGTGCCGTGCTGCAGGCGGACCCGTTCATCGGCGACAGCGAGACGCTCGCGTTCGTCGTCGCCCTGCTGTCGGTGCTGCTGACGGCCGTCGCGATGTACGTCGCCGCGATCGTCACCGCGAACACGTTCTCGACGATCATCGCGGGTCGCACGCGCCAGATCGCCCTGATGCGCCTCATCGGGGCGACCGCCCGCGCACAGCGCGCCGAGGTGGGCAAGCAGGGGTTCGTCGTCGGCGTGATCGGGGCGGTGCTCGGCCTGCTCATCGGCCTCGGACTCGCCGCGATCGGTGTGCAGATCGGCGGGCAGCTGATCGACAACGTGCCCGCGGACTTCTCGCTCGCCCAGCCCTTCCTGGTGCTGCCGGCGGTCGGTGTCGTGCTCACCACCTGGGTCGCGGCGTGGGCCGGCTCGCGCCGGGTGCTCGCCGTCACGCCGTTGCAGGCCATCGGAGGGTCGGTCGAGCGCACGCACGACGAGGTCTCGGGCCGCGCCGGCCGTCACGTCGGGGCGTGGGTGCTGCTCATCGGGGGAGCGGCGCTGCTCGCCGCGGGAGTGGTCGTCGGGCTGATCACTCCGCTCGGTGTGGTCGTGGCGTTCCTCGGCGGCATCCTGTCGTTCACGGGCCTCGCGCTCGGATCGGTGCTGTTCATGCCCCCCGTGCTGCGCCTGGTGGGGCGGATGTTCGGATCCAGCGCCACCGCCCGCCTCGCCGCCGAGAACGCCCTGCGCTACCCGGAGCGTTCGTCGCGCATGGCGATCGGCGTCGTGATGGGCGTGACACTGGTGACGATGTTCGCCGTGGCGCTCGAGTCGGCGAAGCGGCTGATGATGAGCCAGATCACGGGCGAGGTCTCGCCGGAGTTCTTCGCACCGTTCGACGCGTTCGCGGCGATCATGATGGTGCTCGTCGCGGTGTCTGCGGTGATCGCCGCCGTGGGGCTCGTCAACCTGCTCACCATCGGGGTGGTGCAGCGTCGCCGTGAGCTGGGCCTGCTGCGCTCCATCGGCCTGTCGAACGGGCAGGTGCGCCGCATGGTGCTGCTCGAGGCGACGCACATCACCGTGGCCGCCACGCTCACGGGGCTCGTGCTCGGAGTCGCGTACGGCTGGATCGCCGCGCAGTCGCTGCTCGGTTCGGTGCCCACGCTTCCCGACTTCACCCCCGCCGGGCTCGTCGCCCCGCAGGTGCCGTGGCTGCCGGTCGCGATCATCGTCGTGGCGACGGCCGTGCTCACGCTCGTGGCCGCGGCCACCCCGACGCGGCTCGCCACACGCGTGGCCCCGGTCGAGGCGCTCGCCGCCGACTGAGGCGTGGACGCGCGACCGTGAGGGGTCGCGACACGCCGCGTCCGTGGGGCCGGATGCGGCGTGTCTCGACCCCTCACGGCGCGTTTACGCTGGACGGATGCCGTCGCCCTTCGATCAGTCCACGTACCAGGTGCGCCTCGACTGGGGGCTCGCCGGGCTCGAGCGTCTGGCGGAAGCCGATGTCGTCGTGATCGTCGATGTGCTGCACTTCTCCTCGACGCTGGCGGATGCCGTCGCCGCCGGCGACGATGTCGACCTCTCCGAGGCGGCGACCTGGTCGTCGGACTCTGTCGCGCCCGCGATCGCCGTGACCGCGGCAGCCGGTGGGGCGACGGTGCTGGTCGGAAGCATCCGCAACGCCACGGCCGTCGCGCGTGCCGTGCAGACGATCCAGGAGAACCGGCAGGCGCGCACCTCGGTCGCGTTGATCGCGACGGGGGAGCGCGACGGATCGAACGACGTGCGCTTCGCCGTCGAAGATCAGCTCGGAGCGGGGGCGATCGTGTCGGCGCTCACCGACCTCGGCATCGATCACACCGCTCCGGATGCCGCGGTCGCCGCGGAAGGGTTCCGTGCGCTGCGTCGCGCGCTCGGCCACCTCGTCTCGGCGAGCGGCTCCGGGCGTGACGCGACCGACGCGCCCTCGGTGGCCGCCGCTTCACGACTCGACGCCGTCTCGGCCGTGCCGGTCTTGCGCGACCGCATCTTCACGTCGTTCTCCTGATCGCCTGCGACGGACGGACGGACGGACGGGCGGACGGATGCTCGCGCGGCGCGCGAGGGCGCAACCGCGTGAGCGTGCGATCCGCGCGTAGGGTCAGGGCATGAGGTACCTTCCCGCAGTCATCGTCGATGCCGTGCTGGTTCTGATCTTCGCGGTGATCGGTCGTGCGTCTCATGACGAGAGCCCGGCCGGCTTCCTGCTCACCGCGTGGCCCTTCCTGGTGGCGATGCTCGTCGGGCATCTGCTCGCAGCGCTGCTGCCCGCCCGCCCGCGCCAGCCGTGGTCGGTGCTGTGGGGTGTGGTCGTGTGGGTGGTGACGGTGATCGGCGGGATGCTGCTGCGCGTCGCGACAGGTGACACCGCGCAGATCGCCTTCATCATCGTGGCCACCCTGACCCTGGGCGTGCTTCTCGTGGGCTGGCGTGCGGCAACCGCCCTGTTGCGGCGTCGCCGGGCATCCGTCGCGACGGCGCACGACGCGGACGAGGTCGACGGCGAGGGCGCGTCGGGCGTCTGAACTCGCTGCCTGAGCGCTGCCTACTCGCTGCTTGACCGCCGCGTCAGTGCCGGTCAGCGCGGCATCTGCGCGGCGAGCTTCACGTCGGCGCTGATCTCTCGGCGCGTCCACTCGAACAGGTAGCGGGCGTCGAAGGTGCGCGAGCACTTGGCGCACGATGTGGGCCGTGTGGGACGGCGATGGCGGAATGTCTCGTGCCCGGCCGGGCAGTGACCGATCCAGGGGGCGAGCTCGACGGCGGTCTCGCCGTGGTGGGTCGTGCCGCCGACGTAGCCGAGGTCTCGAGCGATGCGCTTCCACGACGGGCCGTGCGCTGCGGTGTGCCCGGCGAGGGCGTGGGCCACCTCGTGCAGCAGCACCTGGTGGATCTCGTCGTCGTCGAAGCGCGCAGCCAGATAGCGGGAGACGGTGATGCGCTTCTTCGTGTAATCGCACTGCCCGGCTCGACGTTTGGCATGGTCGAAACCGAACGACCAGGTGTCGTCGAGATGCATCGTCAGGAGCGCCTCACCCCAGATGCGCACACGGTCAAGATCGGCCATGCGATCAGGCTAAGGCATGCCACCGACACTCGGGCGCGTGCGAGGGCGCGCACTCGGGCGCCCGCCCGCGTGCGCGATCAACCCGCGACGAGCTGGGTGGTGCGACGACGCTCGGCCGCATCGATCGCGAGCAGCGCGATCTCGAGTTCGCGGTCTTCGGCGCCGGCCTCGCGGCGCAGGAAGAGCGAACGCTTGAAGCTCTCCCTGGCGGCGTCGTAGTCACCGACGTCGTAGGCGTTCTTGCCGTGGTGCTGATGCGCGAAGGCGGCGACGGTGATCCATCCCTGGCCCTCGGCCTCTTCGGCGCAGGCGGCGAGTTCCTGCTCGGCGGCGGTGTGCGCTCCGCGGAACTGCAGCACCGTGGCGTGCAGCACGCGGGCCCGCAGCAGGTCTTTGCGTGTTCCCGCCATGCGCGCCTGGCGCACGGCCGTCTCGGCGAGCGAGAGTGCCTCATCGAGATTCCCGAGCACCTTCAGCAGCCAGACGCGCTCGAGCAGAGCGGGCAGACTGCGCTGCCCCTCGATCTCGTCGAGTCGCGCCGCGCACTCGTCGGCGTCGACCAGTTCGCGGAGGTTCTCCCGGTCGTATCCCCGGATGAAACTCATTGCTCTCCTCCCGAAGCGTCCCCAGTCGATGTCCCCATGTGCGTGTCCATCCAGTGTGCCTCGGCACGGCTCGGTCGCCGGGGCGGCACGCCCGCAGGCCGGCATCCCGATGTCGGAATCAGCGCAGGAAGAGCGAGGCGTCAGGGCGCGGCGAGGCGACGGCATCCGCATCGGTCACGACGCGCGCCCCCTGCACGAACGCCCGCACCTCGGCGCCCTGGGCGATCTTCGCCGGGTGGGGGCCGGCGGCGAGCAGGCGCGGCAGCCATTCCGTCGGCAGGGGAGAAGCGGATGCCGCGACCACGAGGTTGCCGAAGCGGCGGCCCTTGAGCACCTGCGTGTCGGCCAGCACCGCGACCTCGGGAAGCACCTCGGCGACCGTCGCGACCTGTCGGCGGGCGAAGGCGAGGCCCGGGCCGTCGGCGACGTTGATGAGCAGCACCCCCTCGGGCGCGAGCAGCTGCGAGACCTCGCGATAGAACTCGATGCTCGTCAGGTGCGCGGGGGTCTGCGCGCCGGAGTACACGTCTGAGACGACGAGATCGCAGGTGCCTACGAGGGCCTCGGGCAGTCGCTTGACACCGTCGCGGGCATCGCCGATGCGGATGCGGATCGACGCGCCCTTCGGGAGGGGGAGATGCTCGCGCACGAGCTGCGCGAGCGGTGCCTCCCACTCGATGACCTGCTGGCGCGAGCCGGGCCGGGTGGCATCGATATAACGGGGAATCGTCAGGGCGCCCGCGCCGAGATGCACGGTCGTGAGCGGGCCGTCGGGCAGCTGGTCGATGACCGCGCCCATGCGCACGATGTATTCGAAGTGCAGGTGGGTGGGGTCGTCGAGGTCGACGTGCGACTGCGGGGTTCCGTCGACGATGAGTTCGAAGCCCGACGTGAACTCCGACGGCATGATCGTCGCGATGCCGCCGTGGTCGAGCTTCGCCTGTGGATGCTCGGTGTCTCGCGTGCGCATCCGTCCCATGCTGCGAGCCTACGCGCCCGCGCGCAGACCGATCAGTTCAGCCTGCCGTTGGCGCACGTCTCCTGGTCGGCCGTCTGCCCGGAGATGTCGGGAGACAGCGTGGCGCGCGTCTCCGGCACATCGGTCGTCGGTGCCTCGGTGGTCGGTGCGTCGGCGACCGGAGCATCCGGCGCGGGCGTCACGAGCTCGACTCCGCCGTTGTTCGAGGCGTCGCCGGTGAGTTGCATGGGCTGACCCGCGAGGAGTGCCGCCCAGATGCCGGCCGCGGCCTCTTCGTTCGGTACGACCTTCTGGTCGGGCTTGTCGGGATCGGGGAAGACCGGGTACTGCAGGAACGTGAACTCCGAGAACGGCACGTCCTTGATCGAGAGCGCCAACTGCGCGAGGCGCACCGGGTTTCCGAGCTCGTCGCTGGGGTCGATGTTGTCGACGACCGTGTTGGCGAGCCCGAGAACCTTGCCGGGATCGGAGAGCACTTCGTCGCTCAGGATCTTCTTCACGAGCCGCGACATGTACTGCTGCTGGTTCGAGATGCGCGCGAGGTCGCTCTCGTCGCCGACGCCGTGGCGCGTGCGGATGAACTGCAGCGCCTCGTACCCCGAGACCGTGCGCGGCCCGGGAGCCCAATCGATGCCGGTGTGCCCGTCGCGGATGCCGTCGCCGCCGACGCACACCTCGACCCCGCCGATCGCGTCGGTGACCTCCATCACGCCGTCGAAGTCGATCTTGGCGGCGAAGGGGATGGGCATGTCGGTGAGGTCGGTGACGGTCTTGGCCACGCACGAGAGACCCGCGTGCTCGAAGACCGTGTTGATCGATGCCTTCGACATCGCGGAGGCGGTGGATCCGTCGGGGCGGGTGCACGCGGGAACGGCGACCTGGAGGTCGCGCGGGAAGGAGACGACGGTGACGTTGCGCGGCTCGGCCGAGACGTGCACCAGCAGGTTCACGTCGTTGAGCACGCCTTCCTCCGCATCGGTGCACCGCTCGCCGAGGAGTCCGGTCGACACCTCGCCGCACTCGTCGGTGCCGATGATGAGCATGCTGAACTCGCCGGGATACGCGCTGATAGAGGGGGGTTCCACCTCGGGGGCGTCTTCGAGGGTGACGGCGCCGTCGTTGAAGCGGTTGAAGTAGTCGACCACGACGAACGCGGCGACGGCGAGCGCCGAGGTGAGGACGACGGCCAGGGCGATGCCTGCGATCTTGAAGAAGCCCTTGCGAGCGCTGGGGGTGGGGAGAGGCGCGTGACGGGCGATCGTGGATCGGTCCTTGTTGCGGGAGCGAGGCATCCGGAGAGCATACTCATCGCCCCTCCGAGGAAGGCTGGAAGGTGCCCCCGGAAATGATTGTCACAAGCATGTGACAATCGTGTGAAAAACTTGCAGGCAATTAGTTAGTCGTAGATACTTATTCGAAAGGCGAGCATCCACTCGCTCACCAGGACGTTTCAAAGAGGAGATTCACTGATGCACAAGCGCATCCTTCCGGTCGTGGCGCTCGGCGCCGTGGCTTCGCTCGCGCTGGCAGGTTGCGCGGGCGGCAACGACAACAGCGGTGCCGCCGACGGCGAGGGCCAGGAGCTCACCGTCTGGATCATGAAGGGCACCAACCCCGACTCCAGCGCCTTCTACGACAAGGTCTCCGAGGCCTTCGAAGAGGAGACCGGCGCGACGGTCAAGATCGAAGAGATCCAGTGGGCCGACGCGCACGACCGCTTCGTGACCTCGATCGCCGGTGGCACGACCCCCGACATCGCCGAGACCGGCACCACCTGGACCGCCGAGTTCGCCGACGCCGGCGCACTCCTGCCGCTCGACGAGTACGTCGATGGCGAGAAGGGCCTGCGCGACGACCTCGTCGAGGGCCTCGAGGTCGCAGGCACCTACGACGACGAGCTCTACGGCATGCCGTGGTACGCCGGCGTCCGCTCGATCGTCTACCGCACCGACGTGTTCGACGAGCTCGGCCTCGAAGCGCCGAAGACGTGGGACGACATCGTCACCGCCGGCGAGGCCATCAAGGCCGCCAAGCCCGACATGCTCCCCTTCCCGGTCGCCGGTGACGCCGAGTTCCAGGTCTACCCCTGGGTCTGGGGCGCCGGTGGCGAGATCGCGACCAAGGATGGCGACACCTGGACGAGCGAGCTCGACAGCACCGAGTCGCAGGCCGGCATCGAGTTCTACACCGGTCTCGCGACCGAGCACGGCTTCTCCTCCGCCGGTGCGACCACGTGGAAGGAGACCGACCTCCGCGACGCGTTCACGCAGGGCAACGTCGGCATGATGCTCTCGGGCTCGTGGACCCCGAAGTCGCTCATCGAGGCGAACCCCGACCTCGAAGGCAAGATCGGCGCGGCCGTCATCCCCGGTGAAGACGGCGGCATCGCCCCGTCCGTGCTCGGTGGATCGCACCTCTCGGTGTTCAACACCACCAAGAACGCCGACCTCGCGTGGGAGTTCGTCAAGCTCATGACCACCGGTGAGTTCGCCGAGCAGTGGTCCGACGAGACCGGCTACTTCCCGGGCGTCCAGTCCGCGATGGAAGAGGCCCTGGCCTCGACCGACCCGCTCGTCGCACCGTTCGCCGAGCAGATGGTCGAGGGCGGAGCATCCGTTCCCGTCACCCCGAACTTCGGCGCCGTCCAGGCGAAGAAGACGACCAACTCCATGATTCAGGCCATCCTCAGCGGGCAGAAGGACGTCGCCACCGCGACGAAGGACGCCGCTGCCGAGATGACCGAACTGCTCAACCAGTAAGGAAGCATCCCTTCCATGTCGATGGTGCAAGCGCCACTGCCGGCCACGAAGGCGGAGTCCACCTCCGCCCCCGTGGCCGGCGGCCGGCCGCGTCGAGGTCTCTCTCTCGTCAAGGCCCGCCCCTGGCTCCTTCTCGCGCCCGGGCTGATCATCCTCGCGGTGCTCATGCTCTGGCCGCTCATCCAGGTGTTCATGTACTCGCTGCAGGACTACGGTCTGCGCGAGATCAACACGGGGGAGAGTAACTGGATCGGCTTCGACAACTACGTCGAGGCGCTCACCAATCCGACACTCTGGACGGTGGTGCTGCCGAACACCGTCGGGTTCGCCGCCGTGGCCGTCTTCGCCACGGTGACCGTCGGCACGCTCGTCGCGCTGCTGCTCGCCCGCCTCGGCACGACCTGGCGCGTCATCGTCTCCAGCTGCATCATGGTCGCGTGGGCGATGCCCGCCGTGACCGGCACCTACGTCTGGACGTTCATCTTCGATGCCGACCGCGGCATCTTCAACTCCGTCCTCCGCGACATGGGCCTGATGGACCAGTCGATCAACTGGTTCACGAACCAGTGGTCGTTCTACGCCATCGTTCTGCTCAACGTCGTGCACCACGGCTTCCCGTTCGTCGCGATCACCGTGCTCGCGGGCCTCCTCGGCGTCTCGAAGGAGATGCTCGAAGCCGCAGCCCTCGACGGCGCGGGCGCCTGGCGCCGTTTCTGGAAGATCATCTTCCCCACGCTCAAGCCCGTCTTCTCGGTCGTCATCATCCTGTCGACCATCTGGGACTTCAAGGTCTTCGCGCAGGTCTATCTGATGCCCGGTGGTGGCGGAGGCAACCGCTCCGTCCTCAACCTCGGCGTGTGGTCGTACGTCGAGTCGTTCGGTCAGAACCGCTACGGCTTCGGGGCGGCGCTCGCCGTGCTCCTCACACTCGTCCTCATCGGCATCACGATCGTCTACATCCGATCCCTCATGAAGGAGGACGAGCTGTGAACCCCCGCGCCTCTCTCCGCTCCCGCATCGGAATCGGGATCGCTGTCGCGGCCGTCCTGATCTTCACGCTCTTCCCGGTGTACTGGATGGTCTCCAGTGCGTTCGACAAGAAGGCATCCAGCGGTGGGCAGTCCTTGCTGCCGCAGGAGTTCACGTTCGACAACTTCGCGTTCGTGCTCACCGAGGGCGGGTTCGGCACGTTCCTGCGCAACTCCGCGATCGTGGCCATCGTCACCGTCCTCGTGAGCGCACTCGTCTGCCTTCTTGCCGCCGTCGCCGTCGCGCGGTTCCGCTTCAAGTTCCGCACGACCGTCCTGATGATGATCCTCGTCGTTCAGATGGTGCCCCTCGAAGCACTCGTCATCCCGCTGTTCCTCCAGGTCAAGAGCCTCGGCCTGCTCAACAGCATCCTCGGCCTGATGGTCGTCTACGTCGCCCTGTCGCTCGCCTTCGGGATCTGGATGCTGCGCGGGTTCGTCGCGGCGGTCCCCGTCGAGCTCGAAGAGGCGGCGTACATCGACGGTGCGAGCTGGTGGCGCATGTTCCGCTCCATCCTGCTGCCGCTCGTCATGCCGGGCCTCGTCGCCACGAGCATCTTCAGCTTCATCACCGCGTGGAACGAGTTCATCTTCGCGATGACGATCCTCGGCGCCGAGACCGACCAGTACACGGTGTCCATCGGCCTGAAGTCGTTCTTCGGACTCTTCGCCAACGACTGGGGCAGCATCATGGCCGCGTCGACGATCATCACCCTCCCGGTCATGATCTTCTTCGTGATCGTGCAGCGCCGCCTCGCCTCCGGCATGGTGGCGGGAGCGGTGAAGGGATGACCGACGAGCTCGAGCGTCTCGCGAACGGTGTGCTCTGGCCGGGCTTCTTCGGCACGACGGCGCCGGAGTGGCTGCGAGCCGAGTTGCGCGACGGCCTGGCCGGTGTCGTGTACTTCGGTCAGAACATCGGTGAGGGTCTGGCCGCGCTGAGCGCCGACATCCTCGCCGCGAATCCGGATGCCCTCATCGGCGTCGACGAGGAGGGCGGCAGCGTCACCCGTCTCGAGTCGGCCGGCGGGTCGACCCTGCCCGGTGCCGCGCAGCTCGGCGCCCTCGACGACCTGGTCGCCACGGAGCGGACCGGTGCCGAACTCGCCCGGCGTGCCAGGGCGGTCGGCGTGAACGTCGTGCTCGGACCGGTCGCCGACGTGAACACCGATCCGCGCAACCCGGTGATCGGTGTGCGGGCCTTCGGCTCCGACGAGCGGTTGGTGTCGCGCCACGTCGTCGCGGCGGTCGACGGCATCCAGGACGGCGCGGTCGCCGCCTGCCTCAAGCACTTCCCCGGCCACGGCGATACCCACCTCGACTCGCACCACGCGCTTCCGGTGATCTCGCTCGAGATCGCCGAGTACGAACGCGTGCACCTCGCGCCGTTCCGTGCGGCGATCGACGCGGGCGTCGACACCGTCATGACCGCGCACATCGTCGTCCCCGCGTGGGGCGAGGAACCGGCCACGCTGAATCCGCGTGTGCTCGGGATGCTGCGCGAGTGGGGCTTCGACGGCGTGATCATCACCGATGCGCTCGATATGGCCGCCATCCGCGAGACGGTCGGCATCGGCGGGGGAGCGGCTCGCGCCCTCGCCGCGGGCGCAGACCTGCTCTGCATCGGCAATCCCACCAACCCGGGCGAGAACGCCCTGCCCGACCAGGACGAACGCGACTTCCGCGAGGCGCGCGACGGCATCGTCGCCGCCCTGCGCGACGGTTCGCTGTCGCGCGAACGGGTCGAGGAGGCCGCGCAGCGCGTCTCGGCGCTGGCGCGCAAGCTCTCCGCTGCCGCATCGGCGACGGTCGATGAGACCGACGCATCCGACGGCTTCGACGCGGCCGACATCGTGCGTCGCGCGATCACCGTGACGGGAGGATCGCCGGCCACGGCATCCGCCCTGTCTGTCATCGACGCGCGCCGACGCTCGACGCTCGCCGTCGACAGTGCAGCGGCGTACGTGGCGGCCACGCTCGCCGACGACGGTCGACGCGTGCGCCTCGATGTCGCGAACACCTCGATCGAGGAGCAGGATCGCGTGCTCGACGAGGCGCTCTCGCCCTTGGCGACGACCGTGCTGCTGATCGATCGCCCGGATGCGGATGCCGCGCAGCGCGCCCTCGTGGAACGAACGGCTGTCCGCGATCCCGAGGCGGTCGTGGTGAACGTCGGCCTCGCCGCCGGGCGCCCGCTGCCGTTGCCCACCATCGAGGTGGGCGCTGCCAGCAGGCTCGGCGCGCAGATGGCACGAGAGCGGTTGGTCGGCGCGGCCGGCTGAGGGAGACGCGCACGATGAACGACGATGTTCTCGCGCTGGTCCGCCGCTCGATTCCGAAGCTGAGCGCGGCGGAGTCGCGGGTGGCCGAGAAGATCCTCGACGACCCGATGCTGGTCGTCGAGCTCCCGATCACCGATCTCGCCGAGATCTGCCGCACCTCGCTGTCGACGGTGGCGCGCTTCGCCCAGTCGCTCGGGTTCAGCGGGTACCGCGAGCTGCGGGTGGAGGTCGCCCGTGCGGTCACGCTCGCGCAGGCGCAGCAGGCCCGGTTCGGCCTCGATTCGACGACCATCGCTGCCGATGACGGCCCGGCGACGATCGCGGCGAAGCTCGCGGCCCAGCAGATCGACGCGATCGAGCGCACGGCGCTGGGTCTGGATGCCGTGGCGCTCGACCGGGTGGCCCGAGCGGTGGTCGATGCCCACCGCATCGACCTTTTCGGGCAGGCGGCGTCGTCTCTCGCGGCGCAGGACCTGCAGCTGAAGCTCTCGCGCATCGGCTGCGCGGTGTCGCACTCCGCCGACCCACACCTGGCGCTCACCGCCGCGGCGCTGCGCACCACCGATGATGTGGCGATCGCGTTCTCGCACAGCGGGGAGACCGTCGAGACCCTGAGCGCCCTCGAGGTCGCGGGTGACGCCGGAGCGCTCACCGTCGCGGTCACCGGCGTGGCGGACTCGGCGCTCGCGCGGATCGCCGATGTGGTGCTGCTCACCCATGCGTATGAATCGCCGTTCCGCATGGCGGCGATGTCGAGTCGTATCGCGCAGCTCGCCCTGGTCGACGTGCTCTTCGTGCGCGTCGTGCAGCATCGGGGTGAGCCGGTGGCGATTCCGCTGCAGCTCACGCACGATGCGGCCGTGCACCGTCGGCGCTGAGACGCGGGACCACCGAAGCCGATACCGGATCGCAACACTCTCGTAACGCCGGGGTCTAGGAATGCCGGCGTTCACTGAGTAGCGTCGAGGGAATCACCATGCGGGCAACGAGGCCCGTATGCGCACGGAAACGCCCCACAGGGAAGGTTCTCACATGCACCAGTCACCACTTCGACGACGCGGTCTCGTCGCCATCACGGGGGCGACGATCGCCGCCCTGGCTCTCGCTGGTTGTGTCGCGAGCGAGCGCGGCGATGACGCATCCGAAGGATCGGGCGACGTCGACGGCACGTTCGTCTTCGCAGCATCCTCCGATCCCGCGAGCCTCGACCCCGCGTTCGCGCAGGACGGCGAGAGCTTCCGCGTCTCGCGTCAGATCTTCGAGGGCCTCGTCGGCACCGAACCGGGCACGGCAGACCCCGCGCCCCTCCTCGCCGAGAGCTGGGAGTCGTCGGAAGACGGCATGAGCCACACCTTCGCACTGAAGGAAGACGTCACCTTCCAGGACGGCACGCCGTTCAACGCCGAGGCCGTCTGCGTCAACTTCGACCGCTGGTACAACTGGACCGGCCTCGCCGCGTCCGAGGCGTTCGGCTACTACTACAACAAGCTCTTCAAGGGCTACGCCGACACCGCGGCCGACGCCGTCTACAAGTCGTGCACGCCCGACGGCGACTACTCCGTCACGATCGAGCTGAACAAGCCCTTCGCCGGCTTCGTCGCCTCGCTCTCGCTCCCCTCGTTCTCGATGCAGAGCCCCTCGGCGATGCAGGAGTTCGGTGCAGACGAGGTCGGCGGCTCTGCCGAGGCCCCGCAACTGTCGGAGTACGCGATGGGTCACCCGGTCGGAACCGGCCCCTACGCCTTCGACGAGTGGGCACCGGGCGAGCAGGTCACGCTCAAGGCCTACGACGACTACTGGGGCGACAAGGGCCAGATCGACGAGATCATCTTCCGCACCATCGATGACCCGACCGCCCGCCGCCAGGCGCTCGAGTCCGGCTCGATCGACGGCTACGACCTCGTCGGCCCCGCCGACACCAAGGCGCTCGAGGACGACGGCTTCACCATGGTGTCGCGCCCGCCGTTCACGATCCTCTACCTCGCGTTCAACCAGGCCGTGCCGGAGCTGCAGGACCCGAAGGTGCGCGAAGCCCTCTCGTACGCGGTCGATAAGGACGCGCTGATCAGCCAGGTGCTCCCCGAGGGAACGCAGAAGGCGATCGAGTTCGTGCCCGAGGTCGTCAACGGCTACAACGCCGACGTCACGACCTACGACTACGACCCCGAGAAGGCCAAGGAACTGCTCGCCGAAGCCGGCTACGACGAGGCCAACCCGCTGAAGCTCACCTTCAACTACCCGGTCAACGTCTCGCGTCCGTACATGCCGGACCCCGAGCAGATCTTCACCGTGCTGTCGTCGCAGCTCTCCGAGGTCGGCGTCGAGACCACCCCGGTGTCGGAGGAGTGGGTCGAGTACCTCGACCGCACCACCGGAACGTCGGACCACGGCATCCACCTGCTCGGCTGGACCGGCGACTACAACGACACCGACAACTTCGTCGGCGTCTTCTTCGGCCAGCAGAGCTCCGAGTGGGGCTTCGACAACCCCGAGCTGTTCCAGAAGCTCGACGAGGCGCGTGGCGTCTCGAACCTCGAGGACCAGACGGCGCTCTACGAAGAGATCAATGAGATGGTCGCGCAGTTCATCCCCGGTGTGCCGCTCGCGCACCCGGCGCCGACCCTGGCGTTCGATTCCCGTGTCGAGAGCTACCCGGCCAGCCCGGTGAACGACGAGGTCTTCACAGACATCGTCCTCACCAAGTAGGACTGACCGACGCGGACCCTTCGTCTCGTCGCTCCGCTCCTCGCTCAGGGACCATTGAACCGGTCCCTGAGCGAGCGGAGCGAGACGAAGGGTCCGCACCCGATCTACGGAGATCTCTGTGCTGCGCACCATCGGCGGGCGACTGCTGTTCCTCATCCCCACCCTGATCGGCCTCAGCATCCTGCTGTTCGCCTGGGTCAGGGCCCTTCCCGGCGGCCCCGCCGTCGCCCTTCTCGGTGAGAAGGCGACTCCCGAGGCCGTCGCCCGAGTCAACGAGCTCTACGGATTCGACAAGCCGATCCTCGAGCAGTACTTCATCTGGGTGGGCCGGTTGCTGCAGGGCGACTTCGGTACGTCCATCCAGACCAACCGTCCCGTCATCGAAGAGTTCTTCCGGAGGTTCCCAGCGACCATCGAACTGAGCGTTCTGGCGCTCATCTTCGCGGTGGGCGTGGGAATCCCGCTCGGATACTGGGCGGCCAGACGGCACGGCAAGTTCACCGACCACGCTTCGGTCGTGCTGAGCCTGCTCGGGATCACCATCCCCGTCTTCTTCCTCGCCTTCATCCTCAAGTACGTCTTCGCGGTCCAGTTGGGCTGGCTGCCGTCCGACGGCAGACAGAACCCGCGCATCGACGCGACGCATCCGACCGGCTTCTACGTCTGGGACGGCCTCATCACCGGCGAGTTCGATGCCGCGTGGGATGCCCTCCTCCACCTCGTGCTGCCGGCGCTCGCCCTCGGCACGATCCCGCTCGCGATCATCGTGCGCATCACGCGCGCGAGCGTGCTGGAGGTGCAGAACGCCGACTACGTGCGCACCGGCCGGGCCAAGGGCGTGGGAACGTCGACGCTGCGCAGCCGCTTCATCCTGCGCAACGCCATGCTCCCCGTCATCACGACGATCGGGCTCCAGACCGGGCTCCTGATCTCGGGGGCGGTGCTCACCGAGACGGTGTTCGCCTTCCCTGGCATCGGGTCGTTCCTCGCCCGAGCGATCTTCACCCGAGACTTCCCGGTGCTCCAGGGGTTCATCATCTTCATCGCCATCGCGTACGCGCTGATCAACCTCGCCGTCGACGTCTCGTACAGCTTCATCGATCCGAGAGTGAGGGTCCAGTGATGCACACCACCATCTCTCGAAAGGGGTTCACGTCATGAGCGTCGCACTCCCACCCGCCCAGGGCGGCGAGATCATCGACACGGTCGCCGTCGCCCAAGCCGGGCTCAAGGACGGTTCCGGTGGTTTCTGGCGCGATGTGTTCCGTCGCATCCGCCGCAACCCGACCGCGTGGATCGGCGCGGCCATCGTCGTGCTGTTCCTCCTGGTCGCCGCCCTCGCGCCGATCCTCGCCCCGTATCCCGAGACCGCGCTCCCCGGCGCGAAGTTCATCACGCCGACCTACATCCCCGGTCCCGGTGAACTGCCGCAGTTCCCGCTCGGACTCGACCGCTTCGGCGGCGACGTGCTCTCGAAGCTCATCTGGGGCGCGCAGGCGTCTCTGATGGTCGGTGTCATCTCGACCGCGATGGGACTCGTCGGCGGCATGCTGCTCGGACTCCTCGCCGGCACGTTCGGCGGCTGGGTCGACACGATCATCATGCGCTTCGTCGACATCATCCTGTCGGTGCCGAACCTGCTGCTGGCGGTGTCGATCGCCGCGATCCTCGGGCAGACGCCGTTCGCGGTGATGATCGCGATCGGAGCCTCGCAGGTGCCGATCTTCGCGCGCCTGCTGCGGGCGTCGATGCTGCAGCAGCGATCGAGCGACTACGTTCTCTCGGCCCAGACCCTCGGTCTCGGTCGCGGGCGCATCACGATGTCGCACGTGCTGCCGAACGCCATCGGGCCGGTGATCGTGCAGGGAACCCTCACGCTCGCCACCGCCGTGATCGATGCGGCGGCCCTGTCGTTCCTCGGCCTCGGCGGCGGACGCCCCGAGACGGCCGAGTGGGGGCGCATGCTCACCTACGCGCAGGCCGAACTCGCCATCGCCCCGTGGTTGGCGTTCCTCCCCGGTATCTGCATCGCGGTCACCGCGCTCGGCTTCACCCTGTTCGGTGAGGCGCTGCGCGAGGCCATGGACCCGAGGACGCGTGCCCGATGACCGGCAAGGAGAATCAGATGAGCGGCGTTCCGCTGCTGTCCGTCGAGGGCCTCGCCGTCGACTTCGCCACGATCGACGGTGTCGTGCATGCCGTCGAGGGCGTCGACCTGGAGATCTCGCCCGGCGAGACCGTCGCGATCGTGGGCGAGTCCGGATCGGGCAAGTCCACCACCGCGATGGCGATCATCGGCCTGCTCGCCGGGGGAGGGAAGATCGCCGCGGGGAGCATCCGCCTCGACGGGCGAGACATCTCCCACGCCTCCGAGCACGACCTGCGGGCGAT
This sequence comes from Microbacterium sp. NPDC087665, assembly GCF_044743285.1. NCBI lineage: Bacteria > Bacillati > Actinomycetota > Actinomycetes > Micrococcales > Microbacteriaceae > Microbacterium > Microbacterium sp. NPDC087665. The sequence goes on along the minus strand of NZ_JBIUWD010000005.1, from coordinate 39,141 downwards.
CCGCGGGCGTGACATCGGTCTGGTGCCGCAAGACCCGATGTCGAACCTCAACCCGGTCGCCAAGGTCGGTACGCAGGTCGCCGAGACGCTGCTCGCGCACGGACTGGCCACGCGTCAGAACGTGCGCGAGAAGGTCGTCGAGGCTCTCACTGCGGCAGGTCTCCCCGATCCGGAGCGCCGGGCGAAGCAGTATCCGCACGAGTTCTCGGGTGGCATGCGGCAGAGGGCGCTGATCGCGATCGGTCTCGCCTGCAAGCCGCGCCTGCTGATCGCCGACGAGCCCACCAGCGCACTCGACGTGACGGTGCAGCGCACCATCCTCGACCAGATCGGCGCGATGACGCGCGAGCTCGGCACCGCCGTGCTGCTCATCACGCACGACCTGGGGCTCGCTGCGGAACGTGCCGAGCGGGTCGTGGTGATGCACCGCGGTCGTGTCGTCGAGCAGGGCCCGGCGCAGCAGATCCTCGAGAATCCGCAGCATCCGTACACGCAGTCGCTCGTGCAGGCGGCGCCGTCGGTGGCCGCCGCGCGTCTGCGGCCCGAGGCGTTCCACGTCGAGGAGCGCGAACCGGCCGCGCCGGTCGACGAGGCGGATGCTTCGGCTCCTGCCGCGACGCCGAAGGGCAAGACCGACAACATCGTCGAGATCGAGGGTCTCACGAAGGTCTATCCGGTGCGCGGGCGCGGTGAGGACTTCGTGGCGGTGAACGACGTGTCGCTCGCGATCCCGCGCGGCGAGACGGTGGCGATCGTGGGGGAGTCGGGCTCCGGCAAGACCACGACCGCACGGATGCTTCTGAAGGTGGTCGAGCCGACCAGCGGACTGATCCGGTACGAGGGCAAGGACATCTCCACCCTCAACCGGTCGGACACGCGCGACTTCCGTCAGCGGGTGCAGCCGATCTTCCAGGATCCGTACTCGAGCCTGAACCCGATGTTCACGATCGAGCGCCTGATCGCGGAGCCCCTCGAGTTCTACCGCCGGGGGAGCCGCAACGACCGGCGCAGCCGGGTGCGCAAGCTGCTCGACGACGTCGCCCTGCCGCAGTCGATGCTGAGCCGCTACCCCTCGGAGCTGTCCGGGGGTCAGCGTCAGCGCGTCGCGATCGCGCGGGCCCTGGCGCTGTCGCCCGAACTGATCGTGTGCGATGAGCCCGTGTCGGCCCTCGACGTGCTCGTGCAGGACCAGATCCTCACCCTGCTGGGAGACCTGCAGAGCGAGTACGGGCTGAGCTACCTCTTCATCTCGCACGACCTCGCGGTCGTGCGCCTCATCAGCGACTACGTGTGCGTGATGAAGGACGGCAGCCTCGTCGAGGCCGCGTCGTCGGAGGAGATCTTCACCAACCCGCGCGACCCGTACACGCGCCGGCTGCTCGCGTCGATCCCCGGGAACGAGCTCAACATCGCGTCCTGACGCGTCGGCCCGCCGAGTTATCCACAGGGATGCCGGCGGGCCGAGCGCGCGATCGTCGCATCTGCCTATGGTGTCCGGCATGCGTATCCAGATGACTTCCGCTGCCCTGCTGCTCGCCACCGCTGTCGCTCTCACCGGATGCTCCGGCGCCGATGAGGTCTCGGGCGGTGTGTCCGATGCGACGGGCAGCGAGTCGTCGGCTCCGTCGAGCGGCACCGGGTCCGCAGAGCTCGACGCCGAGCCGGCCGCGGGATCCGCTGTCGAAGGGTCGGGGTACACCCTGACTCTGCCGGAGGGGTGGGCCGTCACCGATCCGCAGACCTCCGGCGGCTTGACCACCGACCTCGTCGCCTCGGATCCGGCCGACGTCGATGGGTTCCCCGACGGTTTGAACGTGCTCGCTCCGGGCGGCGCGGTGACGCCCGAACAGATCGAGACGCTCAGCCCGCAGGAGCTCGAGTCGGCCGGTGCCTCCGATGTGACGGTCGAACCCCGCGTGATCGTCGGCGGCTCCGAGGCGGCGCACATCTCGGCGACGATCACCACGGGCGACGTGGAATACGCGGCCGATCAGTACTACGTGAGCGACGACGAGCAGACCTATGTGGTCACCTTCCAGTTCAGCACGTCGGTGCCCAAGGCCGACCGGGAGCGCACCGCCGAGTCCGTGCTCGTCACCTGGGCATGGAACTGATCGGGCGGACGGATCGCGTGTCGTACCGATTGGATAAGGTGTCTCGCATGCGCACTCCGATCCGTTCCGCTGCCCTCCTGCTCGCTGCCGCGCTCACGCTGACCGGATGCTCGACGCTGATCCCGACCGCGCAGGAGACGAGCGGCTCATCGTCGGCGCCCTCGGAGAGCGACGAGACGACGGCGAACGAGCTCGATGCCGCACCCGCCACCGGAGACACGATCACCGGCGACGGATACAGCTTCGTCGTGCCCGAGGGATGGGCCGATCCGCAGCAGGAGATCCCCGGCTTCGACCCCGACAGCTTCGCGGCGAACCTGCAAGACCCCGACGGGTTCGCCGACAACGTCAATGTGCTCAAGTCGCCGGCGGGCTTCGTGTCCGCCGACCAGGTCGAGACGCTCGGACTCAAAGAACTCGAGACGGTCGGGGCGACCGACGTCGCGGTGAACGAGCGGGTGAGCGTCGCGGGTTCCGAATCTGCCCACATCTCGGCGGCCATGTCGAGCGATGGGGTCTCGTACGTGGTCGACCAGTACTACGTGAGCACCGACGACCAGACATACATCGTCACCTTCTCGTTCAGTGACACGGTCCCCGCGGCCGAGCGCCAGCAGATCGCCGAGTCGATCCTCGTCACCTGGACCTGGGCCTGATCGCACCCCCACGGCTCCGGAGTCAGGGGAGCCAATACCGCAGCATTCGACATTGGTCAAGGACTGCGCTTGCCATGTCGTGGATTCATGCGTATAGTGAGTAGTTGCGCTCGCTTCTCCATGCCCTCATATGGTGGTCGGCATTTCGGTGAGCTTCTGAGCGCACACTCCACCTGACGACAAAGGAATCGAGAAGCCCTGCGGGGCTCACGGAGGTTATTCCCTTGGCTGCTGCTCGCAACGCATCCACATCCACCACCACTAAGAACGGACGCGGAGCTTCCCGCCTCTCGTTCGCCAAGATCTCCGACACGCTGACGGTCCCTGACCTTCTCGCCCTGCAGACCGAATCATTCGGTTGGCTCGTCGGTAACGACGACTGGAAGGCACGGGTGGCCGAGGCCAAGAAGGCCGGCCGCACAGACGTCAACGAGATCAGCGGTCTCGGCGAGATCTTCGAGGAGATCTCTCCCATCGAAGACCTCGGCGAAACGATGCAGCTCTCGTTCACGAACCCGTACCTCGAGCCCGAGAAGTACTCGATCGAGGAGTGCAAGGAGCGCGGCAAGACGTACGCCGCCCCGCTGTACGTCGAGGCCGAGTTCATGAACCACCTCACGGGTGAGATCAAGACCCAGACGGTCTTCATGGGCGACTTCCCGCTCCAGACCGGCAAGGGCACGTTCATCATCAACGGCTCCGAGCGCGTCGTCGTCTCGCAGCTGGTGCGTTCGCCCGGTGTGTACTTCGACAAGAGCCCCGACAAGACGTCCGACAAGGACATCGTGTCGGCGCGCGTCATCCCGAGCCGTGGTGCATGGCTCGAGTTCGAGATCGACAAGCGCGATCAGGTCGGCGTTCGCATCGACCGCAAGCGCAAGCAGTCGGTGACCGTCTTCCTCAAGGCCCTCGGTATGACGAGCGAAGAGATCCTCACCGAGTTCGCCGGCTTCACCTCCATCGAGGAGACGCTCGCGAAGGACACGATCGTCACGAAGGAAGATGCGCTCCGCGACATCTACCGCAAGCTCCGTCCGGGCGAGCAGGTCGCTGCCGAGGCTGCGCGTGCGCTCCTCGACAACTTCTACTTCAACCCGAAGCGCTACGACCTCGCGAAGGTCGGTCGTTACAAGATCAACCAGAAGCTCGGTCTCGACGCGCCGCTCAGCGACTCCGTCCTCACCGTGCAGGACATCGTCGCGACGATCAAGTACCTCGTGCGCATTCACGCCGGTACCGAGACGTTCGAGGGCATCCGCGGTGGCAAGAAGGCCGAGATCCGTCTCGCGACCGACGACATCGACAACTTCGGCAACCGTCGCATCCGCGCGGTCGGCGAGCTGATCCAGAACCAGGTCCGCACCGGTCTGTCCCGCATGGAGCGCGTCGTCCGCGAGCGCATGACCACGCAGGACATCGAGGCCATCACGCCGCAGACCCTGATCAACGTGCGCCCCGTCGTCGCCGCGATCAAGGAGTTCTTCGGAACGTCGCAGCTGTCGCAGTTCATGGATCAGAACAACCCGCTCGCGGGTCTGACCAACAAGCGTCGTCTGTCTGCGCTCGGCCCCGGTGGTCTCTCCCGTGACCGCGCCGGCGTCGAGGTGCGTGACGTGCACCCCTCGCACTACGGCCGCATGTGCCCGATCGAGACCCCTGAAGGCCCGAACATCGGTCTGATCGGTGCTCTCGCGACCTTCGCGCGCATCAACTCGTTCGGTTTCATCGAGACCCCGTACCGCAAGGTCACCGGCGGTGTCGTCACCGAGCACATCGATTACCTGACCGCTTCCGAAGAGGTCGACTTCAACATCGCGCAGGCCAACGCCCCGCTCGATGCCAAGGGTCGCTTCATCGAGAGCCACGTCCTGGCACGCCCCAAGGGCGGCAGCGGCGAGGTCGACATGTTCCTGCCGGAAGACATCGGATACATCGATGTCTCGCCGCGTCAGATGGTGTCGGTCGCCACGTCGCTCGTGCCCTTCCTCGAGCACGACGATGCACAGCGCGCCCTCATGGGTGCCAACATGCAGCGTCAGGCTGTGCCGCTGCTCCGCAGCGACTCGCCGCTCGTCGGAACCGGTATGGAGGGCTACACCGCCATCGACGCCGGTGACGTGCTCACGGCCGAGAAGCCGGGTGTCGTCTCCGAGGTCTCCGCTGACCGCGTCGTCGTCATGCTCGACGAGGGCGGCACGCAGGAATACCACCTGCGCAAGTTCGACCGCTCCAACCAGGGCACGTCGTACAACCAGAAGGTCGTCGTCTCCGCCGGTGAGCGCGTCGAGGTCGGAGAGGTCATCGCTGATGGCCCCGCCACCGAGAACGGCGAGCTGGCCCTCGGAAAGAACCTCCTCGTCGCGTTCATGACGTGGGAAGGCTACAACTTCGAGGACGCGATCATCCTCAGCCAGGACCTGGTGAAGGACGACACCCTCTCCTCGATTCACATCGAGGAGTACGAGGTCGACGCTCGCGACACCAAGCTCGGCAAGGAGGAGATCACCCGTGACCTCCCCAACGTCAGCCCTGAGCTGCTGAAGGACCTCGACGAGCGCGGCATCATCCGCATCGGCGCCGAGGTTCGCCCCGGCGACATCCTCGTCGGCAAGGTCACGCCGAAGGGCGAGACCGAGCTGTCGGCGGAAGAGCGTCTGCTCCGCGCGATCTTCAACGAGAAGAGCCGCGAGGTGCGCGACACGTCGCTCAAGGTTCCTCACGGTGAGCAGGGCACGATCATCGCCGTCAAGGAGTTCAACGCCGAAGACGGCGACGACGAGCTCGGCTCCGGCGTCAACCGCCGCGTCGTGGTCTACATCGCCCAGAAGCGCAAGATCACCGAGGGTGACAAGCTCGCCGGCCGTCACGGCAACAAGGGTGTCATCGCCAAGATCCTGCCGATCGAGGACATGCCGTTCCTCGCCGACGGAACCCCGGTCGACATCGTCCTGAACCCGCTCGGTATTCCGGGTCGAATGAACTTCGGCCAGGTGCTGGAGACCCACCTCGGGTGGATCGCCAAGCAGGGCTGGAAGGTCGAGGGCACCCCGGAGTGGGCAGCTCGTCTGCCGGAGCAGGCTTTCGAGGCTGCTCCCGGCACGAAGGTCGCCACCCCGGTGTTCGACGGTGCGTCAGAGGAGGAGATCGCTGGTCTCCTCGACGTCACGCTGCCGACGCGCGACGGTGTGCGCCTGATCGACTCGACCGGAAAGACGCAGCTGTTCGACGGCCGCTCCGGCGAGCCGTTCCCGGCGCCGATCTCGGTGGGCTACATGTACATCCTGAAGCTGCACCACCTGGTCGACGACAAGATCCACGCACGCTCGACGGGTCCGTACTCGATGATCACCCAGCAGCCGCTCGGTGGTAAGGCGCAGTTCGGTGGACAGCGCTTCGGTGAGATGGAGGTGTGGGCCCTCGAGGCCTACGGCGCCGCATACGCCCTCCAGGAGCTCCTCACGATCAAGTCCGACGACATCCTCGGCCGCGTCAAGGTCTACGAGGCGATCGTCAAGGGCGAGAACATCCAGGAGCCCGGCATCCCCGAGTCGTTCAAGGTGCTCATGAAGGAGATGCAGTCGCTCTGCCTGAACGTCGAGGTCCTCTCGGCCGACGGCACGCTCGTCAACCTCCGTGACACCGACGACGAGGCCTTCCGTGCAGCGGAAGAGCTCGGAATCAACATCTCCAGCCGCTTCGAGGCCGCCTCGATCGACGAGATCTAATCCTTCGGTGGGCTCGGGGATCACTCCCTGAGCCCGCCGAAGCAGACTTCTCAAAAAGAATTCCGACACAGGAGAATTAGTGCTCGAGTCAAATACTTTCGATGAGCTTCGCATCGGCCTGGCAACCGCGGACCACATCCGCGCGTGGTCGTTCGGTGAGGTCAAGAAGCCCGAAACCATCAACTACCGCACCCTGAAGCCCGAGAAGGACGGTCTCTTCGGAGAGCAGATCTTCGGACCTTCCCGCGACTGGGAGTGCGCCTGCGGCAAGTACAAGCGTGTCCGCTTCAAGGGCATCGTCTGCGAGCGCTGCGGCGTGGAGGTCACCAAGAGCTCCGTCCGTCGTGAGCGCATGGGTCACATCGAGCTCGCCGCTCCCGTCACCCACATCTGGTACTTCAAGGGTGTTCCCTCGCGCCTCGGCTACCTGCTCGACATGGCGCCGAAGGACCTCGAGAAGGTCATCTACTTCGCTGCCTACATGGTCATCTCGGTCGACGAGGATGCTCGTCACCGCGACCTGGGCACGCAGGAGAACAACATCCGCCTCGAGCTGAAGACGCTCAGCGACCGTCGCGACTCGAAGATCGCGGAGCGCCTCGCACGCCTCGAAGAGGAGCTCGCTGCTCTCGAGGCCGAGGGTGCCAAGGCCGACGCCAAGAAGAAGGTCAAGGACGCCGCCGAGAAGGAGATGTCGCTCATCCGCAAGGGTGCCGACGAGGCGATCGCCAAGCTCGAGCGCGTGTGGGAAGACTTCCGCACCCTCGAGGTCGGCGCACTGCGTCCGGAAGACGACGTCTTCCACGAGCTGCAGGACCGTTTCGGTCAGTACTTCGAGGCTTACATGGGCGCCGAGTCGATCCAGCGTCGCCTCGCGGCGTTCGACCTCGCGGCCGAAGCCGAGAACCTGCGCCTTCAGATCTCCGAGGGCAAGGGCCAGCGCAAGATCCGTGCGATCAAGCGTCTCAAGGTCGTCAGCTCGTTCCTCGAGACCGGTATGAGCCCGGCCGCGATGGTTCTCGACGTCGTTCCGGTGATCCCGCCGGAGCTGCGCCCGATGGTGCAGCTCGACGGTGGCCGCTTCGCGACCTCCGACCTGAACGACCTGTACCGCCGCGTGATCAACCGCAACAACCGTCTTCGTCGTCTGATCGACCTCGGTGCCCCCGAGATCATCGTCAACAACGAGAAGCGCATGCTGCAGGAGGCCGTCGACGCACTGTTCGACAACGGTCGCCGTGGTCGCCCGGTCACCGGTACCGGAAACCGCGCTCTGAAGTCCCTCAGCGACATGCTGAAGGGTAAGCAGGGTCGTTTCCGTCAGAACCTGCTCGGCAAGCGCGTCGACTACTCGGGCCGTTCGGTCATCATCGTCGGACCGCAGCTGAAGCTGCACCAGTGCGGTCTGCCCAAGCAGATGGCTCTGGAGCTCTTCAAGCCGTTCGTGATCAAGCGCCTGATCGACCTCGGTCACTCGCAGAACATCAAGGCCGCCAAGCGTGCCGTCGAGCGCACCCGTCCCGAGGTCTGGGACGTGCTCGAGGAGATCATCCGCGAGCGTCCGGTTCTGCTGAACCGTGCGCCCACGCTGCACCGTCTCGGCATCCAGGCCTTCGAGCCTCAGCTCGTCGAGGGCAAGGCCATCCAGCTGCACCCGCTCGTCTGCGCGGCGTTCAACGCCGACTTCGACGGTGACCAGATGGCTGTCCACCTGCCGCTGTCGGTCGAGGCTCAGGCCGAGGCCCGCGTGCTGATGCTCGCGTCGAACAACATCCTGAAGCCGTCCGACGGACGCCCGGTCACCCTGCCTTCGCAGGACATGATCATCGGCCTGCACCACCTGACCACGGTCAAGGCGGGCGCAGCCGGTGAGGGCCGTGCATTCGGTTCGGTGGGCGAGGCGATCCTGGCGAAGGACGAGGGCACCCTCGACCTGCAGGCCAAGGTCCGCATCCGCATCCCGGGTCTGACGTTCCTCGAGGGCGACGCCCCCGAGAACTACGAGCGTCACGGTCTCGTCGATGCGTCGCTGGGTCAGGCGATCTTCAACGACACGCTGCCGAAGGGCTACCCCTTCGTCCGCGAGCAGGCTGACAAGAACAAGCTGTCGCAGATCGTCAACAAGCTGGCCGAGGAGTACCCGAAGGTCGAGACGGCCGCGTCGCTGGACCGCATCAAGGATGCCGGTTTCTACTGGGCCACGCGCTCCGGTGTGACCGTCGCCCTGAGCGACATTCTCACGCCGCCGAACAAGGCCGAGATCGTCGCCGGCTACGAGAAGCAGGCCGCGAAGGTCCAGTCCCAGTACGAGAAGGGCCTCACGACCGACACCGAGCGTCGTCAGGAACTGATCAAGATCTGGACCGAGGCGACCGACGAGGTTCAGGCCGCCATGAAGGCGAACTTCCCGGAAGACAACACCATCAACCGCATGGTGTCGTCGGGTGCTCGTGGTAACTGGCTGCAGATCCGGAACATCGCCGGTATGCGTGGTCTGGTGAACAACCCCAAGGGTGAGATCATCCCGCGTCCGATCATCTCCTCGTACCGCGAGGGTCTGTCGGTTGCGGAGTACTTCATCGCGACGCACGGTACCCGTAAGGGTCTGGCCGACACCGCTCTGCGTACCGCCGACTCGGGTTACCTGACCCGTCGTCTGGTGGATGTCTCGCAGGACGTCATCATCCGCGAAGAGGACTGTGGCACGTCGAAGGGCCTCGAGCTCCCGATCGCCGCTCCGAACGCACAGGGCGAGCTGGTTCGCGACGCGAACGTCGAGAACTCGGTGTTCGCTCGTACGCTCGCCTCGGGTGTCGTCGACAGCAAGGGCGAGGTTCTCGCCGAGGCCGGTGACGACGTGGGCGACGTGCTCATCGACAAGCTGGTCGCGGCGGGTGTCGAGACCATCAAGGTGCGCTCGGTCCTCACCTGCGACTCCGCCGTCGGTGTCTGCGCACAGTGCTACGGCCGTTCGCTGGCGACGGGTAAGACCGTCGACATCGGCGAGGCCGTCGGCATCATCGCGGCACAGTCGATCGGTGAGCCCGGTACCCAGCTGACGATGCGTACCTTCCACACCGGTGGTTCGGCGTCGGCAGATGACATCACCCAGGGTCTCCCGCGTGTGCAGGAGCTCTTCGAGGCTCGTACCCCCAAGGGTGCGTCGCCGATCGCCGAGGCCGATGGCCGCATCACGATCGACGAGACGGACAAGGCCAAGAAGGTCATCCTGACGCCCGACAACGGTGACGAGCCGGTCATCTACCCGGTTCTGCGTCGCGCGACTCTCCTCGTGGAAGACGGGCAGCACGTCACGGTCGGTCAGCCGATCCTGGTGGGCACGCTCGACCCCAAGGAGGTCATGCGTGTCATGGGCGCCCGCGAGGTGCAGCGTTACCTCGTCAACGGCGTGCAGGGTGTGTACCGCTCGCAGGGTGTGCCGATTCACGACAAGCACATCGAGGTCATCGTCCGTCAGATGCTCCGCAAGGTCACCGTCGTCGATCACGCCGACACGACCCTGCTCCCGGGTGAGATGGTCGACCTCAAGCGCTACCAGGCGATCAACCGCGAGGCCGTGGCCGAGGGCAAGCGCCCCGCGTCGGGCCGTTCGGAGCTGATGGGTATCACGAAGGCGTCGCTCGCGACGGAGTCGTGGCTGTCGGCCGCTTCCTTCCAGGAGACGACCCGCGTGCTCACCGAGGCTGCGATGCAGGGCAAGCGCGACCCGCTGGTCGGTCTCAAGGAGAACGTCATCATCGGTAAGCTCATCCCCGCCGGAACCGGTCTCTCGAAGTACCGCAACGTCACGGTCGAGGCGACGGAAGAAGCCAAGAGCGAGCGCTACCCGAACCGGATCTTCGCATCCGACGGTGCGTACGCCGACGGTGACTTCGGTTACGTCGATTTCGACGCGTTCTCAACGGACGACGTCACCCCCGGTACCTACAACTGAGGTGTGACTGAATGACGAAGGCCCCGGGGTTCGCCCCGGGGCCTTCGTCATACCCTCGGCGCACGTGCCGCGGGCGGGTGGTTCAGCCGAAGACGCTCGCGATGATGCTCGCCGTATAGCCGGTCGGGGCGAGGTTGGAGTAGTTGGTATCGATGAGGATGTCGTCGCGCCAGAACAGCGTGCGTCCGTCGGTGACGGGGTACTGGGCGTTGGCCCAGGTCTTCTCGCACCGGGTGCCGCCGTCGGGGGTGAAGCAGCTGAAGCCGTCGTTGTCGGCGAGGGCGTTGAGCATCTCGAGCGCCGGTCCGCGGTTCATGTACGAGATCTTCGTGATGAGTCCGGTCGTGTCGGCCTGAGGGTAGCGCCAGATGCAGGTCAGGGTGCCGTCTGCGCCGACACCCGACGGGCCGAAGGCCGCGTCGTTGAGGGGCGTATCGCCGAGCTGCGACAGCACGTCGGCCGAGAGGATCGCCCGGCAGTCGGTCGGCAGCGCGATCGGCTCGGTCGTCGGTGTCGCCGACGGCGTGGGGGAGGGCGTATCCGTCTCATCGGATGATGTCGTCGTCGACGGGCTGGGCGAGGAACTCGCGTCGCCGGATCCGGATGAGCCCGGGTCGCAGGCCGTGAGGGCGGCGACGAGGACGAGGGCTGCGGCGGCGGTGAGGTGGCGTGCCTTCATGGCGTCACGGTACCGCGCCCGGCGCTTCGGGCGATGGAGGTGACGCTGTGTCGGGCGGGCGCGATAGTGTCAGCGGGTGAGTATCGACACTGCCGTCCCCGGGTCCGCCGTCGTCATCGGCGATGCGTTGATCGATGAGATCCGAGACGCGAGCGGCGTGCGTGAGCTCGTCGGCGGTGCGGCGCTGAACGTCGCCGTGGGGCTGCGGCGCCTCGGCGTGCCCACCACTCTCATCGCGATGGTCGGCGACGACGAAGCCGGCGCGCACATCCGCGAGTACCTGAACGACCACGGCGTGGCACTGATCGCCGGGCCTGCGCCGTTCGGCTCCTCGCGCGCCGTCGTGCAGCGTTCGGCGAGCGGCGAGCCGGAGTACGTGTTCAATGAGGCGGCGAAGAAGCGCAGCATCCGCTATTCCGCGGAGGCGCGACAGGCGATCGCCGACTCCGCGCTCGTGGCGATCAGTTGCTTCCCGTTCGACGTTCCTGCCGAGGTCGATGCTCTGGCGGATGCTCTCGGCGACGCGCACGTGGCGATCGATCCCAACCCTCGTGCGGGCATGCTGAGCGACCGCGACGAGTTCGTGCGCGGGTTCGAGCGGCTCGCGGCGGCGGCCGCGATCGTCAAGGTCGGCGCAGATGACGCTGCTCTCCTCTACGGCGGCGACCTCGACGCCCTGCGGGCCCGTCTTCGGGGTCTGGGCGTCGAGGCGGTGCTCGCCACCGCCGGGGCAGACGGCGCCATCATCGAAGCGGATGCCGCGACCGTCACCGCGCCGATCTCTCAGTTGCCGGGCCGCATCGTCGACACGGTCGGTGCCGGCGATGCGACGCTCGCCGCGGTCGCTGCCGGCCTCGTGGCCGCGTCACCGACCACGGCCGACGGCTGGCAGATTCTGCTGCAGCGAGCGATGGATATCGCCGCCGCCACGTGCCGCGCCGAGGGCGGTCTGCTGCGCACTCCGGAGACGCTCGCCGAGGCGGAGCGCGGGGTTCACGGCAGCTGAGCCCTCGATTTCATCCGCCCGCTCCGAGCAGGTATGATGAATTCTCGTGCCCCCGGTTGGCTGTTCAAGTTGGACGGGTGCGCTCTGGCGAGTTACCCAAGCGGCCAAAGGGATCTGACTGTAAATCAGACTGCTCAGCATTCGGGGGTTCGAATCCCTCACTCGCCACGATCCGCACCATGACGCGGATGTAAGGCCCCCACTGAATCGGTACTCGATTCGCTGGGGGCCTTCTTAGTGTCCCGCGGGCACAGTTGCGGGCACAGCGGTGCGCGCGGAGGGCGGTAGGAGGGCCAAGCCGCCCTCTATGCTGATCACGTTCGACCGAGCGCAGATGGCTGCCCTACCCAAGCACGGGTGATCGATCTGCGGGCTGAGCGGGCGCGGATTGCCGAGCGCGCGCTGTCCAAGGCGAATGATCTGCTGAACCTCACGGAAGCACCGCACGAGCTGACGCACCGGGATACGGATGGAGTGCTTCACCGCGCCAACCATCAAGAAACCAACCGCGGCCGACGTGCAGCGTTACCTCGTCGGGTTCGGCGTGGTCATGGACAAGCACCTGCTGCTGATCCGTCACGACAGCGACGACCGGGAGCTGTCATCCGTAGACAAGTGGATCGCCCATCTGATGGCGAGGGCGCTCCTGAAGAGGAGACGCGAACCACCCGTCCCAGCTGACCCTCGCGAGGCGGTTCGAGGGTGGGGTTGCACTTATAAGTGAAAAACTGCAATGATTAGGCATGCAAACTCAGGGGGTGGCGTGATGCCCGGTACCTTGGCCATTCGCGATCTTCTCGTCCCTGACGAGGAGCACAAGCGGCAAGCAGCGGAGATCGTGGAATCCGCTTCGGACGAGCCGCATCTATGTTTCAAGGTGGTGAGTAGTGCGGGCGATTTCGCGGTGCCCGATCACCTCTCATCGTTCGTATCTCACGTGCTGCACACAGTCGCTCAGGGAGCGATGATTCAAGTTCGAACGATGCCCGAAGAGGTGTCTACGACCGTCGCGGCCGACCATCTCGGAGTCTCTCGGCCAACGTTGATGAAGATGATCCGAGAGGGTGCGATTCAGGCGCATCTTGTTGGTACGCACCATCGCTTGAAGTGGAGCGACGTTGAGGATTGCGAAGCTCGTCGGTCCGCTAGTCGGCCTGACGCAGCTAAGCTCCTCCGCGACCTCGGCCGGGAGCTGGGCGACTAGGCCCGGTGTGATGTAGCCATGTCCGTTCAGCGCGTGTTCGTAGATGCCAATGTGCTGGCATCTCGCGTTCAGCGTGACTGGTTATTCCTCATCGGCGGCGAAGTTCGGATGTTCGACACGTACATCTCGGAGGACGTGCTCGCGGAAACGATAAGGGCGCATCGTCGTCGTCACCCTGATGCAGACGGCGGTGAGATCACCCGCCTGCGGTCAAGGCTGGTCAATGCAGCAGACCATATGGTTGATGACTTCCCCGGAGCGTTGACGTTCGTGGGTGCTGACACCCACGACCAGCACGTGCATGCGGCCGCAGCAGCTTGCGGTGCGCACAAGCTATTGACCTGCGACACCGGCTTTCTCGGGCTGGATGACGCGCTCATGGATCAGCTCCCTTACGAGCCGTGGCATCCCGATGACTTCTTCCTGCTCGTGAACGACTCTGCGCCGCATGCCGTGCGCGCTGTGGTTCAGGAGCAGATGCGCTACTGGCTGAAGCAAGATGGAGGTACGCCGGAACTCGCGGGCAGGCTGCAATCGGCGCAGTGCCCCGGATTCGCGAGCGTCGTTCGAAGTCATCTCGCAGCTCTCAGCGGGCCGGGTGGGCTTCGAGCATACGAGCGAACCCTGCTCCTTGAGGGAACGTCCGCGAGATAGCGTGCGCGCGTCCTCGCTCTGCCGTTCGTGATGCTGGGAATCGCCCGTCCGCGGGCGCTCCGCGGGCACACAGTGCCGGACACCCGAGGAGGCTCGCGGTTGCGCGCCAGCGGCCCAGGTATGCCGCGCCCCCACCGCAGTGGGGGAAAGGATGCCGTCCGGGACGACGGGTGCCTGCACTCTAGGCTGTGTGCATGCTGCAGTCTCTCTTCAACCGATGGAGGCGTTCGCGGGCGCCGTTCGTTCTCCCTGGCTCGTCCGCTGCAGAGCCAGCACGAATTCGGTCGCACGAGGCCGCCTGGGGGAACGTCACCATTTATTTCGTGCACACGTTGACCACGAAGAAGCCCATCGTCCTCGGCCGAGCCGTCCACAAGCTGCTGAAATCGGAGCTTGCGCGGACGGCGGCCTGGCCGTCCGAAGACGTTGTGCGCCTGTCGCCGGAGCTCGCCAAAGTGGACCGTGGCGCCGCGAAACTTCGTCGCCTCAATGCCTGGTCGGACGCACGCAGCTGGTCATCGCTGGGCAGGCTGTTCATCCGCCATCCTCTTAAGGTAGTGCAGCTGTTGGGGGCCGCGATATACGGCCTGTTCGCGTCGAGGAGCGGCGACGATGACAACCTCCCCGACCTTGCGGACAGCATCCGCGAGGTCGAGAGAATGCTGGTTAGACAACAGCAAATCCTCGTCATGGAACGCCAGGTCGATCGGGAACTGTTCGCGCAGGAGATCACCATCGACGAGCCGTTTGTGCGCATGCAGATGCGCGGTAGCTACCACACCATCGTCGTGGACGGGAAAGAGGCTCATGTGGTCCTTGAACCACGACTTCTTCTTCACCGGGACGGAGCGATTCAGATCACCGTGGGAGTGGCCCTTCCCGCCGGACTTGACACAACGCACCTTATCGAGGGAATCGCGCCGGAGGCCGACATCATCGCCAAGTCCGAGATACCTGAACCGTACGCCGGGAAAAACGCTCGATGGCATGGTGGGGAGTGGGCCGAGGAGTTGGATGCCGGCACACGTATGAGAGTCATCCACCATGAGGAACGCCTTGCGCTCTTCGACTGGATCGAGATCGCCGAGCAACGCATCCTCGCGCTCATCGGGGCGAAGAAGGATGGCACTGGGCTTGTGTACCCGGTCACGATTGCTGAGGCTGGTGCATGTTGCGATTCATGGGAGGCGCAGCACGCTGAGGATGTGGCGCAGGTGGTGTCGATGACGGTGACCCCGGCTGATGAGCGTTCCAACTATGTTCCCGGCCCGAGCATGGCTGCGACCTCGGGCACTCTCGTCCACGCGGACCTCGGGTCAGCGCTCATTGTGGAACTGCGGTCAGGGGAGCCAGGGGCGGACGACCTCGAGTACTCGTTGCTGTTCGAGAGGACCGTGCTGTTGTTCATGCGCTTGCGGGCGCTGGAGAAGAAGCTGATTGCGGTCTCCGCGAAGCCGAAAGAGGTGCGCCGCACCTACCGTGCTGCTCTGGAATTGGAGCGCGAGACGAGGGGAGGTCACATCCTGCATGGAGGTGCGAGGGATATCGCAGATCACGTTCTGGGGACGTTCGGTGTTCCGAGAATGCTGGAAGTCATCGCTCGTGCTCTGACCATTATGGGTGAGCGAGGTGCCACTCGCGCCAGCGAGAAAGCTGCCCGCACGGCGAACCGTTTCGCTGCAGTCAGCCTTTTCGTCGCCTTCGTCGCCGCAGTGCCGGCTGTGCCCAGTATTCTGAACTTTGTTGCAGCGCAGCGGCAGGCGGACCCCAATGCCACAGGGTGGGCTATCGCTCAGGACCTGTTGAACTCTCCACTGCAACTATCGGTGCTGTTGGCCGCAGTGGTCGGCGGAGTCGTTCTCATGAACGTCGTGGTGGTGGTTGTGAAGGTCGTCCGGCTGGCGTTGTCGTGGCGCAAACGCGGGTGGGCGTCACTGGTGCGAGGGTGGCGGATTGTTAGCGGCCCCGATCCGGAGCAGGACGCGGGCATCGTGTGAGCGTAAATGCGCCCGAGGCCGGCCCCCGGGCGCATCCGTTTGTGCGGGACGCACTTAGTAGCGGTGTGAAACCGGGCTTCGGTGGAAGCCGCTGTTCCCACCCGGCGGGATTGCCGGGAGTCTGAAGTGACGGACTCGCGCGCTAACATATCCGCTCGTTCGCGAGGGCGCCCCGCGCAGGTGAGCGCCAGAACTGTGTGACGTCGGTCAATCCTGCAGCTTGTATGGCCGCATCTTCCGTCCTGCCGATGCTCGTCGTTCGAGCGCACCGTCCCAGGCCGCGAGCAGTCGATGCGCTGACTTCAACGACGGGTACCCGGCGGCGAGGGGGCCGCGTTCGCAGCTCGCGGGCGAACCGTGTACGGGATGACATCGTCGGCGGGTGGAGTCAAATCTACGCACTCGCCGGCGGATGCCCGACGGCGCAGTGTGACCCGAGACGTTCCCTCACCGACGGTGGGCTGGCCTGTCTCGGTGGCCGATGTCTACCGCTCGCGGTAGAAATGCAGCATGCTCAAGTCATCAGGACAGCCATGACACATATCCAGGAATGGTTTCGACGTCTCAACGCACTAGATGAGAGCGCCGACGACGCCACCCAAGGCGCGGCGTTCCGTGTTCTCGCCACCTCTGCTCTTGACATCGACGGCTCAATCATCCGTGTTGAGCCGACCGGCCGAGTCGCCGAGTCGTTCGGGTCCATGCCGGCGCAGATGAGCGTTCTGCATCTCCTTGACGAGGGAGGGCCCGCGAACGTGCGCCGAAGTCAAGCGCTTGCCACGCAGCTCGGCGCAGTGATCACTCTCGCTCTCGGGCGACGTGTCCGCGTCGCCGCCGACGAGATCGTGGCCCGGATGGACGGCGCCGACCACGTGAATTTCATCCCTTCTGGCCTGAACGGTCGAGAGCTCAATGGCCCGATTGAGGGTAACCAGAAACGACTCGTCGAAACGATGCTCACCCGTATCGCTGGTCTCAGCGACGACGACGCCACGCCCATCCTCGCTGCCAGCGAGCTGCACTACGCGGCCACCCAACTCTTTGATGTCGACCTGCACACTGCCTTCACACTCCTGGTGGCCGGCCTGGAAACGCTGGCTGGGCAATTCGAGGCGCAACCAGCCACATGGGATACGTTCAACGACGCGGCGCACTGGGACACTGTGTTCGAAAGGCTTGGTCTCGACGGTGCCCAAGCCGAGGCGATGCGGGAGGAGCTCCTCGTCGATAAGCACCTCAGACTCCGCCAGCGGTTCGCAACGTACACCCTCCGCATGCTCACTCCGGGTTTCTGGCGGCACGCGGTGCGAGACTTCACACCCTCGTACACCTTCGCGGCTGCATCGTCGTCGTTCACGGGGTTGCGGGAAGTGAAGACACCCACCCCGATGGAGGTCATCGTGCCCCGAGACCCTGCCGTGCTGCGGCGCCGCCTTCTTGCCTGTTATGACGCGCGCAGCACGTTCGTGCACGCCGGAACAAAGGCCATGGACGCCGACGCGCCGCTGCTTTCGCGGTCCGGAGCTCCGATCCGCAACAACTCGCCTCTGGAGTTCACTGCGCTCCGCCGCATCCGCGAGTGGGTACTGAGGCAAGAGATCGCGCAGCGGTCCCGTCCGGCAGTGCTCCCTGACTGCATCTTGGGACGAGCATGAACGTCTGGGAACGGCTGCGAAAGCCCGCGCGACCACATACGAACGAACGACGTGCGTTCGATCTGCATGCGGACCTGCCGCCCTTGCGCGTCGTTATCGACCCACTCGTGCCGCTGACTCCCGACATCGAAAGCTACTTCGACCTCCTCCGCCGTGCTGACGTGAGCATCCTAATACTCCGGCGCCGAGCGCAGCACCAGCTTCTCGCGTCCGGAGACTATTCCGTCGTGACGCCCGAAGAGACACCAATTGACAACGGTTGGGGTGGGGTCATCGAGAAGCACGAGAACGGGGCGGTGCGCCGCGCGATCCCGTTCGCACAGAAGAACACCGAGTCGGCATTCAACTGGGCGAAACGCTACGGCTTGGATCCCGTCGCGGCGCGCGCCCGCGAGCTGGACGCGCAAGCTGCAATATCTCTGGACGCCGACCTTTACGTCACCGACAATGAGTTCGCGCTCCACCGCAAGATGATGCGCAGCGCGTGCACGGTGTCAGATGCCCTCGCGGTCATCGGGCTGCATCAGCGGCTGCGTAGCCGCGTGTTGGTTGGGCCGGAGGATGCCCAGTTCATCACGAAGTGGATGGCAGAGCGGGTGCAGGTGACAGCGATGCTTCCCCACGTCGACGCCCAGTTCAACGACGTAGCGGACAGGCCGGCCGGAGACCGGGCGCTCTCGATGCTGCGCGCCATGCTCGTCCGGCTGGAACGCGCGCTCGCAGCGCGCGACCGTCTGCTCGTCACCTCGTTGCACCCGGACGGACTGATTGGGTTCGAAGCTCCAGACGAGCTCGTCGAACGAGCTGTCGTTGCACTTCAAGGTGTGCTGGACGCCGTGGCTCGAGCACTCAACGCGCAGCTCACCACGCCGGTTCCCGAAGCGGAAGCGTCCTTCTCTAGAAAGTCGTTTCGAGCACAGCTACCTTTCCAGACCAGAAAACTGGTTGAAGACCCAGACAACCGCGCGATACGGGAGATCATCTCCGTGCTTCGCAACACCATCCACAATGAACCTTTCGGCCGCGCAGCGCACGAGAAGGACGGAGAAGTGGAACGCCTCGCGACGGTGGAGGGGGAACCCGGCGCGAAGTTCCGTGCGCTCGCTGCTCGTCTGATGACGACGGATCGATGGACGTTGTTCGAGACGAACTCCGCGATCCCCGATCTCGGGCTCGGGGTCGTGCTGCGTCCCATTCCTCTCGTTGACGAGCTCATCGTCAGATGCGCGGCACTCAGCGATGCCCTCATTGCATCCGCCCCATGGGCGATGCCACTTCTCCCCGACGCGGAGAAGACGGGTTGGGGGAGTGGGCCCTCGTTCATCCGCTCAGTTCAGCGGGGGTACGGACTGGATAACGCGGTACTCGCTCGCTAGCTGAAGTAGGGGCCACTGCTGAGCTCCGCAGTCTCGCGCCTGCAGCGACGTGCCGAACGACGGGTTAGAGATCAGTGGGTGGACGCCGGCTGCTATGCGTCGGGTGTTCCTCGAGAAGGGCGGAAAGCCCAGGTCGGGAGCACATCTCGCTGAGGCGCGCGATGGCCGGGAGGAATAACGCCGCCTCGCCAGAGGATTCGCCCGCGTACATGATGTCTATGACCCCTGTAACCTCAAGGCCTCCCGGAAAACCGAGAACACCCCACCACAACGTGAAGAACAAGGAGCCTCCGGTGCACGGAGGCTTCTTGCATTTCCCCCCATATATCCGCGCGGGTCCGAACAATTCTCGAAGAATGCCGTAATGAACGGCCGTCCCGGCGATCTCTTTAATGAGGACTGCGGGTGCCCACCCCTCCTCCAGAGCCGACATCTGCCGTGGCCACACGCGGCATGAACCCAGGGGATCTCCATGCTTTCGACGCTGTCATTCACACGCAGAACCAGCTTTGCGCTCATTGCCGTCATCGCCGGCGCGACGTCTCTCGGCGTGGGGGCCGTGGTCGCAGGAGCAGCCTCGACGGCGGCGGCGGATGAGGGGCCCGGATGCACGTTGAGCGGCTACCACGCGGTTGCCGGCGATCTGGTTCCGGCCGCATCGAGGTACGCGACCATCGCCTACCAGGCAGCCACCCGAGCGGTTGACCCCGCAAACGCGAACTTCCACCAGGTCGGCCAATCCTCGACGGTCGTCAACCGGGCGGCGGCGCACACCTTCTACGAGACCCGTTGGCTCCTCGGTCATGCCGTTGCCCAGCGGGCGACCAGCGCGGAGTACTACGCGACGACGTTAAATGGCAGCGGCACATTCGTCAGCAATGCCATTCCGCAAGCCGCCGACTGGCATCCGCGCGCGAACGACTTCATCACCTTCACGCCGACCACCAACCCGACCTCCGCGCTGGGTTCGATGGTCTACGGCGACGTCTCGGGGGTTCCGGCCTCTGGCACACTCGTCGGTCTTGCCGTGAGTGTCGACCCGACCGCAGCAGTGCCGGCCTACGACCTCGGCAGCATTCCTGTGGGAGGGGCCGCTCCGGTCAGAGTGACCGCGAAACTCGACCGTCCGATCAACAACGGCTCCTATGGCTGGGCGACGACCGACCTCGTGGCCGCGCGCACGTGCCTTCCGGACCCGACCGTGAACTCCTGGATCAGCGGCGATGCCCTCACCCCCGTTACGGGAACGGGCGACTATGCCGGCGACCTGATCACGATCACGGATTCGAACGGCGCGGTCGTCGGCACGACCGCCGTCGGAAGTGATCTCTCGTGGACGTTCACGCCGACAGAGCCCTTCGCGGCGGGCATCACGACGCTGACCGCGACAGAGACCGACGAGTTCGGGCTGACGGGCGACGGCCCCGCCGGCACCGTCCACGTCGTGACTCCGAGCATCGCGGTCGCCAAGCTCACCAATGCGACGGACGTGACCGCAGCGCCGGGCCCTCAGCTGGTCGCGGGCGGACCCGTCGTGTGGACGTACGACGTCACGAACACGGGCGACACGTACCTAGATGTCACGGCCGCCGACATCGGCTCCGACGACGCGCCCATCACCGTGCTGTGCCCGAGCAGCGCTGCAGCGCTCGCACCGGCAGCATCGGTGCGATGCAGCGCAACGGGAACCGCAGTGACGGGTCCGTACTCGAATACCGTTACCGTCATTGGCATACCGGAATCTGAGCTGGGCGAGCCCATCCCGGGGACCGTCGCCGTCACGTCCGCCGACCAGTCCTGGTACACCGGCGTCGCCGCCGGCCCTGTCACGCCGCCGAGCGGGGAGAACCCTGCGCCCGGCGCACCCCACGCAGAGGGGCCCGCGGTAGAGGGAGCCGAAGCGCAACCTTTGGCGCAGACCGGCGGGACAATTGCGTGGACCGCAGCCGCCGGCGGTTCATTGCTGCTCAGCGTGGGCCTTGCGCTGACGCTGCTCCGCCGACGCCAGGGCCGGTCCCGGGCATAACCCGCGCACACGCGCGACACGCCGCAGCCGGTGCCGACGCTCGATCGCCTGACCCGCGTAGCTGGCCGCGATGATGAGCGCGGCACCGCAGACTCCGAAGGGTTCGATGGCCTCGCCGGCGAGGATGACGCCGACCAGCAGAGCCCACACCGGCTCGGTGCCCATGAGGATGCTGGCCCGGGTCGCCGAGGTGCGCCGCACGGCCCAGAGCTGCACGACGAAGGCGAACACCGAGCAGAGCAGACCCAGGAACAGCACGTTGAACCAACCGCCCGCGTCGAGGCTGACGACGGCCGACGGGAGGGCGGGTGCTGACGCCGCGGTGAAGACCCCAGCGCACACGAGCATCTGCACGAGCACGACGCCGAGTGAGCTGTCGGAGCGTGCGCGCGTGAGGTGTGCGCTGGCGGTGACGTGAAATGCCCGCACGGTCGCGGCCGCTATCACGAGCAGGTCTCCGGCGGTCGGAGTGCGGATGCCGCCGCCCGAGACCAGGAGGGCGACCCCGACGACCGCGGCGACGGCGGCCACGAAGTAGCTCCGCGGCAGCCATGAGCGCGCGGCGATGCTCTCGAGCACGGGGGTCATCACCAGCGCGAGACTGATCAGCAGTCCGGCGTTCGTCGCCGAAGTGAGGCTGACGCCCCAGGTCTCGAGACCGATGATGGCCGCCTGGGAGCAGCCCAGCGCCAGAGCGATGACGAGTCCACGGCCGCGGGGGAGACGTTCTCGTCGAAGCGCGCAGATCAGTCCGAGGGCCGCAGCGGCCACGAGGAAGCGCAGGGCGACGGCCGACGGAACCCCGACATCTCCCGCCAGTTCCTTGGCCGACAGGAAGCTGGCTCCCCACACCGCGGCGACCCCGATGAGCAGCAGGTCGATGGTGCGTTCGGAACGGGAGAAGTGGGGCACAGAGCAACAGTGCCCGCAACCACCGTGAAGAGCATCGGGCACTTGCTTCAGTGTTGTGTTAGAAATTGCTTATGGATCCCACGCGCTTGCGCCTTCTCCGAGAGCTGGGCGATCGGGGCAGCGTCGCCGCGGTCGCCGTCGCGATGCACGTGAGCTCGTCAGCGGTGTCTCAGCAGCTCGCCGCTCTGCAGGCCGGTGTGGCCGTGCCGCTCACCGTGAAGCGCGGGCGCACCCTCGCTCTCACCGAGGCCGGGCAGGCCCTTGCACAGGCGGCGGCGCGCGTGGAGCAGGCGCTGACAGAAGCGCAGGACACGGTGGATTCCTTCCTCGATCAGCAGGCTCGCACCGTGAGCGTGTCGGCGTATCACAGCGCCGGTCTCACCTTCTTCGGCCCGCTGCTGGGGGCGCTCGGCCCCGGGCGGCCGGTCTCTTTGGCGGATGCCGATGTGGCGCGACGCGACTTTCCGGGTCTCACCGCCGACTACGACCTCGTCATCGCCCACCGGCTCGCGCATGACCCGGCGTGGCCAAATGAGCGCATCGTGGTGGTGCCCCTGCTCGTCGAACCGCTCGACATCGCGCTCCCCGCGAGTCATCCCCTCGCCGCGCAGCGTGAGATCCGGCCCGAGCAGCTGCGCGACGAGAGGTGGGTCTCGACGCACGAGGGCTTTCCGCTCTCGGGGGTGCTCGAACTGATCGGGGCGCTCGCCGGCGGCCCGCTGCACATCGACCATCGCATCAACGAGTTCTCTGTCGCCGCCCAGGTCGTCCGCACCGGCTCGGCGATCGCGGTCATGCCCCGTGTGACGGCGGCGTCGCTCGCCACCGACGGGATGGTGCTGCGGCCCGTCGCAGGGGCGAGTCTCGCACGTCACGTCGACGTGCTCGCACGACCCGATGCCCTGGCGCAGGCATCCGTTCGCCACGTTCTGGAAGCGCTCGAAGGCGTCGCACATCGAGGTGCCGAGCGCGGAACCGGTGACCGATAGCGCCTCGATGAGGGGCGGATGCTCAGCGCAGGTGCGACGCGCCGTTCAGATCGAGCACCGCGCCCGACGCCCATTGCGCATCGGGGGAGGTGAGATAGACGATGGCGGCGGCCACCTCTTCGGCCGTGCCCACGCGTCCGAACGGACTCTGGGCACGCAGCGCGTCTCCGTCGGCGCCGGACAGCTTCGCTTCCTGGCGCTCCGTGCCGATGAACCCGGGCGCGACGGTCGCGACGGAGATGCCGTGCGGGGCGAGTGCCACCGCGATCGACTGTCCGAAGGCGTGCAGGCCGGCCTTCGCCGCACCGTAAGCGGGAAAGTCGGGTTCGCCACGGTTCGCTCCGCGGGATCCGACGTTGACGATCGCCCCCGGAGCGCCCGTGTCGATGAGCGCGTTCGCGACGAGGTGGGTGACGTTGGCCGCCGCGAGCAGGTCGACATCGACCATCCGGGTCCAGATGCGCTGCCATGTGTCGTAGTCGGTCTGGTCGATGCGGTGGAAAGTCGCCGGGCTGGGAGCGAGCGCCGCGTTGTTCACGAGGATGTCGATCGAGCCCAACGCCTCCCGCGCTTGCGTGACGACCTCGCGAGCGGTCTCGGGGTCGGACAGATCGCCGCCCACGATGCCGTGCCCCTCGCCGTGCAGCAGAGCGAGAGTCTCCTCGGCCGCATCGCGGTCGTGGCCGTAGTGCACGACGACCCGATCGCCGCGGATGCTCAGTGCGACCGCGGTCGCGCGTCCGATTCCGCGGGATGCCCCGGTGACAAGAGCGTTCGCCATGTCGGTACCTCCTGCGTCTCAGGCTAGAGGTTCGCTCCGGGTCGGAGTGCGTTCGTCGGGATCGCGCGAGCACGGCACCGGAGGTTCATAGACTGAGGGGATGCGAGCGCTCACCGAAGCAGAGGTCCGGGCTTCGTTCGTCAATGCGGATGCCGACGAACTCCGGGTCATGGAGATGCCGCACGACTTCGTGCTGGTGGACTGGGACTATCTGGACTTCTTCGCCTGGCGCGACCCGAGCGCCGGCCGTCGAGGCTACGTGCTGATCCCGCACGAGGGTGGCGTCGCCGGCATCGTGCTCCGCGCATCCGATCCGGGTCGGGGGCGTTCGGGCATGTGCAACATGTGCCACACGATGCAGCCCGGCAATCAGGTGACTCTGTTCTCCGCCCGCAGGGCGGGGGAGCGCGGGGATCGAGGCGACTCGTTCGGCACCTACGTGTGCGCTGACCTGTCGTGTCACGAGAATGTGCGGCTGGCGCATCCGCTCGCCCCGAACGAGGTGCGCGCCGAGGGTCAGGTCGACTACCGACTCGACGGCACCCGGCGGCGCATGGAGGCGTTCGTCTCGCGGGTGTGGGAACCGAGCTGATCGCCGATTACGCTGAAGGCTACGTCCTGTGCTCGAAGGAGAAGCCATGAGCGATGCCATCCTGTTCTCGGTCGATGAGGGAATGGCTCGGCTGACGCTGAACCGTCCCGCCCGACTCAACGCCTTCAACGCCGATCTCGCGCACGCCTGGCGGGATGCGACCGGGGAGGCCACGTCGCGATCCGACGTGAAGGCCATCCTGATCGATGCCGCGGGTCCCGCGTTCTGCGCCGGCGGAGACGTGATCGACATGGCCACGACCATGGGGTCGGGCGACGAGATCACCGCGCTCGCCGAGGTCATCAACACCGGCATCCGCTCGCTCACCGAATCGACGGTGCCGGTGGTCGCCGCAGCACACGGCATCACGGCCGGCGGGGGACTCGGCATCCTGCTGAGCAGCGACTACGCGGTCGTGGGGTCGCGCTCACGCCTCGGCAGTCTGTACGCCAACATCGGCCTGACCCCCGATCTCTCGGTCTCCGCTCAGCTGGCCCGTGCGGTGGGCCAGCGGCGGGCGCTGCAACTGGTACTGCAGGATCGCCTGCTCACGGCCGACGAGGCCGTCGAGTGGGGCCTCGCGGCAGAAACCGTGGCCGGCGAGGACTCGGCGGCCGAGGCCGCGCTGGTGCGTTCGCGGGGCGAGGAGATCGCTCGCTTCTGGCTCGCGGGCGCCGCCGATGCCTATGGGCAGGCCAAGCACTTGGTGCGCACCCAGCCGGAGCGTTCGTTCGCGGAGCAGCTCACGGCAGAGGCTCGCTCGATCGGAGCTGCCATGCAGACGCCGGATGCTCAGGCGCGCATCGCGGCGTTCGCCGCGGCCTCGGCGAAGAAGACCGGCTGACCTTTCCTGCAGGGTGCAGAAAGTAGCGCCGTCAGTCCACAGTCGGGTTCCATCTCCCTGATTCGACTCTCGCCCGTGCGAGGATGGGGCAACGCCGCTCAACGAGAGGATCGTCATGTCCCAGCCGGAGACCGCGACCGCCGAAAAGAAGAACACCCCTCTGCTCATCAGAGGTGCCATCTGGATTGCCATCGGGGCTCTGATCGCCGCAGCCCTGGTCTGCGTCGTCTGGGTGCTGATCGGAGACCAGGACGGGCTCATCGGCAAGGCATTCTTGACGATCCTCCTGCTGGCCGGCTTCGCCGGCATCGTGATCCTCGAAGCGGGACTCGCGCCGAAGCGCCCGGACTGGCTCGCCCTCGCGAGCATGGTCAGCTGGATCCTCGCGCTCATCGTGGGTCTGTTCAAGATCTGGATGCCCGAAGAGGACTACTACTTCAGCGGAGGCGGACGCTTCTTCCAGCTGCTGCTCGTGATCGGCATCCTGCAGCTCGCGCTGCTGCACGTGCGGTTGTTCACCCCCGCCGCACACCGGCACCCGACGACCTTCAACCGGGTCATCTATGTCGTCACCGTCGTCTTCCTCGGTGCGCTCGTCGGGATGCTCGTCTTCTTCCTGACGTTCCCCGACACCTTCGACTACGTCGAGCTGTACTGGCGCATCGTGGTCGCGCTGACCATCCTCGCCGCCGTGGGCACGACGCTCATCCCGCTGCTGAATGCGCTGTTCGCGCCGAAGAAGCCGACGCCGGCCCCGCAGCCGCTCGTGAGCTTCCCCGCCTGGCCCACCTATGCCGACGGCATCACCCCTCTTCCGGCTCTGCCGGACGGCAGCCCCGACTGGAATGCGTATTACACGGGTCAGCCCTCGGTGCCGCAGTACCAGGCGTCTCTTCCGGCCGCGCCCGTCGAGCAGTTCCCGTTCGCACCGGCACCGCAGAGCGCGCCGCCGATGCAGACCGCTCCGCCGGTGCAGCCTGCCCCCTCGGTGCCGCAGGCTCCCGCCGCGCCGTCGTTCTACCCGGGCGCTCCGCCGCAGCCGGCAGCTCCCGCGCAGACCGACCCGTCTGCCTTCCCGCCGCCGCCTCCCTCGCCCCTGCCTCCGCAGTGACCGGCGACAACGAGCTCGAGCTCGTCGGCCTCGCCGCGGAGATCGCACGCGAGGCCGGCGAGCTGGCACGGCAGCGTCGGCGTGAGGGCGTTCATCTCGCCGCAACCAAGACGACGCTCGCCGATATCGTCACCGACGCCGACCGCGAGGTCGAGGCGCTGATCCGGTCACGTCTGGCGGATGCTCGACCCGACGACGGATTCCTCGGTGAGGAGTCAGACGCCGAAGTCGGCCGAAGCGGCATCACCTGGGTCGTCGACCCGATCGACGGCACCGTGAACTACGCCGCCGGCATCCCCGCCTATAACGTCAGCATCGCCGCCGTGCGCGGCACGGCCGATCCCGAGACCTGGAACACCCTCGCCGGTGCCGTCTTCGCTCCCGCGCTCGGTGAGCTCTTCACCGCGGCACGAGGACACGGGGCCTGGCTCGACGAGACCCGGCTGCAGGTGACGACAGACACACCTGCCGGCGCTCTGCTCGCCACCGGATTCGGCTACGACCCCTCGACGCACGACGGAGACATCGCCACCGTGCGCCGGGTGATGCCGATCGCGCGCGATCTGCGCCGGATGGGCGCCGCGGCTCTCGATCTCGCCTACGTCGCGGCCGGTCGACTCGACGGCTACTTCGAGCGCGGTCTCAAGCCGTGGGACTTCGCGGCCGGCGCACTGCTCGTGCGAGAAGCGGGCGGCGCCGTCTCCCGATTCGACACCGCGACGCCCCGTCCGATGATCATCGCGGGTGGGCTCTCCGTTCACGCCCGCTTGCTCGAGATCCTCGACACGGAAACGCGCTGACGAAAAGTGAACAACTCATGGCTTTCCCAGCCGCCCCGGGGTAGTGTTTATGCGATCGTTATTTTCGCCGCCCCGAAGGCGAACCTGAGTAAGCGCCCCCGAGCTTGACGTACGACCCCGAGAGAATCGTTTTGCCCTTAGAGAATCCCCAGGCTGACTCTGTGCCTACGCGCCGGTCCAGCCGACTCCGCAACGCGGCCGTCGAGGCCCCCGCGACAGAAGCGACCGAGTCCGTCTCTGCATCTCCTTCTGCTCCGGCCACGGCATCGCCCGCATCGCGACGAGCCACACGTCAGAACTCCGTCCCGGCGGTCCCCGCCGCGGCAGACGAGTCCGCCCACGTCGATGCGTCGACAGACACCGTCCGCGAGATGGAAGACGTCGTCGTGAACATCGCCGAAGACGAGATCGTCTCCGATGAGCCGTCGACCGATGGCGCGGGCGCTCCCGCCGCACAGAGCGAAGACCTCTCGTTCGATGCTTTCGAGCAGGCGCTGCGCGCCTTCGGCGGCACCCGGCTGAAGGGCATGACCCCGGCCGAGGCATCCGTCCCCAGCCTCGACGAGGCCCCCGGTTTCGCCGATGTCACCGCACACCTCGCCGTGCGCCGGTCCCGTCGCGTCCGCAAGGCCGTGACCCTCGGCGCCACCGTCGGCGTGATGAGCCTCGCCGGCCTTCTCGTCGTCTCGATGACGCTGCCGGCCGAAGCGCTCGCCGCCGTGCAGGGCACTCCGGTCGCCTCGACGTCGCTCGTCGCCGCTCCGGCCGAGAAGAACGCCGATGCCGACGAAGAGATCCAGGCGTTCGTCACCTCGTCCGACGTGCAGAACGAGGCGCTCGACCGCGCCGACCAGTTCAGCACGATGTCGCTCGTCGACGTCGCGGCAGAGCAGGGCATCAACTACTCCAACGAGATCTTCACCAACGACCCCGAAGCGGCCATCCAGTGGCCGTTCCTCGTGGGCGTCGGCATGAGCTATGGATACGGCATGCGCAGCGGCCGCCTGCACGAGGGCATCGACTTCGTGCCGGGCAACGGCGCTCCCGTCCAGGCGATCGCCGACGGCACGGTGCGCATCGCGACCGAGCAGGGCGGCGCCTACGGTGTCACCGTCTACATCGACCACGTGATCGACGGCGAAGTCATCACGAGCCACTACTCGCACATGCAGTACGGCTCGCTGCAGGTTGCCGCAGGCGACACCGTGACCGTCGGAACCGTCATCGGCAAGACCGGCAACACCGGTCGCTCCTACGGCGCGCACATGCACTTCGAGCTCATCGTCAACGGTTCGACCATCGACCCGCTGCCGTGGCTCCGCGAAAACGCCGGTCGGTACTCGTACTGACCACCTTGATTTCATGAGTACGCCACAGTGATGGTAGTCTCGTGTGGTTGCCCCGCGAGGGGCAGCACGCCCCGATAGCTCAGTGGTAGAGCACTTCCATGGTAAGGAAGGGGTCGTCAGTTCAATCCTGACTCGGGGCTCGTAGCATTCGTATCTGCACCGCGGATGCGCGCGGCAGGGTAGCTCAGCTGGTCAGAGCGCACGACTCATAATCGTGAGGTCGCGGGTTCAAGCCCCGCTCCTGCTACAGACTAGGACCCCCGGTTTTCCGGGGGTTTTGTCGTTTCCGGGGCGATGGGCGGAGCGGCCCGGGGGAGTGGTGTGCCGGTATTGTGCCGGTAGCAGCGGGTGAGAAGCCTGGGCAGACGGACAAATTTACGGGCTCACAGCGCCCGTGGACGTCGGGGCAATCCGCGAGACAGCATCCGCAGATCGGGTGTTCCTGCGTCCCCATGTCGGCGTTGTTCAGGCACTCGCAGTCCGGGCATGCGCAGCGAGTGCCCAGCGATGGATGTCCGAGTTTGACGCGCTCGGCATCAGTGAGGTCAACGCTGAACACCACGAGGTGCGTCTCGCCGCCGAACGTCACGTAGGTAGCTTCTGGATTTGGCATAACGGAACAGGATACGCGATGTCGATGCCGAGAAGGTGAAGTATCCGATCTCGCCGATAGCTCCCGATAGTTCCGCTCGATCTATCGGAAGTATCTGTGCCGTCAACCCTCGGATGGCGGGGCGCGTCAGGCCCAAGCTCCCCGGTACGCGATCGGAAGCTCATCATTGAGCGACTCGAGTATCTCGCGGAACGGCGGCAGTGTGACACTATCGCTCCAGAACTCGGTCGCTCCGGCCCACTGAGCAATCCAGAGGGGCGGCTCCGTGCGCGCTGCATCGACCCGGACAAGGCACTCGCTTTCGAGCAGCCGGGCAAGGGTGCGATTCTTCACGCGGACCGTGTCCATGACGACGCCGCCAGCTCGCGCCAGCGTCTGGGGGCGGCTTGTCGAAGCTTTCGAGATGCCGACCTTGAACAGCCTGGGCTCCTCAAAATGAATGAGGTAGACCACGCACTCTTGATCATCCTCGATCTCGAAGTCCAACATGTCCCACGCGTGCCGAAGGTACATCTTGATCTGTCGCGACTGGTCTTCGAACGAGGGCTTCGTGAGTAGATGAGTCCGGCGAAAGGCAACGGACAGATCGTCGTATCGAGGATCGGGACGACGCCACGCCGCGAGCCAGCACCTTGCCTGGAGCCTTGTGGGATGTCCCGACCACCAACCTTCTCCGGGCGTCCGTGCGGCGTCGGGGAGGGCGCGCCCGATGATGGCTTCGATCTCGACGAAGCTCAGCAAGACCTCCTCCGCTTCCTCGTGGGTGCGCAGGTAGTCGTACAGAGGCGCGTATGGCCCCATATGCACCTTGTGGTGATCTCGCAGCGCCATCACTCTGCTCCCATCAGCTTGTCGAGCGCGTCGTTGGCGCGGACCGCTGCATCCGATCTTGCCCGGCTGTACCGCTCGGTGACCTGCATCGAGGAATGCCCGAGGATCGCTTGGACGTCGTTCGCAGCAGCGCCAGCATCGAAGAGCAGGGTCGCGAGTGTGTGGCGAAGGTCATGGATGCGCAGGTCAGGGCGATCGAGTCGATTCCTCAGCTCGTCCCAGTCGACGGCTCGGCGAACATTCGAGGTGTTGAGCCGACCGCCGTTCGGGCCTGTGAACACCAGCTCGTTCCGTCCGAGACCTGCAACCCTGCGAACGATGATCGAGCGCAGAGCGGAGGGCAGCGGCACAGTACGTTCCTTGTGACTCTTCGGTGATTGTTCGCGCACTCTGCCACCGCCGGCAGGCGAGAAGCTACGCCGGACATGGATGACGCCGTGCGCCAGATCGACGTCGCCTACCCTCAAGGCGCTTGCCTCGCCAGCACGCATGCCCGTGTACACCAAGGCCGCCAGATAATCGCGGTGAGGCCCCTCGTCGACAGAGTCGAGCATCATTGAGACTTCGGGCAGCGTCAGCGCCCGCGAACGAAAGCTGGACGGGCGTTCGTCTCGTGGACGCCTCGCTAATCTCACCGGATTCACTCCGATGATCTCTGCTCGCGCAGCGCCCTCGAGTAGCCGACTGAGCACGGCCAGGGCGTCATTGCGGGTGGACGCCGATCCGCTCCATCCCGTTATCGCGTCGTCCACATCGCTCACCCCGATGGACTCGATCTTTCGATGGCCAAGCCACGGCTGCACTCGGAGTCGCCACCCACGTTCGTACGCGGCGGTCGTCGCGGCGCGTAGTCCTTCTGTGAGCGACGGCCAATGCCGAACCTGCCACGCATTCAGCGTCATCCCACCGTCCGGGCGCACCTGCGAACGCATCTCGCTACGGATCTTCTTCGCCTCGCCGAGCGTGTCCACGAGGTAGCTCCGCTCTCGGTCTTCTCCGTTGAGGCCGGTAGCCCACACGCGCACCTGATACTTGTTGCGGTCTGCACGATAGCGAATGCCCTCGGGCAGCGGCTTGCGGGTCTTGGGATCGATCCGCGCGCTACTGGAGGCCACGAGTGCCACCCGCGTCGAGGAAGGCTTCGATTGTCGACAGCCTCCACAGCATGTGCTTTCCCATGTGCGCGTCAGGAAACGGGACCCGTGCCTGTCGTCGCAACGAATCGAATGTCGAGAGTGGCACGCGACAACGGGCTGCCACCTCCCGGCGAGTCAGGTATTTATCCTCAACGACCTCAGGCTCAGCCGCGCTTTCCACCAGCTCAAGATTCTCACGCATCACTCTCTCCTTTCCGAGATTCGAACCGCACCCGTCGTGCGTCTCGCCATTCACGTGCGGCGCGGGCTGCTTCGATCGCGAGAGCCCGGTCACCCTCATTCCGCCAGCCCATACCCGCAAAGCTCCATGAGCCCACTACCAGCACCTCGTCGACGTCGTAGCCTTCCTCTTTGGCTCGTTCCACGGTGCGTGCCAAGCGCCAAACGCGACGGGCTCCTCGGAGCGAGCCGAGTGTCACCGAGTACCGGCGCGACTTCGAGGAGAAGTGTCCGCGGAAGCCCAGCATGTGCGACCACTTCCCGAGCAGCACGTAGGGGCTCTCCGGACCGTTCTCCTCGGCAATCAACTCAGCGGTGGCCTTGATCGCTCTCACGTGCGGGCGGTCACGGCTCCCGCTACTGAGATCCTCCGTCGCCTTGGTGGCGTACTTTGCGATGTATGCCGCTACGGCTCGGTCAGAGAGCGTGCCGTCGAGCCCCTCACGACGAACGATCGGTTGAACATCGATCTGCGCACCCCACCGGAGAACCCGAGCGGATGCCTCTCCACGCACCGCCGGAGCCTCATACGTGACTCGACGCGACGACTTCTGAACGGCAGCGATGAGACGTGCTTCGGTCACTTCGTCCGGGGCGGGCGGGAACTGTTCCGTCGGGCTTACGCCGTCGAGACGAATGATCGCGTGAAAGTGCACCGCTCCGCGCCGCTGAAACTCGGCGACTTTGGCGAACTGGACTCGTACGATCTCCGCTGCGGCTTTCTGAGTCATCCCGAGCTCGTAAGCCAGCTGCCGCCGGAGCTGAATTGTGAACCGCCTCCACAGCTCGGGTGCGAAGTACTGCCATACGACGTGCCCCACGTAGTCGTAGCATTCCTCGCACAGCGGCTCGCCGAGGAGTCCGTCGTCGTCGTGGTGATTGCAGAAGCACCCGCGCGGCTTGCCATGAATGCAGGTGCCACGTCTCCGCGAACCAGCCAGGGAGTGGACGGCACCGAAAGACGGAGCGGTGAGCGTGACGAATGCCATCGGGTGTTCTCCTACTCTTTCGGGAACCCCCTTCATCCCACCCGCAGCGCCAGCCATGATCATGTGCCACGTATCGCCCTTGTACTCGTGGCTGCAGGATTCGCAGCGACGAGCGCGACGGTTTCCGCATCTCGTGTATGAGATGCCGTCGGGTTGCGTCTCCGCCACGAACTCACGGATCACCTCGCCCGTCTGCGGATTCAACGTGGTCGACGATCCGGAGAGCCGAACCGGATTGGAGCAGAACCCGACGCGTGCCGCCCCCGCCATCCATTGATCGAACTCGCCGCTTCGCAACCGCGCAGCTACGGCCTCAGCGATACTCAACGTCGACCTCCGTCGGCACAACGCACGAGAGTGGTGTGCGCGTCAGCGGGTCGATGGACAATGGACGACAGACTCTGTCATCGAGTCCATCGGATCGCTGCTGGTCCTGCCAGGCGATAATCTGCGCATCAGAGCATGCAGGATTCGCGATGCGTACGTCGATCGAATCCTCATCGGCAACGGACGGAACCTCGCCTTGCGGGAACCACAGATTGCAGGGCGAGGGCTGCACGTCTGGCGTATCCGATGAAGCGGTCGTGGATGCCGTTCCGAGTGCGTAACCGGCAGCGGCACCTAGACCGAGCAGGAGCGCAGCTCCCATAATCGATGCGCCGAGGACGGCGACTGTTCCCTTGTTCATGATTCCTCTCCTGTTCTGCTCGTTGCATTTGGCCGTGATGCCCGCGGACGCCGTGCCCCTGGAGCAGCCACCTGCTCGACGACTTGGACAGGGCGTGGACGAGGGGCGGCAAACGTCACAGCCGCTTCTCTGATCTGCGCGTCCTCCGCGAAAGCTGCCCGCACACGCACCGGAGGCCCTGTTTCGGGAAGCACGTAAGCGACTCCAGGCGTAGACGGCGAGATCTCGTGACACATCGCCCCTGCTGCAACTGCCCCGTCGCCAAGAACCATGGCCGTCTCGGTGCGGTCGCGGAGCCTGAGCCCTACGGTCTGTGTGAACAGGCCCCGCGCCGGGAGCGTCTCCTTGCGGGGATCCTGCAAGCACGCGAAGACGATGAATCCCACCGCCCGTCCTTGTGATGCGAGCGTCGCGATTGCGGCGTTCGCGCGGCGGAGCATGTCTCGATCGGTCTCGTACGATGTCAACGCGGCAAGCTCATCGATCAACACGATCACGGTCGGGCTGTCGACCGAGGCGACGTGCTGCCTGGTCACCCCTGCAAGCTGGCGCGCTCGCACCTGCATCTGCGCGACAGCGTCTTCCAAGAGCGCTACGGAATGCGCTGCATCGTCTGCGAACCGCGTGAGCAGACGGCGGCCCATCGCAAGCTCCATGCCACCCTTGCGGTCGATGCCCCAAACTTCGATGAGGCCGGAGTGGATGGGCTGCGCCAGTCCCAGTAGAAGGCCCCACACGAGCGAGGCTTTACCGCTGCCGGATGACCCCGCGACCAACGTGTGTGGGCCGAGCGGGAGCCGCCAATCGTGGCCACCTTCCGACACGCCCATCAGAACTGATCTGCCGTCCCAGTTGCTGCCGAGCTGAAGCGCGAACGAACGTGCCAGCACGTCGACGTAGTCGATCCGCAACGCGAGCGCCCCGATCTGCTGGCCTTCTACGGCAACTCGAACGGCGTTGAAGGCCTCAGCGATGCGCCCTGTCGCCGCGACAAGATCCTCCCGCGCTAGTCCCGGAGGCATCGCAACGGGAAGGAGGCACGTCCATCCATCCCATTGCGGCTGCCCCGCGCCGGACACGAGGGGATTCCCCGCGATGTCCTTGACCTCTAGCCGGAGGTTGCGGGCCAGAGCAGGCCATGACGCCAAGATCCATGCGCCCATCTGCTCTTGCCACCGCCGGTGCAACACGGTGTCCAGATCACGCGCTGCAAGAAGGCGGCGCAACACGACCACGGCGATCGCGCCCACCACCAGCCAGTTGACGAGCTGGCCGACGAATGGCACCGCGCTGAAGAGCCCGAGGACGATGAGCATTGGGATTAGCCACCATCCGCAACGCCAGAGGCGTGGCAACTCACCAGCCCAGTACGCGCGTTCGATCCGCCATGACCAGTCCATCAGTCGTTGCTCCTCGGCTTGCCTGCGGGCTTCATCTCCCGAGCGCGGAGTGAGAATGCAACGCGCGGACGCCCACCGTTCTCCTTGACATACGGAGTGACTGAAAGCCCGTCGAAGAAGACCGGGCGGAAGGGGAGCCCGTTGGCCTCCGGCGGTGCCGCAGGTTCCGCGATGCTTGCGATCTTGACCGTGACCTCGTTCTGTCCCTTGCGGGCCTCGGGGTCTGCGTCGATCACGCGCACCTGCCAGAGCGGGTGCCCGGTGTTCTTGTCCAGATCCTGTCCCTGCCGCTCTCCGTCGTCCGACCACTTCGCGACGGGCTCGACCTCGCCGACCATGAACGCTCCACGAGGGAAGTACGCCTCGAAGCTGACCGGGATTCCTGACTGCAGTGCCATTGCTCGTTCCTTTCAGTTGGTGATGCTTTGTCTCTGTACGGAAGACTGCACGTTAGTACGGGTTTTAGTCAATGTTCGGTTTTTGTCTTTTTCAGGTCATTTCCTCCTTACGGCAACGGGTTGCTCTCGGATAGGCTGTCGAGCATGGAGGTTGTGCGATGAGTGAGCTGTCCGCGCTACCCGTGTGGGGCGTCGTGCCACCACCGGTCGCCGCCGTTCTTCAGCGCCTGAAAACCAAGGCGGCAGATGCTGTCAGTGCCATGGACGCGGCTCAGATCACGAGCAGTACGCCGCAGAACCACGACGAAGCGTTCTTGAAGATGTCCGCAGCGGCTGAGGCAGCGGATCGGGCGACTCGCGACTACCGGAGTGTGTTCAACGCCTACGCTCACAGGTTTCACAAGCCGAAGCCGCCCATCGGTGAACTTGCCGCTATGCAGGGCACCATCACTCAGTCGTTCGCTTCTCGCTACACCGCGAAGACGGTCAGCGCGATAGAGGCGCTGCTTTCACCGGCCCCGGACCTAGATGCCATCCGGCTTGGCATCCGCGCGCTGGGGTTCAACGACCTTCGAGGCATCTCGCCGGAGCTGGACCGTCAACTCGCTTTGGCAGAAGCTGACGCCAGGTTTGTCCGGTGGAAGCCGGTTCCAGAGGCATTCCGGCGCTACTCGGTAGCTGGCGGTGCGGCTGATCAGTCTCTCGGTGATCTCAACTTCGACCTGACGCGCAAGGTCTCGTCTCCCGAGGCGGTAGCGGAGCTGTGAGAACTTTCTTTACTCGTTCAAGGACGGCCTGCGGCCGTCGTCGCCGACTTGCGGTGCGTCCGGTCCTCGCTCCGCTCCGGTCCGGGCGCTCCTCGTCGACGACGAAGCTCCAGCCTGACCTCGGTCCACACGACGATCTCTACGGAAGCTGAGTATGCTCACAGCACCCACGCCCCAGTCACCGGAAGTGGCAACGACTCCCGATAAGACGACGCTCTTGACGCGAGCCTCTAACCCGTTGTCTGCCGAGCCGCGCCCCTTCCTCCGCTGGGCGGGTTCGAAGCAGCGCTTGCTCTCACAGCTGGTCGACTACGTGCCGCCCTTCGAGGGGCGCTACTTTGAACCGTTCTTGGGCGCAGGGGCGCTCTTCTTCCTGCTCGACCAGTCTCACGCGACGCTTAGCGACAAGATCGCTCCGCTCGTCGAGACTTACAACGTGGTCGCTCAACACCCGGAGGAGCTTCTAGCCGCGCTGGAGCCGATGGACGTGTTGGATAAGGAGTACTACTACCGAGTGCGCGGTGATGTGCCTGCTGATGAGGTTGGGAGAGCTGCCCGTTTCATCTTTCTGAACCGAGCAGGATGGAACGGGCTGTACCGTGTCAACAACGCGGGGAGGTTCAACGTGCCGTACGGTCGACCGCGAAGCGGAACGATCTTGGACCGAGACAATCTGCTCGCGTGCTCGAAGCTGTTGTCTACCGCGACGATCGAAGTCAACGATTTCGAGTCAACCGTGCGCGACGCAAGTGCAGGGGATCTTGTCTATTTCGATCCGCCGTATGTGACCGGCCACAACAATAATGGGTTCATCGACTACAACGAAGATCTATTCGCGTGGAAAGATCAGGAACGTCTAGCCAGAGTTGCGCGCGAGCTACAGGATGAGGGTGTTCATGTGATCGTCTCGAACGCGAACCATGCGGCCGTCCACGCCCTCTACCCGACGTTTCGCGTCGCGGAGGTTTCGCGGAGAAGCGCGCTGGCGAGCACAGTTTCACAGCGAACCACAGTGACCGAGGCGGTGTTCTACTGATGTCGGAATCAGTCGAGGGTTTCAGCGACAACGGAAGCACGCTTGCGCAGCTCGATCCTGCTGGCATCCGTGGAAACCCCAACAACCCGCGCCGGTACTTCAACGAGGAGCGGCTCGATCTACTCCGCACCTCCATTCAGGAGGTCGGAATCCTCGTTCCGCTGATCGTCTACGAATCAGAGGAAAAGCCAGGAACGTACATTCTCATGGACGGCGAGCGACGCTGGCGTTGCTCTCTTGACCTTGGGCTCGAGGTAGTGCCCGCCAACATCATCCCCACGCCTGAGCCGCTCGACAACCTGCTCCGGATGTTCAACATCCACAATGTTCGTGAGGATTGGCCTCTGATCAGCGTGGCACTGTCGCTCCGCGAGGTCATGCAGATCGCGGACGAATCCGGCGAGAAACGCCTCTCGGAGATGACAGGTCTTACGAGATCAACGGTGCGTCGGGCGAAGCGGCTGCTGTCCATCCCCGACGAGGAGATGGAGCTGATCCGTGAGGAAGCACACCTCGACCGAACACGACAAGTGCACCGCGAAGATCTCTATTTGGAGATTGAGGCTGCCGAATCAGTCCTTCGGAGCGAGCTCCCCGAAGCCATGGAGGGGTACTCACGTCCCCAGATCATTCGCGCATTCGCGAGAAAAGCTGAAGAGAACACGCTCCGCTCTGTGACAGATTTCCGCTCCGTCGGAAAGCTAGTCAAAGCCATAGACGAGGACATCGTCGAGCGCACCACTGTTGTGTCGGCGGTCAAGCGGCTCATCGAGGACCCAAGAGCCTCGCCAAAGGACCTTTTCGACGACATCGCCGCCGAGGGGTACCGTCAGCAGTCCCTACAGCGGAAGTCCCAGGTGCTTATCACCGAACTCCGGGAATCGGTCGTAACCAACGGCCCCCTCTCCGCAGCCCTGCGCCAGGAGCTCCAAGAACTTCGCCGCACGATCGACGACGTCCTGGAGGGGGATAGTCGGTGATCAGCACAGAGTTTGAGGATCCCGCCAAGACTGAGCTGCGTGCCGCTTGCGAGGTCGCGATCGACCAGGCCGGATACCAGCTCGCGTCGACGCTTGAGCGGGTCAAGATGCCGGACGGTCTTTTCGGGGTGCTTCGTGGTGACCTCCAGAGCGTCGACGCCAACAATCAGCGAACGTTCTACTACATAAGGTCTGTCGAGGACGATGTTCTTCCCAAGTGGCTCGCAACGATAGCGCGCGCCTCACATCAGCTACGCGCGGGCGAGATGTACATCGTTGTCCAGAGCTACTCGTCGCAGTTCAAGCAGTCTTGCGCCAACGCCGGTGCGGGGCTGCTGGTCCTCAACGAAGACACGATGTTTGACGTCGTGCTCTCTTGGTCGGAAGTTGCACCTGCCACTCTCGAAGAGAACCTTGAAGACCTGCTAAAGCAACTTCGACGCGACATGGAGACAAAGCTGAAGCTGGCGACAGAGGGTATACAGGCGCGCCACGAACGAATTACCAACCTCGTGTTTGACATGGCCGACAAGGCCGGGGACGAATACCTGCGGAAGATCGAGTCAGAGTATAAAGAGACGGAGGACTGGGGGATCGAGGTTTCTCGTCTCTTGGACAGCGTCACGAGTACGTCGCAGTCAGGCGTGCTCGCTCGCATCCGAGAGATGGTCGATGCTGGCCCGCAGGTCTCTAGTGAGGACTAATTTCATGCGGTTCCTTGTCCTTATAGTGCAATCGAATCGGATTCTCTTGGTGGTAAGCACGGTTGGTCTTGGAGTCGCCGGCTCGAAAGTTGCCACTGACGTCCACGACTATCCTTGGTGGTTGCTGCTCGCGTCTTTCGCCGTATGCCTTTGGCTGTCAGATGTGTGCCGGCAGACGGACGATCGCGCCCGCGAACTTGAGAGGACTGCGAAGGTTCCCTATCTTCGCGCCGCGTCTGATTTCCTCCGCGGCACCACTAGCCGGAAAGTTGGTGTCGCGTTCGCTGTCGCTGTCGCATTCGGTGCCGCCGGGGTATGGGCACTCCTCACCTGACGGGCGGCTCACGGTGCCGGTTTTGTGCCGGGAAGCCCGCTGAAACCATCCTCCACCAGCCGCGACTAACGATCACAGCTCCCGCGGAATCACGCGCAAGACTACGACCAACCAGCACCCGCTGGCCCACCGCATCTAACTCATAATCGTGAGGTCGCGGGTTCAAGCCCCGCTCCTGCTACAGATTCAAGCCCCCGAGAAATCGGGGGTTTTGTCGTATCCGGGGCGATGGCCGGCGCGGGGTGAGGGAGGTGCGGTGTAGCCGAAGGTGTAGCCAGTTGCTCGTCGTGCACATGGCAGATGACCGCTAGCTCCTGTCGGTGCCTGCGGGTTACACTGGGGATACGGCGGGCAGTAGCCCTCGGAGCCTGGCAGTCTTCCGGACGGTAGACGAGCCAGGCTCACGTGTTTCTAGAGTCGGATGACCCGTGAATCGACGATCGTGTCGACCCGACGGATCCAGTCGCCACCGTTCGAATAGCACCAGGCGACGGCGTCGCTCACCCGGGTCTGATGCGGGAACAGGTGACAGTTCTGGTTAGGCCGCGAGGGCCAATTCTTCGTTCATGATGGTCTCGAACTCGACCGGCGTCAATCGGC
>NZ_JBIUWD010000004.1:350607-630548 GCF_044743285.1 Microbacterium sp. NPDC087665 | reverse complement strand
CGCCCGGTTACATTCCGAACCCGGAAGCTAAGCCTCACAGCGCCGATGGTACTGCAGGGGGGACCCTGTGGGAGAGTAGGACACCGCCGGACTTCTTTTAAGTGAAATGGCCACCCAACGCTGGGTGGCCATTTTGCGTTTACAGGGATAGGAATCATCATGCCGGAAGAGCAAGAGCGCCGTCCGCGTCGCGACAACGACAGTGGATCGCGCAGTCAGCGCCCTTCCGGTGGTCGGCCGAACACAGGTCGCGATGGTGGAAGTGCTCCGCGTCGTGAAGGTGGCGGTTACAACCGGGACAGCAGCAGTGCGCCTCGTCGTGAGGGTGGCTATAACCGCGATGGCGGAAGTGCTCCGCGTCGTGAGGGTGGTTACAACCGCGACAACAACAGTGCCCCGCGTCGCGAAGGTGGCGGTTACAACCGCGACAGCAACAGTGCCCCCCGTCGTGAGGGTGGCTACAGTCGCGATGGTGGTAGTGCCCCTCGTCGTGAGGGTGGCTATAACCGCGACAGCAACAGTGCCCCCCGCCGCGAAGGCGGCGGTTACAACCGCGACAACAGCAGTGCTCCCCGTCGTGAGGGTGGCTACAACCGCGACGGTGGTAGTGCCCCTCGTCGCGAAGGCGGCGGTTACAACCGCGACAGCAACAGTGCCCCGCGTCGCGAAGGCGGCGGTTACAACCGCGACAGCAACAGTGCCCCGCGTCGCGAAGGCGGCGGTTACAGCCGCGACAACAGCAGTGCGCCGCGTCGTGAAGGTGGCTACAACCGCGACGGTGGCAATGCTCCCCGTCGTGAGGGCGGATTCGACAGAGATCGGGCCCCGCGTCGCGATGACAATGGCCGTTCCGGTGCACGCTCGTACCCGCAGCGCGGGGGAGCGGATCGCGAGCGACCCGCGCATGCCGCACAGGAGCGTCCGCACTTCGATGAACCGCTTATTCCAGACGAGGTCACCGAACGCGACCTCCACACTTCTGCGCGCAATGAGCTGAAGACCCTGAGCAAGGAGAACGCGGAGCACGTCGCTCGGCGCCTGGCTATGGCTTCGAGGCTCATTGACGAAGACCCCGCACTCGCTCACGAGCACGCACTTGCTGCGTCGCGTCGCGCCGGTCGCATCGCGATCGTTCGCGAGACGCTGGGAATTACGGCGTATGCGACTCATGACTTCGCATTGGCCCTTCGGGAGCTGCGGACGTACCGTCGCATTTCCGGCAAGGACGACCAGATCGCCTTGATGGTCGACAGCGAGCGTGGAATCGGTCGGCCCGATCGCGCACTCGAGACCGGTCGCGCCGTCGACCGTTCCGCGCTGTCCACGCCCGTTCGCGTTGCTCTGGCGATCGCGATGTCGGGAGCCCGGCTCGACCAGGGCGATCTCGAACTCGCCCTCGGAGAACTCGAGATCCCCGAGCTCGATCCCGACCGTGCCTTCGAGTGGAGCCCCGCGCTCTTCGCCGCCCGGGCCGCAGTGCTCGAGGACCTCGGGCGCGACGAAGAGGCGTCCTTCTGGTCGCACCGTGCCGAGGTGGCTGCGGAAGCCCTCGGCGTGGACGAAGCCGGAGACGAGGAGATCTTCATCGAAGACGGACTCATCGAAGGCGAGTTCGCCGACGACGAGTTCGCGGACGATGAGACGGCGACCGCCACGCCCGTCGTCGATGCATCCGCTGATGCTGATGCATCCGCTGATGCTGATGCCGTCGATGAGGTTTCCTCGGATGATGAATCCGTCGATGAGGACTCTGACGACGACGATTCCGCTGCGGAGGCGGAGCCGTCGGTCGAGGATGAGGTGCGCGAACTCCTGGGGGAGTCCGACGACGACCCTTCGAACACGGAGGCGTAGTGGCGTTGTTCTCGCGCAGGCGTGCAGCGGTGACCCCTCTGGACGGCGTCGACACACTGCTCGCTGACTTGGACGGGGTGGTCTACGCCGGGCCGGGCGCTCTGCCGCATGCGGTGGAGAGCCTGAACGCAGCCGCGCAGAATGCGCGACTCGGCTACATCACCAACAATGCCTCGCGCACGGATGCGTCGGTGGCGGCGCACCTGACGAGCCTCGGTCTCGACGTCGCCGCAGAGGATGTCGTCACGAGCCCGCAGGCCGCCATGCGCCTTCTGGCCGGCATCGTGCCGGCGCCGGCGACGATCATGGTCGTCGGCGGCGACGGGCTGGTCGACGAGCTCAACAAGGCCGGCTACACCGTCACGCGCAGCGCCGAAGATTCTCCGCGCGCTGTCGTGCAAGGGTTCGCGCCCGAGGTGGCGTGGACCGATCTCGCCGAGGCGGCCTTCGCCCTCCAACTTCCGGAGGACGAGGGTGGCATCCCGTGGATCGCGACGAACACCGATTGGACGATCCCGCGCGAGCGCGGCGTCGCGCCCGGCAACGGCACGCTCGTCTCGGCCGTCCACACGGCGATCGGCCGCCTGGCGACGGTCGCAGGAAAGCCGGAAGCACCGATCTTCGAAGAGGCACTCGCTCGCTTCGGCGCGCAGAAGGCCCTCTTCATCGGGGACCGGCTCGATACCGACATCATGGGCGCATCCCGCGTCGGCATCGATTCGGTACTGGTCCTCACGGGGATCGACCGACCGAAGCACGTGCTCGCGGCGCCGGAAGGGTCGCGTCCGACCTACATCCTGAGTGATCTGCGGGAACTGCACCAGCCGTATCCCGAGGTGATCGAGCGCGATGGCATCTTCCACGTGAACGGTGCTGCCGTGCGCGTGCGCGGAGCCGACGTCGAGATCATCGCCGAATCGGGGGAGCAGATCGACCTGCTGCGCGCCGGCGCCGCCGCGATCTGGGCATCCGGTACCCCGGTGTTCGTTCTTCGCGTGCCCGAGCGCCTGTACGCCGATCCCTTCCACCGTCCCTGAGCGAGTTCGC
Source organism: Microbacterium sp. NPDC087665 (assembly GCF_044743285.1). Lineage (NCBI taxonomy): Bacteria > Bacillati > Actinomycetota > Actinomycetes > Micrococcales > Microbacteriaceae > Microbacterium > Microbacterium sp. NPDC087665. Next base: position 627,647 of record NZ_JBIUWD010000004.1, on the reverse strand, counting down.
CGTGGCGACGACGCGTGTCGGGAGCCCCGCGTACAGTAGAACCGTGAGTGAAGAGACGACGAGCACGCCGACCGATGGTCTGTGGAGTCGTCTGCGCCTGATCGAGGGCCAACCGCTCGCCGCGCGCGCCGATGCGTATTCGGCGCTGCACGACGAGCTGTCGCGACGCCTGGAGAGCGGTGCCAAGCTCGACCAGCGGGAGACCCCAGGGCCCCGATGACGCGTCTCGACGCCGCCCTCGCTGCCCGAGGACTCGCCCGTTCGCGCAGCCACGCCGCCACCCTCATCTCCGAAGGCCTCGTCTCGGTCGACGGCAGGCCCGTCGTGAAGGCCTCCACCGCAGTCCTCGATACGACGGAACTCACGGTCGCCGCGTCCGATCACTACGTCGGACGTGCGGCTCATAAACTCATCGCCGGTCTTGACGGCTTCTCGATCCCTGTCGAGGGCCGTCTGGCGCTCGACATGGGGGCGTCCACCGGCGGATTCACGCAGGTTCTCCGGGAACGCGGAGCGCGAAAGGTCTTGGCGGTCGACGTCGGCCACGGGCAGCTCGCTCCGACGGTCGCCGCCGATGCGGGCGTCGTCTCGGTCGAGGGCTACAACGTGCGGTACATGACGCCGACGAATCTCGCGGAGGCGACCGGCGAGAACGCACTCCCCGACGTGATCGTCGGCGATCTGTCGTTCATCTCACTCGAGCACGTGCTTCCCGCCGTCGTCGGCATCGCGGCCCCTGATGCCGACGTCGTGCTTCTGGTCAAGCCGCAGTTCGAGGTCGGCCGCACGGCGGTCCGCGGGGGGCTCGTCACCGACCCCGCCACTCGAGCCGATGCCGTCGCACGCACGGTCTGGAGCGCATGGGATGCCGGCCTCGGCATGCGGGGCATCCTTCCTTCACCGATCCTCGGTACCCATGGGAATGCGGAGTACCTCGTGCATCTCGCGCCGGGGCGGGGCAGCAATCCGACAGAATGGTTGGACCGCATCAACGCACTGGCAGGAGGACGATGAACGAGCGCAGCATCCTGGTCGTCGCCCATGCAGGGCGCGCCGACACCGTGGCAGCGGCGAGGCGCGTAGTGGAGGCTCTCCGCAGCGCCGGAGCCCGACCGGTTCTCGCCCCTGACGACCGCACCGAGTTGGCGGCGGTCGATGCCGTGTTCGCCGACGTCGATGTGCTCGGCGAGACGGTCGCACCGACCGATCTGGAACTCGCGATCGTTCTCGGCGGCGACGGCACGATTCTCCGCGCTGCCGAACTGGTCCGCGACAGCGGGGCACCGGTTCTCGGCATCAACATGGGCCACGTCGGCTTCCTCGCGGAGATCGATCGCGACGATATGGACGACGCGGTTCGACGCGTCATCGCGCGGGATTACGAGGTCGAGGAGCGTCTGGCGCTCTCGGTACGGGTGAAAGACGCGCAAGGTCACGTCGTCTACGAGACGTGGGCGCTCAACGAGGCGACCGTCGAGAAGGCCAGCCGCGAGCGCATGATCGAGGTCGTCCTCGAGATAGACGGGCGTCCGCTCTCCAGCTTCGGATGCGATGGGATGGTCATCTCCACTCCCACCGGTTCGACGGCGTACAACTTCTCCGCCGGCGGCCCGGTGATCTGGCCCCGCGTCGAGGCGATCGCCGTGGTGCCTCTCTCCGCGCATGCCCTGTTCGCGAAGCCGCTGGTTGTGAGCCCGGATGCCGCGGTGGCGATCGAGATGCTCGAGCGCACCGACGGCTCGGGCATCCTCTGGTGCGACGGCCGGCGCTCGCACGAGCTCCCGCCCGGCGCGCGCGTGGTCGCCCGCAGGTCTTCTCGCCCAGTGCGCCTGGCCCGGCTGCACCCCAGCGCTTTCACCGACCGTCTCGTGCGCAAGTTCCAACTGCCCGTCGCCGGGTGGCGCGGACAGGAACCGGGAGCGCAGGCATGATCGAAGAGATGCGGATGCAGGGGCTCGGCGTCATCGACGACGCGGTTCTGCCCCTCGGACCAGGATTCACCGCGATCACGGGTGAGACGGGTGCGGGCAAGACCATGGTGGTCACGGGACTCGGTCTGCTGCTCGGCCAGCGCGCCGATTCCGGTGCCGTACGAGCGGGCGCTGCGCAGGCTTCTGTCGCGGGCGTCTGGATCGTTCCCGAAAGCGGCACGATTGCCGAGATCGTGGCGGATGCCGGGGGCGAACTGGAGCCCGTGAACGACGGGCGAGCCGAGCTCTACGTCTCCCGCACCTTGAGTGCAGAGGGGCGCAGCCGTGCGAGCGTCGGAGGCCGAGCCGCGCCCGCCGGTGTGCTCTCGGCCCTGGCCGAGGAACTCGTCGTCGTGCACGGGCAGTCCGACCAGCTCCGTCTGCGATCGGCCGCCGCTCAGCGCGATGCGGTCGATCGCTTCGGCGGCGTTCCGATCGCGCGGGCATTGCAGGCCTATGCGGCGTCGTTCGATCGCTGGCGGGGTCTCGACGCCGAGATCGTCGAGATCAGTGAGAACCGCGACCGCCGAGGCGATGAAGCGGCCCGCCTCCGGGAGGCGCTCGCGCTCATCGAGGCGACGGCCCCCGAACCGGGGGAGGACCAAGAACTCGCCGAGCGTGCCGAGCGCCTCGCCAACGCCGAGGAACTGCGCCTCGCCGCTTCGGTGGCCCACGGCGCCCTGGCGAACGAAGAAGGCGAACCGGATGCCTCGGCCCTCGTCGCGGAAGCGCGGCGTGTGCTCGAACGGGTATCCGACACGAAACTCGCCGAGATCGCTGCGAGCATCGCGGATGTCGGGTATCGCCTCGCCGATATCGCGGGCCTTCTCTCCGCGTATCTCGCCGATCTCGACGAGACAGGACCCCACGAGCTCGCGGCCGTCGAAGAGCGTCGCGCCGCCCTGAGCGTTCTGACGAGAGCGCACGGTTCACTGGACGAGGCCCTCGCCGTCTGGCAGACCGGCTCACAGCGACTGGCCGACCTCGATGACGACGGGGAACGTCTGGAGCGGCTCCGCGCGGAACGCGATGCCGTGCGCCTCGAGCTCGATGCGCACGCGGCAGAGCTCACCGCTGCGCGAACGTGCGCAGCGGTGAAGCTCGGAGAAGCCGTCAGCGAAGAGCTGCACGCGCTCGCGATGCCGGATGCGCGGATCGAAGTGGCCGTCTCCGCCGGTTCCGAGACCGCCCACGGGCGCGACGACGTGGCGATCCTGCTCGCTCCGCACCCCGGCGCAGAACCGCGTTCCGTCGCCAAGGGGGCGTCCGGCGGAGAACTCTCGCGCGTCATGCTCGCGATCGAGGTCGTGATCGCCGGCACCGATCCCGTACCGACGTTCGTCTTCGACGAGGTCGACGCCGGCATCGGAGGAGCCGCGGCGATCGAAGTCGGACGACGACTCGCCCGACTCGCAGAGAAGTCGCAAGTCATCGCCGTCACTCACCTCGCCCAGGTCGCGGCTTTCGCGACGAACCACCTCTCCGTCGTGAAATCCAATGATGGCGCGGTCACCGCGTCGAGTGTGCGCCGTCTGGAGGGGGTCGATCGGGAAGCCGAGATGGCCCGCCTGCTGTCTGGCCTCACCGATTCCGATGCCGCTCTCACCCATGCCCGAGAACTTCTCAGCCTCGGCGGCTGAGCGAACTGTTAGGATAAAAGCCCGTGATGAACTCTTTTTCTGCGGGACCCAATAACGACACCACCAAGCACATCTTTGTGACGGGCGGTGTCGTTTCGTCTTTGGGTAAGGGGCTCACCGCTGCGAGCCTGGGGAACCTGCTCACCGCCCGCGGTCTGCGCGTCGTGATGCAGAAGCTCGACCCGTACCTGAACGTCGATCCGGGCACCATGAACCCGTTCCAGCACGGTGAGGTGTTCGTCACCGACGATGGAGCCGAGACCGACCTCGACATCGGTCACTACGAGCGCTTCCTCGACATCAACCTGTCGGAGGCGGCGAACGTCACGACCGGCCAGATCTACTCGCAGGTGATCGCTCGTGAGCGCCGCGGCGAGTACCTGGGCGACACCGTGCAGGTCATCCCGCACATCACCGACGAGATCAAGCGTCGTATGCGTCTGCAGGCGACCGAAGAGCCGCGTCCCGATGTCATCATCACCGAGGTCGGCGGCACGGTCGGCGACATCGAGTCGCAGCCGTTCCTCGAGGCCGCTCGTCAGCTGCGCCATGAGCTCGGCCGCGACAGCGTCTTCTTCGTGCACGTCTCGCTCGTGCCGTTCATGGGGGCATCCGGCGAGCAGAAGACCAAGCCCACCCAGCACTCGGTGGCCGCCCTCCGCCAGGTCGGCATCCAGCCCGACGCGCTGGTGCTCCGCAGCGACCGCCCGGTCAGCGAGGGCAACCGCAACAAGATCGCGCTCATGTGCGACGTCGATGTCGAGGGCGTGATCAACACCGTCGACCTGCCGAGCATCTACGACATCCCGTCGACGCTGAACGAGCAGGGCCTCGACTCCTACATCGTCCGGCGACTCGGGCTCGACCAGAAGGCCGCGGATGTCGACTGGACCCGGTGGAACACGGTGCTCCACGCCGTGCACAACCCGAAGCACGAGGTCACGATCGGGCTGGTCGGCAAGTACATCGACCTTCCGGACGCCTACCTCTCGGTGACCGAAGCCCTCAAGGCCGGTGGATTCGCGCAGGAGACCAAGGTCAACATCCGCTGGATCCCCTCCGACCTCTGCGAGACGCCCGAGGGCGCACAGGAGCAGCTGTCCCAGCTCGACGGCATCTGCGTACCCGGTGGTTTCGGCATCCGCGGTATCGAGGGCAAGCTCGGCGCGCTGCGCTTCGCACGCGAGCAGGGCATCCCCACCCTCGGGCTCTGCCTCGGCCTGCAGTGCATGGTGATCGAGTACGCCCGTCACGTCGCCGGCATCGAGGGCGCGTCTTCCAGCGAGTTCGACCCCGAGACCTCCGAGCCCGTGATCGCCACGATGGCCGAGCAGATCGAGATCCTCGACGGCGGCGACCTCGGCGGCACGATGCGCCTCGGCCTGTACCAGGCTGCGCTGGCGGAGGGCTCCCTGGCCAGCGAGCTCTACGGTGCCCCGCAGGCATCCGAGCGTCACCGCCACCGCTACGAGGTGAACAACGCGTATCGCGATCGCCTCTCCGACGCGGGCCTGGTGTTCTCGGGACTCAACCCCGAGCTCGACCTCGTCGAGTACGTCGAGCTGCCGCGCGACGTGCACCCGTACTACATCGCCACGCAGGCGCACCCGGAGCTGCGGTCGCGTCCGACCGATCCGCACCCGCTCTTCCGTGGCCTGGTCGGCGCGGCCATCGAGCGCCACCGCGCAAGCGAGCTGTTCGATGTCAGTGCCGATGACTGACGATTCGGCGGCGATGCTGCGCGACGAACCCTTCGAGCCCGAGATCGTGAGCAGCGATCTCGGCTTCAAGGGGGTCGTCTGGGACGTGCGCGATGATCGGGTGCGGTACGGCGACGGCGAGATCCGTCGCCAGTACGTCGCGCACACCGGCGCGGTCGCGATTCTCGCTCTCGATGCAGAAGGCCGAGTGCTGCTGATCCAGCAGTACCGGCATCCGATCCGCCATCGCGACTGGGAGCTGCCCGCCGGTCTGCTCGATATCGCGGGGGAGGAGCCGCTCGAGGCTGCACGTCGTGAACTCGCCGAAGAGGCCGACCTGGTCGCCGAGCACTGGGAGCCGCTCGTCGCGTCGTGGACGACCCCGGGCGGCAACGACGAGCTGATCCACATCTTCCTGGCGGCCGGGCTCGCACCCGCCCCGGAAGCGCACGCGCGTGAAGACGAAGAGGCCGACATCCGCGTCGAGTGGGTGCCGCTGCAGTCGGCCGTCGACGCGGTGCTCGACGGACGGATGCGCAACGGCATTCTGGGCATCGGCGTGATGGCGGCGACGCTGAGGCTGCGCGACCGGGCCTGAGGATGCTGCTCGCCCGCGCGCTCGACGCCTATCTGCGTCACGTCACGATCGAGCGCGGCCTGAGCGAGCACACCGTATCGGCGTATCGCCGCGACCTCGGCGGGTACGTCGACTGGCTTCTGGCGGAGGGCATCACCGACACGGCGGACGTGACACCCGCGGTGATCGGCCGCTTCATCGCGGAGCGGTCGACGGCGGTGCCGCCGCCCGCCTCGACGAGCCTGGCGCGGCTGCAGTCGTCGGTGCGCGGGTGGCATCGCTTTCTCGCGCGGGAGGGGATCGAGCAGGACGATCCGAGCGGGCGCCTGCGTCCTCCGAAAGCACCCCGGCGGCTGCCGAAGGCGTTGACGATCGATCAGGTGGAGCGTCTTCTCGATGCTCCGTCGTCGGAGGAGCCGCTCGGCATCCGTGACCGCGCTCTGTTGGAGTTGCTCTACGCGACCGGCGCTCGCGTTTCGGAGGCGGTCGGGCTCGATGTCGACGATCTGTCTCACGGCGATGTCCTGCGGTTGCGCGGCAAGGGATCGAAAGAACGCATCGTGCCGGTGGGATCGTTTGCGCGCGCGGCGGTCGATGCCTATCTGACCCGAGTGCGTCCGGGGCTCGCGGCAAAGGGGCGCGCCTCGGCGAGGCTGTTCCTGGGTGCCCGCGGAGCGCCCCTGTCCCGGCAGAGCGCCTGGCTCGTGATCCGGTCCGCCGCCGAGCGTGCGCAGATCACGAGCGAGGTGTCGCCGCACACTCTGCGCCATTCGTTCGCGACGCATCTGCTGCAGGGTGGTGCGGACGTGCGCGTCGTGCAAGAGCTCCTCGGCCATGCATCCGTGGCGACGACGCAGATTTACACGCACGTTTCCGTCGATACCCTGCGCGATATCTACGCGACGTCGCACCCTCGCGCACGCTGAGGCGCGACGTGCGATGACAGGAACGGCGGTATGCCGGAAGCCTCCGAGTCGACCCAAAATACGGCGCAGGACCAGGGCGAAGTCTTGCGCGACTGCCTACGGTGAGAGCTCTGCCCCCGATCGTCCAGGGAGTTCTCTTATGCGTTCCACCGGTCCTCTCGCCGCCGTCGCGGTCGCGCCCCTGATCGTCACTCTCGCCGGATGCGCAGCAGCATCCGACGACGCACACGACGCGGCGAGCGCGGGCTGGACGACGCTCGAACAGGGCAGCTGACGTGGTCCGCCCGATTGAGCTCTTTCGCGTTTTGTCATCCTTTCGGGGGACGCGAGGATCGCTCCCGACTCTCTACTGTGGATACTTCCGGCCTCGGCCGATTGCACAAAGGAGTTCTCTCATGCGTTCCACCGGTCCTCTTGCCGCGCTCGCGGCGACCGCCATGGTCTTCGTCCTCGCCGGCTGCAGCGGCCCGTCCTCCGGGGGCGACCTGAGCTATGAAGACTCCCCGCTGAACAAGTATCTGTCGGCCGCATACGGCGGTGACCTCTCGCCGGAGGAGCAGCAGAAGCTGTCCGAGGAGCGTCAGGCGCAGACCGAGGAGCTCGTGGCGAAGTGCATGTCCGAGGAAGGTTTCGAGTACGCGCCGAACACCGACAACGGTTCGGGGATGATGACCAGCGCCGAGGGCGATTGGGAGCCCGAGAAGCGCGAGTGGGTCGAGAAGTACGGCTACGGGATGATCAACAGCCCGTTCGCCGAGAAGCAGCAGGAGGCGACGGAGGAGGAATACGTCGACCCGAATCAGGACTACGTCGAGTCGCTGTCCGAATCGGAGCAGACCGCTTTCTACGAGACTCTGTACGGCCCCACTCCGGACGAGGAGGAGATGGGCGAGGACGGCAGCTACGAGTACCGCTGGGAAGACGCCGGATGCCAGGGCTGGGCGCAGCACGAGGTCGAGGGTGAGAACGCGGACCCGTTCCAGTCGGAGGAGTTCGCCGATCTCCGCACCAAGATGGAGGAGTTCTGGACCTCGTCGCAGGCCTCGCCCGAGTTCTCCGAGCTGAACAGTGCGTGGGCGGCGTGCATGGACGATGCGGGGGAGCCCGGCTTCACGACCCAGCAGGACGCCATCCAGTCCATCATCGACGAGCAGACTGCGCTTTACGACGCGGCGTACGGTGACGGCTCCGAGCCCGTCGACACGGAGTCTGCCGACTTCGAGGACCCGAACGAGAGCGCCGCCATGAAGGAACTCGGCGAGCGCGAGATCGAGCTGGCCCTCGTGGACCTCGGGTGCCGCGAAAAGACCTCTTACGCGAAGAAGTCGCTCGAGATCCAGTTCGCCCTCGAGGAGAAGTTCGTCGCTGACAACAAGGCGGAGCTCGAGGCGTTCAAGTCGGCAGCCGAGCAGAGCAAGTGATGCGCGACGACGATAAGCCCACGACCGATCTGCCGCCCGACCCGCTCGATCACGACGCCACCACGACCCTCCTCGAGACGTCTTCCGAGGAAGAGAGCGACGCGGAGGAGTCCGAGCCGGAGGCCGATACATCCCGTGTCAGCGGGTGGGGGCGTGTCCTTCGGGGCAACCGCACACTGTGGATCGTCGCGCTCGCCGCGGTGGTCTGCCTGGTGGCGGGTCTCTTGGTCGGTCGCTTCCTGCTTTCGCCCGATGCGTCGAGCGCAGACGCACCCGACGCGGGGTTGGTCACCGTCCCCGCCGAGTTCGGCCCCCTGAGCAATGACGTCACGCTGCGGTCCGATGTCGGATATGCGGATGCCGTCGAAGTGAAGCTCGACACCTCGGCCGTCGACGGCGCGGCGGTCGTCACAGGCCAGGTGCCCGCGGTCGGAGCGACCCTCACTCCGCTGTCGATCGCCCTGGAGGTCGTCGGCCGACCGGTCATCGTGCTGCCCGGCGAGCTGCCGGCGTATCGCACCCTGCGGTTCGGCGTCTCGGGACCGGATGTCATCCAGCTCAAGCAGGCGCTGGTCAGCGTCGGCATCGACGCCGGTGACGTGAATTCAAACGTCTTCGACCAGGCCACCGCGAACGCCGTGGCCCAGTTGTACGCGCAGGCCGGATACCCCGTGCCCGCCCCGGAAGAGGGCGCTTCCGATGCACTGCGCAGCGCGGAGGAGGGAGTGCGCTCCGCGCAGAGCGGGGTCACCCAGGCGCAACAGGCCCTGACCGCAGCGGGTGCAGGCCCCGGCAAGGTGGAGAGCTTCCAAGCCGATGTGAAGGTCGCTCAGGCCGAGCAGGCGCTCGCTGCGGCCCAGGCATCGGGCGAGGGTGTGCAACAAGCGGATTGGGACCTTCAGGCCGCGCGACTCGAGCGTGATCAGCTGTGGGCCGCGAAGAACACCGGGCCGGAGAAGTCCGCTCTCGAGACGGCGCGGGCCGCGGTGACGAGCGCGAACGAGGCGTTGGCCGAAGCTCAGCAGAAGGTGCTGCCGTTCCTGCCCGCGAGCGAGGTGCTCTACCTCACCGAGCTGCCGCGACGGGTCGACGCCGTCAGCGTCGAGCGCGGCACCGTACTCTCCGGTGCGGCGATGACGGTCTCCGGTGCGACGGTGCGTCTCACCGGTGCGGCCGCCGAGGCCGACGCCCGTCTGCTGACGGTCGGCGCCGAAGCGACGTTCGAGCTCCCCGACGGTACCGAACACCGCGCCGTCATCTCGGAGTTGAAGCCCGGCAAGGATGCCAAGGCTCGCTGGGAGGTTCTCCTCGAGCCGGATCCCCTCACGCCGGAACAGATCACGCAGCTGCAGGGCAGCAACGTGCGGGTGAAGATCGCCGTCGGAGCGACGGAGGGCGACGTGCTGTCCGTCCCACTCGCGGCGTTGACCGCGGGCCCGGGCGGTGAATCGCGCGTCGAGGTCGTGGAGTCCGATCCCCGCGAGGGGGAGGATGCCAAGACACGGATCGTCGTCGTCGAGACCGGACTCGCTGCGAAGGGTGCGGTGGAGGTGACGCCGACCGACGGGGAACTCGATGAGGGCGATCTGGTGGTGGTGGGGCGGTGACGCCGGATCAGCCGCTCGTCGAACTCCGCGATGTCACCCGTTCCTTCCCCGGTCCGCCGGAGGTTCAGGCGCTCAAGGCGGCGACGATGAACGTCGCCGCAGGCGACTACATCTCGATCGTGGGCCCGAGCGGCTCGGGAAAGTCGACGATGCTCAACCTGCTCGGCCTGCTGGATCGACCGAGTGTGGGGGAGTACCGGCTCGCGGGTTCGCTCACGGGCGATCTGTCCGACGACGAGCGTGCGGCGGTGCGCGCCCGGTTCATCGGGTTCGTGTTCCAGTCGTTCCACCTGCTTCCGCGTCGCACGGTGCTCGACAATGTACTGATGCCGATGCTGTACAGCGGCGTTCCTCGTCGCGAACGCGAGTCGCGGGCGCGCGAGGCTCTGGGTCGAGTGGGCCTCGGCCATCGGATCGACTTCTTCCCGAGCTCGCTCTCGGGCGGCGAACGTCAACGCGTCGCGGTCGCTCGCGCCGTGGTGAGCGGCCCGAAGCTCCTGCTCGCGGACGAGCCGACCGGAAACCTCGACCAACGGACGTCCGGAGAAGTCATGGAGCTCTTCGAGGAGCTGAACGATGACGGTCTCACGCTCATCGTCATCACCCATGACGATGCCGTCGCCCGTCGAGCGCGTCGCACCATTCGCATCGCCGACGGCCGATTGAGCGAGCTGTGAAGCGTCTGCTCCGCCGCCGCGGCCGGAAGCTCGACGACGTGATGCCCGAGACGGAGACCTCGGAGCCCGGAGCCGGCGAGCACGAAGTCGGCGAGCCCGGAGCCGGAGAGCACGAAGCCGGCGAGCCCGGATCCGGCACGGGCGCCTCGACCCTGTTGCCCGCCGTGAAGCATGCCGACCGGTTCACGTTCCAGGATCTGGTGGCGGAAGCGACGGCGGACATCGGTTCGCGGCCGGCGCGTCTCGTCATGACGATCCTGGGGACGGTGCTCGGCATCGCGTCGCTCGTGGCGACGCTCGGGTTCGCGCAGACGGCGGCCGCGCAGATCGCCCGGCAGTTCGACGGCATCGCGGCGACCCAGGTCGTCGTCACCGCGGCCAAGGCTCAATCCGGGGGCGAGAACAAGACCGTGGCGGCTGGACGCCTCCCGTGGGACTCGCCCGAGCGCGTGAAGCTGCTCGCCGGAGTCGACAGCGCCGCCCTTCTGGGCGAGGTCGAGCTCGCCGAAGGCGAGACGATCACGGCCGTGCCGGTGAACGACCCGTCTGCACCCATCACGGCCTCGCCGCGGCTGTTCGCCGCGACACAGGATCTCCCCGATGTCGTCGACGCCACGCTCGTCACCGGGCGCTTCTTCGACGACGGACACGACGCACGCTCCGACCGCGTCGCCGTGCTCGGTGCGCGAGCGGCGGAGCGGATGGGCATCAACCGTGTCGATTCGCAGCCCTCCGTGTTCATCGCCGGCGTCGCATATTCCGTGATCGGCATCATCGACGACATCGACCGGCGCACAGAGCTCCTCGACTCCGTGATCATCCCGCAGGGCTCGGCGCGGGCCGACTTCGGCCTCGCCGCTCCCTCCGAACTCGCGATCCACATCGCCGTCGGCGCGGGCCCCCAGGTGGCCGAGCAGTCGGTGCTCGCCCTGCAGCCCGATGACCCCGATTCGCTCGAGGCGCGTGCGCCGGCAGCATCCTCCGACCTGAGTCAGAACGTGCAGGCCGACGTCAACGTCGTGTTCCTGATCCTCGGGGTGATCGCCCTGCTCGCCGGAGGCCTGGGAATCGCGAACGTGACCCTGCTGTCGGTGATGGAGCGAACGGGGGAGATCGGCTTGCGGCGCGCCATCGGTGCCACCCGTCGTCAGATCGGTGCGCAGTTCATGGTCGAATCCGTCGTGATCGGCTTCATCGGCGGCATCATCGGTTCGGCGGTGGGGGTGATCGCGGTGATCGTCGTCGCCGCGGTGCAGGGCTGGGCGCCGGTCGCGGATCCGCTCGTCGCTGTGGCCGGAGCGGTCCTCGGTGCCGTCGTCGGTTGGGCATCCGGTTGGTATCCGGCACGCCGAGCCGCGCGCATCGAACCCGTCGCGGCGCTGCGCGGCGGTTGAGCACGCGCCGCGCGCCGAATCACCGAGGGAGGGGCCTGCCGCTAGAATCGATCAAGCACGAAGGAGCAGGAGAATCGGTGGCTGAGAAAGCGGCAAAGTCCAGGGCGAAGGCACAGAAAGCCGACGGCATTCCCATGGGACCCACCGGTCGCCCCTATCACGGGTTCGCGACCCCCGAACCGTTGACGTCGCACGGCCCTGCGCGCATCATCGCCCTCTGCAACCAGAAGGGCGGCGTCGGCAAGACGACGACGACCATCAACCTCGCCGCGGCTCTCGCCGAGTACGGACGTAAGGTGCTCGCCGTCGACTTCGACCCGCAGGGCGCTCTCTCCGCCGGCTTGGGCATCCAGACGCACGACGTGCCGACGATCTACGACCTGCTGCTCGACACCAAGCGCGACGCATACGATGCCATCGTGCACTCCGGTGTCGAGAACCTCGACGTGCTGCCGGCGAACATCGACCTCTCCGCAGCCGAGGTGCACCTCGTCAACGAGGTCGCACGTGAGACCATCCTCGCCCGTGTTCTGCGCCAGGTCGCGGGCGACTACGACGTCATCCTCATCGACTGCCAGCCGTCGCTCGGTCTGCTGACGGTGAACGCTCTCACTGCCGCGCACGGAGTCATCATCCCGCTCGAGTGCGAGTTCTTCGCCCTTCGCGGTGTGGCGCTGCTGATCGAGACGATCGACAAGGTGCGCGACCGGCTGAACCCGTCGATCACGATGGACGGCTTGCTCGCGACGATGTACGACCCCCGCACGCTCCACTCGCGCGAGGTTCTCGAGCGCGTGGTCGAGGCGTTCGGAGACGACGTGCTCGAAACCGTGATCGGCCGCACCGTGAAGTTCCCCGATGCATCGGTCTCGGGCGTGCCCATCACCGAGTTCGCGCCGGAGCACGCCGCCGCACAGGCGTACCTGCGACTGGCGCGGGAGCTGGTCGCCCGTGGTGCCGTCGCCTGAGCCTGACGCCACTCTCGAGCCTGCGGGCGCTCTCGAAATCGCGGTCACAGACATCGCCGTACCTGAAACCGCGGCACCCGAGCCCGGGTTCCGGGTCTCGCTGTCGAACTTCGACGGACCCTTCGACCTGCTCCTGAATCTCATCTCGAAGCATGAGATGGATATCACCGAGATCTCCCTCAGCGCCGTCACGAACGAGTTCATCGCGTACCTTCGGGAACTCGACGGCGACGAGGAGCTGGATCAGGCATCCGAGTTCCTCGTCGTGGCGGCGACGCTGCTCGACATGAAGGTCGCGGGACTGCTGCCCCAGGGTGAGCTGGTGGATGCCGAAGCTGTGGCCCTGCTCGAGGCGCGCGATCTCCTCTTCGCCCGTCTGCTGCAGTATCGGGCGTTCAAAGAGGTGTCGGCGTGGTTCGCGCGATGCCTCCAGCGCGAAGACCGCCGTCATGTGCGGGCGGTCCGTCTCGACGAGAAGCACCGGCGGAAGACCCCGGAGCTGGTCTGGTCGCTCACCGCCGACGACTTCGCCGCCCTGGCACTTCTGGCGTTCGCCCCGAAGGAGATCCCGCACGTCGGACTCGATCACCTGCATGCTCCGCTCGTCAGCATCCGTGAGCAGGCGGCGATCGTCGTGACCCTTCTGCGGGGTACGGAGGCGCTGAGTTTCCGCGAGCTCGTGGCGGGAGTGAGCGAACCCGGCATCGTCGTGGCGCGCTTCATCTCGGTGCTCGAGCTCTACCGCCATGCGGCGCTCTCCTTCGAACAACTGGAACCGCTCGGCGAGCTCACGCTGCGCTGGGCAGCCGACTCCTGGTCGGACGAGACACTGGCGACCCTGGGGGCCGACTATGACCGATGACGTGACCGACGGCTCGACCGAGACCCGTGCGGACGACAGCGCGCTCGACGCTCCACTGACCGAACGCATCGAAGCGATTCTGCTGATCATCGACGAGCCGATCGGCCTGGTCGCCCTCGCTGCGGCCGTCGGGTCTCCGGTGCCGGCCGTACGGCAGTCGATCGAGACGCTCGTCGACGATTACGACGGCAAGGGGCAAGGGCCCCGTCGAGGATTCGAGCTGCGTGAGGTGGGTGGGGGCTGGCGTCTGTACGTGCGCGAGGACCATGACGACCTGATCGCTGAGTTCGTCGGCGGTCAGGCTCCGGCGCGCCTCTCGCAGGCGGCGCTCGAGACGCTCGCCGTGATCGCGTACAAGCAGCCGGTCACCCGCAGCCAGGTCGCGTCGATCCGCGCCGTGAACGTGGACTCGGTCGTGCGCACGCTGCTGGCCCGCGGACTCATCACCGAGCTCTTCGCCGACTCCGAGACCGGCGCCATCAACTACGGAACGACCGATGCGCTGCTGCAGCACCTCGGGATCAACTCGCTCGATGAGCTACCGCCGATCTCGCCGTTGCTCGACGACGGTGCCGATGGCTTTGACGAAGGAACCATCCGATGACGGACCGCAGGGCGCTCAGCGCACGCATCGTCGTCGGATGCAAGGAAGGAACGATCCATGACTGATTTCGCCGCGCCCGAGGGCGTCCGTCTGCAGAAGGTGCTGGCCGCCGCGGGAGTCGCGTCACGTCGCGTCGTCGAGCAGTACATCGTCGAAGGGCGCATCCGCGTCAACGGCGTGGTCGTGGAGGAGCTCGGCCGGCGCATCGACCCGGAGGTCGACCTCGTCGACGTCGACGGCACCGCCATCCAGCTCGACGTCTCGAAGCGCTACGTGATGCTGAACAAGCCCACGGGAGTCGTCAGCAGCATGAAGGACGAGAACGGGCGCCCCGACCTGCGCCGCTTCACCGACGAGTACGAGGAGCGTCTCTACAACGTCGGGCGTCTGGATGCCGAGACCAGTGGTCTGCTCATCCTCACGAACGACGGCGAGCTCGCGCACGTGCTCGCGCACCCGTCGTTCGGAGTGACGAAGGTCTACATCGCCAAGGTCGAGGGAACGGTCACCGCGCAGGCGATCGCGAAGCTGACGAAGGGGATCGACCTCGAAGACGGCACGATCGCCGCCGACAAGGCGCGACTGCTCGACACGTCGCAGGGGTCGAGTCTCGTCGAGCTCACCCTGCACTCGGGACGCAACCGGATCGTTCGTCGGATGCTCGCCGCGGTCGGGCATCCCGTCACCGAGCTCGTCCGTCGCCAGTTCGGCCCGCTCCACCTGGGAGGGCTCCCTGCGGGAAAGACGCGCGAACTGAGTAAAATCGAACTCGGTGCGCTTCTGACTCTGTCGCGCCGTGATTCCGCGGTCGCCGAGGCGCCTGGCGAACAACAGGAGAACGAGTGACCGACACGACGAGTGCGCCCCCGGTGCGAACGGCATCCGTCGTCGCCCCGCGCCTGTCGGGCACCGTCCGCGTCGTGGGCGCAGGCCTTCTCGGCGCGAGTGTCGGGCACGCCCTCCGGGCGAAGGGCATCGACGTCGTCCTGACCGATTCGTCGCCCGCCCAGCTGCGTCTGGCCGTCGATTACGGAGCCGGGCGGATCGAAGCAGACGACGACAGCCCCTCGCTGATCGTCGTGGCCGTTCCGCCCGACGTCACCGCCGATGTCGTGCAGGCCGAGCTCGCCCGCTTTCCGGGTGCCGTCGTCACCGACGTCGCGAGCGTGAAGCTCGAGCCCTTCCGCGTTCTGCGGGAGCGCGGAGTCGACCTCACCCGCTACATCGGTTCGCACCCGCTCGCCGGGCGCGAGCGCGGCGGTGCGATCTCCGCGCGCGCCGACCTGTTCATCGGCCGTCCGTGGGTGGTCTGCCGCGACGGCGACACGAAAGCGTCCGATCTGGCTCTCGTCGAAGCGCTCGCCCTCGACGTGGGTGCCATGCCTTTGGAGATGACGCCGGAGGAGCACGACCGTTCCGTCGCGCTCACCTCGCACGTGCCCCAGGTCATCGCCAGCCTCCTCGCGGCACGCCTCGCCGTTGCCGACGAGGGCGCGCTCCGACTGTCGGGGCAGGGCGTGCGCGACACCACCCGTATCGCCGCATCCGCCCCGGAACTCTGGGTGCAGATCCTCGGCGCGAACGCCGGGCCCGTCGTCGAGATCCTCGATGCCCTGGCCGACGACCTTCGCGACGTCTCCGACGCCCTGCGCGCGCCCGATGCGGTCGGCGCGCGACGTGTGGTCGCCGAGACGATCCGGCACGGGAACGACGGTGTCGAGCGTCTGCCCGGCAAGCACGGCCAGAACCGGCGCTTCGAATCGCTCGTCGTCATGATCGATGACACCGCGGGCCAGCTCGGACGTCTCTTCGGCGAGCTCGGCGAACTCGGCGTGAACGTCGAAGACCTTCGTCTCGAGCATTCGCCCGGCGCCCAGTTCGGCCTGGCCGAGATCAGCGTCGAGCCCGCCGCGTTGCAGGGAGCCGTCTCGGGTCTGCAGGCCCGCGGCTGGCGGATTGCGGGGAACACCAATGACTGACATCTCCACCGGTGCGGCTCAGACGGCGACGTCGGGGCCGGCTGAATTCATCGCGATCGACGGCCCTGCGGGGTCCGGCAAGTCCAGCGTCTCGAAGGCCGTCGCCCGTCGATGCGGCTTCGGCTACCTCGACACCGGCTCCGCATACCGGGCTCTGGCCTGGCACGTGCTCGATCGCGGGGCAGACACCTCCGATGCCGAGGCGGTTCTCGCCGCGGCATCCGACTTCCCTCTGCAGCTCGGACTCGACCCCGACGACCGCACCGTGCGGGTGGGAGAAGTCGACATCACCGACGCGATCCGGGAGCCTCGCGTGTCCGATGCGGTGAGCGGTGTCGCTCGCGTGCCGGCTGTGCGTGCGCAGGTGAACGAACTCTTCCGTAGGCTGGTGGCAGAGGCGCCGTACCCGGCCGTCGTCGTCGAAGGACGAGACATCACGACGGTCGTCGCACCGGACGCCCTCGTTCGCATCCTTCTGACCGCGGCCCCCGAAGTACGGGCCGCACGCCGCGCCGGCGAACTCGCCGGTGAGAATGCGGATGCTGTCGCCGCCGCGTTGCACAAACGCGACGCATCCGACAGCACCGTTGTCGACTTCCTCAACGCCGCAGAAGGCGTCGAGGTCGTCGATTCGACGGAACTCGATTTCCCCCAGACCATCGACGCCGTACTCACGGTGATCGAGCAACTCCGAGGAGCACACCGTGGCTGACGACGAATACGAAGGCGGCCCTGACCACCTCGCCGAGAAGATGGAGGCGCTCGACGAAGAACTCGCCGAGCAGCGCGCGGAAACGCTGCGCCGTGGCCTCGCCGACTACGACCTGGACGAAGAGGATGCTGCGCTTCTCGCGGGCGTCGAGCTGGGAGAGGACGGAATCCAGTTCCTTCCGGCCCTCCCTGTCGTCGCGATCGTGGGGCGCCCGAACGTTGGCAAGTCCGCTCTCGTCAACCGCATCCTCGGTCGCCGCGAGGCCGTCGTGGAGGACACCCCGGGCGTGACCCGCGACCGTGTCACCTACAAGGCGGAGTGGGCGGATCGCCGCTTCACCCTCGTCGACACCGGTGGCTGGGAGCCCGACGCGCGCGGCATCGACCGCTCGGTCGCGGCGCAGGCCGAGATCGCGATCGACCTCTCCGACGTCGTGCTGTTCGTGGTCGACGCCATGGTCGGTGCGACGTCGACCGACGAGCACGTCGTGAAGCTGCTGCGCAAGAGCGGCAAGAAGGTGTTCCTCGTCGCGAACAAGGTCGACGACGTGCGCCAGGAGCCCGAGGCCGCCGCTCTCTGGAACCTCGGTCTCGGTGAGCCGCACCCCGTCTCGGCGATCCACGGACGTGGTGTCGCCGACCTTCTCGACGCGCTGCTGAAGGAACTCCCGGAGATCTCCGCGGTCGCCAAGGCTGAGATCGGTGGTCCGCGTCGCGTGGCGATCCTGGGTCGTCCGAACGTCGGCAAGTCCTCCCTGCTGAACAAGGCGGCGGGGGAGGAGCGCGTGGTCGTGAACGACCTCGCCGGCACCACGCGCGACCCCGTCGACGAGATCGTCGAACTCGGTGGCAAGCTCTGGCGTCTGATCGACACCGCCGGCATCCGCCGTCGTGTGCACATGGCGCAGGGTGCGGACTTCTACGCGTCGCTCCGTACCTCGGCGGCACTGGAGAAGGCCGAGGTCGCCGTCGTCGTGCTCGACGTCTCGGAGACGATCAGCGAGCAGGACATCCGCATCATCGACCTCGTTCTCGAGTCCGGCCGCGCGCTGGTTCTCGCATTCAACAAGTGGGATCGTCTCAACGACACCGACCTCGAGAATGCGGATCGTCGCCACTACCTCGAGCGCGAGATCGAGCAGGACCTCGCGCACGTGGCGTGGGCGCCCCGCGTGAACATCTCCGCGAAGACGGGCCGTCACCTCGACAAGCTCGTTCCGGCGCTGGAGACCTCGCTCGAGAACTGGGATCGCCGTATCCCCACCGGCAAGTTCAACGCCTTCCTGGCAGAGCTGGTCGCCGAGCACCCGCACCCTCTCCGCGGCGGCAAGCAGCCGCGCATCCTCTTCGGTACGCAGGCATCGACCCGCCCGCCGACGTTCGTGCTGTTCACCACCGGATTCCTCGACCCGGGCTACCGACGGTTCATCCAGCGTCGCCTGCGCGAGCTGTACTACTTCGAAGGAACCCCGATCGTGATCAACATGCGCGTGCGTGAGAAGCGTCAGCGCTGAGACGAGGTTTCGTGAACAGCGGACGTTCCCTTCGGGGGCGCCCGCTGTTTTCGTTCTATGACCGGTTCGGCGCTGATCGGACGAGGCTGTGACAGGCTGGGGGAGTGACGATCGTTCCTCCAGCCCCCGGTGAGCCGCGTCGCCCGGAAGGGCCGCGCGATCCCGGCGACGCCTGGGTGGTCGCGCCGACCGGGGAGCGGTACTGGGGGCGCTTCGGCGCTGCCGGGCTGCTGGCGGTCGATGCGGAGCGTGGCGTGCTGCTGCAGCACCGCGTCGCCTGGAGCCATTTCGGCGGCACGTGGGGGCTGCCCGGAGGTGCGCTGCACGAGGGTGAGGGCGCGATCGCCGGGGCGCTGCGCGAAGCGCAGGAAGAAGCCGGTGTGCCCGACGGAGCCGTGCGCCCGCGTTTCACGAGCGTGCTCGATCTCGGCGTATGGACGTACACGACCGTCGTGGCGGATGTGCAGACGCCCTTCGACCCGGTGATCAGCGATCCGGAGAGCGTCGCGCTCGAATGGGTGTCGATCGACGAGGTCGACGCTCGACCTCTGCACCCCGGGTTCGCGGCGTCATGGCCCGAACTGCGTCGGTTGCTCGCCGAGCGCGTGCGGCTCGTCGTCGATGCCGCCAACGTCGTCGGCTCTGTGCCCGACGGATGGTGGAAAGACCGTGCCGGTGCGACAGCGCGTCTGGCCGATCGTCTCGATGGCGTCGGTATCGCCGCGGCGGAGCTGGGCCTCGGTGCCACCGAGTGGTTCCCGGACGTCTCGCTCGTCGTGGAGGGGCAGGCTCGCGCCGTCGAAGCGGATGCGGGAACGGTGTCGATCGTGCGAGCGGATGCCGCGGGCGACGACGAGATCGTCGCCGAGGTCGAGCGGCGGCTCGCGCCCGGTGAGTCCGTCGTCGGCGTGACGAGCGACCGTGAGCTCGCAGGACGCATCGAACGCACAGGGTCGGGGTCAGGGTCGGGCTCGGCGCAGGTGCGATCGGCCGGCTGGCTTCTGGCGCTGCTGCAGCCCGCGAGCAGCGGCAGCTGAGCGCGGTTCCGCACCGCTCGCCTCATACGAACATCACTCGTCGGGACGGATGGTCGGGATAGCGCCGGCCCAGAGGGCTCGACCACTCGATCGATCCATCGGGGAGCGCCCGCGCCGACCACCGATGATCACTGCCGACATCCGGATGCTTGAGCGCATGATGCCCGCGACAGAAATAGCTGAGATTGTCGAGTCGTGTTCGGCCGCCCTGGGCATGGTCGTGGTTGTGGTCGATGTCGCACCGGTGCACGGGCATGCGGCATCCGGGAAAGCGGCAATGCTGATCGCGAGCGCGGAGGAACCGACGCATTCCTTCGGTGGGTGTGTACGTGTCTGTCTCAGTGACCATGCCGTCGGAGTCGAGGAAGAGTCGACTCCACCCGGTGTGGCGTCCTGCGAGAGCCCGGGCGATGTCGGGATCGAGCGGGCCGTGCCCGTCGAGCTCGGCGGGACGGTCGTCGAGGCCGGCGAGCGTCGTCGCGGCGACCGTGACCTGGACGCGTGCCTGGATGCGGTCGAGTCCGGTTCCGAGCGCCTCGCTCGGCTCGGACGCGAGGAGGAGATCGGTGAAGAGGTCGGCACGGATCTGCTCAAGCGTACGGGCGTCGCCGGGAAGGCGCTCGACGTCGGGGCTCGAGCTCGGATCGACGAGCGGATCGACCAGGCCGTGCATCACTTCACGGTGCGCGCTCGGATGCTCGGCGAGCGGATCGGTGGTGAAGGTCGTGGAATCGCCGAAGATCACTCCGGCGAGCGGGTCATCGAGCGCGATGTCTTCCGGGCGCACCAGGACATCGGGATCGAAGTCCGCGCCCTCGGCCGGGCCGAGAGCCGGGATGCGCTCATCGCGCGTCTGCACGATGCGCCGAGCCATCTGCGTGATGCGGTCTTGGATCGACACCGCGAGGGACTCGGGGAGGACGGCGGTGAGGAGCGCCAGCCCGTCGTCGAGTGATCGCACATGCACGCAGCGCTCGTCGGCTGCCCTGGTGTGGCGCTCCGTGAGCGTCTCGCCGGCCAGCGCGGCGGCCACCTGGCGCGCATGCGTTCGGGTTCGTGCAGCGGTGTCGCTCTCGGCGACCACGAGCACCGCGGTCTCGTAGAGCGCGAGCACCCCGGCATCCGCCCGTCCGTTGCGCACTGCCTCGGTGACGATCGCCGCAGCCCGGCAGATCTCGCGCACGTGACCCGAGGTGATCGCACCCCCGGCGAATGACTCCTGCACGGTCGGAAGCCGGGTCGACAGGGCGAGAGCATCGGCGAAGTCGAAATCGACCCTGCCTTTCGACAGGTGACCCGCCGCCGAATACTCCGCGACCATCGAGCGGTACAACGAATCCCGATGGAACGGGTGGGCCCGAACATCCGCCTCGTGCTCATCGATCCGCTCACTCAAGAGCGCTGCGGCGCGCGCCTCGAGGCGCGCGATGTGACGACGTACGGCGACCCACTCATCGAGCAGTCGACGACGTTCCTCGATGTCGAGGGAGAGGTCTTCGGTCGGCTGCATGATCCCAGTTTAGAACATATGTTCGAATCTGGAAAGAGGTCAGCGGAAGAAGTCGTCCGATTCTGGTTCGGATCGTGCGTGCAGACGATCGATCTCGCGTCGCTCTCGTTTCGTGGGCCGCCCGGCGCCGCGGTCGCGCATTCCGAGGGCGGCCTGCGGCTCGCGCTCGGGCGTGCGATCGTCGTAGGCGAGTGCCGCCAGCGGGGCCCCGACGCGCTTGACGAGGAGCTGCTTGACGATGAGGATGCGGTCGAACCCGGAGATGCGGATACGTACCTCATCTCCGATCTTCACGGCCTGCGCCGCCTTCACCTTGTCGGTGTTGACTCGCACATGCCCGGCGCGGCATGCAGTGGTCGCCGCCGATCGCGTCTTGTACACGCGCACGGCCCACAGCCAGCTGTCGACCCGGACGGTTGAGCTCATGACGCCTTCTTTCGGGTCAGTGCCAGCAGCGCACCGGCGACGATCAGTCCCTGCCCGAGCGTGTAGGTGAGCATGATCACCGCACTGCCCCAGGGGGACACAGCGTCCGGAAGGAAGAGACGGAAGGCGAGGATCGTGTCGCTGACGAGGAAGAAGACTCCTCCCACCATGGCGGCGGGGTGGCAGCGGGTGGCGAACGCCGCCGTCGCACCGAGCACGATTCCGTAGACCGCGACGGCGATGAGCAGATCGCCGGTGTGTGGGCCGAGAGCGAGGACCATCCCGAGCCACCATGCCGCGAAGACCAGCGCCCACCAGGGCATCCGTCGCCGAGCGAGATAGCGGGCGAAAAGCGCGATGTATGCCAGATGCGCGATACCGAAGAAGCCGAGCATCAGCGGCAGCTCCGGAGCGGTCGGGAAGAACGCGCCGACGCTGTCGCCGAGCCAGGAGAACAGGAGGGCGGCCAGGATCAGCACGATGGCGCCGCGCGGAGCGATCCGCCTCGCCAGCGCGATGACCGGGAGCGCCAGCAACGGCATGAGGGCGATCTTCGTCGGTCCGGCGAGCGGGCTGCCGGTCGTCAGGAACATCACGTGCGCGACCGACACGATGATGTAGGGAGCGAATGTCCACACCAGGGTCGGGATCGGGACGCGTCGCTGCATGTCCCCATCGTACGGTCGGCGTGGGACGGGCGCCGACGTGTCAGGATTCGACGGTGACGTGGGCGACGGTGCCGTCACGGTCGAGGTGCGCGGCCGGCCAGTAGCCCTCGGGGAAGTGCGTGCCGCAGCTGTCGTTGAGATGGAAGACGACCGTGCCCTCGGATGTCGCCTCGATCGCGTCGAGCACCAGATCGGATGCCGCGTCGTCGAGTTCGTGCGGCGCGGGTTCTCCCTGGCTGAAGGTCGTGACGACGGCATCCGATGCGACGCGGCGAATCGTCGCGAGGTCGGCGACGACCTCGCGCAGTCGGGGGAGGAGCGCGGCGGCTTCGTCTGCCGACGTGCCCTCGAGCATGAGCTCGATTTCGGTGCCTTCGACCGTCAGCGTTCCCGCGTACCAGTCGTGCGTGAGGACGGTGCCGTCGGTGAGTTCCGTCGTGGCGCGAAGGAAGGTGCCGAGGGCGGGGTCTTCGATGATCGGATGCTCGTCGCTCATGTCTTCACGCTAGTCGTCCGTCCGCTCACGCCGACAGATCGAGGGCGACGAGCGCGCGCCCCGGCTTGAGCGGCACACGCTCTTCGAACCCTGCGGCGAGGAATGTGCCGAGCGTGCCGTGGAAGAGGTCGTTGCTGCGCTGCTTCTCGCCGCGCGTGTCGACAGGATAGCCCTCGATGAGTCGCGCCCCCGAGGCGCGCGCGTAGTCGACCGCTGCTTGGAGCAACTCTGCATTCAACCCCGTGCCGCGATGTTCGCGACGCACCACGAAACACGTCACGGCCCACACCGACTCATCGTCGAACGGCTCGGTGCTGGCGGCAGCGATCATGCGCGTGCGGGGGAGTCGCGCCTGGCGCGTGCGGGGCCCGATGCGGATCCACCCGGCGGCCTCGCCGTCGACGTAAGCAACGAGGCCCGGTGGGGGACCGGCATCGATCTCTTCGCGGAACATCTCGGTGCGCTCGGGAGTCGTGGTCTGCTGCCAGTCCTTGTTGGTGAGCACCGGCCAGAGGCACTGACAGCTCGCGCCGTCGCCGCCACCCGTAAGTGCGTGCTGCACGTCGTCCCAGCGGGCGATGGTCGCCGCCTCGGTCGTGATCGTCGTCATGCGCGGCACGTTACGCCGGGCATCCGACACACGCAACGCCGTGGTTCGCGGACGCTCTCAGGAACGGCTAAGATAGTGGAGTTGCCTGCGCGAGAGTGCAGAACAACGGGCTGTGGCGCAGCTTGGTAGCGCACTTGACTGGGGGTCAAGGGGTCGCAGGTTCAAATCCTGTCAGCCCGACCACAAAGCCCCGGAGAACCGCAAGATCATGCGGAACTCCGGGGCTTTTTCTCTACCCTCAGCGATCGGGCCGACCGTCATCGCATACATGTCCCAGGTGACGACGTGAGCTGCGACCAGGCCGCGACAACTTGCTCAGGGCACGAGCACGATACGCCCGAACACCTCACCGGCATCCATGAGTCGGTGCGCCTCGGCGGCGGCGCTCAGCGCGAGGGTGTCGTGAACCACAGGGGAGAGGATGCCGCGAACCGTCTCGTCGAACATCTCGCCTCGCACACGAATGAGTTCGTCGCGTGGAATGGTGTCGAGGCTGAGCGTTCCGAAGGTGATCGATCGGCGGAAGCCGGCGAGAAGCGCCGTGCCGAAGTCGGCGGGAGGGAATCCGCCGACCACACCCACGGCGATCAGGCGACCATTGGGCGCGAGCCGCTCGATGAAACGGGGGAGTTCTGCGCCACCGACGATGTCGAGGATGACGTCGAACTCGGCCGGGGCCCCCGGATCGCCCGCTCCGGCGCGATCGAGCACGTGTGTGGCGCCGAACGTGCGCAGTCGCTCCCCACGCTCGGGGGACGACGTGGTGACGGCCACGGCCGAGGCGCCGCCCCGAGCAGCCAGCTCGACAGCGGCCAGCCCGATGCTCCCGGCGGCTCCCCGCACGAGCACGGATTCACCCTCGACGAAGCGGGCGCGTTCGAGCGCGAAATGCGCGACAGGGGCAGCGCCACCGAGGGTCACGGCCTCGACGGACGTCAGTTCGGATGGCAGTGCGACGATTTCATCGGCGCGAGCGATCACGTACTCGGCGTACCCGCCCGAGATCCCCGTGAAGGCCCAGACGCGGCGGCCGACCCACGCGGGATCGACATCGGCTCCGGTCGCCGTCACGACGCCGGCCGCCTCGCTTCCCAGGATCATTCCCGGTTCGCGAGTCGCTTCGGCGATCCCGCCTCGACGGATCACGACGTCGACCCCGCCGACGCCGATCGCCTCCGATCGAACGAGCACCTCGCCGACTCCGGGCGTCGGGACGGGAAGATCCGTCACCTCCATCCCACTCGGGTCGCCGAAGGTCCGGATGATCACTGCGCGCATGGGTGCACTCCGTTTCGCGGCGGGGGTTCGGACCCGCCCACCGAAACGTAACGGACGCCTGCGTCCACTTGACTAAAGTGAGACACATGCCTGCGACACTGCCTCAGGACCTGCGCTCCGATGCGAAGGAGAACCGCGACCGCGTCATCGCTGCGGCGCGCGAGCTGTTCGGGACCGACGGGCTGGAGGTGACGATGCGACAGATCGCCCGGCATGCCGGCGTGGGGCCGGCCACCCTCTACCGGAGATTCCCCACGAAGGCTGATCTCATCCGTGCTGCCTTCGTGGACGAGCTCGAGGCCTGTCACTCGATCGTTGCCGACGCCGTCGCAGACACCGACCCGTGGCGCGGTTTCCGCAGCATCATCGAGCGGGTAATGGTTCTCAACGTCCGGAACCAGGGCTTCACGGACGCATTCCTCTCCGCCTACCCCGATGCCGTCGACTTTCGAGCACAGCGCGAGGAGGCAGTGCGGGGGATCGTCACCGTCGCTCGTGGTGCCATCGAAGTCGGCGCGTTGCGCGCCGACTTCGTCCTGGACGACTTCCTGATCGTCCTGCTCGCTGCGCGTGGACTCTCACGCACGACGGAGGCGGAGCGCACTCGTACCGCGCGGCGCTACGCGGCGCTCGTGATCGACGGACTGCGTGCGTCCGACCGGCACGGACCGCTCCCATCCGCTCCGCGACTCCTCCGGAGCGTCATCCCAGGGTAGACTGCAGGGCTTTGTCGTGTCCGGCAGCAAGCTGTTCAGTCATCCGTATACGGCATCACAGTCCTGCCCGTCCGGTCGCCCAGTAGGTCTTGGTCGTGACGGCTCGGCGGTCGAGGAGTCCGTGGCCCACGAGCATCCGGCGCTGCTGCTGAAGGGAGCCTGCGTGTCCGAGGAGCAGCGCGCCGTGGATTCCGGCGAGGCGGTCGTCCGCGGCAGCTTCTTCGAGCCACGCCTGTATCGCCGTTCCCGGCTCCGTGTGGGCGGGGAGGAACTGATACTGGGGCCACCTCTCCCGTAACGCAGCGACGGAACTCGGAGCGGTTTCGAGCGCCACGATCGATGATGGGACGCCGCGAGCATAAGCGTCGATGGTGCCGAGTGCTGATCCGTCGCCGAGGATGAGGCGTGGGGCGGGAGGAAGTCGCAGCGGTCGGTGCTTAGTGGCGACCAACGTCACGTCTTCTCCTCTGCTCAGCCGGCCTACCCAGGCAGTTCCTGGTCCGTCGGCGTCGAGAGCGACGAGGATGCAGAGCCGGTCATGCCCGGTGACGCGGTAGGCGGTGTAGCGGCGTGCCTGGGTTGAGGTCGCCATGATCTGAATCTCGTGGCCGGGTTGCCAGCCTCCTGTGGGCGGGCTCGCCCGGAACTCGACGTCGAGGAAGCCCGGCGCGGGCTTCGCGGTATCGAGAACGTGGGCGGAGTGGCCGCTCAGTGTCTGGGCGAGCGTGCCGACCAGTGCGGGAAAAGTGGGCATGGGGGTGCTCCGTCGGTCATTCGGCAGGGGGCGGATTCGTGTCGGCAGTGGAGGACCGCGCGGCGTGCGGTCACGGCTCCAGGGCGACGACGAGTTCCACTTCTATGAGCGCCTCGGGTGCGAAGAGGGCGGGGACGCCGATCAGCGTGCTTGCGGGTGGTTCGCTGCGCCCGTCACGAAGCGGACCGACGACGTCGAGGAGTAGTGCGGGGGCATAGTCGACGACATAGACGGTCTCTTTCACGATGGCGTCTCGGGAGAGGCCGAGTTCATTAAGCGTGACGTCGATGTTTCGCGCGATCTGCTCCGCTTGTTCCCGGTGGTTGCCGATCCCCGCCCACGTGCCATCCACCCGTTGGGCGACCTGCCCGGAGACGAAGGCGAGCGGTCCGGTCGCCTGGACGACCTGGCTGATGAACCCGGGCGCCCCGTGCAGGGCGGCGGGGTTCGACCGGTGGACGGTCATCGGTGGATTCCGTCTGCCGTCGGAGCGTCGCTGATTCCAGCGAGCGCGTACCCGTCCGGGCGGACGATGATCGACCCGGCCGGGGGAAGGTCGTCGGCGCGGATCCGCACCGCCTGGACATCGGCGACCGGCGCCTTGCTGAGAAAGGCGGGCATCGAGAGGGGCGGATGACCCGGCACACTCACGCGGACGAAGTGTCCGTCGGACAGTGCGCGGTGCACCGATGAACCGTCGGTCAGCGGCAGGTCGGGAATCCGTCGTCCCGCCCAGGAATCCGCCTCCGCATCCGCAGCCAGCGGCTCGGGGTAGGAGATCGAGAAGCCGGACACCTCTCCGGCCATGGCGCGGTTGGCCTCCGGAACCGCGAGCAGGCCGCTGACGACATCGCGGAGGGAGGCGTTCGCGGGGGTGAAGGTAGATACGAGCTGATACTGGGCGACGGTGTTGGCGAACAGTCGTTCTCCGATGGGTCGTCTCTCGCTCTCGTACGTGTCGAGGAGGTCCTCGGAGGCCCGGCCGGTCGCGGTCAGCGCGAGCTTCCAGCCCAGGTTCATCGCATCCTGCACTCCCACGTTCAGTCCTTGACCGCCCATCGGTGCGTGAATGTGGGCGGCGTCTCCGGCCAAGAGGGTCCTGCCCGCGCGGTAGGTGGAGGCCAACCGGGTCTCGTTGGTGAAGCGGGTCAGCCAGGAAGCATCGCGTGCGCCGAAGTCGCTGCCGGTGGTCCGCCGCAGCGACTCGCTCAGCTCTTCGAGGGTGAGGGGCTCATGCTGCGGTACGTGACGGCGCGCGGTGTCCAAGACGATGACTCGCGAATGGACGCCGTCACCGGACGGGATGATGTTCGCCCCACCGAACTCGTTCTCGCCGCCACCGAGCGGCGCATCGGCAGGAAGGTCGAGTACGACATCGCCCATCGCGATGGAGTCCGTGGCAGGCAACCCCGGGAAGTCGATACCCGCGGTTCGACGCACGATGCTCCGCGCGCCGTCCGTGCCAACCACCCATCGCGACGAGACCGCCGTGCCGTCGTCCAGTGCGAGATCGACACGATCGCCGCGGTCTTCCACCGCCGTGACGAGCGCGCCGCGCCGCACCTCGACGCCGACCTCGAGCGCGTGTGCCTCGAGGATGGCCTCGGTGCGCGACTGCGGGATGAACAGCGTGAACGGGTGCGGCGAATCGAACGGTGAGAAGTCCAGGCGCGTATCCAGACCCGCGAAGTGCCAGGTCGGCATCGGTTGCCCGACTTCCAGGAAACGCGACGAGAGTCCGCGCAATCCGAAGGTCTCCAGCGTGCGCCCGTGGATCGTCAACGCGCGCGACTGGGTGACCCGCTCGCGTCGTCGCTCCAGCAGCACGACGCGCGCTCCGCCGAGGGCCGCTTCGGCAGCCAACCAGAAACCCACCGGACCGCCTCCCACGATGGCGATGTCGTAGCCTGAAGCCTGTTCCCTTACAGCGTTAGTCATATCGGGAGTATTGCCCTAACGGTGTTAGGCTGTCAAGCGGAGGGATGCAGATGGACCGTCAAGAGATCGTCGATGCCGCGCTGGACCTGCTCGATGAAGGGGGTGAGGCGGGCGTCAGCATGCGAGCGGTCGCCACCCGTCTCGACGTCAAGGCGCCCTCTCTCTACTGGCATTTCCGCTCGAAACAGGATCTCCTCGAGGCCATGGCGGATGCGATCGTCGCCGAGATGGGAGATGTCGCGGTCGGCGACGGCGATCCTTCCGAGCAGCTCTTCACGCTGTTGGCTCGGTTCCGCACGTCGTTGCTCGCCCGTCGCGATGGCGGCAGGGTCTTCGCCGGCACCTTCGCGCTCGGGCCGCACGTCCTCGACCTCAGTGAAGCGGCAGTGCCTCTGCTCCTGCGCAGCGGCGTCAACGATCCCGGTGATGCGTTGGATTCCTGGTTCAACCTGGTGCGGTTCACGGTGGGGTCCGTTATCGAACAGCAGTCCGCTGCGGATCAACCTCATCAGGTCGACCGGCGCAGCCTGTTCGAGCAGCTCAACGCCGATCGACCGACGATGCTGCGGGTGGCCGCACGTATCTTCGAGCCGGACGAAGACCGACGATACGAGTGGGGAGTGCGACAGCTCCTGCGCGGCGCTGATTCACCTCGAGCCTCGACGGACTGAGCTCTCTTCTCGCGCGAGCAGCGGCACGCCATCCGTGCTCTCGAACCGCCGCAAGCCCGTGTGCGCCCCGATGCCGCGTCTCGTTCACCATGAACTGGTCATGAGTCCAACGGTGCCTGGGCGAGGGCGATGACGAGCTTCTGTGCGGATACGCCGCGGCGAAGGGTGTTGATGGCATCCTGGATCGCTGGAAGGCCGTGTCCCGCGATGTGGGCTTGCGGGTAGGGGCGATGACTGCCCGATTCGAGCGCGGTGGGAAGGTACGCACCCCAGATGGCGGGACCCACGGGGGAGGTGGCGATGGCGCTTCCCCAGATGAATGATGCTTTGATGCCGCGGGCGCGGCTGCGCAGCTGCAGGAGTGCAGTTCGCGTTCCGAGCTTCATGAAAAGGCGGATGCGTGCGAGGGAGAGGCCGCGACGACGAGGTTGTTCGTAGAACGAGACGGGCGGACTCGCCATTGCGATCTTCGTGGCACTGGTCGCACGCGCGATCCTCAGACAGGGCTCGGCCGATCCCACCGCGACGGCGAGAACGCCCGCCACCACGGAGCCGCCGATCTCTTCGATGATCTGATTTGCAGCCTCGGGGTCGTGGTAATCGAAGACGCCTTCTGCTCCCAACCGCCTCATCTGGTCGTGATTCTTCGCAGAGGCCGTCGTGATGACCCGATAGCCGGCTGCTCGGGCCAGCTGGATCGCGTTGCCTCCGACGGCTGTGGCGCCGCCCCACACGACGACGACCTCGGCGCGGTGTGCCGCGTTCCCGAGTCGGGAGTAGTCCAGTCCGAGTTGGTCCTTCTCGAAGAGACCGGCCGCCGCTGTTGATAACGCCAGCGGTAGGACAGCGGCATCTTCGAAGGCGATAGTGGCCGGGAGGATGGCCGCAAGGCTTGCGTCGACGGCGACGTAGGCTTGGAAACCGCTCTCAGCGACGGCGTCCCGGCCCTTCTCCAGGCCGATTGCGTACGCCACGACGCGATCTCCGATGGCGAACTCGTTCACGCCCGCACCGGTTTCGACGACGACGCCCGCGACGTCTTCCCCGAGGATCACCGGGTACTGCAGCCATCCGTACATGACGGTGCCGTTGGACTGGATGATCGCATCGAGCGGATTCACCGCCACCGCGCGCACCTCGAGCAACAGCTGTCCCGGTCCGGGCTTCGGCATCGGGGCCTCTCGAATGATCACATCCGCATAGGGAGAATCGATCCACGCCGCAGTGTTGTCGCTCATACTCGTCCGTTCTTCGATGACATTTCGTGTCGTCAAGTCATCTTACGACAGTTCGTGTCATCATGGTCTTATGCCTCGATGGTCACCGGATGCTGCATTGCGGCTGGAAGCTGCGGCGATGGCTCTGTTCGCAGCACAGGGGTACGCGGGGACCACCGTTCCCCAGATCGCCGAGGCGGCGGGGCTGACCACGCGGACGTTCTTTCGTCACTTCTCCGACAAACGCGATGTGCTGTTCCTCCGAGATCGCGAATTTCCTCAAGTGGTGAGCGACTTCATGGAGTCCGTCCCGCCGGAACGCAGTGGGGTCGTCGCCGTGCGGGAAGGGCTCACAGCCGCATGCCGGGGCATCCAGGGCTGGCGCGAACAGATCGCGCGTCGACGCAGCATCGTTCACGGCGAGCCAGCGCTGCGCGAGCGTGACCTACTCCGCAGTCATTACCTCGCGCGTGCCATCGAAGAGTCGTTGCGCGAACGCGACCTCGACCGTCAGCAGGCGCGAACGTTGGCAGCCCTCGCCGTGACCTGCTTCGAGCTTGCGGTGGACAGATGGCTGGAAGGGCCGGCTGATCTCGCGCTCGAGGATGCCCTGACGTCCGTGTGGAACGACGTTCGAAGTTGGATCGGCGCGTGACGCTGGGGCCAGCCCGTGGGGTCATGGGAGAGCGGGTGCCTGTTCGCCGTCGGCGGTCAGGGCGATGCGTCATCCCGCGATAGACCGAGGGCCTCACTCAGGGGATTTTCACGTGCTCTTGATCAGGCGTTCACGCCGCGCGCGGGTCGACGCCGCAGCGCCAGCATCCCGCCGGCGACAACGGCAGCGAACGCGGCTAACGGCCACATACCTGTCGCGCCGCCGCTCTCGGCCAACTCCGCCGCCCCCGTCCCGGGAAGCGGAGCGGCCACCGCTGCCGCACCGATCACGATGTCGTACGACGCCACGGCATCGGGCGATGCCTCGTTGCTCGCGACGACCGTGACCGTATATGTACCGGCTGTCGTCGGCCGTCCGCTGATGACGCCGGTGGTGGAGTCCAAGGTCAGCCCGGGAGGCAGCGAACCCTCGGTGACGGTGTAGGTGGGGGTGGGCGTTCCGGATGCCGTGATCGTGTACGTGTAGTCGGTGCCGACCTGTCCGGCGGTGGGCGATCCTGAAGTGATCTCAGGGCTCGAGGTCACCGTTCCCGGAGGCGTGTCGCACTCGGTCGGGGCGGTGATCAGATTCGTATCGAGCGTGACGGCTCCGGTGCGAGCGAGGAGGCGGCCCTCCACCGAGGCCGTCGTCAACGCGGTGACCGAGACGTTCGCCATCACGGTGCCGACGAACTGCGCGCCGGATCTGATCGTGGCCGACGTGCCGACCTGCCAGAAGACGTTGCACACGCTGGCCTCGCCCGCCATGATGATGTTCGATCCCGCGCCGATCGTCAGGGTGGAGGCCGCCTGGAAGATCCAGACCGACTCGGCCGTGCCCTCCAGCGTCAGGGAGCCCGTCAGCGAGAGCTCTCCTCCCGCGTACACGCCGGGGACCAGCGAGGCATCCGTGAGATCTCCGAGTCCGGAGGCCATCGGTGTGAGACCCGCGGCGGTGTTGTAGGCGGTGGTCAGATCGGCCTGTGCCTGCGCGGCGATCTCGTCGGTGGCGTGGACATCGCCGTTGATGACTCCGGGCGGGAAGCCCGTGATCGATGTCTCCGGGCTGACCCCCACGTCGCCGTTGATCACCGTGAGGCCCGTGTTGGTGACGGCGGACGCCCCCAGCACGCCGAAGGGTGCAGCGGTACCGAGGTCGATCGGGCCATCGATCGTGGTGTCGGCAGTCGCGGCACCGGGTGCGGCGACCAGCACGAGTGCTGCCACGAAGGACAGAGTGAGGAGGCGAGCACGTACCTGGCGCATGACGCACCTTCCGTTAGGGAGGGCATCGTCATCAACAGACGTCAACAGGTCTGCACCTGTCGTCTGTCTATCACCGATATACCGAGATTCCCGATCTCGAAGCGATTGACAGCCCAACCGTGACCTTCGAGGTGCGGATACTCTCCGACCGCGGCGCCGGTGCACAGCATCCTCATTCCCGCCGATTCGTAGACTGAGATCACTGCGCCCGAGCAGAGGAGGACCGCATGGACCACACACCACTGTCCGAAGCGAAGCCGTGGCTCGCCTCGTACGCCCGCGACGTGCCGCCGGAGATCGACGAGATCACCCAGACGCTGCCCGACATGCTCGCGGCGAGCGCCAAGAAGCATGCCCGGCGAACCGCGCTCGAGTTCTTCGGAGCGACGACCAGCTACGCCGACCTCGCCGATCAGGTGCGCCGCGCAGCGGAGGGGCTTCGCCGTCTCGGCGTCGCTCAGGGCGACCGTGTCGCGCTGGTGCTGCCCAACTGCCCTCAGCACGTGGTCGCGTTCTACGCCGTGCTGCGCCTGGGAGCGATCGTCGTCGAGCACAATCCGCTGTACACGCCTCGGGAGCTGCGTCACCAGTTCGAGGACCACGGCGCACGGTTCGCGATCGTGTGGGACAAGGTCGCCGACACCGTCGCGGACTTCCCATCGGATGTGCGCCCCGAGGGCATCATCACGGTCGACATGACGCGGGCGATGCCCACGGCGCAACGGCTCGCTCTGCGACTTCCGATCCCTCGGGCGCGCACGGCGAGGAACTCTCTGACCGCCACGCCGAAGAAGCATCGCGGCTCGATGGAGTGGGAGCGCCTCGTACGCAATCGCCCTCTCGCGAAGCGCGCACCCTCTCCGAAGCTGAGCGACGTCGCACTGCTGCAGTACACGAGCGGCACGACGGGCGAGCCCAAGGGGGCGATGCTCACCCACCGCAACCTGCGAGCCAACGCGATGCAGGGGCGGGCGTGGTTGCCCGGTCTGCAGGAGGGCGCCGAGACGGTCTACGGGGTGCTGCCGCTGTTCCACGCCTACGGGATGACCCTGTGCCTGACGTTCTCGATGAGCATCGGGGCGCGGCTGGTGCTGTTCCCCACGTTCGATGTCGGACTCGTCGCGAAGGCGCTGCGCAAGAGCCCGCCGACCTTCCTGCCCGCCGTGCCGCCGATCTACGACCGCCTGACGAGAGCGGCATCCCGGGATGGCCTGGATCTCTCGACCGTCCGGTTCGCGATCTCGGGCGCGATGAGCCTGCCCGTCTCCACGGTCGCCCGATGGGAGGAGGCCACGGGCGGTCTGCTCGTCGAGGGATACGGGATGACCGAGACCTCTCCGGTCGCTCTCGGAAACCCGGTCGGCCCCACGCGTCGACCCGGAACCGTGGGGATCCCGTTCCCGAGCACCACGATCCGCGTGGTCGACCCCGACGATCTCTCCGTCGACGTCGCATCCGGTGAGCCCGGAGAATTGCTCATCCACGGCCCGCAGGTCTTCTCCGGATATTGGGGACGCCCGCAGGAGACCTCGGAAACCCTCCTGGAGGGCGGGTGGGTGCGCACCGGCGACATCGTCACCGTGTCGGAGGACGGCTTCGTGACGGTCGTGGATCGTCGCAAGGAACTCATCATCACGGGCGGGTTCAACGTCTCACCCAGCGAGGTCGAGGAGGCGCTGCGCTCGCACCCGGATGTCGAGGATGCCGCGGTCGTCTCCCTCCCGCGCGGAGACGGGGCCGAGATGGTCGCGGCTGCCGTCGTGCTGCATGCCTCCGCCGCCATCGAGATGGAAGCGCTGCGCGACTACTGCCGCACCCGACTCGCCGCCTACAAGGTGCCGCGCCGGATCGTTCCCATGGACGACCTTCCGCGATCGTTGATCGGGAAGGTTCTGCGCAAGGACGTCAGGCAGCGGATGCTCGACCAGAAGCGAGCGGGATGATGCCCTCTCGAGTCGTCTGCCCCAAACAGGTTTCCTCGAGAGGGCTTCCCCGTCCTTCCCGGACGGCAGGGGAGGCGGCGATGAAATCTCGCTGCTCTCGTGGCTGATTCCCCAGTCCTCAGCCTTGTAGCCCCCGCTACACATAGCAGAGTATCCCCAAAAAGTCATGTCCGCCATTTGGGGGACAAAGAATTTTGAAAATCGTGATCTGGAGCCATGTCTATCTTCCGCGGATGATGCTTCCTAAGGTGGATACATGGACAGATCGATCGTGATGCCGGGACAGATCGCCATCGCGCAGGGACACCGCGTCGAGGCGACGGAACGGCTCGATCCGCTCTCCGGCGAGGCCGTCATCGTGACCCTCGTCGACCTCGAGACGAACATCCGGTACCGCATCGCCGAAGAGGGCTACGGCGTCGACCTCGTCCGCTGGCTGGGCCGGGTCCTCGACTGCACGATCAGCGTCTCGGCGACCGGCGCATGCACCGAACTGCGCATCGACGCCACCGGGCCCGGCGCGGTGGGCGCGAAGGTGGCCCTCCGCGACGCGGATGCCGCGGCCGACGCCGCGAAGGCCGAAGCCGACCGCTGGGGCGGAGCCGACCGGCCCCCGCCCGAAGAGCCGGAACGCTTCTGGTGAATGCTCCACCGCTCACCGGAAGTCCCGGGAGCGGTGCGAGAGGCCCGTGCGCAGGTCTTCGAAGGCATCCGCGAGCACATTGATGACGCCCTCCTCCGAGCGCTCCAGAATGCCGCGGATGATGAGCGCGGGGGAATCCCTGGCGACGCGGCGGTAACGGTTCCAGACTCCGGTCGAACACACGATGTTGACCAGGCCGCTCTCGTCCTCGAGGTTCACGAAGGTGACGCCGGCCGCCGTGGCCGGACGCTGCCGATGGGTGACGAGACCGGCCACCTCGATGCGTCGACCCACCTCCTGATGACGGAGGTCATCGGCGGTGAGCACGCCGCGTTCCCGCAGGGCATCCCGGAAGTGCGTCATCGGGTGGTCATCGATGGAGACGCCCGTCGCCCACAGATCGGCGGACAACCGCTCGTAACTGGTCTGATCGGCGAACAACGGAGGCTGCACGGAGACCGTGGTCCCGGGGAGAAAGCGGGCGCGATCGTCGGCCGCGGCGCCGGCGAGCCAGATCGCCTCCCGCCGTTCCAGGCCGAGGCAGGCGAAGGCCCCGGCCGTCGCCAGCGCCTCCAGCTGCGCCGCGGTGGCATCCGTGCGCCGCACCAGATCGTTCAGATCGCGGTAGGGGCCGTGCGCCTCGCGCTCGCTGACGATCTTCTCGGCCATCGGCACGCCGATCCCACGCACCCCGCTGAGCCCCATCCGCACGGCATAGCCGCCGTCCCGCCGATGGGCCGCCGCCTCATCCGGGGCATCCCGATCGAAGCGGAGGGTCGCGGGCTGCGGCATGACCCCGCAGGAATCCCGTCCGGTCGGACGCCTCTCCGTCGTCTCGGAGAGCGGCTCCAGCGTGTCGGTCGCCCCCGACACCTGCAGGTCGGGCCGCCGCACCTCCACGCCATGACGACGTGCATCCGCGGTCAGGGTCGCCGCGGAGTAGAACCCCATCGGCTGAGAGCGCAGCAGGCCGGCGAGGAAGGCGGCCGGGTAATGCAGCTTCAGCCAGGAGCTGGCATAGACGAGGAGCGCGAACGACAGCGAGTGGGACTCGGCGAATCCGAAATTCGAGAATGCCTGGATCTGGGCGTAGATGCGATCGGATGCCGCCTCGTCGAGGCCCCGCCTGGCCATACCGGCGTAGAGCTTCGAACGCACCTTCTCGATCTTCTCGAGCCCTCGTTTGGACCCCATGGCTCGGCGCAGCAGGTCGGCCTCATCGGCGGTGCAGTCGCCGACGGCCGTCGCCATCTGGATGAGCTGCTCCTGGAAGATGGGCACGCCCAGGGTGCGCTTCAGAATCGGTTCGAGGTCGCTGTGCGGGTAGGGGATGGGGAAGTCCACCGGCTCCTCGCCCCGGGCCGCACGCTCGCGGTTCTCTTCATCGACCCTGTCCTTCGCGATCTTGCGGCGTACGAACGGATGCACCGCCCCACCCTGGATGGGCCCGGGGCGGATGAGGGCGATCTGGATGGCCAGGTCGTAGAAGCTCCGCGGTTGGAGCCGGGGGAGCAGGCCGATCTGCGCGCGGGACTCCACCTGGAACACGCCGATCGAGTCCGCACGGCAGAGCATGTCGTAGACCCCGGGCTCCTCCTTGGGAAGCGTCTCGAGCGTCCAGACCTCGCCGGTGGCCTCGTGGATCATGTCGAAGCAGTGCTGCAGAGCCGCGAGCATCCCCAATCCCAGCAGATCGAACTTCACCAGCCCCATGAAGGCGGAATCGTCTTTATCCCACTGGATGACCGTGCGATTCTCCATGCGGGCATGCTCGACCGGCACGACTTCGCCCACCGGACGCGCCGTGAGGACCATGCCGCCGGAGTGGATGCCCAGATGCCGGGGCGCTTTCATCAGCTCGCCGGCATAGGCGAGCACGTTCTCGGGGATGTCATGGCCATCGGCCGGCTCGAGGCCCGCGCTCCACCCGTCGACCTGTCGCGACCACGAATCCTGCTGCCCCGGTGAATGCCCGAGCGCCCTCGCCATGTCGCGCACGGCGTTCTTCGGTCGGTACTGGATCACATTCGCGACCTGCGCTGCGCGCTCGCGGCCGTACTCGCCGTAGACCCACTGGATGATCTCCTCACGGCGCCGGGAATCGAAGTCGACGTCGATGTCCGGCTCCTCCTGCCGGGTGGTCGCGAGGAACCGCTCGAAGGGGAGACCGTAGAGGATCGGATCGACCGCGGTGATCCCCAACAGGTAGCAGACTGCGCTCGCCGCGGCGGACCCGCGCCCCTGGCAGAGGATGCCGCGTCTGCGCGCCTCGGCGACGATGCCGTGCACGATCAGGAAGTAGCCCGGGAAATCCTTCTCCTCGATGACGTTCAGCTCGCGTTCGATGCGGCTGCGCCCGTCGGCGCCGATGCGCGGATACTTGGCCGGCACCGCCTCCCACACGAGCTTTCGCAGCCAGCTCATCGGCGTGTGCCCCTCCGGCACCTTCTGCTGCGGCAGTGCCGGACGGGCGAGACGCAGGGGGAAGGCGGATGCCGCGGCCAGCTCGAGCCCCGACGAGATCGCTCCGGGGTAGCGCTGGAACCTCGCGGTCATCTCTGCACCGCTCCGCAGATGCGCCGCACCGTGCGAGGGCAACCACCCGTCGAGCTCATCCATGCTGCGCACCGCACGGACGGCGGCGACCGCCTCGGCGAGAGGGGCCTGCTGCGGGGTGGCGTAGTGCACGTTGTTCGTCGCGACGACGGGCAGATGCATCCGCCTGGCGAGCTCCGCGAGGGTGTCGTTCCTCCTGGTGTCCTGCGGGTCGCCCTGATCGAAGAGCTCGACGGCGACATGATCGGCCCCGAAGAGGTCGACGAGACGGCGCAGAGGAGTCGCGGCATCCCCGCGTTCCAGCCCCTGCCGCACCCCGCCCTTGCGGCACCCGGTGAGGATCGTCCAGTGATCGCCGGCGCTCGCCGCGAGCTCATCGAGGTCATACACCGGACGCCCCTTCTCGCCACCTCGCAGCTGAGCGGCGGTGATGGCACCGGAAAGGCGGTGGTAGCCCTCCATTCCCCGGGCCAGTACGAGCAGATGCTCGCCCAGGGGGTCGGGCATGCCCCGCTGCGGTCCGGGGAGATCGAGGGACAGCTCGGCCCCGAACACCGTCTGCAGGCGCACCTCCATGAGGTCGGCCACCTCTGCGAAGCGCGCAGCGCCGTAGAAGCCGTCGTGATCGGTGAGGGCGAGAGCGGTCAGGCCCAGGCGCTCCGCCTCAGTCAGGAGCGCCTCGGGAGAGGAAGCGCCGTCGAGGAAGGAGTACGACGAATGCGCATGCAGCTCGGCGTAGGGCACGGCGTCTTCCGGCCGGGGGATGTCGAGAGGGGTGGCCTTCTGGCGGCGTCTGCTCACCGGGCCGGGGTCGACGCGAGGGCTCCGGGGCTCGGCACTGGCCGGTGACGGTGGCTCGATACCGCTGAGAGTGCGCTCCAGGTCGTTCCATTTCAGAGGAGGGTTGTGGAAGCCCATCAGCGATACCGCCCCTCGGCCCACCAGCGGTCGCCCGTGCAGAACACCAGCCACGCGCGATCCTGGTCGTCGACGACCTGGAAGCGGTGCCCCCGTTTACCGCCTCCGGCCGCCCAGCGGCGTTCGTGGACGGGCCAGGGGCCTGCCCAGGCGAGCACTCCGGTGCCGTCGATGAAGGCGGGCGCAGCCGAGAGCGTCCCCCGCTCGTCGATGCTGATCGTGTCTCCCCCCGCGGCACGCAGACCGAGGGGGCGCGGAGGACGGAAGACTTCGGCGGGAAGCGGATCGGGGAGGCTGCCCGGCCACGGAGGAGCAGGATCACGGGGTGCCACGGCACGCTCGCCCCACGGGGTGAGCACCTGACGATCGGCGAGCCACCGTCCGCCCGCGAGGGCCGCGGTGACGACGCCCTGATGCCCCAGCATGGTCTGCACCCTCGAGACCGCATGGTGCAGCCGCTCGTCGGTGCCCGACCCGAAGAGGCCCGGCTGGTGATGGGCGGCATCATCGACCGCAACAGGAAGGATCCGCACTGCGACGATGCCGCCGAATGCCCGGGCCTCGTCGACGGGAGCCTTCGCATTCTCCGCGGCCAGCGCCTCCAGCTGCCATCGCACGCGATCGACCAGATCCGAGGCGTCGAAGCAGGTCGGATGCAGCCACGTGCGGGAGAACACGTGCCCGTTGTCATCGGTGAGGTCGATCCGCACCTCGGTGCACACGGTCGACGCCTCACCGAGGCCCAGCAGCACGGCATCCGCCGTCTGCCGCACGGCGAAGGCGACCTGGTCGGCACCGCCCAGAGGAGCCTCGAACTCGATCTGCCGTGCCAACTCGGGGTCGGGAGGGCGCGGTGACAGCGGACGGGAGTCCGCACCGGCGGCGAGCGCCTGCAGCCGGGCGCCGTGCTCGCCGAAGCGGTCGCGCACATCGACGGCGGGGAGCGCGGTGAACTCACCGAGCGTGCGCACGCCGAGGCGGAGGAGGAGACCGGTGATCTGCTCGTCGCGCAGCACCTGCACGGGGAACGGGGCGAGGAAGTCCTTCGCTCCGCCGGCGGGGACAACCGTGCACGGGGAGGGACCCCGCGCGGCGATCTCCGCGGTGAAGGGGCCGTCGGCCACGCCGATGCGCACCTCCGGAAAGCCTGCCTCGGCGAGGACTGAGGCGAGCGCGGCAGAGGCGCGGTCTTCTCCGCCGTGATAGCGCGAGATGCCGCGCGCGCGGAGAACGGCGAGGCCGGGGCGCAGCAGGGTGACGCCGGGGGCATGGCTCTCGATGAGCTGGAGGACGGGGAGGAACGCGCGTTCGTCACGGGCCGGATCGTGGGGGAGAACCTGCAGTGAAGAGAGGCGCCCCTGCGCTTCTCGGCGGCGTTGCCCGGCGCGAACGCCGTGCTCGCGTGCGGAGGCCGTGCACGCGGTGACCGTGTTCGCCTGCATGAGCGCCGTCGGCGGATGCGGGGGCGGCCCACCGAGAGCCGCGCGCAGCGGCCAGTCGGGGAACCACAGCACGAGGACGCGCAGGGGCTCGTTCATCCTGCCTCCGCCCAGCGCAGGAGTTCGGGCGCGGGATCGGCGGGACGCGTGGTGAGGGAGGGGAGGGCGGTGAGCTCGGCGGCAGCGGATTCGAGGGCGCCATTGCTGCCGGGGAGCCGCACACGGATACTGGCGGCGAGAGGCCGACGCCGGGTCTGAGCGGTCACGGTCACCGTGCGGTCGGAGAGAAGACCCCACCCCGCACCCAGTCCGTTCCAGTGCGGGTCGTGCACGCGGATGGACCCCTCGCTCTGCGCCCAGACGCCGGTGACGAGCAGGGTGCATCCGCGGTCGCGCAGGCGTGCGCTCAGGCGGGAGATGTCGGCCTCGCGCATCCGCGAGCCGGGGTGGACCGCGATGAGCGGGACGACCTCGGCGAGGGCCGAGGTCGCAGCGAACCAGCGGTCTCCCGGTTCCGGGACGAGGATCAGTCGATCGAGATCGATGCCGAATCCGGCGGCGGCCTCCACTCCGAGCGTGGGCATGCCGATGACCGCGCACCAGTGCCCTTTCTGCGATGCCGCGCTCAACAGGGCGAGGACGAGACTCGGAGAGGGGGAGAGCGAGTAGGCGGTGCCGGCCAGCAGCCCGTCGTCCGGCAGCAGCGAGGACAGTGCGGGGTCGAGGGGGAAGAGCGCCTGGTCACTGCGACGGCGCTGCATCCGACTGATCTCCCGGCGCAGGCGAAGCACCTCTCCGGCGCGATTGTCGCTGGTCGGAGAGAGCGCGGTCACCGCATCGAGCCCGATCCCCATGTGTCCATCCTCGAAGATATATTCGAATATATCAAGTACTGAAGATGACACTAATTCGTACATCGGACATTGGCTCACGATGCTCGAGGCCGACGGGGGAGCGCACTTATCCACAGTGCGTCCCGGAGCATCCGGCGATCTTCTAGCCTTCCGGGATGGATCTGCGCTCCGCCCTCGTCGTGCTCGTCCACCTCGCGCTGCTCGGCCTCGGCGGGTGGCTCATCGTCATCGACGCCCGCACGCACCGACTGCCCAACCGGATCGTCCTTCCCACGCTCGCCGCGCTTCTGGCTCTGGCGATCATCGATGCGCTCGCGTCGGCGGAGAAGACGCCATCGATCCGTGCGCTCCTCGGCATGCTGATCCTCGGCGGCTTCTACGCCATGCTGCGCCTCCTCAACCGTTCGAGCATGGGCGGCGGCGATGTGAAGCTCGCCGCCGTCATCGGTCTCGTCCTGGGATGGCACGGCTGGACCGCGCTCGCCGTGGGAGCGGCGGCGGCATTCGTACTCGGGTCGCTCTACGCCCTGACGCTCATGGCGCTGCATCGGGCGACGCGCTCGACCCGCATCGCCTTCGGCCCCTGGATGATCATCGGCGCATTCCTCGGCGTCCTGATCACCTGAGCGCCGCTCGCGCCGCGCCGCACCCGATCCCGGCGGAGCGGGGATAGGGTGAGCACATGGCACTCGCGCGACTTCACGGCGGCCCGCTCGACGGGCAGATCATTCCTCTCGACGACGCAGACGACAAGCTGATCGTCCCCTACAGCGAGACGCAGGTGGTCTACAACCGCCGCGGCGAGCCGCAGAACACGGGAGCCGACGACGGCCCCACCGAGATCGACTACTGGTACGACGAGTCGCTCGAGGACCTCACATCCAACGATGACTGAACCCTCGCGCACCGTCGAGGTCGAGCGCAAGTACGACGTCGACGTCACGACGCCGCTCCCGGTATGGGAGGCGATCCCGGGCGTGGATGCCGTCACCGACGGCGAGGCGCGTGCGCTGGATGCGCAGTACTTCGACACCGCCGACGGTGCGCTGTCCCGCTCCGGTGTGGCGCTGCGGCGCCGGACCGGCGGGCCCGACGAGGGCTGGCATGTGAAGGGTCCCCGAGAGGGAGACGGTCGTCTCGAACTCGGATGGCCCCTCGCCGAGGGGGACGATCTTCCGGATGCCGTCGCCACCGCGATCGCCCGCTGGACCACCGAACCGCTCACACCCCTGGCCCGCATCCGCAACGATCGCACCGCCTACCTGCTCACGGGACCCGACGGCGTCGTCGCCGAATTCGTCGACGACCGTGTTCGCGCCACCGATCTCCGCCAGGGCGTGGAACGCGAGTGGCGGGAGTGGGAGATGGAGCTCGGAGCGGCAGCACCCGCCGATGCCGACGGGCGGGAAACGTTCTTCGCGGCTGTCGAGCAGGCGGTCCGCGCCGCGGGCGGGCGGAACTCCGAATCCGGGTCGAAGCTCGGTCGCGCGCTGGGCTTCTGACCCTTCGCAGAGCCGGACGGCACCCGCAACCCCCTTCCCCGATCACGCGTGCGAGTGCTTGAGTGACACCATGAGTCGACCAGCTGTGCTGCGGTCCCTGCAGACGATCGTCCCGGACACCCTCCTCGAGCAGAGCGCCGTACGCGACATCTTCGCGCAGCAACCCGATCTCGGGCGTCTGGCCCAGCGGATCGTGACCGCCTCGTTCAACGGCTCCGGCATCGACACCCGCCACACCGTGATCGAAGAGCTCGCTCTGACCGGCGAGTCGGAGTCGCCGGTCTTCTTCGACTCCGCGACGGGCAGACTGCTCGCGCCCGGGACGAAGGTGCGCAACGACCTGTACGTGGCCGAGGCGACCCGCCTGTTCGTGACGGCCGCTCAGCGCTCCCTGGAATCCGATCCCGACATCCAGGCATCCGACGTCACGCACGTCATCACCGTCTCGTGCACGGGATTCCATGCGCCGGGGCCCGAGTACGAGATCGTCCGCGCGCTGGGGTTGTCCGACAGCGTGCAGCGCTACCACCTCGGGTTCATGGGCTGCTACGCCTCGATGCCGGCTCTTCGTGCGGCGAGCCAGTTCTGCGCGGCCGACCCCGACGCCGTGGTCCTGATCGTGAGCGTGGAGCTGTGCACCCTGCACCTGCGCTCGTCGGAAGACCCCGACACGATCGTCGCGACGTCGCTGTTCGCCGACGGGGCGGCCGCCGGCATCGTCACGGCCCGTTCGCTGCCCTCGCCGGTGCGCGGTCTCCAGCTGGACAGGTTCCACACGGCGATCGCTCCCGAAGGGGAGAAGGACATGGCCTGGACGATCGGCGACACGGGCTTCGAGATGATCCTCTCCACGGCCGTGCCCCAGATCATCGGCGAGGCCATCATCGGTGCTCTCCGACCGCTCTACGTGCAGGAGCACGACATGTCGATGGCGTTCGAGGAGGGCACGATCGGCGAACGGGTGCAGCACTGGGCGATCCATCCGGGCGGGCGGAGCATCCTCGACCGGATCCAGGAGCGCATGCACCTCAGCGACACGCAGCTGCGCCCGGCCCGTGAGGTGCTGCGCCAGAACGGCAACATGTCCAGCGCCACGATCCTGTTCGTCCTGAAGCGGATCCTCGAAGAGGAGGGGGCGCAGCGGGGCGACCGAGTGGCTGCGATGGCGTTCGGGCCCGGGCTCACGGCCGAGAGCGCCCTGATGACCGTCGAGGCTCCCCGCGACGACGATGCCTGACCTGTCGGTGCGCGCCGCCGAGGCGGTCGAGCTGATGGACGATCCCGCTGCCGACCTGCGGATGCTCGAGCAGACCTATCGACGGTTCCAGATGGTCAACGCGGTCGTCTCGCGTCCCGGCATGATCTATCGTCGCGACGTTCGCCCGCACGCCCGCCGCCGTCGCGTGCGCATCCTCGACGTCGGGGCGGGCGGCGGCGACCTCTGCCGGTCGTTGGCAACGCGTCTGCGTCACGACGGGTTCGCCGCGGAGATCACCGCGCTCGACCCCGACGAGCGGGCGATGCGGTGGGCCGAGGCGCACGACGCCGGAGCCGGTGCGCGATACCGCCGGGAACGGACGGGTGACCTGGTGGCCGCGGGGGAGCAGTTCGACATCGTGCTGTCGAATCATCTGCTGCATCACCTGGGGCCCGATGAGGTCTCGGCTCTGCTCGCCGAATCGGAACGGATCGTCGCGCCCGGCGGACTGGTGGTGCACCACGACATCGCCCGTAGCCGCACTGCGTACCGGCTCTACGCCGCAGGAACGGCGGTCCTCGCCGACAACCTGCTGGCGGGTTCCTTCATCCGCACGGATGGGCTCATCAGCATCCGTCGTTCCTACACGGCCGCTGA
Organism: Microbacterium sp. NPDC087665; assembly: GCF_044743285.1. NCBI lineage: Bacteria > Bacillati > Actinomycetota > Actinomycetes > Micrococcales > Microbacteriaceae > Microbacterium > Microbacterium sp. NPDC087665. The sequence goes on along the minus strand of NZ_JBIUWD010000004.1, from coordinate 584,146 downwards.
GCTCGCAGATATCGCGCCGATCGGGTGGGAGGCGCGGAGGGGCTTCCCCTTTCGCGTGCAGCTGCGATGGGAACATCCGGACCCCCGACCATGACGCACGAAGGTCCGGCCGCGAGAACGCGACCGGACCTTCGATGTGAGGTGATCAGAAGTTGATCATGTGACCCGCGAGGCCGTGGAAGCCCTCCTGCAGGGCCTCCGAGAGCGTCGGGTGCGTGTGCACGTTGCGGGCCAGCTCGAGAGCGGTGAGGTCCCACTTCTGAGCCAGCGTCAGTTCGGGCAGCAGCTCGGAGACGTCGGGGCCGATCATGTGGGCGCCGATGAGCTCGAGGTGCTCGGCATCCGCGATGAGCTTGACGAAGCCGACCGGCTCGCCCAGACCGTGCGCCTTGCCGTTGGCCATGAACGGGAAGCTGACGACCTTGATGTCGCGCCCCTCGTCCTTCGCCTGCTGCTCGGTGAGACCGAACGAGGCGACCTGGGGCGAGCAGAACGTCGCGCGCGGCATCATGCGGTAGTCGCCCAGCGTCTGGGTCTCCGCGCCACCGATGGTCTCGGCGGCGACGACGGCCTGAGCCTCGGCGACGTGTGCGAGCTGCAGCTTCGCGGTGACGTCGCCGATCGCGTAGATGCCCTCGACGTTGGTGCGCATGTGGTCGTCGATGTCGATCGCGCCGCGCTCGGTGAGCGTGACACCCGTCTTGTCGAGACCGAAGTTCTCGATGTTCGGGGCGAAGCCGACCGACATGAGCACCTTGTCGGCCTCGATCGAGCTCTGCTGGCCGTCTTTGGCGGTGTAGGTGACGGTGACCGAGGAGCCGTTGTCGACGACCGTCTCCACCTTGGTGGAGGTCAGGATGTCGACGCCGTAGTTCTTGTACTGCTTGGTGATCTCCTTCGACACGTCGGCATCCTCATTGGGGAGCGCGCGGTCGAGGAACTCGATGATGGTAACCTTGACGCCGTAGTTCGTCATCACATAGGCGAACTCCATGCCGATGGCGCCGGCGCCGACGATGACGATCGACTTCGGCAGCTCACGGCTCATGATCTGCTCTTCGTACGTCACGACGTTGTCGCTGAGCTGCACGCCCGGGAGCAGGCGCACCCGCGAGCCGGTGGCGATGATCACGTTGTCGAAGGTGACCTCTTCGGTCGAACCGTCGGACTTGGCGACCGAGATCGCCTTCGGGCCCGTGAACGTGCCGCGGCCGTCGTACTCGGTGACCTTGTTCTTCTTCATCAGGAAGTGGATGCCCTTGACGCGGCCGTCGGCGACGACGCGGCTGCGATCGAAGGCCTTGCCGTAGTCGATCGTGAACTCACCGGAGATACCGAAGAAATCGGCCTTGTGGTTCAGCGTGTGCGCGAGCTCCGCGTTCTTGAGGAGGGCCTTGGAGGGGATGCAGCCCACGTTGAGGCAGACACCACCCCAGTACTTCTCCTCGATGATGGCGGTGGACAGGCCGAGCTGCGCGCTGCGAACCGCAGCGACGTATCCACCAGGACCTGCACCGAGGATGACGACGTCGTAATGAGGCATGCGTCAAGCCTATCGCTCTGAGGACGGGTCGGAATCGGCTCCGCCCGCCTTCCGCCGCGAGCGTACGAGCAGCCAGATGGCTGCCCCGAGACCTCCGACGAAGACCACGATGCCGAGGATCGTGAACAGCCAGACCAGCCCCGACGGGGAGGAGACGGCGGGCGCCTCGGTGGCGGTCGTCGTGGGCGACGGGGCGATCTCGTCGAGAGGTGCTCCGGTAGGCGCCGCCGACTCCGAGGCATCCGGGTCGGCGGTCGGAGTCGAGACCGTGCTGTTGGTGACGGAGAAGAAGTACTCGCCGGAGGTCGGATGCCCGTCGCTCGAGACGACCTTCCAGACCACGTGATATGTGCCGGCCGCGGCTTCTGCGACGAGCGGCTGCGTGACGACCGACCCCGCGGTGACGGCGGCGCCATCGGTGACGGATACGCCATCGGCATCCGTCACGACCATCTCGGTCGCGCCCTCGCCCGTGATCAGCTCCGCGCTGAAGGTGAGAGTGATCTCGCCGGGAAGCGTGTCGATCGTCGCGTCGGCCTCGGGAGACGAGGAGGTCAGCGCATCGTGAGCCGATGCCGAGACGGGGGAGAAGAGAACGAGGAAGGCCGCGAGGAGGGCCGCGGCGAGGGCGACGGGGGCGGCGGAACGTCTGATTGCTGTGGTCTGCACGTGTACAGCCTAAGAATCTCCGGTGTGGGATGGCTGAGTGTGAATCCGGCTCCCGCGGGGGTCGCCGTATCCGTTAGTCTGGACGATCAGGAGGGCAACGTGACAGACAGCGAAAGCCGATCAGCCGGAGACGCGGCAATTCATCGTTCCGGCGAGCAAAAACACGACGTGACACAGACGTTCGGGCACGATTCCGATCTGTCATTCGTGCCGTTCGGCGTGGAACTGACCGATGTGGAGCAGTCCGCGATCGCAGCACTGCCTTCGGGCTCTGCGTTGCTGCTCGTGCGCTCCGGTGCGCTCGCAGGTGCTCGCTACCTGCTCGACACCGACGTGACGACCGTGGGTCGTCACCCCGAAGCCGACATCTTCTTCGACGACGTGACGGTCTCTCGCCGTCACGCCGAGGTCACCCGCACCGGAACCGCATTCGAGATCATCGATCAGCGCTCGCTCAACGGCACCTACGTCAATGGGGAGCGGTTCGACCGCAGCCCGCTGATCGACGGCTCCGAGGTGCGCGTCGGAAAGTTCCGGATGAACTTCTTCGCCTCCCCGCTCGACCGCGTCGCGGCCGGCGAGTGATGGCGGCTTCCCCCGCCCGTGAACGCCCGGCGTCCGCGGGCCTTCTGAGCATCGGTCAGGTGCTCGCGCGTCTCACGCCCGAGTTCCCCGACCTGACCTCCAGCAAGCTGCGGTTCCTCGAGGTGCAGGGAATCGTCACCCCCTCTCGCACCGAGTCGGGCTATCGCAAGTTCTCCAACGCCGACATCGAGCGGCTCCGTCTGGGGCTCACCCTCCAGCGCGACCACTACCTTCCCCTGAGCGTGATCCGGGATCAGCTCGACGCCGCCGGAGCCGAGGCCACGGGCTTCGCGCCGCCGCCCTCGATCACCCCGACGCCGCGTCGCTACCGTCGTGACGAGCTGCTCGCTGCGGCCGGCGCAGGCCCGCAGATCCTCAACGACGCGATCAGCACCGGGGTGATCACCGCCCAGGAGAGCTACCCCGAAGTCACCGTGGCGCTCCTGCGCGGCCTCGTCGCGCTCGACCGTCACGGGATCGAGCCCCGCCACCTCCGTTCGCTGCGTCAGGGTGCCGAGCGCGAGGTCTCACTGATCGAGTCCACGTTGTCCGGACTCCTGCGGCGCACCGACAACGCGTCGCGTGCCAAGGCGAGCGAACTGGCCCCCGAACTGGCCTCGAAGATCGACGAAGTCCGCGGTCTCTTCATCAAGGACGCGCTTGCGCGCGTGCTTTCGTAACGAACTGATTGCGACACACCTTCGCCGCATGGCGGATGTCATTGCTGCTCCCCGGGCACTGCTCTACCGTGGAGGTAACCGTTCCAGGGAGGATTTGAAATGAATGCGGATGAGCTCACAGGCGACCCGCGGTTCGTACCCGAACTCCTCTTCACCGACGGACTTCCGGCGATGGACGACGAGGTCGGCTATCGCGGTGCTGTCGCCGCGCGTGCGGCCGGTATCACCTACCGCCAGCTCGACTACTGGGCTCGCACCGAACTCGTCGAGCCGACGGTGCGCGGCGCCAGCGGCTCCGGCTCGCAGCGACTGTACGGCTTCCGCGACATCCTGGTCCTGAAGCTCGTCAAGAGCCTGCTCGACACCGGCATCTCGCTGCAGCAGATCCGCACCGCCGTCGAAGAGCTTCGCCGCGCGGGCATCCGCGATCTGGCGGGGACCACGCTGATGAGCGATGGTGCGTCCGTCTATCTCTGCACCTCCAACGACGAGGTCATCGACCTCGTCAGCCGTGGGCAGGGCGTCTTCGGCATCGCCGTCGGCAAGGTGCTCCGCGAGGTCGAATCGACGCTGGTGCAGTTCGACGCCACCGCTCCCGACCCCGTCGACGAGCTGGCGAACCGCCGGGCCAAGCGCTCCGCCTGAGTTCCGCCCGATCTTCACGAAGAACGGCCACCCTCGAAGGAGGATGGCCGTTTCTTGTGCGACGTGTCGTGCCGGTCAGGCCTGCGGGCCGCTCTCGGCCACAGCGATGCGTCCGGTGCGGATGATGCGGTCGAGCAGCTGGTCGAAGTCGGCCGCGAGCTCCTGAGCGGAGTCGCCGGGCCAGATGTGCAGCGGCTTGGCGGCACCCTGAGCCTGCTGCAGCGAGGTGCGCTCGGGAAGCTGGGGGGAGAGCACGAGCGGCCCGAACATGTCGCGCAGCTCTTTGATGCGGAACTGGTGCTCGATCGACTGCGGGCGCACCCGGTTGACGACGATGCCCAGAGGCTGCAGACGGGGGGAGAGGCCGCGACGGATCTCTTCGATCGCGCGCAGCGCGCGATCGGCGGCTGCGACCGAGAACAACCCGGGCTCGGTGACCACCATGACGCGGTCGCTGGCAGCCCAGGCGGTGCGCGTCAGGGCGTTCAGCGACGGGGCGCAGTCGATCAGGACGAGGTCGTAGTCGGCTTCGACGGCAGCGAGCGCCTCTTCGAGCTTCCAGACGTCGCGGACGCTCGGATGCGGTCCGTCGAAGTTGATGGCGGACGGGCTGCCGATGAGAACGTCGATCGTGCCCGGATGAACCTTCGCCCATCCGCTGGAGGTGATCGCCTGACGGACGACTTTCTCCTTCGGGTTCGCCAGGACATCGGCGATGTTGAGTCGTCCGGCCACCTGGATGTCCATGCCGGTGGACACATCGGACTGCGGATCGAGGTCGACGACAAGAGTACGGACGCCCCGGGCGAAGGCCGCAGAGGCCAGGCCGAGGGTCACGGTCGTCTTGCCGACGCCTCCCTTGAGAGAGCTGACGCTGAGTACGTGCACGGACTCCACGTTACCTTGCCCTAGTCTGGGGGAACACTCAGCCCCGCCCCATGTGCGTGCATCAGCGCGCGCGTCGAGCTCCCAGAGGTGTGCATGTTCCAGAAGATCCTTGTGGCCAACCGCGGCGAGATCGCGATCCGTGCCTTCCGCGCGGCCTACGAAGTGGGAGCCAGGACCGTTGCGGTCTTCCCGCATGAGGACCGGGGCTCCGTGCACCGGCTCAAGGCCGATGAGGCGTACGAGATCGGCGAGCGCGGGCATCCGGTGCGCGCGTACCTGAATGTGGATGAGATCATCCGCGTCGCGCTCGAGTCGGGTGCCGACGCGATCTACCCCGGGTACGGCTTCCTCTCCGAGAATCCGGAACTCGCCGAGAAGGCCGCCGCCAACGGCATCGTCTTCATCGGTCCACCGGCCGCGGTGCTCGAGATGGCGGGCAACAAGGTCGAGGCAAAGAGGCACGCGATCGAAGCCGGAGTGCCGGTGCTGCGCTCGACGGAGGCATCCGACGACGTCGAGCTGCTCGTCGCCCAGGCCGAGGAGATCGGGTTCCCGCTGTTCGCCAAGGCCGTCGCCGGAGGCGGCGGTCGCGGCATGCGGCGCGTCGCGACCGCGGCGGAGCTGGCTCCGGCGCTGGCCGAGGCGATGCGCGAAGCCGCGAGCGCGTTCGGCGATGCGCGGATGTTCCTCGAGCAGGCGGTGCTCCGGCCCCGGCACATCGAGGTGCAGATCCTCGCCGACAAGACCGGCGAGACCGTGCACCTGTTCGAGCGCGATTGCTCGGTGCAGCGCCGCCACCAGAAGGTGGTGGAGATCGCTCCCGCTCCCAACCTCGACGACGACGTCCGGACGGCCCTGCACGGGTACGCAGTGGCGTTCGCCCGGTCGATCGGGTACGAGAACGCGGGCACCGTGGAATTCCTCCTCGAGACCGCGGGGGAGCGCACGGGCGAGGTCGTCTTCATCGAGATGAACCCGCGCATCCAAGTCGAGCACACCGTCACCGAAGAGGTGACGGATGTCGATCTGGTGCAGAGCCAGATGCGCATCGCATCCGGGCAGAGCCTGGCAACCCTCGGGCTGCAGCAGAAAGACCTCCAGCTGCGCGGTGCCGCCCTGCAGTGCCGCATCACGACCGAAGACCCGACCCAGGGCTTCCGCCCCGACACGGGCAAGATCACCACCTACCGGTCGCCCGGCGGCGCCGGCATCCGTCTCGATGGCGGAACCGTGCACCAGGGCGCGCAGATCAGCCCCCATTTCGACTCGATGCTGTCGAAGCTCACCTGCCGCGGCCGCGACTTCCCGGCGGCTGTCGCGCGGGCTCGCCGGGCGTTGGCCGAGTTCCGCATCCGCGGGGTGTCGACCAATATCCCCTTCCTGCAGGCCCTGCTCGATGACGAATCCTTCATCGCGGGCGACCTCAGCACCTCCTTCATCGACGAGCGGCCCGAGCTGCTGCGCGGGCGGGTGTCGAAGGACCGCGGAACCAAGATCCTCAACTGGCTCGTCGACGTCACGGTGAACAAGCCGCACGGGGCCCACCCGGGAGCGGTCGCCCCGCGCACCAAGCTGCCGTTGATCGACCTCGACGCGGAGCCCGTGCCCGGGTCGCGACAGCGTCTGCTCGAGCTGGGGCCGGAACGCTTCGCCGCGGAGCTGCGCGCCCAGACGGCTCTGGCGATCACCGACACCACGTTCCGCGACGCCCACCAGTCGTTGCTCGCCACGCGCGTGCGCACCCGCGATCTCGTCGCCGCGGCGCCGTACCTGGCGCGGCTGACACCCGGGATCCTCTCCGTCGAGGCCTGGGGTGGTGCGACCTACGACGTCGCGCTGCGATTCCTCGGCGAAGACCCGTGGGAGCGTCTCGACAAACTGCGGGAGGCTCTGCCGAACGTCGCGATCCAGATGCTCCTGCGCGGGCGGAACACGGTCGGCTACACCCCGTACCCCACTGCCGTGACCGACGCGTTCGTGGCGGAGGCCGCCGCGAGCGGCGTCGACATCTTCCGGATCTTCGACGCACTCAACGACGTCGAGCAGATGCGCCCGGCGATCGAGGCGGTGCGGCGCACCGGGACCGCCGTCGCCGAGGTCGCGCTCTGCTACACGGGCGACCTGTTGAATCCCGCCGAGGACCTCTACACGCTGGACTACTACCTCGGGCTCGCCGACCAGATCGTCGACGCCGGCGCGCACATCATCGCGATCAAAGACATGGCGGGGCTCCTGCGCCCCGCCGCGGCCGCGAAGCTGGTCACGGCGCTGCGCGAGCGATTCGATCTGCCCGTGCACCTGCACACGCACGATACCCCGGGCGGCCAACTCGCCACGCTCCTCGCGGCGAGTGCCGCGGGCGTCGATGCCGTCGACGCAGCCTCGGCGCCTCTGTCCGGCACGACGAGCCAGCCCTCGCTGTCGGCTCTCGTGGCGGCGCTCGCTCACACGGATCGGGACAGCGGCATCGAACTGGCCGCGGTCTCGGACCTCGAGCCCTACTGGGAGGCGGTGCGACGCCAGTACGCGCCATTCGAGTCGGGTCTTCCGGGACCCACGGGTCGCGTGTACCACCACGAGATCCCCGGCGGGCAGCTCTCGAACCTGCGCCAGCAGGCGAAGGCGCTCGGTCTCGCGAACGACTTCGAGCTGATCGAAGACATGTATGCCGCAGCCGACCGCATCCTCGGCCGGGTGCCGAAGGTGACGCCGTCGTCGAAGGTCGTGGGCGACCTGGCCCTGCACCTCGCCGCGGTCAAGGCGGATCCCACCGATTTCGAGGCGAACCCCGAGAAGTACGACGTGCCGGATTCGGTCGTCGGCTTCATGGCGGGCGAGCTGGGCGATCTGCCCGGCGGGTGGCCGGAGCCGTTCCGTTCCAAGGTGCTCGCGGGGCGCACGGTGCGCACCGGGCTCACGGACATCACCGCCGACGACGAGGCGGCTCTGGCCGGCGACAGCACGACACGTCGTGCGCGGCTCAACACCCTGCTGTTCCCCGCGCCCATGCGCGAGTTCAGCCAGATGCGCGATCTCTTCGGCGACCTCTCGGTCCTCGACACCAACGACTACCTGTACGGGTTGGTGGCGGGGCAGGAGCACCTCATCGAGATCGACCGGGGTGTGCAGCTCTACGTCGGGCTGGAGGCCATCGGCGAAGCGGATGACAAGGGCATGCGTACGGTGATGACGACCCTGAACGGGCAGTTGCGTCCCGTCTTCGTCCGCGACCGCTCCGTGTCCGTCGACGCCCACGAGGTCGAGAAGGCCGACACCTCGGTGCCGGGTCAGGTCGCCGCCCCGTTCTCGGGCGTGGTCACGCTCAAAGCCGAGGCTGGAGCATCCGTGCGCGCGGGAGAGCCGATCGCGTCGATCGAGGCGATGAAGATGGAGGCGGCGATCACCGCTCCCGTCGACGGCGTCATCGAGCGCCATGCGATCGCTGCGACGCAGCAGGTGGATGCCGGAGATCTTTTGGTCGTGATCCGTCCCGCGCACTAACCTTGTCCGGGCGGGGGCCGCACATTCTTCGTGTGCCCTCGTCCGGACAAGCTTGGAGCGAGACCGTGACCCCGAAGAACACCGCTGACCCTCACGACGACGACTCGATGGGGGTGCTCGACGACACTGCGTCGGTGGCGACCACCGGAATCGGGATCATCGGCGGGACCGCTCAGGTGAGCGTCGTGCTTCCCCAGCAGGAAGACGACGACCTCAGCGACGAGGCGATCATCGACGGTGAGATCGATGAATCCGTCGTCGCCGATCTCGTGATGGACGAAGCGCCCGCCGTGGCGGAGGCCGCGGCTCCCGATACGATTCCTGCGTCTGCGTCCGTGAATGAGAAGCCCGAGGCATCCCGCAGCGATGACGGGCAGGACGACGGCTTCTCGACGAAGTCCGTCACTCTTCGCGCGGCGCGCGAGTACGTCGCCGCTGCTGTGACCTCGACCCCCGGGCCGGCAACGGAACCGACGCCGACGGCGGGAGCCGAAGCGACGCCGACAGCCGAGCCGATTCCCGTGCCGAAGCCCGCTCCTGCCGCGAAACCCGAGCCCGCACCGAAGCCCTCGCCCGCACCGAAGCCGGCTCCTGCATCGAAGCCGGTGCCCGCACCGAAGCCCGATCCCGCACCGAAGCCCGAGCCCGCTCCTGCATCGATGCCGGTGCCCGATCCCGCACCGGCGCCCGTCCCGACGCCGACTCCCGCGGCACCTCCCGTCGAGGAGTCCGCGCCGACCCCCGTGTCGCCATCCGTCTCCACCGCCGTCTCTCAGGAGGTCGCTCCCGTGAACAGCCCGAGCACCGAGAAGTCTTCGACCCCGCAGTCCGCTGCGCCGCAGCACCCGCGCGCCGCAGCGCGCGCGGCATCGATCCCCGCCGCGAAGCGCCTCGACGAACTCGGTGATTCTGCGCGGGAGTCGGCGGATCTGCTCACCTCCGACCGGTTGCTCGACCCTCATCGGCTGACGAAGCCGGAGCCCGAAGGCGCGTGGAGCCACCTGCTGTACTCGATCTCCGGACGCCGGATCAACATCGGTGACGGACGTCGGGCGCGCGAGCGCAAGGCACTGACGGCGCGGATCGCCGCTCCTCTCATGGGCGGCGCCCGGTTCGTTCCCGTGCTCTCGCGCAAGGGCGGCGTCGGGAAGACCGCGATCACCGCTCTGCTCGGGATGGCACTGGCAGATGCGCGTGACGACCGGGTGATCGCTGTCGACGCGAACCCTGACCGCGGCACGCTGGCGGATCGGATCGTGCGCACGCACCACACGAAGTCCGTGCGCGATCTCGTCCGCATCCGCGACGAGATCAAGGGCTATCACGACGTCTCGGCGATCGTCGCCCGTGATGCGACGCGGCTCGACGTGCTCGCCTCCGACACCGATCCGCACATCGCCGAAGCGTTCAGCGACAGCGACTACCGCGATGTCGCCGGCATCGCCGCTCACTACTACTCGTTGGTGCTCACCGACACCGGAACGGGCATCGTGCACTCGGTCATGTCGGCCACGCTCGACCTGGCCGACCAGATCGTGATCGTCTCCGGCCTCAGCGTGGACCAGGCGCGGCTGGCGTCCGAGACCCTCACGTGGCTCGAGACCAACGGCTACACCGATCAGGCGCGGAACGCCATCGTCGTCCTCAACCACTCGACGCCGGGCGTTCCTCTCGTGCGCGTGACCGAGCTCGAGACGCACTTCCGCACGCGCGTGCGTCGCGTCGTGCAGATGCCGTACGACGCGCAGATCGCCGCGGGCGGAGCTATCGTGTTCGCCAACCTGCAGCCGGAGACGCGGCTGGCCGCCCGTGAGCTCGCCGCTCTGCTCGTCGAGGGTCTGCGTGCGGAGGCATCCGCGTGACCGTCCGCGAGATCCGCATCTTCGGCGACCCCGTGCTGCGTTCCGTGTGTGCGCCGATCACCGAGCTCGATGACGGCGCACGCGCTCTCGTGGACGACCTGGTCGACACCGTGAAACTGCCGGGGCGCGCGGGCGTCGCCGCTCCGCAGATCGGCGTCGCCCTGCGCGCCTTCAGCTACAACATTGACGGTGACATCGGCTACGTCATCAACCCGGTGCTCACCGAGGTGCGCGGCGAACCGGTTCCCACCGGGGAGGGGTGCCTCTCGGTGCCCGGGCTCTGGCACGATGCGTTGCGCCACCCCTGGGCGCGCGTCGAGGGAATCGATCTCGACGGGAGCCCGGTCGTGCTCGAGGGGGAGGGGCTGCTCGCGCAGGCGCTCCAACACGAGACCGATCATCTCGACGGCATGCTCTATTTGTCGCGTCTCGACGCGGAGACCCGACGCGCGGCCATGCGCGAGGTGCGCGAGAGCAGCTGGTTCTGAGCACGGACTCGGTCTGACCGCCCTGGCGGTCCGCACGACGAAGAACGCCCCCGACATCCGGATGTCGGGGGCGTTCTTCGAGTGGCGCGGGCTCAGCCGCCGATCGACACGTTCGTCGTGGTGACCGGCTCGTCGTAGATCGCCGCGATCTCGTCGGCGAAGTCACTCATGATGACGTTGCGTTTGATCGACAGCTTCGGCGTGAGGTGCCCGGATGCCTCGGTCCACTCGGACTCGAGGATCGTGAACTTGCGGATGGACTCGGCGCGCGACACCCGCGTGTTCGCCGCGTCGACGGCCCGCTGGATCTCGGCGTGCACGGCTTCGTTCTTCGACGCGTCGGCGAGCGACATGTCGGTGGGGAGGCCGTTGTTCCCGAGCCACGTGGGCAGCATCTCGGAGTCCAGCGTGACGAGAGCCGAGATGAAGGGGCGCTGGTCGCCGACGACGACGACCTGTCCGATGATCGGGTTGGCGCGGATCGGATCCTCGAGCGCGGCGGGGGCGACGTTCTTGCCACCCGCGGTCACGATGATCTCCTTCTTGCGCCCGGTGATCGTCAGGAAGCCCTCGGAGTCGAAGCTGCCGATGTCTCCGGTGCGGAACCACCCGCCCTCGCTGAACGCCTCTGCGGTCGCTTCGGGGTTGTTCCAGTACTCCTTGAAGACGTTGACGCCGCGGACTTCGATCTCTCCGTCGTCGGCGAGGCGCACGCCCACGCCGGGCAGGGCCGGTCCGACCGTGCCGATCTTCGATTTGTCCGCGAGGTTCACGGTCGCGGGAGCCGTGGTCTCGGTGAGACCGTACCCCTCGAGGATGACGACGCCGAGGCTGTGGAAGAAGTGCCCCAGGCGCGAGCCGAGGGGAGCGGAACCCGAGACGGCGTACGCGACGTTGCCGCCCATCGCCTCGCGCAGCTTGCTGTAGACGAGCTTGTTGAACAGCGCGAACTTCAGCTTCATGCCGAACGGGATCTTCGTGCCCGCCTCGACGAGCTTGGAGTGCTCGATCGCTACGTCGGCCGCCGCGCGGAAGATCTTGCCCTTGCCGCCCGCCTCGGCCTTCTGCTCGGCCGAGTTGTAGACCTTCTCGAACACGCGGGGGACCGCGAGGAGGAAGGTCGGCTTGAACGAACCGAGGGCGGGAAGCAGCTGGCGGGTGTCGGGCTGATGTCCGGTGCGCACGCCGGCGTGGATGTCGAGGATCGAGATGAACCGCGCGAAGACGTGCGCGGTCGTGATGAACAGCAGCGTCGATGCGCCGGGCGTCTGCACGACGGCGTCGAGCGCCTTGGCGGAGTTGCGCGACAGCTCGACGAAGTTGCTGTGCGTGAGGACACAGCCCTTCGGGCGGCCGGTGGATCCGGACGTGTAGATGAGGGTCGCGATGTCGGAGCCGACGGCGATCTTGCGGCGCCGCTCGATCTCGGCGTCCTCGACGCCGGCGCCCTTGGCGGTGAGTGCGTCGATCGCCCCCAGGTGCAGCTGCCAGACCTCGCGGATGAGGGGAAGATCTCCACGGATCTCATCGACGCGGGAGAAGTGCTCGGCGGATTCGAGGATCAGCGCGATGGCGCCGGAGTCTTCCATGATCCACTGGATCTGCGAGGGCGAGCTCGTTTCGTAGATCGGCACCATGACGGCGCCTGCGTAGAACAGGGCGAAGTCGACGAGTGTCCACTCGTAGGTGGTGCGTGCGAGGAATCCGACCTTCTCGCCGGGCTGGATGCCGCTGGCGACGAGTCCCTTCGCCAGCGCCACGACCGCGGTCTGGAAGTCGGCGGCGGAGATGTCGCGCCATCCGTCGCGGTCGGGCACGGAGAACAGTGCTCGATCAGGGGTGGCCTGGACGCGCGCGGCCAGGAGGTCGGCGACGTTCGCGTCAGGGTCGGCGGGGACGATCGCGGGGACTTCAAACTGGACCACGGCAGCTCCTTCGGTACCGGTCGGGCACGGGTTCCCCCGAGTCTAGGGCATGATACCCAGTCGCACACCAGGTGATACTCGGTCGCGAGATGGTCGATCGTTCATGCGAAGTTCGGGGCATGACGCGCACGCGGCGCTAGACTCACCACGATGTTCTACTGGCTGATGAAGTACGTGGTGATCGGCCCCGTGGTCAAGGCGATATTCCGCCCCTGGATCGTGGGGCGCAACAACGTGCCCGCGAGCGGTGCGGCGATCCTGGCCAGCAACCACCTCTCGTTCGCCGACTCGATCTTCCTCCCGCTGGTCATCGACCGGTCGATGTCGTTCCTCGCCAAGAGCGACTACTTCACCGGACGCGGCCTGAAGGGGCGGGCGACGAAGTTCTTCATGAAGGCGACCGGGCAGATCCCCATCGACCGCTCCGGCGGCAAAGCATCCGAGGCGTCCCTCAATACCGGACTGCAGGTGCTCGGCGGAGGAGACCTCCTCGGCATCTACCCCGAGGGCACCCGCAGTCCCGACGGGCGCCTCTACCGTGGGCGCACGGGCATCGCGCGCATGGCGCTCGAGGCGAAGGTGCCGGTCATCCCCGTGATCATGGTCGACACCGACACGGCCATGCCCATCGGGCACAAGGTGCCGCGCATCGTCCGGGTGGGAATCGTCATCGGTGAGCCTCTCGACTTCTCCCGGTATGCAGGCATGGAGAACGACCGCTACATCCTGCGATCGGTCACCGACGAGATCATGGTCGCGCTCCAGCGGCTGGGCGAGCAGCGGTACGACGACGTCTACGCGTCGACCGTGAAGGACCGGATTCCCCCGCGCGTCACACGCGGCTCCTGACGCCGAGCGCGTCGTTCGCGCCCACTAGGCTGGGGGGATGCTCCCGCACGATATCGACGCCCTGGACGCGTGGCGCTCGCTCCCGATCAAGCAGCAGCCTCACTGGCCCGACGCCGAGCGCGTCGCCGAGGTCTCGCGGCAGATCGGCGCGATGCCGCCGCTCGTTTTCGCCGGTGAGGTCGACAACCTCCGTGACCGTCTCGCCCGTGCCGCTTCCGGTCGCGCGTTCCTGCTGCAGGGCGGTGACTGCGCCGAGACCTTCGCCGGTGCGACGGCCGACCAGATCCGCAACCGCATCAAGACGGTGCTGCAGATGGCCGTCGTGCTCACGTATGGCGCATCCATGCCGATCGTGAAGATGGGGCGCATGGCCGGGCAATTCGCCAAGCCGCGCTCGAGCGACTCCGAGACGCGTGGCGACGTCACGCTGCCCGCCTACCGAGGCGACATCGTCAACGGCTACGACTTCACCGAGGCTTCCCGTCAGGCCGATCCCGGGCGCCTGCTGCAGGGGTACCACACCGCCGCTTCCACACTGAACCTCATCCGTGCCTTCACGCAGGGTGGGTTCGCGGATCTGCGCGAGGTGCACTCCTGGAACAAGGGCTTCGCCCAGAACCCGGCCAATCAGCGCTACGAGCGTATGGCAGCCGAGATCGATCGGGCCATCAACTTCATGGAGGCGGCGGGCGCTGACTTCGACGAGCTCAAGCGCGTCGAGTTCTTCACCGGCCACGAAGGCCTGTTGATGGACTACGAGCGTCCGATGACGCGCATCGACTCGCGCACTGACCAGCCGTACAACACCTCGGCGCACTTCCTGTGGATCGGGGAGCGCACGCGCGACCTCGACGGCGCGCACGTCGACTACTTCTCGAAGATCCGCAACCCCATCGGCGTCAAGCTCGGACCGACCACGACGCCCGAGACGGCTCTCGAGCTGATCGACAAGCTCGACCCGAACCGTGAGCCCGGTCGCCTGACCTTCATCACCCGTATGGGTGCCGGCAAGATCCGCGACGCACTGCCCCCGCTGCTCGAGGCGGTCCGTGATTCGGGCGCCACGCCGCTCTGGGTCACCGACCCGATGCACGGCAACGGCATCACCACGCCTACCGGCTACAAGACGCGTCGCTTCGACGATGTCGTCGACGAGGTGCGCGGCTTCTTCGAGGCCCACCGCGCTGTGGGAACGTTCCCGGGCGGGATCCACGTCGAGCTGACGGGTGACGACGTCACCGAGTGCCTCGGCGGCTCCGAGCACATCGACGAGGCCGCTCTGGCGACCCGTTACGAGAGCCTCTGCGACCCGCGTCTGAACCACATGCAGTCTCTCGAGCTGGCCTTCCTGGTCGCCGAGGAGCTGGAGAAGCGCTGACCGCTCCTGCGCAGTATGCGCAGCACCGCACGAAGAAGACCGCACCCCGGGGATGACCCGGAGGTGCGGTCTTCTTCATGTGCGGCGCGGCGTGCACTGCGGCCGTATTGTGCGCCCGTGTTGTGCGGCCGAGGATGCTCGGCCCGCGCGAGGATCAGCCGGAGAGCTGGATCGAGAGGTTGACCGTGCCGCCGCGGGGGAGCGACTTGTCGGTGCCCGGGTTCTGTCCCGTCACCTTCGCCATCTCCGCGAACCCTGGCAGATCGCCCCAGGCCGCGTATGCGGCTTTGAAGCCGTTCTCGTCGAGGATCCGCTTGGCCTCGTTCAACGTCTTGCCGGAGACATCCGGGACGGGGAACAGCTCAGGACCCTTCGAGACGATCAGCTGCACGTCGTCGCCCGGTCGCCAGTTGCCCTCTTCAGCGCGATCGGCGACACCGATCACCTCGTCTTTGGCGACGTCGGAGCTGAACACGTACTGGGGCTCTGCCGTGACGGTGAGTCCCTTGTCGGTGAGCGTGGTCGTGGCCTGGTCGACCGACATGCCCGACACGTCGGGGAAGGCGCCGGCCGAGACGTAGAGTTCGGCGCTGTCGTCTTCGAAGACGTCGCATCCCTCGCCGCAGACGTAGACCTCGCCCCCGTTCCGAGGCGTGATGTATGCGTTGATGACGACGCCCTCCGGCGCGTCGGAGAAGAGGAGGACGGGCGCGTCGGCCACATTGACCTGCACCCCGTCGAGGTACTCGCGTGCGTCGCTCTCGGAACGGCCGTTCAACGGCTCGAGGGTGTGGCTGGCCGGTCCTGCGGAGACGATCACCATCACCGCCGCACCCTTGTCGAGGCGCTGCCCTTCACCGGGATCGGTCTCGATCACGGTGCCCGCCTCGATGTCGATCGAGAACTGGTCCTGCTGTTGCGGCACGAACCCATCGGCGACGAGCGTGTCCGCCGCCTCCTGATAGCTCAGGCCCGCCACGCCGGGAACTGCGACCAGGGACCCGGGTCCGGAGCCGAACCACCAGCCCACGCCGCCGGCGAGAACCGCGAGCAGCAGGACGAGGGTGAGCAGGAACGCCCCGCGGGCACGTCGCCGCGATGCGCGGCGACGCAGGATCGTCGCATTGTCGATGGCCTGCGGCACGGGTGCGGTCGGATCGGCGAGCGCCATCGTGGTCGGCATCACCTTGGTGAGGTCGCCGGAATCCGCCGCCGCGCGCATCGGGGGTGTCGCCGAGGCTGCGGCGGGGGAGACGCCGAGCGAGCGCTCGATCTCGCGCAGCCGGTCGAGCATCTGCTGCGCGTCGTCGGGTCGCTCGTCGGGGGACTTCTCGGTGGCCCAGAGCACGAGTTCATCGAGTTGCTCGGGCACGGCGGGGTTTCGCGCGCTCGGCCGGGGGACGGATTCCGTCGCGTGCTGGAAGGCGATCTGCATCGGCTGCTCGCCCTTGTAGGGCTGCTCGCCGACGAGCATCTCGTAGAGCATGATGCCGAGCGCGTAGATGTCGCTGCGGGCATCGGCGGTGCCGCGTGTCACGAGTTCGGGCGCGAGGTAGGCGATGGTGCCGAGGAGCTGCTGCCCCGTGGCGGTGTTCGCGGTGGTGGCGCGTGCGAGACCGAAGTCGCCGATCTTGATGCGACCGTCTTCGGCCAGCAGCACGTTCTCCGGCTTGACGTCGCGGTGCACGATGTCCGCCCGGTGCGCCGCCGAGAGACCGGAGAGCGCGGCATCCATGATCGTGATGGTCTGCGGGATCGTGAGCCGCTTCTGCTCGCGCAGCAGCTCGCGCAGCGTGATTCCCGGCAGGTACTCCATGACCAGGTAGGCGAGCTCGCCGTCCTGGCCCTGGTCGAACACGTTGACGACGTGCGGATCGGCCAGTCGTGCCGCGGATCGGGCTTCCTGGATGAACCGGCTCTGGAACGCGGAGTCGTCGCTGAGATGCGCGTGCATGACCTTGAGCGCGATGCGTCGCTCGAGGCGCAGGTCGGTCGCGACGTAGACCGTCGCCATGCCGCCGCGGGCGATGCGCGCACGCACGCGATAGCGACCGTCGACAAGCCGCCCGATGAGGGGGTCGGCTTGCTGATTGGACGTCACGTCAGAATTCTATGGAGAACTGCCTGAAAGCCTCGGGAACGCCTCACCTCTGGGGCGCAACCGGTTTTCAGAAAAGCCGTCACTGGGTGAGCCCGAGCCAGCGGTACGCGGCGGATTCCCACTGCCCGTAGCGGTCGGGATAGGCCGAGATCTGCACGGCTTGCGCCGCGTCGGTGAAGGGCATGGTCTCCCAGCCGGGGATGTCGAGGAGTCCGCGCGTGGTCGAACCGTTCGGGTCGCTCGGACCTCCGTAGAAGACGCGCGCGCTGCGCTCGGCGTCCTGCACCTGCGCGGGAGTGCCCCATCCCGTGCTCGGGCGCTGCTGGAACAGGCCGAGGGAATCGCGGTCGCCCCAGTCGAGGTTGCGCAGCCCGGACTCGACCATTCCCGTCGCGAGGGCGATCGCGATGCCCCGGTCGGAGACGCCCAGTTCGCGGCCGATCCTGATGATCAGGGCGGCGTTCGCGTTCTGCTCGGCGGAGAGATCGGCGGACTGCTGCCCGACGGGAGGCACGACCGCCGCCGCGGCGGCGGGTGGAGTTCCGGTCAGGGCGAGGTTCTGCCCGGGGTAGATGATGGATGCCCGGTCGAGGCCGTTCGCCGCGAGGAGGGCGTCGAGTGTCGAGCCGTGCCGCTGCGCGATGCCGAAGAGCGTGTCTCCGGCGACCACGGTGTAGGTGGACGTCGGCGCGGATGCCGTTGCCGGTGGGGGTGGCGTCGCCGAGGGAGCGGCGGCAGGGGCGACGGCGGATGCTCCCGGGATCGTGAGCGTCTGCCCCGGGTAGATGATCGAACTGCGATCGAGCCCGTTGGCGCCGAGGAGGGAGTCCAGCGAGACGCCGTGCGTCTGCGCGAGGGCGAACAGCGTGTCGCCCGCGGAGATCGTGTAGGTGCCGGTGGATGCTGCGGGAGCGGGAGGAGCGACGCTCGCCGGGCCGGAGAGCGTGAGCGTCTGCCCGGGCTGGATCACCGACTGCGCGGTGAGTCCGTTCCAGGCGAGTACGTCGGCGGTGCGGAGGCCGAAGCGCCCCGCGATCGCCGAGACGGTGTCGCCGGCGACGACGGTGTAGGTCGCCGGTGCGACCTGCTGCGGGGCGACGCGGTTCGACGCGGACGACAGGCGATCCAGAGGCGCGGTGGTGGCGACGACGTCAGCCCCTGCGGCAGCCGGGGCCAGCGTACCGGCCAGGGCGCCGAGCACGGCGGCCGGCAGTCCCAGAGATGCGTATCGCAGGCGACGCGCGGATGTTCTCGGTGTCACGATGTGCCTCCTTCGAGCCCTGCCACGCTGACACGGATGTAAACGGAAGTCAACAGAAGTGACGCAAGTGACTGATGTGAAAGGAGTGCTGAAATGCGCCGTCCCGCCGGAGATGAGATAGTGGGCTTCGTGTCTGAGAACGTTGCTGCGACCCCTGCCCTCGAGTGGCTGACCATGCCTGATCTTGTCGAGGCGCTCGATGAGCCGCTCGGAAAGGTCCGCCGACTGATCGACGAGCACTACCTCGTCGGATCCCGCCGCACCGGCGTGTTCGCCGTGCCCGCGATGTTCATCGTCGATGGCAGCCCGCTGAGTTCGCTCCGCGGAACGATCATCGTGCTGCAGGATGCCGGATTCAGCGATGACGAGGTCATCGACTGGCTGCTCGCCGAAGAGGAGTCGATGGGCCGTTCGCCGATCGCCGCGCTTCTCGCCGGCCACAAGGGCGAGGTCCGCCGCATCGCGCGCACCCTGGCCTGACCGGCCTGGCGGTCAGGCCGAGCGAACCGTCGCCGCGCGGGCCAGATCGCGCAGGTCGCCCACTGCGGCATTGTCGAGCCGCGCACCGGAGAGAGACCGGTCTGCTTCGTGCGCGTAGTCCGCGATCATGCGTTCCACGCGGTCGAGTGCTCCGGTGTCGACGATGGTCGCCTGCAGGAATGAGACCTGTTCGGCGCTGAGCTCGTCGTCGCCGAGCATCTCGTCGAGAACCGTGCGCGCGGAGACGTCGAGCTTCTCGCGCGTCAAGGCGATCAGAACCGTCCGCTTTCCTTCGCGGAGGTCGTCTCCTGCGGGCTTGCCGGTGACCGACTCGTCGCCGAAGACTCCCAAGACGTCGTCGCGCAGTTGGAAGGCCATGCCGATCGGATGCCCGAATGCGCGGAGCGCCGAGAGCTGGGCGGCGTCGGCGCCGGCGAGGGTCGCGCCGAGGATGAGGGGCTGCTCGATGCTGTACCGCGCCGACTTCAACGAGACCACACGCAGAGCGCGCTCTGCGTGGCTGCCGATGTCGTTGACCCGCCAGGCCGACTCTTCGGCGATGTCGAGGAACTGGCCGACGGTGACGTCGCGGCGCATGCGGGCGTATTCGGTGCGGACGCCGTGGGCGCACGGGTGCTCGATCAGCCCCGACTCGAGCAGGTCGTCGCTCCACGCGACCAGCAGGTCGCCGAGGAGAACGGCGGCCGAGCGTCCGAATTGCTCGGCATCACCGGCCCAGAGCGCCGATCGGTGGGAACTCTCCAGCGCTCGGTGGGCGGAGGGCCGGCCGCGACGCGTGTCGGAGTTGTCGATGATGTCGTCGTGCACGAGGGCGGCCGACTGGAAGATCTCCAGGGCCGCGCAGAGGTCCCAGAGGGCGGAGTCCTCCGTGGCACGGCGATCGTCGACGCGGGCGATCGCCTGCCAGCCGGCGTGGCAGAACCGCGCGCGCAGCCGCTTGCCACCGACCAGCGTGTCGATCGCGGCCTGCATGAGGGCAGCGGCATCCGGTCCGTACTCCGCGGACTCGTGCTGCATTCGTGCGACGAAGAGTTCGAGACGGGCGGTGACGGCTTCGGTAACGAGCGCGGGGGAGGGCACGACTCCCAGCATACGTAAAGCAAGGAGTGGGCGAACGGCTAGCCTCCGACCGCTGCGCGCGCGTAGAATGGAACGCACGATACCCGAGGGGGACGAAATGCCACTCTCCGAACAGGAGCAGCGTCTGCTCGACGAGATGGAACGCCATCTCCTCCACAACGACGCAGACGTCGTGAGTGCGCCTTCGGGCGACCGCGCTTTGAGCTATCGGAACCTCGTCTACGGCGCACTCCTCGTGCTCGCCGGTGTCGGGGGACTGATCGCCGGGGTGATCCTCGGCGATGTCTGGGGAATCGTCGTGGGTGTCGTCGGGTTCGCCGCGATGCTCGCGGGCGTCATGCTCGCCGTCACCCCGGTGCGACGTACGACGCCCCTCGTCGAGGCCGAGCGACCTGCCGCCAAGCGCCAGGATTCGGCGTCGTTCATGGATCGAATGAACGATCGTTGGGATCGCCGGCACGACGCCAGCTGACCACCAGTACTTCCCAGGCCCGGATGCTTTGAGCATCCGGGCCTTTTTCATGCCCTTTCCGGGGTGAGGAGCCGCTGACGCGCGCGCGGTCCTCCACTTGTCCTCCACCTGCCCTCCACCACTCTCCACCGCGGAATCATGCGGTTCTTGAGATGTGCTGGGGCCTGCGCGCTGATATCCATGCAGAGATTTCGTAGGAATGTGGAGGGAAGTGGAGTAAAGTGGGGCGCACCTCGAGTTGGCCGGACGGAGAGGGGGTGATGGCTGATGTTGCTGGGGACGCATTCTCCGAAGCTGGACGACAAAGGAAGGGTCATCCTTCCCGCGAAGTTCCGCGAAGACCTGGGTGGCGGCATCGTCGTCACACGTGGTCAAGAGCGCTGCCTCTATGTCTTCAGCACGGCCGAGTTCGAGGCGATGCACGACCGGATCCGTCAGGCCCCGCTCGCGAACAAGCAGGCGCGTGACTTCATGCGACTGTTCCTCTCCGGTGCCAGTGCGGAGATGCCAGACAGCCAGAACCGCATCACCATCCCGACCCACCTGCGTCAGTACGCGGGCCTGCAGAAAGAGCTCATCGTCACCGGAGTCGGCGCACACGCCGAGATCTGGGATGCCGAGAGCTGGAACACCTACCTCGCTGCCGGCGAGGAGTCCTACGCCGATTTGGAGCAGGAGGTGATCCCGGGCCTCTTCTGACCACGGCTGTGATGCCCCGCCGCTCCCGCCCCGACACACTTCCCCGGTGCCGGGTCGCGAAGCGGAGGGGGATCAGAGCCGAAGGTCACCCGAGAAAGATCATGAACCTCCGAGACATTCACACCCCAGTCCTGCTCGAACGCTGCATCGAGCTGCTCGCTCCGGCCCTCCAGGCCGACGGAGCGGTGCTCGTCGACGCGACCCTCGGCATGGGGGGCCACGCCGAGGCGTTCCTCGAGCGTTTCGACAACATCCGCCTCATCGGTCTCGACCGCGACACGGATGCGCTGCGCATCGCGGGTCAGCGGCTCGAGCGGTTCGCCGATCGGATCACCCTGGTGCACACCGTGTACGACGAGATCGGTCTGCACGCACAGGGCGCATCCGGAATCCTCTTCGACCTCGGGGTCTCCTCTCTGCAGCTCGACGAGGCGGATCGTGGATTCGCCTACTCGAAGGATGCCCCGCTCGACATGCGGATGGACCAGACCAGGGGGACCACCGCCGCCGACGTCATCGCGACGTACAGCGAAGGCAACCTCCGTCGCATCTTCGAGCGTTACGGCGAGGAGAAGCTCGCCGGACGCTACGCCCGGTTCATCATCGAGGCTCGCCAGAAGAAGCCGATCACGCGATCCGCCGAGCTGGTCGAGATCCTTCAGGCGGCGACGCCCGCCGCAGCGCAGCGCGCCGGTCACCCTGCGAAGCGGGTGTTCCAGGCACTGCGCATCGAGGTGAACGCCGAGCTCAACGTACTCGCCGACGCCATCCCGCCCGCCATGGACGCCCTCGGGGTCGGCGGACGCATCGTGGTGATGTCGTACCAGTCGCTCGAAGACCGCCTCGTGAAGCAGGCGTTCGCCGCGGCCTCCGCATCGACGGCCCCCCGGGGCCTTCCCGTCGAGCTGCCGGAGCACGCACCGCGCTTCCGCATTCTGACCAAGGGCGCCGAGCTCGCGAGCGACGAGGAGCGTGCGCGCAACCCGCGGGCGATCCCGGTTCGACTGCGTGCGGCCGAGAAGCTCCGGGAGTCCGCATGAGTGCACCAGCCGCCGCCGTCCGCAAGCCGGTACGGCCGGTCTCACCGGTCACCGCTCCGACGCGCCGCCTGCAGCCGGTCACCCAGCCCGCCGTCCGTCGCAAGCCGAAGCTCGCCTACGCTCTGATCGCGTTCGCGGGAGCGATGCTCATCGGCGGATTGCAGATCGCTCTGTCGCTGGCCATCACCCAGGACTCGTACACGCTCGCGGGACTCACCTCCCAGCAGCGCGATCTCAGTCTCCGCACGCACGCCCTGCAGGAGGAGCTCACCGGCCTCGGCTCGCCGCAGGTGCTCGCGAGCAGCGCAGCCGGTCTCGGCATGGTCGTCGCCGGATCCCCCTCGTACCTCCGCCTCAGCGATGGGGCGGTCTTCGGCACGGGAGCGGGAGCCGATTGGAACTCCACCGTCGATCCGAACGGCGCGGGCGCGGTCAGCAACGCCGTGGTCGTGCCGCCTCCGGTCGAGGATGCGGCCGCCGGTGACCAGATGGCGGTCGACGACGCCGCGACCGACACCGCCCAGGACCTGCCTCCCGCCATCACCGACGGGCTTCCCAGCCCGACCACGCACTGAACGAAACGACCTGACGGAGAGATCCCATGACGACACGCGCCACACGCGGACCGCGGCGACGCACAGTCGTCGCCCTCGCCGTGATCCTCGCCGTTCTGGGGGCCTTCGTCGTCCGCCTCGTCGACATCCAGGTCGTGAGCGCGAACGAGCACGTCTCCGACTCGCAGGGCTACCTCGGTCACGGTGAGACGATCTCGGGTCAGCGTGGCACGATCGTCGACTCCGGAGGCTCGGTCCTCGCCTCCAGCGTCCTCGTCTACGACGCCGAGCTGTCGCCCCAGGTGATCATGCTCCTCGAAGACAAGGAGCCGACGCTGCCCTGGGCGGAAGCGTCCGAGAAGATCGCGGCGATCACCGGGCAGACCGGGGACGAGGTTCGCGCGCTGGTCTCTGACGCCCTGGCCATCAACCCCGACAGCCAATACGTGAAGCTGAAGACGTCGCTGAGCACCGATCAGTACATGGAACTCGAAGACCTCGGTCTTCCCTACCTCCACATGCCATCGCGCGAGACCCGCGTCTATCCGAACGGCGCCGTCGCCGGCAACATCGTCGGATTCCTCGACGGGAGCGGTGAGGCCCAGGCCGGCATCGAGAAGATGGACAGCTCCTGCCTCGCCCCGGTCGATGGCGAGGAGACCTATCGCAAGGGCAAGAACGGCGTCGTCATCCCCGGAAGCGAACGCACCGTCGATGCCGTCAACGGCGGAACCGTGCAGCTCACCATCAACAGCGACCTGAACTGGTACCTCCAGCAGATGATCGCCGAAGAGGCGCAGGCGCAGGGTGCCAAGGGCGGCACGGTAACCGTCGTCGAGGTCAAGACCGGCAAGATCCGTGCGGCGGCCGAATGGCCCGCGCTCGATCCCAACAATCTCGAGGGGGCTACGCCCGCCTCATGGGGAAGCCAGATCTTCCACCGCGACTTCGAGCCCGGGTCGACCTTCAAGGCCATCACCGCCGCGGCCGTGATGGAAGGGGCGGGCGTCACTCCGCTCACCACCGTGAGCGCCGCCTCGAAGGAGACGTTCCCGAACGGTGCCGTCATCAACGACGCCTTCACGCACCCGGCCTACAACTACACGCTCGCCGGCGGTCTGATCGACTCGTCGAACGTCGCGCTGTCGAAGTTCGGCACGATGGTCGCCCCTGAGGTGCGCTACGACTACCTGCAGCGATTCGGCGTGGGGGAGGACACCATCGGGTTCCCGACCGAGGTCTCCGGCATCCTGCACCCCGTGAGCGAGTGGGACAGCCAGTCGCTGTACACGACGACATTCGGCCAGTACTTCACGGTGACGGCCGCTCAGGTCGCCGGTGCGTACCAGGCGATCGCGAACGGCGGCGAGAAGATCGACCTCTCACTGGTCGAGTCCTGCACGAAGGCCGATGGCACCGTCGCGACACCCGACGAGCCGAAGCACGAGCAGATCATCACCGAGCAGACCGCATCGGATCTCACCCGCATGCTCGAGAACGTCGCCGTGCAGGGCGGGAACGCCGAGCGGATCCAGGTTCCCGGCTACCGCGTGACCAGCAAGACCGGTACCGCCCAGGTGCCCGACGGCAACGGCGGCTACAAGGCCGGGGTGTACTTCACCAGCATGGTGGGCTTCGCCCCGGTCGATGACCCGCAGTACGTCGTCGTCGTCACCCTCGACGAGCCGACTAAGGTTGTATCGTCCGCTGCAACCGCATCCGCCTTCCAAAAGGCGATGACGCAGGTGATGAAGACCTATCGCGTGATGCCGTCCTCCGTTCCGATGGACGAGTTGCTGCCCAAGTTCGAATAGCCGGCGAGAGCCGCGCCTGGAGATGTCATGATCGCCCTGTCGCTCGCTGAGATCGCCGAAGCTGTCGGCGGTGAGCTGCGCCTTTCCGGATCCGATTCGGCCGAGACCGTCGTCGACGGTGTCGTCGACACGGATTCCCGCATGATGGCCGCAGGTTCCGTCTTCGTCGCAAAGCCCGGAGCCGAGACCGACGGGCATCGCTTCGTCGGCGCCGCCGCGAAGGCGGGCGCCCGGCTGGCCATCGTCGAGCACGTCGTCGACGAGCCCGTGAGCCAGATCGTCGTGACGGATGCTGTCGCCGCGCTCGCCGATCTCGCGCGTGAGGTCGTGCGCCGTGTGCGCGAACGCGGCGATCTGCGCATCGTCGGCATCACCGGCTCGAACGGCAAGACGACGACCAAGAACTTCCTCGCACGCATCCTCTCCGACGAGGGCGAGACGGTCGCGCCGATCAACTCCTACAACAACGAAGTCGGCGCCCCGGTGACGATGCTCCGGGTGACCGAGAGCACGCGTTTCCTCGTCAGCGAATTCGGCGCGGCAGCCCCCGGGAGTATCGCGAGGCTCGCGGGTCTCGTCGAACCGGATGTCGCCGTCGTCCTGATGGTGGGTCTCGCCCATGCGGGCGGCTTCGGTGGCATCGAGGAGACGGCGAAGGCCAAGTCGGAACTCGTGGCCGCCGCCCGGGCCTCCGGCACCGCGGTGCTCGGAGTCGACGATGCCCGCGTCGCAGCGATGCGCGAGCTGGCGCAGTCGCGGGGCATGCACGTCGTGGGCTTCGGTCAGAGCGCTGCTGCCGATGTGCGCGCGCACGACATCGAGGTGACGGCATCCGGCACCCGCTGCGTGATCGAGTCGGACGGCGAGAGAATCCCTCTCGATCTCCGTGTGCTGGGCGCCCACCACGTGACGAACGCCCTGGCCGCGATCGCGGCCGCGCGCGTGCTCGGCGTCTCGCTCGCCGACGCGGTCGCGCGCCTCGAAACCGTCGAGATCGCCGAGCGCTGGCGGATGCAGTCGATGGGCAACGACCGCGTGCGCATCATCAACGACGCGTACAACGCCAGCCCCGACTCGATGGCGGCCGCTCTGCGCACGCTCGCCCAGATCACCGGGCCCGATGAGCGCACCGTCGCGGTGCTCGGTGCGATGAGCGAGCTCGGCGAGAGTGCCGGCGAGGAGCACGACCGCATCGGTCTGCTCGCGGTGCGGTTGAACATCCGCCGCATCGTCGTCGTCGGACCGGAGGCGCGACGTCTCTATCTGTCGGCCGTCGGCGAGGGGTCGTGGGACAGCGAGGCCGTGCATCTGCCCGACCAGGAAGCCGCCTTCGAGTACCTGCGCACCGAGCTGCGCGACGGAGATCGCGTGCTCGTCAAGTCATCAAACTCCGTGGGCCTCCGGCATCTCGGCGATCGTCTGGGAGAATTGTTCTCGTGAGGTCCCTCATCATGGCGGCGGCGATATCGCTCGCCTTCACCCTTTTCCTTACTCCCGTCTTCCTCCGGCTCTTCCGGAAGTGGGGCTGGGGGCAGGTCATCCGCACCCCGGAGGCGCTCGAGAACCCGAGCCACGAGGCCAAGCGCGGCACGCCCACGATGGGCGGAGTGATCTTCATCCTCGGCACGATCGTCGGGTACTTCACCGGCGTCTACGTCGGCGGAGGCGTCCCGGCGGCATCGGCGCTCCTGGTGATCTGGCTCATGGTCGGTTTCGGCGCGGTCGGCTTCATCGACGACTACATGAAGGTGCGCAGCCAGCGCAGTCTCGGACTCTCGGGGTGGCGCAAGGTCATCGGCCAGCTGATCGTCATCGTGCCGTTCGGCATCGTCGCCCTCAACTTCCCCAACAACTTCGATCAGACACCCGCGAGCGGCTCGATCTCGCTGTTCCGCGACATCACCTGGCTGAACCTCTTCGCCTTCGGTGTCGTGCTCGGCTGGGCCCTGTACCTCGCGTGGATCGCCGTGATCGGCGTGGCCACGTCGAACAGCGTGAACCTCACCGACGGTCTCGACGGGCTGGCCGCGGGCGCCGGTGTGATCGTGGTGGGCGCATACAGCCTGATCGCCTTCTGGCAGTTCAAGCAGTCGTGCATCCGCGGCGACGTCGACGCGCTCAGCGCCTGTTATGAGGTGCGAGACCCGTTCAACCTGGCCATCATCGCGGCATCGTTCGCCGCCGGCCTCATCGGATTCCTCTGGTGGAACGCGCCGAAGGCAAAGGTCTTCATGGGAGATGTCGGGTCGATGGCGATCGGCGGTGTCATCACGGCACTCGCGATCCTCACGCGCACCGAACTGCTGCTGCTCGTGATCGCCGGAGTCTTCGTGCTCTCGTCGGGATCGGTGATCCTGCAGCGCGGCTACTTCAAGATCACCCGGGGCAAGCGCCTGTTCCTGATGAGCCCCTTCCACCACCATCTCGAGATGCGCGGATGGTCGGAGGTCACGATCGTCGTGCGCATGTGGATCATCGCCGGTCTGCTCGCGGTCTCGGCGGTGGGACTCTTCTACGTCGAGTGGCTGACCCGTGTCGACTGACGAACGTCTGAGCGCACTCACCAGCTGGACGTCCGATTGGCGGGGACTGCGCGTCGCCGTGCTCGGACTGTCGATGACCGGATTCTCGGTCGCCGACACGCTGACGGAGCTGGGCGCGGACGTACTCGTCCTCAGCGAGTCCGCCGACGAGGAGTACGCGCGGTTGCTGCCGGTGATCGGCGCGCGCCTCGAGCTGGGGTCGCTCGCAGCGGTCCCGGAGGCCCTCACGGACTTCGCTCCCGAGGTCGTCATCGCATCTCCCGGCTTCTCGCCGTCGCATCCTGTGATCCGTTGGGCGCAGGATGCGGGGATCGAGATCTGGGGCGACATCGAACTCGCCTGGCGCGTGCGCGACAAGGTCACGCGTGACGACGGCACCCCGGCCGACTG
Organism: Microbacterium sp. NPDC087665; assembly: GCF_044743285.1. Lineage (NCBI taxonomy): Bacteria > Bacillati > Actinomycetota > Actinomycetes > Micrococcales > Microbacteriaceae > Microbacterium > Microbacterium sp. NPDC087665. Next base: position 556,678 of record NZ_JBIUWD010000004.1, on the reverse strand, counting down.
GGTGCTCATCACCGGCACCAACGGCAAGACCACCACGACGCAGATGACGGCATCGCTGCTCGTCGCCGGTGGACTGCGCGCCGCACCGTGCGGCAACATCGGCGTTCCGGTGCTCGATGCCGTGCGCGATCCCGCCGGCTTCGACGTCCTCGTCGTCGAGTTCTCGAGCCACCAGCTCTGGTACCTCGGGCTGTCCCGGCCCGAGGGGCAGCTCTTCCCGCACGCCGCGGTCTGTCTGAACCTCGCCGACGATCACCTCGTCTGGCACGGCAGTGCGGCCGCGTACCGCGATGCCAAGGCTCTCGTGTACCGCAACACCCGGGTGGCGTGCGTCTACAACAAGGCCGACGAAGAGACACGGCGCATGGTGGAAGACGCCGAGGTCGTTGTCGGAGCCAGGGCGATCGGATTCGATCTCGGAGTCCCCGGACCCAGCGACCTGGGTGTGGTCGAGGGCCTGCTCGTCGATCGGGCGTTCCTCGACGATCGGGCGCGGAGCGCGCTGGAACTCACCACCATCGCAGACCTCGAACGCGTCGGACTGGCCGCCCCGCACATGGTGCAGAACATCCTCGCCGCGAGCGCTCTGGCCCGCTCGCTGGGCGTCGAACCCGAGGCGATCCATGCAGCCCTGCAGGGCTTCACGCTCGACGCCCACCGCATCCAGGTCATCGCCCGCCACGAGGGCATCACCTGGATCGACGATTCCAAGGCGACGAACCCGCACGCCGCGGCATCCTCCCTGCGGGCGTATCCCGGATCGGTCTGGGTCGTCGGGGGAGACCTGAAGGGCGTCGACATCGCCGACCTCGTCGCAGACGTCGGCGGTACGGCCCGTGCGGCCGTCGTCATCGGGGTCGAGCGGGATGTCGTCGTGACGGCATTCCGACGACACGCGCCGACGGTGCCGGTGTTCGAGGTGGATGCTGGCGACACTGGAGAAGTCATGAATCGTGTCGTGGAGATCGCGGCGGGGATCGTCGACGGCGAGGGCACGGTTCTGCTGGCTCCCGCAGCCGCCTCCTTCGACCAGTTCTCCAGTTATGCGGATCGCGGACATCGCTTCGCCGAGGCGGTGCAGGACTGGATCGAGCGGGGGAATGCCGATGACTCAGGTGGCACGCCCTCCACGTTCTGAGTCCGGCGGCCTCTCGGCCAGGGTCTCGCTCGGACACCGGTTCACGCCGGTGTCGACCGAGTTCCTCCTGATCGCGTCGACCGCGCTGCTCCTCACGATCTTCGGTCTCGTCATGGTCCTGTCCGCGACGAGCGCGACCGCGGTCGCCAGCGGGGCGAACCCGATGAGCGCCGCGCTGCGACAGGGAGTATTCGCGCTCCTCGGTGTCCCGCTGATGTTCCTGATCAGCAGACTTCCGGTGCGCTTCCTCAAGAAGCTGGCATGGCCGGCGCTGTTCGGGGCCGTCGCGCTGCAGATGCTCGTCTTCACGCCGCTCGGCGTCGCCGACGGCGGAAACCGCAACTGGATCCAGATCGCCGGATTCCAGATGCAGCCCTCCGAATTCCTCAAGCTCGCCCTCGCGCTCTGGATCGGCTTCGTCCTGCTGCGCAAGCAGGCCATGCTCGGCACGTGGCACCACGTGTTCATCCCCGTCGTGCCGGTGGGCGCGCTCGCGATCGGCACGGTCCTCGCCGGAAAGGACCTCGGCACCGCCATGGTGCTCGTGCTGATCCTCTTGGGATGCCTCTTCTTCTCCGGGGTGAAGCTCCGGTTGTTCATCATCCCGGTGATCCTCGGTGTCGCGGCCGTGCTCGCCTACGCACTCTCGAGCGCCGACCGCATGCGACGCATCACCGCCAACTGCGACGACATGGCGCTTTACAACACCGACTGCTACCAGTCGATCCACGGCATCTGGGGCATGGCCAACGGTGGCATCTTCGGCCTCGGCCTCGGCAATTCGCAGGAGAAGTACGGGTGGCTGCCCGCCCCGGGCAACGACTTCATCTTCGCCATCGTCGGCGAGGAGCTGGGGCTCATCGGATGCATCGTTGTGCTGGCCCTCTTCACGTTCTTCACGGTGGGCGCCTTCCACATCATCCGCAAGACCGACGACCCGTTCATCCGTGTCGCGGCCGGAGGCATCACGGTGTGGATCGTCGGTCAGGCCGTCCTCAACGTCGGCGTCGTGGTCGGCCTCTTCCCGGTCATGGGCGTGCCGCTGCCGTTCATGTCCCAGGGCGGAACGGCGCTGCTGGCCGTGCTCCTGGCGTGCGGCGTGCTCCTCGCCTTCGCCCGCACTCTTCCCGCCACCGAGAGCGATGCCGGCACCCGCCGATCCTCCGCGCGACGGACTCCCCAGGCAGGGCGGGGTAGGGTCACCAAGTGACCTCGTACCTCCTCGCCGGCGGTGGCACCGCCGGCCATGTGAACCCCCTGCTCGCCGTCGCCGACGGTCTTCTCGAACGCGACCCGAAGGCCACCGTCCTCGTACTCGGCACGGCGGAGGGGCTGGAATCCCGTCTGGTGCCCGCGCGGGGCTATGAGCTGCTCATCGTCGACAAGGTCCCCTTCCCTCGGCGGCCCAACCGTCAGGCCCTGGCGTTTCCGCAGCGCTTCCGTCGCGCCATCTCCCAGGTGCGCGCGCACATCCGCGCCCACCGCATCGATGTCGTGGTCGGGTTCGGGGGATACGCCTCCGCGCCGGCCTACGTGGCCGCTCGCCGCGAGGGCATCCCCTTCGTGGTGCACGAGGCCAACGCCAAGCCCGGTCTCGCCAATGTCCTCGGCGCGCGTCGCGCCGCCGGGGTGGGCGTGGCGTTCGAGGGCACGCCGCTCCGCGGTGGCGAGGTCGTCGGCATGCCGCTGCGCCGTGAGGTCATCGCGCTCGATCGTGTCGCCGCGCGAGACGAGGCGGCCGCGCACTTCGGACTCGATGCCGCTCGTCCCGTCCTGCTCGTCTTCGGCGGTTCTCTCGGCGCGCAGAGACTCAACGAAGCACTCGCCGACTCGTGGCAGGACATCCTCGCCGCCGACTGGCAGCTGCTGCACGTGACCGGCGAACGCAGCGACCTCGCCGACCCCGGTGCCGACGGATACGCCCTGCGTCGCTACGTGGACCGGATGGATCTCGCGTTCGCTCTCGCCGACCTCATCGTGTCGCGGTCGGGGTCGGCGACCGTCAGCGAGATCAGCGCTCTGGGAATCCCCGCGCTCTACATCCCGTATTCGGTGGGCAACGGCGAGCAACGCCTCAACGCGGCATCCGCCGTGTCGGCCGGTGCGGCAGAGCTCCTCGACGACGCGACCTTCGACGGCGACGCGGTGCGTCGCATCGTCGTACCTCTTCTCTCCGACCGCGCGCGGATCGCGCGCATGGCGGAGGCCGCGCAGGCGGTCGGGACACGCAACGGCACCGAGAACGTGATCGCGCTCGTAGACCGCGCTCTGAACGCCTCGAACTAGACTGAGCTGGACATGATCAGACCTGACCTCTCCCTTCCGATCCCCGACACGATCACCTCTGCGCACTTCATCGGCATCGGTGGATCGGGCATGAGCGGCCTCGCCCGGATGTTCCTCGATGCGGGCATCCGCGTGTCCGGTTCGGACCGTGCGGACAGCGACAATCTGAGGGCTCTCGCAGCGGCGGGCGCGACCGTGCACGTGGGACACGACGCGGCATACCTCGGTGACGCGGATACCGTCGTGCACACGGGTGCGATCTGGCCCGAGAACCCGGAGTTCGTCACCGCGAAGGAACGCGGACTGCACGTCATCCACCGCTCGCAGGCGCTGCATTGGCTCATCGGCTCTCGCCGGCTGGTGTCGGTCGCCGGGGCGCACGGCAAGACGAGTTCGACCGGCATGATCGTCACGGCCCTGCGCGAGCTCGGAGCCGACCCGCACTTCGTCAACGGCGGCGTGATCGAGCAGCTGGGAACCTCGAGCTCGACCGGTTCCGGCGACCTCTTCGTGATCGAGGCCGACGAGTCGGACGGCACCTTCCTGCTGTACGACACGGCGGTTGCGTTGATCACGAACGTGGACCCCGACCACCTCGACCACTTCGGTTCCGAGGACGCGTTCCACGATGCCTTCATCCGATTCGCGGATGCCGCGACCGAAGCCGTCGTGATCTCGAGCGACGATGCGGGCGCGCTCCGTGTCAGCGCCGGACTGTCGCACCCGAACGTGATCACCTTCGGACAGGCCGATGGTGCCGATCTGCGCGTCACCGAGATCGTGGCCTCCGGCCCCGTGGCGGCGACGCTCACGCGCGGTGGGGAGAGCGTGCGCATGCAGCTCGCCGTGCCCGGCGTGCACAACGCGATCAATGCGGCCGGAGCCGTCGCCGTGCTCCAGTCCCTCGGCTTCGCACTCGTCGACGCAGTGCGGGCCGTCGAGGGCTTCGCCGGGACCGTTCGTCGGTTGGAGCAGCACGGCATCGCACGCGGTGTCAGCGTCTACGACGACTACGCGCATCACCCGACCGAGGTCCGCGCGGCGCTCGAGGCGATGCGCAGCATCGCGGGATCCGGGCGCATCATCGCGATCCAGCAGCCGCACACGTATTCCCGTACCCAGCACATGTACCAGGAGTTCGCCGACGTCCTCGAGACCTACGCAGACCACACGGTCATGCTCGACGTGTACGGTGCCCGCGAAGACCCCGTGCCCGGAGTCACCGGACAGCTCGTGAGCGGTGCGTTCCACGACCCGTCGAACGTGCACTTCGTCGCCGACTGGCAGCAGGCATCCGACTACACCGCACGTGTGGCGGCCGAGGGCGACTTCGTGATCACTCTGGGCTGCGGCAACGTCTACCAGATGATCCCGCAGGTGCTCGAGGCTCTGCGCCGGACCGACGGGGCGTAACCATGCGCCGGCCCGCACCGCTACCGGAGAGCCGGGAGAAGCCGGCTGACGCGGAGAGTGCGTCGGGGGATCGTCCGTCGCGTCGCGGTCGCTCGGCGCCCGAGACCGACGCGTCGATCGTCTCGATCGACGACGGCGCCGCTGAGCAGGCATCGGCGGACCAATCGATCGTCGAGCCCACGTCGACGCGAGAGGTCTGGAGGGCAGCGCGCGCACGTCGCAGGGCCCTGCGCGCGGAGATCCGCCGATTCACTCAGCGCTCCCGGCGCCGTCGGATCATCGGGTGGAGCGTCTTCGGCGCACTGGTGCTGCTGATCGGGGGCAGCGTCGCTGCCGCCTACAGCCCGCTCTTCGCGGTGGAGAAGATCACGGTGGTCGGTGCCACCACGATCGATCCGGCCGTGCTCGAGACGGCCCTCGCCGGTCAGATCGGCACACCGCTCGCTCTGGTCGACAGCAGCGAGATCAAAGCGGCCCTCGTCGGATTCCCCCTCATCGAGACCTATGCGCTCGAAGCGCGACCCCCGCACGATCTCACGGTGCGGATCGTCGAACGCACACCCGTCGGAGTGATCCGATCGGATGCCGGATACACACTGGTCGATGCCGCGGGTGTCGCACTCGCCACGACCACGGATCAGCCTGCGGGGCAGCCGTTGCTCGACATCGCCGGTGGCGTGGATTCGACCGCGTTCGAGAGCGCTGGTCTGGTCATCCGCTCGCTTCCCGCCGATGTGCGGGCGCAGCTGTCGGGTGTGCGCGCGACGACGGCCGACGACGTGACGCTCACGCTCACCACCGGGCTCACGGTGGTGTGGGGGAGCGAGGAGGAGTCCGCGCTCAAGGGCTATGTGCTGGCCAAGACGCTCGCGGCGAAGCCGGATGCGTCCACGATCGACGTCTCGTCTCCGAACGCGTCGGTCGCGGGCTGACGTCTTTCGGCGGGAAACGGGCGACACGCCCGTGTCGCTGCGCGCGCAGGCGGATGCGGCGCATACCTTCGAACAAGAGAACGCAATACCGGGAAATACTTTACACCTCTAGTTGAGGTTTAAGGTTCACCCACTTCCAGGCTCGAAAAACTCGGAGGCCGGCCATGAGCCAGAACCAGAACTACCTCGCCGTGATCAAGGTCGTCGGCGTCGGCGGTGGCGGCGTCAACGCCGTCAACCGCATGATCGATCTCGGTCTCCGCGGAGTCGAGTTCATCGCCGTGAACACCGACGCGCAGGCGCTGCTCATGAGCGACGCCGACGTCAAGCTCGATGTCGGACGCGAACTGACCCGCGGTCTCGGCGCTGGCGCCGACCCCGAGGTCGGACGCCGCGCGGCGGAAGACCACGCAGAAGAGATCGAGCAGGCGCTCACCGGCGCGGACATGGTCTTCGTGACCGCGGGTGAGGGAGGCGGAACCGGAACCGGTGGCGCCCCCGTCGTCGCACGCATCGCGAAATCGATCGGCGCCCTCACCATCGGTGTCGTCACCAAGCCGTTCTCGTTCGAGGGCCGCCGCCGCCAGAGCCAGGCGGAGGCCGGCGTGGTCAAGCTCAAGGAAGAGGTCGACACCCTCATCGTGGTGCCGAACGACCGTCTCCTCGAGATCAGCGACCGCGGCATCTCGATGATCGAGGCGTTCGCCACTGCCGACCAGGTGCTCCTCGCCGGTGTGCAGGGCATCACCGATCTGATCACGACCCCCGGTCTGATCAACCTCGACTTCGCCGACGTCAAGTCCGTCATGCAGGGTGCCGGTTCGGCCCTCATGGGGATCGGGTCCGCCCGCGGCGCCGACCGTGCCATCAAGGCGGCCGAACTCGCCGTCGAATCCCCGCTGCTCGAAGCATCCATCGAAGGCGCGCACGGCGTGCTGCTCTCGATCCAGGGTGGTTCGAACCTCGGTATCTTCGAGATCCACGACGCGGCCGACCTCGTGAAGGAAGCGGCGCACCCCGAGGCCAACATCATCTTCGGTACGGTCATCGACGACACTCTCGGCGACGAGGTGCGCGTGACGGTGATCGCCGCCGGATTCGACAGCGGCGAGCCGACGCTGCGTCTCGACCCCATGGTCGTGTCGCGTCCCGCGGCGACGACGCTGCCCGAGGTCGCTCTCCCCGAAGAGCCGGATCCCGCGTCGACGGGTGAGAAGACCGAGGCCGAGCCGGTGCCGCAGCGCGTCGCGACCACGAGCATCGAGCCGGCCTTCGCCGACGACGACATCGACATCCCCGAATTCCTGAAGTGACCGAGCTGGGAGCGCGGCTGTCGGCGATCGATGCACAGATCGCCGACGCCGCGCGCCTCGCCGGACGCGAGCCCGACGAGATCACCCGCATCGTCGTCACGAAGTTCCATCCGGCATCGCTCGTCCGCGAGTTGCATGCCCTGGGCGTGAGCGAGGTGGGGGAGAACCGCCAGCAGGAGCTCTCCGCGAAGCAGGAGGAGCTCTCGGCTCTCGATCTGCGCTGGCACTTCATCGGGCAGGCGCAGACCAACAAGGCCTCCGCCATTCGACGCAGCGCCGACGTGGTGCATTCGGTCGACCGGATGAAGCTCGCCGATGCGTTGCATCGTGCCGCGGACGACGACCACGTCCTCGATGTCCTGGTGCAGATCAACCTGACGGAAGACGTCGCACGCGGGGGAGTCCCCGTCGCGCAGGCGATCGCCCTGGCGGAGCACGTCCTCTCGCTGCCGTCGTTGCGCCTGCGCGGAGTGATGGCCGTCGCTCCTCTCGATGAGGAGCCGGCATCCGCCTTCGCGCGTCTGCGAGACGTGTCGGACGGCGTGCGTGCCGTGGCTCCCGATGCCGAGTGGATCTCCGCCGGGATGACCGGCGACTTCGTCGAAGCCATCGCCGCCGGCGCGACACACCTGCGAATCGGGTCCGCAATCACGGGCCCGCGCCCCGACCGGGGTTAACCTCTAAAAAGACCATCCCGTATCGTTCGAACCGGAGGACACGATGGGTAACCCGCTGAAGAAGACCATGGTGTACCTCGGCCTCGCCGACGAGGAAGAAGCCTATGAAGAAGAGCAGCAGGCGCCAGCCCGCGCTCATCGAGAGCGCGACCGCGACCGCGACCGTGAAGAGCCGGCTCCGGCTCCCGTCACCCCGCTGCGTCGCCCCGTCGCCGTGCGACAGCCTTCGGTGGGCGCCGTGAACGAGATTCTGACGGTGCACCCGAAGCAGTACCGCGACGCGCAGACGATCGCCGAGAGCTTCCGCGAGGGCGTTCCCGTGATCATCAACCTCTCGCAGATGAGCGATGCGGATGCGCGTCGACTGATCGATTTCGCGAGCGGTCTGTCTCTCGGTCTCTACGGTCGTATCGAGCGCGTGACGTCGAAGGTCTTCCTGCTCTCGCCGGAGAACATCGCAGTGTCGGGCCACGGGGGAATCGCGCACGCAGACGCCGAGTCCGCGGGCTTCGACCAGTCGTAGCCCGTGCAGCTGGTCTCCATAGCAGCGAGCATCGTTCATCTGGTGCTCCTGCTGTATATCTTCGTGCTCTTCGCGCGTCTGATCCTCGACTACATCCCCCTGTTCAACCGGGAGTGGAGACCGAAGGGCTTCGGACTCGTCGTTGCAGAGGCGGCGTACACGATCACTGATCCGCCGATCCGGTTCTTCCGGCGAATCATCCCGCCCCTGCGCATCGGCACACTGTCGTTGGACTTCGGGTTCGCGATCACGATGCTCATCGTGCTGATCCTGATGAACATCGTCCGCCTCTTCATCTGAGCCTGCCGAGTTCCCTTACCCGAGTGTCGCGACATCGCGGCTGCGAGGTGCGGGGACTATGCTGGCTCCCAGGTGCGCGCCCCGGGTTCGCGCCACTTCATGACCATGCCATATCGAAAAACTGGCAACCGAACTCATCGAAAGAGGAGCCATCATGGCACTTACCCCGGATGACGTCGTCACCAAGCAGTTCCAGCACGTCCGCTTCAAGGACGGCTTCGACCCCGACGAGGTCGACGACTTCCTCGACGAGATCGTCATCGAGTGGCGCAAGGCGCTCGAAGAGAACGTCGAGCTGAAGGCCAAGCTGGCCGCGTACGAGTCTGGCGCGACGCCCGCTGCCGAGCCGGCCGTCGAGGCACCTGCCGCCGAGGTCGCCGCTCCCGCACCCGTCGTCGAGGCACCGCAGGAGCCGGCTCCGTCCGGATCCGCCACCGCCACGGCCGGAATCATCGAACTCGCGCAGCGTCTGCACGATGAGCACGTCGCCGAGGGTGAGGCGAAGCGCAACCAGCTCATCGCCGACGCCGAGAACGAGGTGAACCGCATCCGCAGCGAGGCCGAGGCCAAGCAGCGCGAGGAATCGGCTCGTCTCGAGCGCGAGCGCAACACGCTCGAAGCGCGCATCACCGAGCTCCGCAACTTCGAGCGCGACTACCGCTCGCAGCTGCGCGGATACATCGAGGGTCAGCTCCGCGACCTCGACGAGAAGTCGGCATCGACGGACTCGACGCCTGTCTCCGCGATCGGACTGTAGGTCGTAGGTCTTGACCCGACGTCTCCCGCTTCGTCGGTCGGCGGCCGGCGCGATCGTTGCGATTCTCGCAGCGATCGTGCTGGCCGCCGATCAGTTTGTGAAGTACCTCACCACCGAGAACCTCCCCTACCAGGAGCCGGTTCCGGTACTCGGAGAGTTCCTTCAGCTCTATTACGTCCGCAATCCCGGAGCCGCGTTCTCGCTGGGCTCCGAGGTGACCTGGATCTTCACGATCGCTCTCGCCGTCGTGGCCGCTGTGATCGTCTGGAAGGCCTTCGGGCTCAAGTCCCGCCTCTGGGCCGTCGTGCTCGGATGCCTGCTCGGCGGCGTCCTCGGAAACCTGGGCGACCGGCTCTTCCGTGACCCCGGCTTTCCGGTCGGTCATGTCGTCGACATGATCTCGATGCCGTGGATGATGCCGGCGATCTTCAACATCGCCGATGTGTTCATCGTCACGGGCATGATCTCGGTGGCGCTGCTCGTCGTCTTCGGCCTCCGGTTCGACGGAACGCGGGAGCGCGATCACGCTCCCGTCGAGACCGACGAAGACGCTGAGGCTGCTGCTGCGGTGGAAGACGCGCGCTGACGGTGGAATCGCGATCGCTTCCCGTCCCCGACGGCCTGGAGGGTGTGCGCGTCGATGCCGCACTCGCCAAACTGCTGGGCTTCTCCCGCACATTCGCCGCGGACGTGGCGATCGCCGGTGGGGTCCGCCTCGATGGCGTGACGCTCGACAAGTCCGATCGCCTGCGCGGTGGCGCATGGCTCGAGGTCGAATGGCAGCCGAAGGAAGAACCACGGATCATCCCGATCGCGGTCCCGGACCTCGGCATCGTCTTCGATGACGACGACATCGTCGTCGTCGACAAGCCGACGGGGGTCGCGGCGCACCCCTCGCTCGGCTGGGAAGGGCCGACCGTCATCGGAGCCCTCGCTGCTGCGGGATTCCGGGTCGCGACGAGCGGCGCGGCGGAGCGTCAAGGAGTCGTGCACCGATTGGACGTCGGGACGAGCGGCCTCATGGTCGTCGCCAAGACCGAAGAGGCCTACACGAACCTCAAGCGCGCCTTCAAGGAGCGCACTGTCGAGAAGATCTACCACGCGGTCGTGCAGGGGCATCCGGATCCGCTGGCGGGAACGATCGACGCACCGGTCGGACGCCACCCGAATCACTCGTGGAAGTTCGCCGTCATCCCCGATGGCAAGCCGTCCGTCACCCACTACGAAACCCTCGAGGCGTTCCCCGGTGCCTCTCTCCTGGAGATCCACCTCGAGACCGGCCGTACGCATCAGATCCGCGTTCACATGGCCGCCCATCGGCATCCGTGCGTGGGCGATCCCCTCTACGGGGCCGACCCCACGCTGTCGGCGAGGCTGGGTCTGGCCCGACAGTGGTTGCACGCCCACCAGCTCGGGTTCGCGCACCCGATCACGGGGGAGTGGGTGCAGTTCCAATCGCCCTACCCGGACGATTTCCAGCACGCGCTGGCGGTGCTGCGGGGCGAGTAGCCGCGCGTCGCTCTGGCGGATGTCCCCGGGCTGAGCGACACTGGCGCCATGAACATCGAGGTGCGGCCGGCGACCGAGTTCGACGACGTCGCGACGCTGGTGGGTCCCAAGAAGCCGACGTCCAACGTCTGCTTCTGCCTCAGCTATCGGGTCGGCAACAAAGAGAACCTCGCGCTACGGGGCGCGGCGCGCGCCGATCGTGTGCGTCAGCTCTGCCAGGAGGACCCGCCGCCCGGGGTGGTCGCCTACCTCGATGGAGAGCCCGTCGGATGGGCAGCGGTGCACCCCCGACGCGACACGAGCTTCGCGACCAATCGTCTGATCCCGCACGTCGACGAGGCCGACGTCTGGTCGCTCTGGTGTTTCCGCGTCCGTCCGGGGCATCGCAAGCAGGGGCTGACCCATGCGCTGATCGAAGGCGCCGTGGCGTTCGCGCGCGAACGGGGGGCGCCCGCGATCGAGGGGTACCCGGTCGACAACGGCCCGGAGCGCGTGAATCTGACGATGGCGTATGTGGGGACGCGGGCGCTGTTCGAGAGCGCCGGCTTCGCGAAGGTCGCCGACACCGGCTCGGTGCTCGACGGATTCCCGAGGGTCCTGATGCGACTCGATCTGGGGTGAGCATCGGCCTCGGATGTCGTCGGTCGAAAGTAGACTTGAACCCATGGCATCCGACTCCTTCGTCCACCTGCACGTGCACAGCGAGTACTCCATGCTGGACGGTGCGGCGAAGATCAACGCGATGACACAGGCGGCCGCCGACTACGGCATGCCGGCGATCGCGGTCACCGATCACGGCAACACGTTCGCGGCGTTCGAGTTCTACAACGCGGCGAAGAATGCGGGTGTGAAACCCATCATCGGGCTCGAGGCGTACATGACACCCGGCACGCACCGCAGCGACAAGACGCGCGTGCAGTGGGGCTCGCCCGACCAGAAGAGCGACGACGTCTCGGGTGCGGGCGCCTACACCCACATGACGATGTGGAGTCAGAGCACCGAGGGCATGCACAACCTCTTCCGGATCAGCTCCCGGTCCAGCATGGAGGGCTACTACTTCAAGCCCCGCATGGACCGCGAGCTTCTCCAGACGTACGGCAAGGGGCTGATCGCGACGACCGGATGCCCGTCGGGCGAGGTGCAGACCCGTCTGCGACTGGGGCAGTACGACCAGGCCAGAGCCGCGGCCGCCGAGTTCCAGGACATCTTCGGCAAGGAGAACTACTTCGCCGAGATCATGGACCACGGTCTCTCCATCGAGCGACGGGTGATGACCGATCTTCTGCGGCTCTCGAAAGATCTCAGCATCCCGCTGGTCGCCACGAACGACTCGCACTACACGCATCAGCACGAGGCCGATGCGCACGAAGCACTGCTCTGCGTGCAATCCGGATCCACGCTCGATGACCCGAACCGCTTCAAGTTCGACGGTGACGGCTACTACATCAAGACCGCCGCTGAAATGCGTCAGCTGTTCCGCGACCACCCCGAGGCCTGCGACAACACGCTGCTGATCGCGGAGCGCTGCGAGGTCGAGTTCAACACCGCGGCGAACTACATGCCGCGATTCCCGGTGCCCGACGGCGAGACCGAAGACAGCTGGCTCGTCAAAGAGGTGGAAGAGGGTCTGCACTACCGCTACCCCGGCGGCATCCCCGACAAGGTCCGCAAGCAGGCCGAGTACGAGACCGGGATCATCCTGCAGATGGGTTTCCCCGGGTACTTCCTCGTGGTCGCCGACTTCATCAACTGGGCCAAGGACAACGGCATCCGCGTCGGGCCGGGGCGTGGCTCCGGTGCCGGTTCCATGGTCGCCTACGCCATGAAGATCACCGATCTCGACCCGCTCGAGCACGGCCTCATCTTCGAGCGTTTCCTCAACCCCGACCGTGTCTCCATGCCCGACTTCGACGTCGACTTCGATGACCGTCGCCGCGGCGAAGTGATCGACTACGTGACGAAGAAGTATGGCTCCGAGCGCGTGGCGCAGATCGTCACCTACGGCACGATCAAGTCCAAGCAGGCGTTGAAAGACGCAGGTCGCGTCCTGGGCTTCCCGTTCAGCATGGGCGAGCGACTCACCAAGGCGATGCCGCCGCCCGTGATGGGCAAGGATATGCCGCTCGACGGCATGTTCGATTCCGCGCACCCTCGCTACAAGGAGGCGAGCGAGTTCCGGGCGCTCATCGAGACCGATCCCGAGGCGAAGACCGTGTTCGACCGCGCGCTCGGACTCGAAGGTCTGAAGCGGCAGTGGGGCGTGCACGCCGCCGGCGTCATCATGTCGTCCGATCCGCTTCTCGACATCATCCCCATCATGAAGCGCGAGCAGGACGGCCAGATCGTCACGCAGTTCGACTATCCGTCGTGCGAGGCTCTGGGTCTGATCAAGATGGACTTCCTGGGGTTGCGCAACCTCACGATCATCTCCGATGCGCTCGACAACATCCGCCTGAACCGGAACGAAGAGCTCGATCTCGAGCACCTTCCCCTCGACGATCGCGGTGCCTATGATCTGCTCGGCCGCGGCGAGTCACTCGGCGTGTTCCAGCTCGACGGCGGGCCGATGCGTTCGCTCATGCGACTCATGAAGCCTGACAACTTCGGCGACATCTCGGCTCTCATCGCGCTGTACCGTCCCGGGCCCATGGGCGCGAACTCGCACACCAACTACGCCCTGCGCAAGAACGGTCAGCAGCCGATCACCCCGATCCATCCGGAGTTCACGGAGTCGCTGGCCGACATCCTGGAGGAGTCCTACGGTCTGATCATCTACCAGGAGCAGGTCATGGCCATCGCCCAGCGCGTGGCAGGCTTCTCGCTCGGTCAGGCAGACATCCTGCGCCGCGCGATGGGAAAGAAGAAGAAGTCCGAGCTCGACAAGCAGTTCGCGGGTTTCCAGGCGGGCATGCACGCCAACGGGTATTCGGACGGCGCCGTGAACGCGCTCTGGGAGATCCTGCTCCCGTTCTCCGACTACGCCTTCAACAAGGCGCACTCCGCCGCCTACGGTGTGGTCTCCTACTGGACCGCCTATCTGAAGGCGCACTACCCGGCCGAGTACATGGCCGCGCTGCTCACGAGCGTCGGCGACTCGAAGGACAAGATGGCGCTCTACCTGAACGAGTGCCGCCGCATGGGTATCAAGGTGCTTCCGCCCGACGTCTCGGAGTCGATCAACTTCTTCGCCGCCGTCGGAGACGACATCCGCTTCGGGCTCGGCGCGGTGCGCAACGTGGGCAGCAACGTCGTCGACGGGATCGTCACGGCCCGCAAAGACGAGCGTTTCTCCTCCTTCCATCACTTCCTCGACAAGGTTCCGCTCCACGTCGCCAACAAGCGCACGGTCGAGTCGCTCATCAAAGCCGGCGCGTTCGACACCATGGGCGATTCGCGGCGCGCGCTTCTCGAGGTGCATGAAGACGCCGTCGAGGCGGCTGTCGATCGCAAGCGCAACGAGGCCCAGGGAGCGATCGGGTTCGATTTCGACAGCCTGTACGACGGGACCGAAGAGGTGGCGCCCGCCAAGGTCCCGGTGCGCCCGGAATGGACCAAGAAGGACAAGCTCGCCTTCGAGCGCGAGATGCTCGGGCTGTACGTCTCCGACCATCCGCTCGCGGGGCTCGAGGTGCCGCTCGCGAAGCACGCCTCGATCTCGATCCACGACCTGAACAACTCGGAAGACCTGCAGGACGGCGATCAGGTGACCGTCGCCGGACTCGTCACGAGCGTGCAGCACCGTGTCGCCAAGGCGAGCGGTAATCCGTACGGCATGATCACGGTCGAGGACTTCAATGGCGAGGTCACCGTGATGTTCATGGGGAAGACCTACACCGAGTTCCAGCACATCCTTCAGCAGGACGCGATTCTCGCGGTCCGGGGGAGAGTCTCCCGACGCGACGACGGTCTCAACCTCCATGCGCAATCGGCATTCGCTCCGGATGTGGGCTCGTTCGACGCCGCGGGCCCGCTCGCGCTTGTGCTCGCCGAGCAGCGTGCCACGGAGCGCGTCATGAACGAGCTCGCCGAGGTTCTTCGTCGCCACAACGGCGATACCGAGGTCGTCCTCCGGGTCCACCGCGGCGGCACGGCCAAGGTGTTCGAGGTGCCGATGCCGGTGAAGGTGACCGCTGATCTCTTCGGTGACCTCAAGTCACTGCTCGGACCGGCCTGCCTGGGCTGAGCGGGTAAGATCAGGACGCGTCGGAAGCGCGCGTTCAGTGGCGCATCATGACGAAAGGAAGACGATGAGTACCGATATCCCCGAAAACGCGGATGCCGAGAACGACGCGTTCCTCGACGACGACGGCGTCCTCTACGACGACGAGGTCACGCCCGAGGTGGGAGTGCTCGGGTTCACCCTCCGAGAGCTGCTGATCGTCTCAGCCTGGCTCGTGGGTTTCGTCGTCTCGTTCTTCCCCCTCATCGGGGGAGTGTCGATCTGGGGCGCAGGAATCCAATGGATCCTCCCCATCGGCGTTCCGACCGCAGCGGTCTTCCTGATCGTGCTCCGACGGTTCTCCCCGGAGGGGATCCGCCGTGTCGGGTCCCTCGGCATCGACCAGTTCGCCTCGGTGGCCTTCTCGGTCTCCGCTGTCACCTGGGTGGCGAGCCTGTGGGCCGCGATCGCGAGTGTCATCGAGTTCGGCGTCTGGACGTTGAACTGGACCGGGATCGTGCAGCTCCTCGTCGCTCTCGTGCTGGTGGTTCTCACCGTGTTCGCGCCGCTCATCCCGGCGTTGAAAGAGGACTTCCACGGGCGCCTGGTCACACTGGCGCATCGCAACGCGAACCCCGTCCGCCCGGTGGTCGCGCGACCGCGCACCGTCGCCGCGCCCGCCTCGGAAGCCAATGAGTCCTTCGCTCCCGCAGAGAGCCCCGCACCCGTCGTCGAGGCTGAGGAAACCTCCGCTCCGCCGGTCTTCGTGGCCGACGACGAACGCTCGGGCCACCTCGCGACCGATGAGATCGCGCGCTTTGACATCCCCGACCAGTTGCCCCTCGCTGCCCACGCGTCGGGCGGAGGAACCGGAACCGAGCAGTCGACCTCCGACGATGCCTATGTCCCGACGTACTCACGACGTTCGCGCAACCCGGAGATCATCTCGGACACCGGTGAAATCGAGTCCTTCCTCGCCGATGCCGCAATCGATTCGCCGTCGCCGACGCAGGTCCACCCGGATGAGGTCACGGACGTCGTCGCGGACGACGAGAGTGCCGCAGAGCCGCGAATCGATGCGGTGATCGACACCGAGGCCACGCATCCGCGCGAGCCCGTACCGGTGGCGCAGCCCTTCTGGATCCTCGCGCCGTCCGAACGTGACGTGCACGATGAGCGTGGCGCGCCCCTGTTCCGCATCGGCCCGCACGCCTGGGCGCTCGTCATCGAAGATCGCGGCGGCGCATTCGTGGTACGCCACGACGACGGCCGCATCGGGTACCTCCACGACATCTCAGACATCACGAAGGGTTGACGGTGCGAACCATCGATCTGCGAGGGCGCGAGCTCTCGCCCGCAGACATGCTCGCCGCCGTGCCGCGGGCCACCCAGGCGCGCGCAGAAGCGCTCGACACCGCCACGCGTCTGGTCGACGACGTCCGCGAACTCGGGGAAACGGCGCTCCGCGACCAGGCGGAGCGGTTCGACCGTGTCAGCGGACACGACATTCGCGTGCCCGCCGACCACCTGGCCCAGGCGCTCGAGTCCCTGGCGCCGGAGGTGCGCGCGGCGTTGGAAGAAGCGATCCGCCGTGTGCGCCTGGCGTCGGCGGCGCAGGTTCCCGCCGAGCGGACGACGCAGATCGGTGACGGCGCGCGTATCGTGCAGCGCTGGCAGCCCGTCCACCGTGTCGGCGTCTACATCCCCGGCGGCAAAGCCGTCTATCCGTCGAGTGTGGTGATGAACGTCGTCCCCGCGCAGGTCGCGGGTGTCACGCAGATCGCGCTCGCCTCGCCGCCGCAGGCTGATCAGGACGGCCGGATCCACCCGACGATCCTCGCAGCGGCAGCGCTACTCGGTATCAGCGAGGTCTACGCCATGGGTGGTGCCGGTGCGATCGGGGCCTTCGCATGGGGCGTTCCCGCCGTGGGTCTCGACCCGGTCGACGTGGTGTCCGGCCCCGGCAACAACTACGTGGCCTCTGCGAAGCGCGCGGTCGCCGGCGTCGTCGGTACGGACTCCGAGGCCGGTGCGACCGAGATCCTGGTCGTCGCCGATGCGTCGGCGGATGCTCGGCTCGTCGCCGCCGATCTCGTCAGCCAGGCAGAGCACGACGAGCAGGCTTCGGCCGTGCTCGTGACAGACTCCGCGGAGTTGGCGACGGCGGTCGCGACCGAGATCGAGCGACAGGCCGCTGCGACGCGGCACAGCGCCCGCGTTGCAGCCGCGTTGAGCGGCCCGCAGTCGGCCATCGTCCTGGTCGATGGCCGCGAGATGGCGACGGCGTTCAGCAATGCCTACGCGCCGGAGCACCTGGAGCTCCACCTGCACGATGCCGAGGCCGCGGCATCCGCGTTCACCAACGCTGGAGCGATCTTCGTGGGCGATCAGACACCCGTCAGCCTCGGCGACTACATGGCCGGCAGCAACCACGTGCTCCCCACCGGCGGGCAGGCGCGGTACGCGCCGGGACTCGGTTCTTACACCTTCCTCCGCCCGCAGCAGGTGATCTCCTACGACCGCGACGCCCTCGCCGCCGTTCGCGATGGTGTGGTGGCGCTCGCGAACAGTGAAGTGCTCCCGGCGCACGGCGAGGCGATCGAAGCTCGATTCACCGCGTAGGTTAGTCAGATGCACTGTCCCTTCTGCCGTCATCCGGATTCCCGTGTGATCGACTCGCGAACCAGCGACGACGGTCTGTCGATCCGTCGCCGCCGTCAGTGCCCGGAGTGCGGTGGTCGTTTCACGACGACCGAGACGGCCAGCCTCAACGTGATCAAGCGGTCCGGCGTCATGGAGCCGTTCAGCCGCGAGAAGGTGATCTCGGGCGTGCGCAAGGCGTGCCAGGGTCGGCCGGTCACGGAAGCAGATCTCGCCGTGCTCGCGCAGCGCGTCGAGGAGGCCGTCCGGCAGACCGGGGTCTCACAGCTCGACACGAACGAGATCGGCCTGGCCATTCTCGGTCCGCTGCGTGAACTCGACGAAGTGGCGTTCCTCCGCTTCGCGAGCGTGTACCAGGCATTCGATTCGCTCGACGACTTCGAGTCGGCGATCACCGATCTGCGCGCCGATCACGAAAAGGCGAGCGCCTCCGAGAGGTAATCTGGCAGTGATGTATCCGCTGCTCTTTCGCGCTGTCCTCTCGCGCCTCGATCCCGAGTTCGCCCATCATGCCGCCATGGCAGTGATCCGAGTGCTCGGAGTGCCGCCCTTCGCCTGGGTGACGCGCTCTCTGACGACCCCCGACCCCTCGCTCCGCGTCGATGCGTTGGGTCTGACGTTCCCCTCGCCGTTCGGCATCGCGGCGGGCTTCGACAAGAACGCTGTCGGGGTGCGGGGATTCGCCGCCCTCGGTTTCGGTCACGTCGAAGTCGGTACGATCACGGCCATCCCGCAGGACGGGAACCCGAAGCCCCGCCTGTTCCGCCTCGTCCCCGATCGCGCCGTCGTCAATCGCATGGGCTTCAACAACAAGGGGGCGGATGCCGCGGCCCGCCGTCTGGCACGTCTGCGTCGCGGTGCGCCGGACACCGTCATCGGAGTGAACATCGGCAAGAGCCGCGTCGTCGACGTCGAAGACGCGACCGCGGACTACGTCTCCTCGGCAACGCGCCTCGCCCCGCTCGCCGACTATCTCGCGGTCAACGTGTCGTCGCCGAACACGCCCGGGTTGCGCGGGCTGCAGGCCGTCGAGACACTCGCGCCTCTCCTGCGCGCCGTGCGGGATGCGTCGGGCTCCACGCCGCTGCTGGTGAAGATCGCCCCCGATCTGTCCGACGAGGAGATCACGGCGATCGCGCAGATGGCGGTGGCGGAGGGACTCGCGGGCATCATCGCGCACAACACGACGATCAGCCGTGACGGTCTTCGCACGGATCCGGCGATCATCGAGGCGGCGGGAGCAGGCGGCCTGTCCGGCGCCCCACTCAAAGAGCGATCGCTTCAGGTGCTCCGTGTCGTCCGCGCCGCGGTGCCCGAGGACTTCTGCGTCATCGCCGTCGGGGGAGTGGAGACGGCATCAGACGTCGACGAACGTCTCGCGGCCGGAGCGACTCTCGTTCAGGGGTACACGGCGTTCCTCTACCGGGGCCCGCTGTGGGCGCGGCAGATCAATCGTGGGCTCGCGCAGCGCTGAGCACGAGCATCCCCCGGTAGACGAAAGACGCCTCACAGCCCGCAGGGCGTGAGGCGTCTTCGTTCTGTACGTCGGTTCAGGCGGGGTACTGGCCGCGCTTGACCTGGGGCTTCGGGAGGCGCATGAAGCGCATCTGCAACGAACGCATCGCGGCGTACCAGCCAAGGCCCCGCTCCATGCGCTCCTGCCCGAACTTGGCGGCGACCTTGCGCTTCACGCGCATGCCCAGAAGGATCATGCCGCCGATCGCGATCACGAGGTACGCCATCATGACGAGGTAGGCGTAGTACGAGACCAGGGTGCTGAACGGCACGAGCGTCGCGAGGATCACCAGGACCATGACGGCCATGACGAACTCGGCGGGATGCCAGCCGGAATCCACGTAGTCGCGCACCCACTTGCGCTGCGGTCCCTTGTCGCGTGCCGGGAGGTACTTGTCTTCACCGGCCGCCATTCCTGCCTGGGCGCGGGCGCGTCGCTCGTTGAGCTCGGCGCGGGCGGCAGCCTTGGCTTCCTTGGTGTTCGCGACGAGCGGGCGTCGGCGCGCAGCTTCCTGCTCCGCACGGCTCGGCGTTGCGCGCCCCTTTCCGACGGCGGGCGTCTCGGGGGCGTCGTCGTTCGTCGACGGGGATACAGGAGTAGTGGCCACGAGATTCCTCGGTTCGCTGACGGTGGATCACCTTAAGATTACTCGCATGACCTCTGCTGTGATTCCCCCTGCCCCCGAAGCCGACATCCTCGAGGCGGTGGCGACCGGAAATCCCGCGGCGCTGTCCGACCTGGGGCATCTCGTGCGCATCCCCGGGATGGCGTGGCCGGCGTTCGACCAGACGCAGCTCGAGCGCAGCGCCGAGGCGGTGGCCGCTCTCGCCCGCGACACCGGGATCTTCGACGAGGTGCGTGTGCTCCGCGCGGCGATCCCCGGAACCGACGAGCACGGACAGCCCGCCGTCCTGGCGACGCGCGCGGCTCGCAACGGGCGTCCGACGATCCTCCTGTACGCGCACCATGACGTGCAGCCTCCCGGTGACGATGCGCTGTGGGAGACGCCGCCCTTCGAACCGACGGTGCGCGACGGACGCCTCTACGGTCGCGGCGCCGCCGACGACAAGGCCGGAATCATGGCCCACATCGCCTCGATCCGGGCGGTGTCCGAAGTGATCGGAGACGATCTCGACCTCGGCATCGCGATGTTCATCGAGGGCGAGGAGGAGTACGGATCCCGCTCGTTCGCCCAGTTCCTCTCCGACAACAAGGAGGCACTCCGCGCCGATGCGATCGTCGTCGCGGACTCGGGCAACTGGGACTCGGTGACACCGGGACTGACAGTTTCGCTGCGCGGCAACGCCCGCTTCACGATGCGCGTCCGCACGCTCGACCACGCATCGCACTCCGGGATGTTCGGGGGAGCGGTGCCCGACGCGATGATGGCGACCGTCACGTTGCTGTCGACGCTCTGGAACGACGACGGCTCGGTGGCCGTCGAGGGACTCGTGCAGAGGGATTCCCCGACGCCGGAGTACACCGAAGCCACGTTGCGTGACGAGGCCGGTCTGCTCCCGGGCACCGCCCCGATCGGCGACGGGACGATCCTCAGCCGGATCTGGAACAAGCCCGCCGTCACCGTGATCGGTATCGACGCCACCAGTGTCGACGCCGCATCCAACACACTCCTTCCCGAGGTCACCGTCGTGATCAGCTCGCGCGTCGCGCCGGGCCAGAGCGGACAGGATGCCTACGACGCTCTGGAGCGGCACCTTCGGGCGCACGCCCCGTTCGGCGCCGAGCTGACGTTCTCCGACGTCGACCTCGGCGACGGCTTCCTCGTCGATGCCTCCGGCTGGGCCGTCGGATTGACCAGGGACGCGATGCGCGACGGCTACGGCGTGGCGCCGGTAGATCTGGGGGTCGGGGGATCGATCCCGTTCATCGCGGACCTCGTGCGCGAGTTCCCCGAGGCGCAGATCCTGGTCACGGGCGTCGAGGATCCGCACTCCCGCGCCCACAGCCCGAACGAGTCGCTCCACCTCGACACCTTCCGCAACGCGGTGGCGACCGAGGCGCTCCTCCTGGCTCGGATGAACGCGCTCACGCTGCCGTTGTGACCGTCCGTCGCACGGTTCTCTCCCGATCTCGCCGACTTCGCCGGGGGCGACGGTAGAATTGCGGGGAAAGCCGTGCGACTGCGGCCCGTCACAAGGAGCGACATGAGCGACACCACACTGACCTCTGACACCACACTGACCCCTGCGCCCGCGCAGGCCCACGGCATCAGCCTCACGGACGCCGCCGCCACCAAGGTGAAGAACCTGCTCGAGCAGGAGGGACGCGACGATCTGCGTCTTCGCGTCGCCGTGCAGTCCGGCGGATGCTCGGGACTGATCTACCAGCTGTACTTCGACGAGCGCTACCTCGAAGGCGACGAGACCGTCGACTTCGACGGTGTCGAGGTCATCGTCGACAACATGAGCGTGCCGTATCTCGACGGCGCATCGATCGACTTCAAGGACACGATCTCGGAGCAGGGCTTCACGATCGACAACCCCAACGCCGCGGGCAGCTGCGCCTGTGGAGACAGCTTCCACTGATCGAAAACGGTTCGTCAACCTGCGTGGTTGGCATGAATCAGGTGTGAGGTTGCCCTAGACTTGGGTGTGCCCTGTCCGCAATCTGAAAGGTGCATCGTGCCCTCGAAACGCCGCCTTCGTTGGGCCGCACTCCCCCTGGGAGTCGTGGCAGTCGTGGCCCTAGCGGGATGTACCACCACCGAGTTGAATGGCTACCTTCCGGGCTTCGTGGATGACGGCCCCGCCGCCACGAACCAGACCGAGCGAGTGTCCTCGCTGTGGGTCAACTCCTGGATCGTCCTCCTCGCTGTCGGCGTCATCACGTGGGGCCTCATGGCCTGGGCTGCGATCGCCTACCGCCGCCGCAAGGGCCAGACCGGCCTCCCGGTGCAGATGCGCTACAACATGCCGATCGAGATCTTCTACACGATCGTGCCGCTGATCCTCGTGCTGGGAATGTTCTTCTTCACCGCTCGCGACCAGACGGAGATCGAGGCGAAGTGGGACGACCCCGACGTCGAGATCACGGCGATCGCCAAGCAGTGGGCGTGGGACTTCCAGTACGACGCCGAAGACGACGATGACACCGTGTGGACCATGGGCATCCAGGCTCAGCCCGACAAGGACGGCAACATCGACCAGTCGCAGCTGCCGACGCTGGTGCTCCCGGTCGACCAGAAGGTCACGATCAACCTGCAGTCTCGCGATGTCATCCACTCCTTCTGGATCATCGACTTCCTTTACAAGAAGGACATGTACATCGGCAAGGACAACTCGTGGTCCTTCATCCCCACCCGCGTGGGCGAGTACGCAGGCAAGTGCGCCGAGCTCTGCGGCGAGTACCACTCGATGATGCTCTTCAACGTCAAGGTCGTCGAGCAGGACGAGTACGACGCCTACGTCGAGTCGCTCAAGGAGAAGGGCAACACGGGAGACATCACCGACGAGTACGACCGTCTCTCGAACTTCCCCGGCACCACCCCGAAGACCGACTCCGAAGAAGGAGAGGAGTAAGCCATGTCGACCACTGAAGCACCCCGCACCGACGAGGCGAACCGCTCCCGCCCGACGACCCTGCCCGCACGCCAGGCCGCTCTCATGAGCTCCTCGCGCGTCGAGCAGAAGGGCAACATCGTCGTCAAGTGGATCACCTCCACCGACCACAAGACCATCGGGTACATGTACCTGATCGCCTCTGTGCTCTTCTTCCTCCTCGGCGGCGTGATGGCCCTCGTCATCCGCGCCGAGCTCTTCGCGCCGGGAATGCAGATCATCCCGACGAAGGAGCAGTACAACCAGCTGTTCACAATGCACGGCACGATCATGCTGCTGATGTTCGCGACGCCGCTGTTCGCCGGGTTCGCCAACGCGATCCTCCCGCTGCAGATCGGAGCGCCGGATGTGGCGTTCCCGCGTCTGAACGCCTTCGCCTTCTGGCTCTTCCTCTTCGGCTCGACCATCGCGGTCGCCGGCTTCCTCACCCCGCAGGGGGCGGCATCGTTCGGTTGGTTCGCCTATCAGCCGCTCGCCAGCGCGTCGTTCTCGCCGGGTGTCGGCGGAAACCTGTGGATGGTCGGTCTGGGCATCTCCGGATTCGGAACGATCCTCGGTGCCGTGAACTTCATCACGACCATCATCACGATGCGCGCACCGGGTATGACGATGTGGCGCATGCCGATCTTCTCCTGGAACACGCTCGTCACGAGCCTGCTCATCCTGATGGCCTTCCCGGTGCTCGCTGCCGCGATCTTCGCCGCCGCCGCCGACCGCATCCTCGGCGCGCACATCTACGACCCGGCCAACGGCGGTGTCCTGCTCTGGCAGCACCTGTTCTGGTTCTTCGGTCACCCCGAGGTGTACATCATCGCGCTGCCGTTCTTCGGCATCGTCTCCGAGATCTTCCCGGTGTTCAGCCGCAAGCCGATCTTCGGATACAAGACGCTCGTGTACGCGACGATCGCGATCGCCGCCCTGTCCGTCGCCGTGTGGGCTCACCACATGTACGTGACCGGCTCGGTACTCCTGCCGTTCTTCGCCCTCATGACGATGCTCATCGCGGTTCCGACGGGTGTGAAGATCTTCAACTGGATCGGCACGATGTGGCGAGGGTCGGTTACGTTCGAAACACCCATGGTGTTCGCGCTGGGCTTCCTGGTCTCGTTCGTCTTCGGCGGTCTGACCGGTGTCATCCTCGCGGCTCCGCCGCTGGACTTCGCGCTCTCCGACTCGTACTTCGTCGTCGCGCACTTCCACTACGTCGTCTTCGGAACCGTCGTCTTCGCGATGTTCGCGGGCTTCTACTTCTGGTGGCCGAAGTGGACCGGACGCATGCTCAACGAGCGTCTCGGCTACGTGCACTTCTGGTTGCTGTTCATCGGCTTCCACATGACGTTCCTCATCCAGCACTGGCTCGGTGTCGACGGCATGGTCCGCCGCTACGCGGACTACTCCGAAGCGGATGGCTGGACCTGGCAGAACCAGGTCTCCACGATCGGTGCGATCATCCTCGGTGCGTCGATGCTGCCGTTCTTCCTGAACGTGTGGATTACGGCACGCAAGGCGCCGAAGGTCACGGTCAACGACCCGTGGGGCTATGGAGCATCGCTCGAGTGGGCGACCTCGTGCCCGCCGCCCCGTCACAACTTCACGTCGATCCCGCGCATCCGCAGCGAGCGCCCGGCCTTCGACCTGAATCACCCCGAGGCTGCGGAGTTCGCCACGACGGCTCCCGGCGAGCGAGAGGTTCACTAAGCCATGCGCGACAACGTCATTCTCTGGTGGGTCCTGACCGCGTTCTTCGCCCTCGTCGGCGTCGTCTACACGGGATGGCACATCCTCGCCACGCCCGACGACAACTTCGCGATGCGGATCGAGTGGGTCGGAACGACCGCTTTGTTCTTCGCGGCCTTCATGGGCGCGATGGTCGCCTTCTACCTCGACCGCACGCACAACGCGCAGGGCGGTGAGCTGCCGGAGGACATCCTCACGTCGGACATCGACGATGGTGACCCCGAGCTCGGCGAGTTCAGCCCCTGGTCCTGGTGGCCCATCGTTCTCGCCGCCTCGGCTGGCGTGTTCGTCGTGGGGCTGGCTGTTGGTCACTTCCTGCTGCCGATCGGCCTGGCGATCTTCGCCGTCGCGATCGTCGGCTGGGTCTACGAGTACTACCGCGGCAACTTCGCCCGCTGATCCTCACCACGGAAGAAGGCCGCTGGGATTCGTCCCGGGGGCCTTCTTCGTTGTCGTGGGGTGATCGTCGTCAGGCGCGTGTGCGGATGCGTGCGATGCCCGTGAGCGGGTCGACGGGACGTCGGTGTATTCCGTCGGCATCTTCGACGGGGTAGCCCTCCCGCACCCAGTACTCGAAACCGCCGATCATCTCGCGCACGGAGTAGCCGAGTCGAGCGAAGGCAAGGGCGCCCTTCGCGCCGGCGTTGCAGCCGGGGCTCCAGCAGTAGACGACCACCTGTGCATCGGGGGGAATCTCTGACGCCGCCCGCTCCGGGATCTCGCTGTAGTGCATGTGGATCGCGCCCGCGACGCGCCCCTGCGCCCAGGCCTCGTCGGATCGCACGTCGACGATGACGAAGGGCGCTCCGCTTTGCATGTCTGCGTAGACGTCGCTGGCGTCGGTCTCAGAGGCGAGTTTGGCGGCGTAGTAGTCGGCTGGGTCGATCATGCTCTCAGCCTAGGAGTGCGCTGCCTGTCGTCACCGCCGTCTTACGGACGCCGTCCCACGTTTTCCTGTCAGCGTCGAGCCGCGGGGTCGAGTTCGACGGTCATCTGCACGCGGCGCCCGTAGCGGTCGAGACCGAGTGCCGACTCGGTGTCGACGAGCTCGCGCAGGAAGGGGGTCTCGGGAATGCTCTCCAAGAAGCCGCACGAAGCGTAGAACGGCGCGTTCCACGGCACCTCTGCGTACGTACGCAGGGTCACTCGGCTGTAGCCGCGCTCTCGTGCCTCCTCGAGCGCTGCGATGACGAGATCGCGACCGTGTCCCTGTCTGCCGGCGGAAGGGACGACGGAGAGCTGTTCGAGGTGCGCATGACCATCGACATCGAGGACGTGGACGAAACCGACGGGGGAGTGCGAGGTCTCCTCTTCGACGACGAGGAGGAATCCCGGCGAGGCGAGGCGCGATACGCCATCGCCCGCCGGTGGCCAGGACCAGGCCCCCAGAGCGTCGATGAGCAGAGCATCCGCTGCCGTCTCGACCGACTGGATCATCTCTGCGTCGGAGGCCTCCGCGTGTCGAATCGCCCCGCTCATCGCTCGTCGTCCTTCACCGCGGCGATCGCTTCGATCTCGACCAACTGGTCGTCATAGCCGAGCACGGTCACCCCGAGAAGCGTGCTCGGCACGTCGTGAGAGCCGAACGACGCGTGAATGACGTCCCACGCGGTGACGAGGTCTGCTTGGTGTGAGGAGGCGACGAGTACGCGCGTGCTGATGACGTCGTCCAGGTTGGCGCCGGACGCATGCAACGCTGCCGTCAGGGTCTCGACGCAACGGGCAGCCTGGGCGGCGTAATCGCCGGGTGCGGTGGTGGAACCGTCATCTTCCAACGGGCAGGCGCCTGCGAGGAAGATGAGACGGGAGCCGGCCGGTGCGGTGGCAGCGTAAGCGTAAGGCGCATCGGCGAGGACTTCGGAACGGATGAGTCGGACTGCAGACGTCATGCCCCCATCTTTCCACGGGGAAATGAAAGGGCCCTGTCCGTGTGGACAGGGCCCTTTCATGCGGGGGAATGGCGTTACTCGCCGTCCTCCGACTTGTTCTTACGAGGCTTCTTCGCCGGCTCGGTGGCGATCACCGTGCTCGGGGTGTTCGGCGTCTCGTCGACGTGATCCTCCGACGTGGTGAGCGGAGCATCCGGGAATCCGGCGCGCTCGTGAGCGCCCTGGATCTCGGCCGTCTCGGTCTCGTCGTTGTGCGAGGTGACATGGTGCTGGTGTGCATCAGCCGCATCGATCTCGCCCTGCGTGAGCGGCGCGAGTCGATCCTCGAAGAACCAACGAGACATCGAGGATCGGAGGTTCTCCGTCCAGGAGATGCGTCCCTTGGCGTTCGGGCGCACGACGAGAGGCTCGTATCCGTCGACGTCGATGAGCTTCCAGCGGTCGTAGGTGTCGACCGGCTGGTGCACCTCGATGAACTCGCCACCGGGGAGACGCACGATGCGGCCCGACTCGTATCCGTGCAGGACGATCTCGCGATCCTTCTTCTGCAGCGCGATGCAGATGCGCTTCGTCACGAAGTAACCGAGGATCGGTCCGATGAACAGAAGAGCCTGGAGGGCGTGAATCACACCTTCCATCGTGAGCATGAAGTGCGTCGCGATGAGGTCGGAGGATGCCGCAGCCCACAGCACCGCGTAGAAGATGACGCCGGCCACGCCGATGGCGGTACGGGTCGCTGCGTTGCGGGGACGCTGTGCGATGTGGTGCTCGCGCTTGTCGCCCGTGATCCACGCCTCGATGAAGGGGTAGATCGCGACGGCGACGATGAACAGACCCAGAACCGCGACGGGCACGAGGATGCCGAGCGACAGCGTGTGATCGAGGAAGACGATATCCCAGTTCGACGGTGCGAGACGCAGAGCGCCGTCGGCGAATCCGATGTACCAGTCGGGCTGGGTTCCTGCGGAGACGGGGGAGGGGTCGTACGGTCCGTAGTTCCAGATTGGGTTGATCTGGAAGAACGTCGCGATCAGCACGATCGTGCCGAAGACGATGAACAGGTAGCCGCCCATCTTCGACATGTACACCGGCATCATCGGGTAGCCCACGACGTTGTCGTTCGTGCGCCCGGGGCCGGCGAACTGCGTGTGCTTGTTGATGATCATCAGCATCAGGTGCACGACGATCAGAGCGATGACGAGCATCGGCAGCAGAAGGATGTGCAGGGAGTACAGCCGTCCGACGATGTCGGTACCCGGGAACTCGCCACCGAAGATGATGAACGAGGTCCACGTGCCGATGAGCGGGATGCCCTTGACCATGCCGTCGATGATGCGGAGACCGTTGCCCGAGAGCAGGTCATCGGGGAGCGAGTAGCCGGTGAAGCCCTCGGCCAGAGCCAGGATGAAGAGCACGAAGCCGATCACCCAGTTGAGCTCACGCGGCTTGCGGAACGCGCCCGTGAAGAACACGCGGAGCATGTGCACGCCGATGCCGGCGACGAAGACGAGCGCAGCCCAGTGGTGGATCTGGCGTACGAGAAGACCGCCACGCAGATCGAACGAGATGTGCAGCGACGACTCGAGCGCGGCGGACATCTCGATGCCGCGCATCGGGGCGTACGCACCCGTGTAGTGGGTCTCGACCATCGACGCCTGGAAGAAGAACGTCAGGAAGGTTCCGGAGAGGAACACGACGACGAAGCTCCACAGGGCGATCTCGCCGAGCATGAAGGACCAGTGGTCAGGGAAGATCTTGCGACCGAGCTCCTTGACGAAACCGGAGAGGCTGGTGCGCTCGTCGATGTAGTTCGACGCGGCGCCGACGAATCGGCCGCCGAGGGGCGCCTTGTTGTCCTTGTCCTCTTTGGACAGCGTTGCGGTGCTCAATGGCGCTCCCAGAAGCTCGGGCCGACAGGCTCGGTGAAGTCACTGCGAGCGATGAGGTAGCCCTCGTCGTCGACGGTGATGGGCAGCTGAGGCAGCGGACGCGCGGCCGGGCCGAAGATGACCTTGGCGTGATCCGTCACATCGAACTGCGACTGGTGGCAGGGGCAGAGGAGGTGGTGGGTCTGCTGCTCGTACAGTGCCACGGGGCATCCGACGTGCGTGCAGACCTTCGAGTACGCGACGATGCCGTCGTACGACCAGTCCTTGCGGTCCTCGGCCTCGATGAGCTGCTCCGGACGGAGGCGCATCATCAGCACGATGGCCTTGGCCTTCTCCTCGAGGTACCCGTCGTGGTGGCTGAGCTCAGCCAGGTCGGCGGGGATCACGTGGAATGCAGAACCGAGGGTGACATCTGCAGCGCGGATGGGAGTGCCGTCCGGGTCGCGGACGAGGCGCATCCCTTCGTCCCACATCGTGTGCTTGAGAAGGTGTACCGGGTCGCCCGCGTAGGGGTCTTCCGGGGTGGCGTGCGGAGCGAGACCGCGGAAAAGGGTCACACCCGGAATGATCGATGCGACGACCGCTGCGAAGAGCGAGTTGCGGATCATTGTGCGGCGTCCGAAACCGGACTCCTCGTTCGCCTCGGCGAAAGCCTGAATAGCCGCCTCGCGCGTCGAGTCCTTGCCACGCGTGGGGTGGCGGTACTCGATGTGCTCCTTGTCGGACATCAGCGCCTTCGACCAGTGGATCGCTCCGAGGCCGAGGGAGAGTAGCGCGAGCGCGATGCCCAGACCGATGAAGAGGTTGTTCTGGCGGATGTCGATGAGTGCGCCACTCTCGATCGGGAAGAGCATGTAGGCGGCGACCGCCCAGATGCTGCCCGCGAGCGAGAGGTAGAACAGGGTGTAGACCGTCCGGACGGCGGCCTTCTCTGCGCGGGGATCCTTATCGGTCATCCGCGCGCGGTGCGGCGGCAGCCCCGGGTTCTGCACAGGGTCGCTGACTGCGACGCCCAGCCCCGGAGAGGGCTGGTAGGCCCTGTCAAGAGCCTTCGAGTCGTCGTCGTGTGCCATGGTGCTCCTCGTACGTTCCTCTTCGATGAATAAGCGTCAGTTGGACTTCGCCGTGATCCACACGGTGATGGCGACGAGCGCGCCGATGCCGAAGATCCAGACGAACAGGCCTTCCGAGACCGGTCCGAGTGATCCGAGGGAGAACCCACCGACCTGCACGGACTGCTGCTGGAAGAGCAACGCGGAGATGATGTCGCGCTTGTCGTCGTTGGACAGGTTCATGTCGCCGAACACGGGCATGTTCTGCGGGCCGGTGACCATTGCCGCGTAGATGTGCAGAGCACTGGTCTCGGTGAGCGCGGGAGCGTACTTGCCCTCGGTGAGCGCACCGCCGGCTGCGGCGACGTTGTGGCACATCGCGCAGTTCACGCGGAACAGCTCGGCGCCGTGGGCGACATCGCCTTCACCGTCGAGGATGCGCTCCTCGGGGAAGGTCGGGCCGGGGGCCTCGGACTGCACGAAGGACGAGATCGCGAGGATCTGGTCTTCCGTGAACTGCGGGGCCTTCTGGGGCGCCTGCGGTCCCTGCATCTGCAGAGGCATGCGTCCGGTCGACAGTTGGAACTCCGTCGCCAGCTCACCGACACCGTAGAGGCTGGGGCCGTTCGGCGTTCCCTGCAGATCGAGGCCGTGGCAGGTGGCGCAGTTCGCCTGGAAGAGCTTCTCGCCGTCTTCCACGGTCAGCTGCGTGGTCGCTGCCTGGGTGTCGGTCGCAGCGAATGCTGCGGAGGCGCCGGCATACACCGCGCCGGTGATCATGAGGCCAGCTCCGATGAGGGCCGCCGCTGCCAGTGGGCTGCGACGACCGCCAGAGCGGCGCTTCTTGTCTCGTGCCATCTCGGGGATCAGCTCCGCTCTTATTTCAGGAAGTAGATAACGAGGAACAGCACGATCCAGACGACGTCGACGAAGTGCCAGTAGTAGGACACCACGATCGAGGACGTCGCCTCTTTGTGCCGGAAGTTCTTGACGGCGTATGCGCGCCCGATGACGAGGAGGAACGCGACCAGTCCGCCGGTGACGTGCAAGGCGTGGAAGCCGGTCGTCAGGTAGAACGCGGATGCGTAGGAGTCTGCGCTGATGGGCATGCCTTCAGCGACCAGCTGTGCGTACTCCCACACCTGCCCGGAGACGAAGATCGCGCCGAGGGCGAAGGTGAGGAAGAACCACTCGACCATGCCCCAGCCGAACAGGCGGCGACGGCCTGCGCCGTTCTTCAGGCCCTTGGCGAGCTTGTACGGCTGCAGGTCTTCTGCAGCGAACACGCCCATCTGGCACGTGAACGAGGAGAGCACCAGGATGGCGGTGTTCACCGCGGCGAACGGCACGTTCAACAGTTCGGTGCGGTCGGCCCAGAGCTCCGGAGAGGTGCTGCGGAGGGTGAAGTAGATCGCGAAAAGTCCTGCGAAGAACATCACTTCGCTGCCGAGCCACACAATGGTGCCGACAGCTACCGGGTTGGGCCGCTTAATGGTTCTCGCCACCGGGGCATACGTCGCTGAGGTCGTCACCCTTCCATTATGGCCGATTGGCGGGGGTGATTCTTGCACCCGGGGGTCCCGTTTCGCCAGGGTTTGACTTAGGTAACCCTAAGAAAACGCTGCGAATAGTCGGTGAATCCGCGGGAAATCGGGGGAAGGTATCGGATGAGCATCCGTCATCGACATCATGGACGTTTTCCCAACGCCGATAGGATCGCACACATGGCTGAATCCCTGACCTGGTCCGATGTGCTCACCACTCTTCTGGAGCGCCGCGACCTGAGCGTCTGGGAGTCGACCTGGGCGATGCGGCAGATCATGCGCGGCGACGTGACCCAGGCGCAGCTCGCCGGCTTCCTGATCGCCCTGCGCGCCAAGGGCGAGACGATCGACGAGATCGTCGGATTCCGCGATGCGATCCTCGAAGCCGCCGTTCCCCTTCCCGTTTCGCCCGACGTGCTCGACATCGTGGGCACCGGCGGCGACCGCATCGGCACGGTCAACGTGTCGACGACGGCCGCGATCATCATCGGCGCGACGGGGATCCCCGTCGTGAAGCACGGCAATCGGGCCGCGAGCTCCGCATCCGGATCATCGGACGTCCTCGGTGCGCTCGGTCTGGAGCTCTCTCTCGATCCGGCTGCCGTCGCGTCCATCCTCGATCGCACGGGAATCACGTTCGCGTGGGCCGGCGCGTTCCACCCCGGTTTCAAGCATGCGGGCGCGGTGCGCGCCGAACTCGGCGTGCCGACGGTCTTCAACATGCTCGGACCGCTGTGCAACCCGGCGCGCGCAGAAGCCAACGCGGTCGGTGTCGCGCAGCTCGAGCGTGTGCCTCTGATCACCGGCGTGTTCCGCACCCGCGGGGCGACTGCGCTCGTCTTCCGCGGCGATGACGGCCTCGACGAACTCACGACGACCGGGCACAGCCGAATCTGGGAGGTCACGCGAGGCGACGTGCACGAGCACGATCTCGACCCACGCGATCTGGGCATCCCGGTCGCCGATCTCGCCGATCTCATCGGCGGCTCTCCCGAGCACAACGCGGAGGTTCTGCGGCGCACGCTCGCCGGCGAGAAGGGTGCTGTACGAGACATCGTTCTTCTGAACGCGGCGGCCGGGATCGTCGCGTTCGAGCTCTCGCAGGATGCCGGCCAGGTGCAGGTCCCGATCCTCGAGCGCCTGCGGAGCGGGTACGAGCGTGCCGAGGCGGCGATCGACGACGGGCGGGCCGCAGCGAAGCTCGACGAATGGATCGGCGTGAGCCGGGAACTCGCCGCGACCTCGGAGTGAGCATGGATCCCGTCGACGCCCTGCTGGAGATCGCCTCTCTATTGGAGCGCGAGCGGGCGTCCCGCTATCGGGCGAAGGCGTTCCGGCAGGCGGCGGCGACGTTCCAAGATCTGCCCGACGACGTGCGCGCTGACCCGAACCGGTTGCGCGCCAGCCGCGGGATCGGAGAATCCACGTTCGCGGTCATCCGGCAGGCCCAGAGCGGCGCGGTGCCCGACTACCTCGTCGAGCTGAGGGGAGAGGTCGAGCCTGAGCGCACTTCGGTTCTGCGCGCGAAGTTGCGCGGCGATCTCCATGCCCACACCGATTGGTCAGACGGGACGACCTCGATCGCGGTGATGGCGGCCGCCGCCCGAGCGCAGGGCCATGAATACCAAGCCATCACCGACCACTCACCTCGACTCCGTGTCGCACGCGGGCTGTCGGCGGAACGCTTGCGCGAGCAGATTCCTCTCGTCCGAGCGGAATCGGGCGAAGGATTCACGATGCTCGCCGGAATCGAGGTCGACATCCTCGACGACGGCGCGCTCGATCAAGACGACTCCCTCCTCGGCGCCCTCGACATCGTGGTTGCATCCGTGCACTCGAAGCTGAGGATGGATGCCCGGTCGATGACCAAGCGCATGATCGCGGCGGTCTCGCACCCCCGCGTCAACGTACTCGGCCATTGCACGGGCCGGCTGGTTCAGGGGGAGCGAGGTACACGACCCGCATCGGAGTTCGATGCATCCGCCGTGTTCGACGCGTGCGCCGAGCACGGGGTGGCCGTCGAGATCAACTCGCGGCCCGAACGGCAGGATCCGCCCGACGAGCTCATCGCCATCGCCCTGAGCGCCGGGTGTCTGTTCTCGATCGATTCCGATGCGCACGCTCCAGGGCAGCTCTCGCTGCTCGATCACGGCGCCGAGCGTGCGGAACGAGCCGGAGTCCCGAGCGCACGGATCGTGACGACGTGGGGCCTCGAGCGGCTTCTCGCCTGGGCGGAGTGAGATCAGGCCGTTGTGGAGACGCGGGTGATCGCCGCGATGGCCCGCGTCATGGATGAGCCCAGGTTCCACTGATCTGCGAGCGACGTCGCTTCGTCGAGGTCGGTTCCTTCGAGGGCGCGGAGTCGGGTGCCCGGAGCACTGATGTCGAGTGCGGTCGCGACGGCGACCACGGTCGGAGCGACGTCGAGGTAGTCGGACGCAGCGAGGATCTTGCCGCGGACGCCCGCACTCATGCCCTCGCCGGCTTCGGCTGCTGCACGGATGCCGTCGAGGTCGCCATGGGCCTGGAGCAGGGTCGCGGCGGTCTTCTCGCCCACGCCTGCCACGCCGGGCAGGCCATCGGATGCGTCTCCGCGCATCGTGGCGAAGTCGGCATACTGCCCGGGAAGCACACCGTACTTGGCGACGACCGTCGCGTCCGTGACGATCTCGAGATTGCTCATGCCGCGCGCCGTGTAGATCACGCGCACGCCACGAGAGTCACCGACGAGCTGGAAGAGATCGCGGTCGCCCGTCACGATGTCGACGGGAATGGTCGAACGTGTGGCGAGTGTTCCGATCACATCGTCTGCCTCGTGCTCGGCCACCCCGATGATGGGGATGTCGAGCGCGGCCAGGGTCTGACGGATGAGGGGGATCTGCGACTCGAGCGGATCGGGGACCTCCTCGACGTCGGGTGCACCGGGAACAACCTCGACCACGCGGTGCGATTTGTAGCTCGGGATCAGGTCGACGCGCCACTGCGGACGCCAGTCGTCGTCCCAGCAGGCGATCACCTGGGTCGGCTCGTAGAGGGTGACGAGCTTGGCGATGATGTCGAGAAGGCCGCGCGCCGCGTTGATGGGAGACCCGTCGGGCGCCTTCACGCTGTCGGGCACTCCGTAGAATGCGCGGAAGTAGAGGCTGGCGGTGTCGAGCAGCATGAGGCGATCGGTCACGGACGTCATTCTGGCACGGAGGCCGGACACGCGAAGCGCGGTGCGGGAAACAGCGATGCCCGGAGCATCCGAACATCTGATAATCTGAAGCGTCACTTGTGGCGTGCATCCGTGTGCGCAAGTGATGAGAAATCCAATCCATCCGCTGTGAAGCAGGATATCGGCCGTGCGCGGCTGCTGCTCCCAGCCCGAGTTCCCTCCAACAAGGACAACCCACTACATGACTACCGCAACGACCGCCCCGGCCACCAAGCAGGTCGCGATCAACGACATCGGATCTGCTGAAGACTTCCTGGCCGCGGTCGAGAAGACACTGAAGTTCTTCAACGATGGCGACATCATCGAAGGCACGATCGTCAAGATCGACCGCGACGAGGTTCTGCTCGACGTGGGCTACAAGACCGAGGGTGTCATCCCCTCGCGCGAGCTCTCGATCAAGCACGACGTCGACCCCAACGAGGTCGTCGCCGTCGGCGATCTGGTCGAGGCCCTCGTTCTCCAGAAGGAGGACAAGGAAGGCCGTCTGATCCTCTCCAAGAAGCGCGCGCAGTACGAGCGTGCCTGGGGAGACGTCGAGAAGATCAAGGAGAACGACGGAGTCGTCACCGGCACCGTCATCGAGGTCGTCAAGGGTGGCCTCATCGTCGACATCGGCCTCCGTGGATTCCTCCCGGCCTCGCTCATCGAGCTCCGCCGCGTCCGCGACCTCACGCCGTACCTCGGTCAGGAGATCGAGGCCAAGATCCTCGAGCTCGACAAGAACCGCAACAACGTCGTGCTCAGCCGCCGCGCGCTGCTCGAGCAGACGCAGTCGGAGTCGCGCACCACGTTCCTGAACAACCTGCACAAGGGTCAGGTCCGCAAGGGTGTCGTCTCGTCGATCGTCAACTTCGGTGCGTTCGTCGACCTGGGCGGCGTGGACGGCCTCGTGCACGTCTCCGAGCTGTCCTGGAAGCACATCGAGCACGCCTCCGAGGTCGTCGAGGTTGGCCAGGAGGTCACCGTCGAGATCCTCGAGGTCGACCTCGACCGCGAGCGCGTCTCCCTGTCGCTGAAGGCGACGCAGGAAGACCCGTGGCAGGTGTTCGCCCGTACCCACGCGATCGGTCAGGTCACGCCGGGTAAGGTCACCAAGCTCGTTCCGTTCGGTGCGTTCGTTCGCGTCGCAGACGGCATCGAGGGCCTCGTCCACATCTCCGAGCTCTCCAGCAAGCACGTCGAGCTGGCCGAGCAGGTCGTCTCCGTCGGCGAAGAGGTGTTCGTCAAGGTCATCGACATCGACCTCGAGCGTCGCCGCATCTCGCTGTCGCTGAAGCAGGCCAATGAGTCCGTCGACCCGAACGGTACCGAGTTCGACCCGGCGCTCTACGGCATGGTCGCGGAGTACGACGACAACGGCGAGTACAAGTACCCGGAGGGCTTCGACGCCGAGACCGGTGCATGGAAGGACGGCTTCGACGCCCAGCGCGAGGCATGGGAGCAGGAGTACGCTGCAGCCCAGGCTCGCTGGGAGGCGCACAAGGCTCAGGTCACCAAGGCGGCCGAGGCTGAGGCTGCTGCCGGTGACGACTTCGGCGGCCAGGTCTTCTCCAGCGAAGCAACCGGTGCAGGAACGCTTGCCGACGACGAGGCACTCGCGGCTCTCCGCGAGAAGCTCTCGGGCGGCAACGCGTAAGCATCACGCTCCAGAACGGGCCGTCACCTTCGGGTGACGGCCCGTTCTGCGTGTACCGCCGTGACAGGATGGAGGCATGCCCCTCATCGCACTCACCGGCGGCATCGCCTCCGGGAAGTCGACCATCGCGCGTCGCCTCGCCTCGCACGGAGCGATCGTCGTCGATGCCGATCAGATCGTCCGCGACGTTCAGGCGCCGGGATCACCCGTCCTCGAGAGCATCGCGAGCACATTCGGCGCCGAGGTCATCGCGTCTGACGGCACGCTCGATCGAGCGGGTCTGGGGGCGAAGGTGTTCGCCGAGCCGGAGCGTCTCGCACAGCTCAACGCCATCGTGCATCCGGCGGTGCGGAAAGAGTCTCAGCGGCGGTTCGAGCAGGCCTTCGCGGCCGATCCTTCCGCGGTCGTCGTCTACGACGTCCCGCTGTTGGTGGAAGCGCGCGTGGACGATCCCTGGGAAACGATCGTCGTCGCGCACGCGCCCGAGGACGAACGGCGTCGCCGCCTGGTCGAGCTGCGCGGGATGGACGAGCAGGCCGCACGTGACCGCATCGCCGCACAGGTGCCCGATGAGCAGCGACTCGCCATCGCCGATGTCGTGATCGACACCGCCGGAACGATCGCGCAGACCGACGCGCAGACCGATGCCCTCTGGGAGCGCCTCAGCTCCCGATGACCCCAGGGGCGTCCGGGTACCCGCACGACTCCGGGCGGAGCGCTCGTCCGACCGTGCGGCGCGTCACGCTCCTGGCGTACACGGCGCCGATGTCCGAGGTCCCGCCTACGCTGGAAGCATGCAACCCACGCGCAGTGTCCGTCCTTTCGAGGTCATCAGCGACTACGCCCCCGCCGGCGACCAGCCCAAGGCGATCGCAGAGCTCGCGTCCCGCATCAACGCGGGCGAGACCGATGTCGTACTCCTCGGAGCGACCGGTACAGGCAAGTCCGCGACAGCGGCGTGGCTCGTGGAGCAGGTACAGCGCCCCACCCTGGTGCTCGCCCACAACAAGACGCTGGCCGCGCAGCTCGCGAACGAGTTTCGTGAGCTCATGCCGAACAATGCGGTGGAGTATTTCGTCTCGTACTACGACTACTACCAGCCGGAGGCCTACGTGCCTCAGACCGACACTTTCATCGAGAAGGACTCGTCGATCAACGCCGAGGTGGAGCGACTGCGCCACTCCACCACCAACTCCCTCCTCAGCCGCCGCGATGTGATCGTCGTATCGACCGTCTCCTGCATCTATGGCCTCGGCGCTCCGGAAGAGTACCTGCGGGCGATGGTCGCGCTGCAGGTGGGGGAGCGCTATGACCGTGATGCCCTCATCCGGCAGTTCATCGCGATGCAGTACAACCGCAACGACGTCGACTTCTCGCGCGGAAACTTCCGGGTGCGGGGCGACACGATCGAGATCATCCCGGTGTACGAAGAGAATGCGATCCGCATCGAACTCTTCGGCGACGAGATCGAAGCGCTGTACCTTCTGCACCCGCTCACCGGTGAAGTTCTCGAGAAGCTCGACGCTGTGCCCATCTTCCCCGCGTCGCACTACGTGGCGGGAACCGACGTGATCCAGCGGTCCATCGGCACCATCGAGGCAGAGCTCGAAGAGCGGCTCACCGAGTTCGAACGACAGGGCAAGCTGCTCGAGGCTCAGCGGCTTCGCATGCGCACGACATTCGACCTGGAGATGCTTCAGCAGCTCGGTTTCTGCTCCGGTATCGAGAACTACTCGCGTCATATGGACGGGCGGGCGCCGGGCGAGCCCCCGCACACGCTGCTGGACTTCTTCCCCGACGATTTCCTCATGGTGATCGACGAGTCGCACGTCACCGTCCCGCAGATCGGTGCGATGTACGAGGGGGATGCCTCTCGTAAGCGCACCCTCGTGGATCACGGTTTCCGCCTGCCGAGCGCGATGGACAACCGTCCCCTTCGTTGGGATGAGTTCAAGAACCGGGTCGGACAGACCGTCTACATGTCGGCGACTCCCGGCAAGTACGAACTGGGTATCGCCGATGGGGTGGTGGAGCAGATCATCCGACCCACGGGCCTGGTCGATCCGCAGATCATCGTGAAGCCGTCGAAGGGTCAGATCGACGACCTGCTCGAAGAGATCCGACTCCGCGTGCAGCGTGACGAGCGTGTCCTCGTGACGACTCTGACGAAGAAGATGTCGGAAGAACTCACCGACTTCCTCGGCGAGCACGGGGTGCGGGTCCGCTACCTCCACTCCGACGTCGACACCCTTCGACGGGTCGAGCTGCTGAGTGAGCTCCGTGCGGGTGTGTACGACGTGCTGGTGGGCATCAACCTGCTGCGCGAGGGTCTGGATCTTCCTGAGGTCTCGCTCGTCGCGATCCTCGATGCCGACAAGGAAGGATTCCTCCGCTCCGGAACCTCCTTGATCCAGACGATCGGACGCGCGGCCCGAAACGTCTCGGGCGAAGTGCACATGTACGCCGATCGGATGACGGATTCGATGACGAAAGCGATCGAAGAGACCGATCGACGGCGTGAGAAGCAGGTCGCCTACAACCTCGAGAACGGGATCGATCCCCAGCCGCTGCGCAAGCGGATCGCAGACATCACCGAGGTGCTGGCACGCGAGGGAGCCGACACCGCCGAGATGATGTCCGGACGCGGACGTGCCACGGGCAAGGGCAAGTCTCCGACCCCCAACCTGCGCCGCACGGGTATCGCCGCCGAAGGCGCGCAACAACTCGAAGCGACGATCCAAGATCTTTCCGACCAGATGCTGGCGGCGGCGAGCGAGCTAAAATTCGAGCTCGCCGGACGCCTGCGCGACGAGGTTCAGGACATGAAGAAGGAACTTCGAGCGATGGAGCGTGCAGGGCACGCCTGAACGGAGCTCATCGATGGACGCAGCGGGGGAGGAACTGGCCGATCGGTTGCGTGCGCTGCTCGTCGTCGGTCCGGAGGTGGACGAGCGTCGGATGTTCGGGACCAGGGCGTTCCTCGTCGAGGGCCGCATCCTGGCCGGCGCGCGGCCCGGCGGCGTTCTCCTCATCCGTGTGCCCGAAGACGACGAGGCGGCGTTGTTGCAGCACGTCGGCGCGTCACGCGCGACGATGGGTCCGCGCACGATGAGTTCGCGTTGGCTCGATATCGCCCCGGCGGTGATCAAGCACGACAGGGACTTGCTGTTCTGGCTCGATATCGCCCGCGCAGGCACAGCCTGAGCCGGACGTGGCCTGCGCCTCGAGGTGCAGAGGTGATGTCAGGGGCAGTGGATGAGCGGCTTCGGTCCGGATCGGTCGATCTCGTGCTCGGTCATCGGCGCACCGCACAGGGGGCACGCCCGCTCAGCGCGCTCTGCCGCCGTCGGAGGGGGAGTCTTCTCGTACGGCCCGACAGAGGCGGGCCCGGCGAAGCGGATCAGGTTCGTGTTCGCCCAGGCGTAGAAGCCACCTGCGTCGCGAATGCGAGTGCGAAGAGGGGCGCGATCCGGATCCTTTACCATGATGTTTAGTGTACTAATGATTAGGGCAGTTGTATAGTTGGACTCGTGACGACGTCCGACGAACTCCTTCGACTCGAGAACCAGCTCTGCTTCGCTCTGGTGACCGCAGCGCGCAATGTCGTCGCGATCTACCGCCCGATCCTCGAGCCGCTCGGCCTTACCCATCCGCAATACCTGGTCATGCTCGCGCTCTGGGAGCGGTCGCCCCGCACTCTCAACGATCTCGCGGCCGATCTGGCGATGGAGCCGGCGACCGCGTCGCCGCTGGTCAAGCGACTGGAGACCGAAGGTCTGATCGCTCGAGAACGGAGCGCGGAAGACGAGCGGCGCCTCGACATCACCCTGACGGGGGCCGGTGCGGCCCTCCGGGCGCGCGCTCTGGACGTCCCCCGACAGGTCATGGATGCTGTCGGCATGGGCGTCGACGAGATCACGACACTGCGTGAAGGGCTCGGGCCGTTCGCCGGTCGCCGCCTCGGAGAGAGCTGAGCATCGGCGCCTGGCGGGTCCGATGTCCGTGGCCCCTCGTAGACTTGACCGGTGCCCATCGTCCCCGTTGCCACCCCAGGTAAACTCAGTGTTCGCGGTTCCCGCGTGCACAATCTCAAGAACGTCGACATCGACATTCCGCGTGACTCGCTCGTCGTGTTCACCGGTCTCTCCGGCTCCGGAAAGTCCAGTCTCGCGTTCGACACGATCTTCGCGGAAGGACAGCGTCGATACGTCGAATCGCTGAGCGCCTATGCGCGCCAGTTCCTCGGACAGGTCGATCGTCCCGACGTAGATTTCATCGAGGGCCTCAGCCCGGCCGTCTCGATCGACCAGAAGTCGACGAACCGCAACCCGCGGTCCACCGTCGGCACGATCACCGAGATCTACGACTACATGCGCCTCCTGTGGGCGCGCATCGGCATCCCGCACTGCCCGGAGTGCGGTGCGAAGATCCAGCGCCAGACGGTGCAGCAGATCGCTGATCAGCTCATGGAACTCACCGAGCGCACGCGCTATCAGATCGTCGCGCCGATCGTCTCCCAGAAGAAGGGCGAGTTCGTCGACCTCTTCCGCGAGCTGGGCGCGAAGGGCTACTCGCGCGCGATCGTGGATGGCGACCTGATCCAGCTCGCCGAGCCTCCGACTCTCAAGAAGAGCTACAAGCACGACATCGCCGTGGTCGTCGACCGTCTGGTCGCCTCCGATGACATCCTCGGACGCGTCACCGATTCGGTCGAGACCGCACTCGGTCTCGCAGGCGGCGTGGTGCAGATCAACTTCATCGATGAAGAGGGCGACGCCGCCTGGCAGTCGTTCTCCGAGAAGCTCGCGTGCCCGAACGGTCACGCGCTCACGCTCACCGAGATCGAACCCCGCACCTTCTCGTTCAACGCGCCCTTCGGTGCATGCCCGGCGTGCTCGGGCCTCGGCACACGTATGTCGGTCGATGTCGATCTGATGCTCGGCGATGAAGATCTCTCGATCCGCGAAGGCGTGATCATCCCGTGGACGACCCAGGGCAAGGGACTCTTCCAGTACTACGAGCGGCTGCTCGAGGGGCTCGCTCGCGACCTCGACTTCTCACTCGACACTCCGTGGCGCAAGCTGCACTCCGATGTGCAGGACGCGGTTCTGCGCGGCGAGAACTACAAGGTGACCGTCAAGTGGAAGAACCGCTACGGCCGCGAGATGCGGTACGCATCCGGGTTCGAGGGCGTCGTGCCGTACATCGAGCGTCAGTACCTCCAGGCAGAGTCCGACACGCAGCGCGGGCGCTGGGGCGAGTACCTCCGTGAGGTTCCGTGCCCGGTCTGTGACGGCGACCGTCTCAAGCCCGAGGTGCTCGCGGTGCAGGTGCACGGACACTCCATCGCCGAGGTCTCCCACCTCAGCCTCAGCGACGCGCGCCAGTTCATGGAGACCCTGACTCTGACCGAGCGCGAGGCGAAGATCGCCGCACAGGTGCTCCGTGAGATCCGGCTGCGTCTCGACTTCCTTCTGCAGGTGGGTCTGTCGTATCTGAACCTCAGTCGCTCGGCAG
Source organism: Microbacterium sp. NPDC087665 (assembly GCF_044743285.1). Lineage (NCBI taxonomy): Bacteria > Bacillati > Actinomycetota > Actinomycetes > Micrococcales > Microbacteriaceae > Microbacterium > Microbacterium sp. NPDC087665. Next base: position 515,435 of record NZ_JBIUWD010000004.1, on the reverse strand, counting down.
GCTCGCTCTCGGGCGGCGAAGCGCAGCGCATCCGACTGGCGACCCAGATCGGCTCAGGACTCACCGGCGTGCTCTACGTGCTCGACGAGCCGTCGATCGGGCTCCACCAGCGCGACAACCGTCGTCTCATCGACACCCTCATCAAGCTGCGCGACCTGGGCAACACGTTGATCGTCGTGGAGCACGACGAAGAGACGATCCAGGCGGCGGACTGGGTCGTCGACATCGGTCCCGGCGCCGGCGTGAACGGCGGCGAGGTCGTTCATTCAGGGCCGTACGAGTCGCTCCTCGACGACAGTGCCTCGATGACGGGGGAGTACCTCTCCGGTCGCCGTGAGATCCCCACTCCGACGAAGCGGCGCAAGCTCGACCGCAAGCGCATGCTCAGCGTCGTCGGGGCGCGAGAGAACAACCTCAAGAACGTGGATGCGAACTTCCCACTCGGTGTGCTGACCGCTGTCACCGGCGTGAGCGGTTCGGGCAAGTCGTCGCTCGTGAACGACATCCTCTACCAGGTGCTCGCTTCGCGCCTCAATGGTGCTCGTACCGTCCCCGGCAAGCACACGCGCGTGACCGGACTCGACAACCTCGACAAGGTCGTGCACGTCGACCAGGCCCCGATCGGGCGTACGCCCCGGTCGAATCCCGCGACCTATACGGGTGTGTTCGATCGCATCCGCTCGCTCTTCAGCGAGACCCCCGAGGCCAAGGTTCGTGGATATCAGCCGGGCCGCTTCAGCTTCAACGTCAAGGGAGGGCGCTGCGAGGCCTGCTCCGGTGATGGCACGATCAAGATCGAGATGAACTTCCTCCCCGACGTCTACGTCGACTGCGAGGTCTGTCACGGCAAGCGCTACAACCGCGACACCCTCGCCGTGCACTACAAGGGCAAGAACATCGCCGAGGTGCTGGAGATGCCGATCGAAGAGGCGGCGGAGTTCTTCGAGCCGATCCAGGCGATCCACCGTTACATGAAGACGCTCGTCGACGTCGGACTCGGTTACGTGCGACTCGGACAGTCGGCGACGACGCTCTCCGGTGGTGAAGCGCAGCGGGTGAAGCTCGCCACCGAGCTTCAGCGCCGCAGCAACGGTCGCAGCATCTATGTGCTCGACGAGCCGACGACGGGTCTGCACTTCGAAGACGTGCGCAAGCTCCTCGAAGTCCTGAACGGCCTGGTCGACAAGGGCAACACGGTCATCGTCATCGAGCACAACCTCGACGTCATCAAGTCCGCTGACTGGGTGATCGACCTGGGTCCCGAGGGCGGATCGGGCGGCGGCGAGATCCTCGCGACCGGCACTCCCGAGCAGATCGCGCGCGTCGAAGAGAGCCACACCGGGCAGTTCCTCGCCGAGATCCTCGGGGAGGGGCGCGCAGCGCGGAAGGCCAGCTGATGGCCGACGTACTCGCGTACAAGCCGAGGGCGGGAGAGATCCCAACCAATCCCGGGGTCTATCGGTTCCGTGACGCCGACGGCCGCGTCCTCTACGTCGGCAAGGCGAAGAACCTTCGGCAGCGGTTGTCGAACTACTTCGCTCCGTTGCGCACTCTTCACGAACGCACGCGTCGCATGGTGACGACCGCGGCGTCCGTGGAGTGGACCGTGGTGTCGACCGACGTGGATTCGCTGCAGCTCGAGTACATGTGGATCAAAGAGTTCGATCCGCCGTTCAACGTGCGCTACAAGGACGACAAGTCCTATCCGTTCATGGCTGTGACGATGGCAGACGAGGCGCCGCGCGTCATCGTCACGCGCAATCACAAGATCCCCGGTGCGCGCTACTTCGGCCCGTACCCGAAGGTGTGGGCCGTGCACGAGACCATCGACCTGATGGTCAAGGCGTTCCCCATCCGCACGTGCAGCGACGCGAGTTACAAGCGCGCGATGCAGACCGGGCGGCCGTGCTTCCCCGGTCAGATCGGAAAATGCGGCGGTCCGTGCTCGATGACGGTCAGTATCGAGGAGCACCGGGCGATGGTCGACGACTTCGTCGCATTCATGGCCGGGGGAGACGAGCGCTTCACGCGCGACCTCAAACGGCGGATGCTCGCCGCCTCGGCGGCCATGGACTACGAAGCGGCAGCGAAGTACCGCGACAAGCTCGCTGCCATCGAAGCGGTGCTCGGCAAGAGCGCCCTCGTGCTCGCCTCCGACGAAGACGCCGATCTCTTCGGCATCGCCGAGGATGAGCTCGCCGCCGCCGTGCAGCACTTCGTCATCCGCGGCGGACGGGTGCGTGGAGTGCGGGCGATGACGATCGAGAAGGAGATCGACATCTCCGGCGCCGAACTCGTCGACCAGGTGCTCCAGCGCGCCTACGGCGATGCGCAGGATGTTCCTCGGCGCATCCTCGTGCCGACTCTGCCCGACGACGCGCCCGAACTTGAGGAATGGCTGCGCGAACGCCGCGGTAGGAAGGTCGAGCTCGCTGTGGCCCAGCGGGGGCAGCGTGCCGATCTGATGCGCACGGCCACGTTGAACGCCCAGCAGGCGCTGATCCGGCACAAGACGCGACGCACCAGCGACTACGTCGCCCGCACGCAAGCACTCACCGACCTGCAGGAGGCGCTCGGGCTCGAGGAGGCGCCCCTGCGCATCGAGTGTTTCGACATCTCGCATCTCGGCGGCACGAACGTCGTCGCCTCGATGGTCGTGTTCGAAGACGGGCTGCCCCGAAAAGACCAGTACCGGTCGTTCGGAATCGCCGAGACCACCGACGACACCGACTCGATGTACCAGGTTCTGCGTCGGCGCCTCGCCTATCTCGACAGGCCCGAGCCGGTCGAAGCGGAGCCGATCGTGTCGGCGGATGGGACCGTCGAGGCCGTCGAACGCAAGAAGCCGCGCTTCGCCTACCGCCCGCAGCTGCTGCTCGTGGACGGCGGTAAGCCGCAGGTCGAGGCTGCAGCCCGCGCTCTGCGCGATGCCGGGCATGCGGAGATCAGGGTCTGCGGCATCGCGAAGCGTCTCGAAGAGGTATGGCTCCCCGGCGAAGACTTCCCGGTGATCCTGCCGCGCACGAGCGAGTCGCTCTACCTGCTGCAGCGCCTGCGCGACGAGGCGCATCGATTCGCCATCACTCATCAGCGCAAGAAGCGGAGGAACGACATCACGTCGGTCCTCGCCGAGGTCCCCGGACTCGGCGCCGCTCGCATCAAACTGCTCCTCAAGCACTTCGGATCCGTCACCGCGCTCCGGGCCGCCGAGCCCGGAGCGATCGAAGAGGTGCAGGGGATCGGGCCGGTGCTCGCGCAGAACATCCACACGCACCTCGGCACTCGCTAGGCTGGAGTCCTGGCGAATGGGAGAACTGAGCGATGACTGAGTCCGAGAAGGGCGAGTTCCTCATCGTCACTGGTATGTCCGGCGCCGGGAGGACGACGGTCGCGAATGCGCTGGAAGACCTCGGTTGGTACGTCGTCGACAACCTGCCGCCGCAGATCCTGCGTCCGCTCATCGACCTCACCGACATGGGCGGGGACGCACTCCCGAAGGTCGCCGCGGTCGTCGACGTGCGCGGGCGCAGCCTCTTCGACGATTTCCCCGAGGTGGCTCGACTGCTGCGCTCACGTGGCTCGGTCCGGGTGCTGTTCCTCGAAGCATCCGATGACGTGCTCGTCCGGCGTTTCGAAGCCGTGCGCCGTCCGCACCCCCTCCAGGGTGACGGAACCCTGCTCGACGGCATCCGCAAGGAGCGTGCACGCCTCGCCCCGATCCACGAGTCTGCCGACATGGTGATCGACACGTCGACACTCAACATCCATCAGCTCGCGACGCAGGTCTCCGAGCTGTTCTCCGAGGAGGGGCAGGCGCGCCACCGCGTGACGCTCCTCAGCTTCGGGTTCAAGTACGGTCTGCCGACCGACGTCGACCTCGTGGCCGACATGCGCTTCCTGCCGAACCCGTTCTGGAACGAAGAGCTGCGGGGACTCACCGGCCAGGACGAGCCCGTGCGCGACTACGTGCTCTCGAGAGAGGGCGCGAAGGAGTTCCTCGACGCCTACGCCGCAGCGTTGACGCCGGTGCTCGAGGGGTATCAGCGAGAGAACAAGAGCCACTCCACGATCGCGATCGGATGCACCGGTGGCAAACACCGTTCCGTCGCGATGTCCGAGGAGTTGGCGAAGCGGCTGTCGGCCATCCCCGGGGTGGCCGTGAACGTCCGCCATCGCGACCTCGGTCGCGAGTAGCGGGTCGCCCAGCCGCTAGGCTGGAGGTTTGCGTCGCGACCCGGCGCGTGAACGTAGAAGGAGTCTCGTGGCACTCACCACCGACGTCAAAGCAGAACTGGTCAGCATCCGAAACGCACCTCCCACGGTGCGTGTCGCAGAGGTCACGGCGATCTTGCGCTTCGCCGGAGGTCTGCATTCGATCGCCGGTCGCGTGGCCGTCGAGGCCGAGGTGGATGCCGAGACGCTCGGGCGCCGTGTCGCCCGCGATCTCGCGGAGATCTACGGTGTGCGTCCGGAGATCGCACAGGTGCAGTCGAGCACGGCGAACGAGGGCGCTCGTTGGGCCGTCCGCGTGATCGAGTCGGGGGAGACCCTCGCCCGCCAGACGGGTCTGCTCGACCAGCGACGTCGTCCGGTCCGTGGACTTCCGAACCGCCTCACGACCGGCTCGCGCGCCGAAGTCGCCGGCCTGTGGCGCGGTGCGTTCCTCGCGGCCGGCACCCTGAGCGAGCCCGGTCGGTCGGCGATGCTCGAGGTCGTCTGCCCGTCATCCGAGGCGGCGATGGCTCTCGTCGGCGCTGCGCATCGCCTCGGTGTCGCCGCCAAAGCGCGCGAAGTGCGGGGGATGCCCCGCGTGGTCGTGCGCGAAGGAGAAGCGATCCGCGCCATCCTCAACGAGATGGGGGCCCACCGCACCGCCGTCGCCTGGGAAGAACTCCGCCAGCGCCGCGAGGTCCGCGCGGGTGTCAACCGACTCGTGAACTTCGATGATGCGAACCTCCGCCGTTCCGCGCAGGCGGCCGTCGCGGCTTGCGCGCGCGTCGAGCGCGCACTGGAGATCCTCGCCGACGAGGTGCCCGACCATCTGAAGGTCGCCGGCGAGCTCCGCCTCGCGCACCGCGATGCCAGCCTCGACGAACTCGGCCACCATGCCGACCCGCCCCTCACCAAGGATGCCGTCGCCGGCCGCATCCGTCGCCTTCTCGCGATGGCCGACAAGCGGGCGCAGCAGGACGGCATCCCGGGCACCGAAGCGGCTGTTCCGGCGGGCCTCGACGTCTGAGGTCGTACCGCACGCATACGAGAGCCGATCCTGGAGACAGGGTCGGCTCTTCGTCATCCGGCGGAAGGAACGGGTGCTGCCGCGCGTTGTCGTCAGTAGGATGAGTTACGTCCTCTCCTCGCCGCACTTCGGCGGCGTGGAGGATCGGCAGGCGCCGCGGCGCGGCGCGGATTGGATGAAAGCGATATGGCGACTTACACGCTCCCCGACCTCCCCTACGACTTCGCAGCCCTGGAGCCGCACATCAGCGGCAAGATCATGGAACTCCACCATGACAAGCACCACCAGGCCTACGTCACCGGCGCGAACACCGCGCTCGAGCAGCTCGCCGAGGCCCGCGACAGCGGAAACCTCGCCAATGTGAACAAGCTCGAGAAGGATCTCGCCTTCAACCTGGGCGGCCACGTCAACCACTCGATCTTCTGGACCAACCTGTCGCCCAACGGCGGCGGTCAGCCGGAAGGTGAGCTCAAGGCCGCCATCGACGAGTTCTTCGGTTCGTTCGAGAAGTTCCAGGCGCACTTCACCGCGGCAGCCACTGGCATCCAGGGCTCCGGCTGGGCCGTGCTCAGCTGGGACTCGATCGGCGAGCGCCTCATCATCCAGCAGCTGTTCGACCAGCAGTCGAACACGGCGCAGGGTACCGTTCCGGTGTTCCAGCTCGACATGTGGGAGCACGCCTTCTACCTCGACTACCTCAACGTGAAGGCCGACTACGTCAAGGCCGCATGGAACATCGCCAACTGGGAGAACGTCGCTCAGCGCTTCGACGTCGCCCGCGAGAAGACCGCTGGCCTGCTGGTACTGTCGTAAACAAGACGGGCGTCCTGACGGACGTATCGCCCGTCGGGACGCCGCTGTCCATGCTTCTCTAGAAGAAACCGCGCGCAAGCGCACGAGAAATCAGGAGACCTGAGTGTCTGTCAAGATCGGTATCAACGGCTTCGGCCGTATCGGACGCAACTACTTCCGCGCGGCTCTCGCGCAGGGAGCGGACATCGAAATCGTCGCGGTCAACGACCTCACCGACAACAAGACCCTGGCGCATCTGCTGAAGTACGACTCGATCACCGGCCGTCTGGATGCAGACGTCAGCTACGACGAGAACAGCATCACCGTCAACGGCAAGGAGATCAAGGCGTTCGCCGAGCGCGATCCCGCCAACCTTCCGTGGGGCGAGCTGGGCGTCGACATCGTCATCGAGTCGACCGGCTTCTTCACCAAGGCGGAACTCGCCAAGAAGCACCTCGACGCCGGTGCCAAGAAGGTCCTCATCTCGGCTCCTGCCACGGGTGACGACGCGACCATCGTCATGGGCGTGAACGAAGACACCTACAACCCGGCGACGGACCACATCATCTCGAACGCTTCGTGCACCACGAACTGCCTCGCGCCGCTCGCCAAGGTGTTCAACGACGCGTTCGGCATCGAGACGGGTCTGATGACCACGGTCCACGCCTACACCGCCGACCAGAACCTGCAGGACGGCCCGCACAGCGACCTCCGTCGTGCGCGTGCCGCCGCGATCAACATCGTTCCCACCTCTACCGGTGCGGCGAAGGCCATCGGCCTGGTCCTCCCGGAGCTGAAGGGCAAGCTCGACGGCTTCGCGCTGCGCGTTCCGGTTCCGACCGGTTCGATCACGGACCTCACCATCACGACCAAGACCCCGGTCACGGTCGACGAGGTCAAGGCCGCGTACAAGGCCGCAGCCGAGGGTCCCCTCAAGGGCATCCTGAAGTACACCGAAGACGAGATCGTCTCGAGCGACATCGTCACCGACCCGCACTCGTCGATCTTCGACGCCGGTCTGCTGCGCGTCATCGGCAACCAGGTCAAGCTCTCCAGCTGGTACGACAACGAGTGGGGCTACTCCAACCGTCTCGTCGACCTGACCGAGTACGTGGCAGAGCGTCTCTGAGCATCTCCTCATGACTCTGCGCACCCTGGAATCACTGGGTTCGCTCGAGGGCAAGCGCGTCATCGTCCGTTGTGATCTGAACGTCCCCCTGCGGGACGGGGTCATAACGGACGATGGCCGTGTACGCGCCTCGTTGCCTACCCTCAACGCACTCATCAATGCGGGCGCCCGCGTCATCGTGTGCTCGCATCTCGGTCGCCCCGATGGCGCACCCGACCCGCAGTACAGCCTCGCGCCCGTCGCCCAGCGACTCTCCGAGCTCCTCGGCAAGCCGGTCGCGTTCGCGCGCGACACGGTCGGTGAGTCCGCGAAGGATGCCGTGGAGTCGCTGGAGAACGGCGGCGTCGTCGTCGTCGAGAACCTGCGCTTCAACGCGGGGGAGACGTCGAAGGACGACGACACGCGCGGTGCTTTCGCTGCGCAGCTCGCCGAACTCGGCGACGTGCTCGTCTCCGACGGCTTCGGCGTGGTGCATCGCAAGCAGGCGAGCGTCTACGACCTCGCGCAGCTCATCCCGTCTGCTCCGGGTCTGCTGATCGCCGCCGAGCTCGAGGTGCTCGACAAGCTCACCGAGAACCCGGAGCGCCCGTACGCGGTCGTGCTCGGCGGTTCCAAGGTGAGCGACAAGCTCGGCGTGATCTCGCACCTGCTCCCGCGGGTCGACCGGATCCTCGTCGGCGGCGGCATGCTCTTCACGTTCCTCAAGGCGCAGGGCCACGCCGTGGCGTCCAGCCTGCTGGAAGAAGACCAGCTCGAGACCGTCCGCGGCTACATCGCCGAGGCGGAGAAACGCGGCGTGGAGCTCGTCCTTCCCACCGACGTCGTCGTGGCGGCATCGTTCTCGGCGGAAGCCGACCACGAGGTCGTCGCCGCAGATGCGATCGAGTCGACCGCGTTCGGCGCGGCCGGCATCGGCCTCGACATCGGCCCCGAGACGGCAGCTCGCTTCGCAGAGGTCATCCGCGGTTCGAAGACGGTGTTCTGGAACGGTCCGATGGGCGTGTTCGAGTTCCCGGCCTTCGCGAACGGCACGAAGGCCGTCGCGGAAGCACTCACCCAGGTCGAAGGTCTGAGCGTCGTGGGCGGTGGCGACTCCGCGGCCGCCGTGCGGCAGCTCGGATTCACCGATGAGCAGTTCGGTCACATCTCGACCGGCGGCGGTGCAAGCCTCGAGTTCCTCGAGGGAAAGAAACTACCCGGCCTGGAGGTGCTCGGATGGGTCTGAAGACTCGTACCCCGCTGATCGCGGGCAACTGGAAGATGAACCTCGACCACCTGCAGGCGGTCGCCTTCGTCCAGAAGCTGCATTGGACTCTGAAAGACGCGAAGCACGAAGACGGATCGGTCGAGGTCGCGGTGTTCCCGCCCTTCACCGACATCCGCAGCGTGCAGACGTTGATCGACGCAGACAAGATCCCGTTCGCCCTGGGTGCGCAGGACGTCTCGGCGCACGACTCGGGCGCTTACACCGGTGAGGTGTCGGGCGCATTCCTCGCGAAGCTCGATGCGAAGTACGTCATCATCGGCCACTCCGAGCGTCGTGAATACCACGCCGAGTCCGATGAGGTCGTCGCCTCGAAAGTGCAGGCCTCCCTCAAGCACGGCCTCGTGCCGGTCATCTGCGTCGGTGAGACGGCGGAAGATCTCGAGAAGTTCGGCGCGAGCGCAGTTCCCGTGGGACAGCTCGAGGTCGCGCTCCAGGGCGTCGCCGCGACGGCGGACATCGTCGTCGCCTACGAGCCCGTGTGGGCGATCGGGTCGGGCCAGGCCGCGACTCCGCAGCAGGCGCAGGATGTCTGCGCCACTCTGCGTGCGGTCGTCGCCAAGGTTCTCGGCGACGAGGCGGCAGCGCGCACGCGCATCCTCTACGGCGGTTCCGTGAAGTCCGGCAACATCGCGAGCTTCATGCGCGAGCCCGACGTCGACGGCGCTCTCGTCGGTGGCGCGAGCCTCGTGGTCGACGAGTTCGCAGCGATCATCCGCTTCGAGAAGCACGTCGGAGTGTGAGTGCGGCGGGGCTTCGGCCCCGCTGCACCGTATACTTGACCGTTACCGGGGTAGTCCTGCCCCAGCGAAAGGCTCTTCCTCGTGGCAATTCTCGAGTTCGTTCTGCAGGTCGTGCTGGGTATCACCAGCGTTCTGCTGACCCTCCTCATCCTCCTTCACAAGGGTCGCGGCGGCGGTCTCTCCGACATGTTCGGCGGAGGCATGTCCTCGGCGGTCGGTTCGTCCGGCCTCGCCGAGCGCAACCTCAACCGCTTCACCGTCGTCCTGGCGCTCGCGTGGTTCGTCGCGATCGTCGCGCTCGGTCTCATTACGAAATTCGAGGTGATCTGATGGCTACCGGTGGCAACGCTATTCGCGGAACCCGTGTCGGTTCCGGACCGATGGGGGAGCAGGACCACGGCTACCACGCGGACCGCATCGCGGTGTCGTACTGGGACGGCCTCGGCAATGAGACGGTGCGATACTTCGCGGCCGGTCTGCCGGAGGACGAGATCCCCGAGACCATCGACCACCCGCAGTCCGGCTTGCCGGCCGGGCGCGACCGGGATAACCCTCCCGCGCTCGCGAAGGCCGAGCCCTACAAGACGCACCTCGCGTACGTGAAGGAACGCCGTACCGACGAGGAGGCCGTTCAGCTTCTGGAGGACGCTCTCACGCAGCTCCGCGAACGTCGGGGTCAGTGATCTCCGACCGCTCGTGAAGAATGCCCCCGCGAACCATCGCGGGGGCATTCTCGTCCCTGCGGCCGCTTGACCTCGTGCGGCGGCGGCGGCCGATTCCGGTGTCTAGCGGCACCCGGCGGCTGCGTCGATGTAGCTCTGAGGCGGATACCCGTACGCCCAGACACCGTTCGCGTCGTCTGTGAAGCCCATGCTGATCGCCCAGGCGGTGGCCCATTTCTCGATGCTGTCCTGCGTCGATGAGTCGTACATGTTCTCGCATTTCACGCTGATCGCGTGGCCCACCTCGTGCGCGACGAGTGCTCGGCTGCGCTCCGCCGGCCACTGCTCGGCGACGGAGTTCGACAACTGGATGACGGCGCGATCCGGGTCGTTCCACCACCAGGTGGTGTAGCCGCCCATGCTGCCGTTGTACCCCGCGCCGCTGACGACCGGTGCCCAGTCGAACTCGAGGAGCACTCCGGGGGCGAGTGAACGGGCGAACGCTTCGACCTCGAGCCGCGCGTTCATCAGCGGACCGGACTTCTCCGCCAGCTCGGCATCCTGCGATACGACGACCTGCGCTGCCGCGGACTGGAGAGCCGCGAGCCGCTCGACGGCCGTATCGTCGATCGTCGTGACGGTGGCCGCGCCGGCTGCGGCGTCACGCAGCGCGATGACGTCGAGGTTCCTGGCCGAGATGTGCGCGGTCTCGAACGCGGGTGCCGCGGCCGCCGCGGCGGCGAGGACCGCCACCCCGGTTTCGGTCACGGTCGTCCGGGCGTCATCGATCTCGGGGGACTGCTGCTCCAGATCGGTCACGAACGCGTGCATGTCCTCCGTCTGGCCATCGAGTGCGTCCGCCGTTCCGAAGAGCTCCCAGAACCATCCGGGCTTCGACGAGACCGTGGGGATGTCGGTGGTGAGCAGCTCGTCGGCCGCCGCACTCGTTTCCTTCGCCTCGCCGATCGCCGCGGAGAACGCGTCGATCGGCGCCGATTCCATGAGAGCGCCGGTATTGCCGGCGATGATCTTCTCGGCTGCAGACGTGGTGATCGCGAGATCGGCGTTCTCCTCGTCGAGCGCGGACCGGGCATCCATCGCCTGGGCGCCGACGGCGACGTGCTCGGCGGCGGCGTCATCGAAGCGCAGGTTGGCGCCGATCTGCACGGCCGCGCACGCGGCGACGACGAGAACGCCGCCCAGGATGCCGAACACGAGGCCCCGCCGAGCCTTGCGGCGGGGATGCGGAACGACGGAGACGCCCGAGAAGTGCGCGGGCAGCTGATGCCGCCCGGGCAGGGGAGACCGCTGATCCTCGAATGGACTCGTCGTGCTCACGGCATCCCCTCCGTCGGCGCTCGGCGCGGACATGGGGATGAGTCTACGAGAAAGCGAAAGACCCCCAGTCTGCTGACTGGGGGTCTTCGGAGTGGAGGGGCTGACGGGAATCGAACCCGCATCATTAGTTTGGAAGACTAAGGCTTTACCACTAAGCTACAGCCCCGGATCCGAGCCTGAGAGATGCTCGGTTACCGACTCATCGATCATAGCGGACTGTGGGGCGTGCTCCTGTCCGTTAGACTCGTGGGGGCTGAATCTGCATGACGATTCCCCGGGGCGTAGCTCAGCTTGGTAGAGCGCCCGCTTTGGGAGCGGGAGGTCGCAGGTTCAACTCCTGTCGCCCCGACACGGCCTCCAGGCCTCACACGCGGTTCACCGCGGAAACCACAAGGAGAACACACGAGCATGGCGAACAGCACCGTCGAGAAGCTGACCCCGACCCGGGTCAAGCTCACCATCACGGTCACCCCGGACGACCTCAAGCCCAGCATCGCTCACGCCTATGAGCACATTGCACAGGACGTTCAGATCCCCGGCTTCCGCAAGGGCAAGGTGCCCGCACCGATCATCGACCAGCGCGTCGGTCGCGGCGCGGTCATCGAGCACGCGGTCAACGAAGGTCTCGACAAGTTCTTCCGCGACGCGACCGCCGAGCACAAGCTGCGCGTCGTCGGCCGTCCCGCCGCCGACATCACGCAGTGGCCGAGCGAGAAGGACTTCTCCGGCGACCTGCTCGTCGACGTCGAGGTCGATGTGCGCCCCGACATCGAACTGCCCGCCTACGACGGCATCACCGTGACCGTCGACGCGGTCGAGACTGACGAGGCTGCGCTCGACGCCGAGCTCGAGAACATGCGCGCCCGCTTCGGCACGCTCGTGCCGGTCGACCGTCCCGCTGCCAAGGGCGACTTCGTCGAGCTCGATCTCGTCGCCACGATCGATGGCGCAGAGATCGACCGCGCCGAGGGCGTCTCCTACGAGGTCGGCTCGGGCGAGCTGCTCGAGGGCATCGACGACGCGATCGAATCGCTCACCGCCGGTGAGGACACGACGTTCCGCTCCGCTCTCGTGGGCGGCGACCACGCCGGCTCTGAGGCCGAGGTGGCCGTGACCGTCAAGGCCGTCAAGGAGCGCGAGCTTCCCGAGGCCGACGACGACTTCGCGCAGATCGCCAGCGAGTTCGACACGATCGCCGAGCTGCGCGCCAGCCTCGCCGAGCGCGTCGCCCAGCAGGGCGTGTTCGCCCAGGGCTCCGCGGCTCGCGACAAGCTCGTCGAGACGCTGCTCGAGCAGATCGAGATCCCGGTGCCGCCGAAGCTCATCGAAGACGAGGTACACAACCACCTCGAGGGCGAGAACCGTCTCGAAGACGACGTTCACCGCGCCGAGGTCACCGAGGCGAGCGAGAAGCAGTTCCGCACGCAGGTTCTGCTCGACACGATCGCCGAAGAGGCCGATGTGCAGGTTTCGCAGGAGGAGCTCAGCCAGTACCTCGTGCAGTCGGCTTCGCAGTACGGCATGGCGCCGCAGGAGTTCGTCGAGGCTCTGCAGTCGTCGAACCAGCTGCCCGCGCTCGTCGGCGAGGTCGCCCGCAACAAGGCCCTCGCGATCGCTCTCGGCAAGGTCAAGGTCGTCGACACCAACGGCAAGACCGTCGATCTGTCCGACTTCATCGTGACCGATGACGAGGCCGACGCCGCCGAGTCGGAGGAGAAGCCCGCGAAGAAGGCTCCCGCGAAGAAGCCGGCCGCCAAGAAGGCTCCGGCCAAGAAGGCCGACGCTGCGGACGCCGACGAGAAGCCCGCCGCGAAGAAGCCCGCCGCCAAGAAGGCTCCGGCCAAGAAGGCGGCCGACAAGGCCGAGTGATCGACCGATCACGATGAAAGGGGCGGATGCTGCGGCATCCGCCCCTTTTCGTCACCGGAAGGAAAAAGATGGAGAGCTGGAACGAGCGTGTCGCCGCCGTGTGGGACGACGACGCAGTGAGTGATGCCGAGCGCATCGACCGGATCGACGCGCTGGCCCGGGAACGCGCCGACGGCGACGCCCGGGCGTTGTTCGAGCGCGCAGGGGCGCGGGATTCCGCAGGCGTGGAGGTCGAGGCAGAAGCTCTGTACCGCCGCGCCCTCGACGCCGGACTCGACGACGAGCACCGGCCCCAGGCCGTGATCCAGCTCGCCAGCACGCTGCGCAACCTCGGCAAGGTCGACGAGTCCCTGGAGCTGCTGCGGGCCGAGCGCGAGCGTGGTGGGCCCCTCGCAGACGCCGCGTCTGCGTTCTACGCATTGACGCTCGTGACGCTCGGGAAGAGCCGAGAGGCCGCCGCCATCGCACTCGAGGCGCTGGCGCCGCATCTTCCGCGCTACACGCGCTCCGTCACCGCCTACGCACGTGAGCTGGTCGATCCGCCACGTTGATATGCCGACGGCGAACACGGCCTGAGCGCCGTGCCGTCGCCGGTAGATTCGAAGCACGAACACGGAAACAGGAGCTGAAATGGCTGCAGAACCCCTTGTCGCGACAAGCGTCTTCGACAGGCTGCTGAAGGATCGCATCATCTGGCTTGGTTCAGAGGTACGTGACCAGAACGCCAATGAGATCTGCGCGAAGATTCTTCTTCTCGCGGCAGAAGACTCAGAGAAAGACATCTACCTCTACATCAACTCGCCCGGTGGCTCCATCACCGCGGGTATGGCGATCTACGACACGATGCAGTTCGTCCCGAACGACATCGTCACCGTCGGGATCGGAATGGCGGCCTCGATGGGTCAGCTGCTGCTCACCAGCGGCACCAAGGGCAAGCGCTATATCACCCCGAACGCGCGTGTGCTGCTGCACCAGCCGCACGGTGGCTTCGGCGGCACGTCGAGCGACATCCAGACCCAGGCGCAGCTCATCCTCTCGATGAAGAAGCGCCTCGCCGAGATCACGGCCGGGCAGACCGGCAAGTCGGTCGAGCAGATCAACGCCGACGGCGATCGCGACCGCTGGTTCACCGCGGAAGAGGCGCTCGAGTACGGCTTCGTCGACCACATCCGCGAGCACGCCAGCGACGTGACCGGCGGCGGCGGCACTGCGGACGCCGCAGAATAACGGATTCGAAAGGACTCACATGTACACCCCTACTTTCCAATCCGCTGGCAACCTGCCGTCCAGCCGCTACGTGCTCCCGCAGTTCGAGGAGCGCACGGCCTATGGATTCAAGCGCTCCGACCCGTACAACAAGCTGTTCGAAGATCGAGTGATCTTCCTCGGCGTGCAGGTCGACGACGCATCCGCCGATGACGTCATGGCCCAGCTCCTCGTTCTCGAGAGCCAGGACGCCGAGCGCGACATCACGATGTACATCAACTCGCCCGGTGGCTCGTTCACCGCGATGACGGCCATCTACGACACGATGCAGTACGTCGCGCCGCAGATCCAGACGGTCGTCCTCGGGCAGGCGGCTTCGGCCGCATCCGTACTGCTCGCGGCCGGCGCGCCCGGCAAGCGTCTCGCGCTGCCGAATGCCCGCGTTCTCATCCACCAGCCCGCGATGGGCGAGGCGGGTCAGGGTCAGGCCTCGGACATCGAGATCCAGGCGGCGGAGATCCTCCGGATGCGCACCTGGCTCGAAGAGACGATGGCGAAGCACACCGGCAAGCCGGTCGAGCAGATCAACCGTGACATCGATCGCGACAACATCCTCTCCGCCGCTCAGGCGCTGGACTACGGAATCGTCGATCAGGTTCTCACGACGCGCAAGCGCGTCTGAGGTCTTTTTCTCGAAGGGGCGATGGTCATCTCGACCATCGCCCCTTCGGCGTATCCGGCAGATGTGCGGCGAACGCGACAGGTCTGCTCATATGAGCATGACGATGCGCTTACGCTGGAACAGTCGTAGGCTGGGTGCGGAAGGAGGATGCCGTGGAAGACGAACTGCTGATGGTGCGCGTCGCTGAGCTGTATTACGACGAGGACAAGACGCAAGACGAGATCGGCGGACTCCTCAAGATCTCTCGGTGGAAGGTCGGGCGTCTGCTCACGCAGGCTCGCGAGCGCGGCATCGTTCGCATCGAGATCATCCACCCCCGCGCGAGGCGGCTGGGCCTGGAACGCGAGATCGTCGAGCGGTTCGGTCTCGCGGATGCCGTGGTCGTCCCCGCCCCCGACGGCGATGACGGGACGCTCGAACGCGTCGCGCAGGCGGCAGCCGACTTCCTGACGGCGATGCGCCCCGTTCCCCGCACGCTCGGTGTGAGCTGGGGCCGCACGCTCCGCGCGGTCGCCGAAGCGCTGCCCGACGGATGGGCGAGCGGTGTCACCGTCGTTCAGCTCAACGGGGGAGTCAGCCTCAACCGTCGATCCGGCGGTGCGGCCGGTCTGGCGGTCACGATCGCCCAGCGCGCGTCCGGCCATGTCTCGCTCCTGCCGAGTCCCGCGATTTTGGAGCGGGTCGAGACCAAACAGGCCATCGAAGCCGATCGCACGGTCGCCGCCATCCTCGAGGAAGCCGCCCAGGCGCAGGCATTCCTGTTCACGGCCGGCCCCTGCGACGCGTCGTCCGCCCACGTGGAGAACGGCTACCTCAGCGCTTCCGACGTCGAGGAGCTCGCCCGGCGCGGGGCCGTCGGCGACGTTCTCGGACGCTACGTCGACGCCGAGGGCAACATCGTCGACTCGCAGCTCGACGCTCGGACGGTCGGCGTGAGCCTCGACCGACTCCGCGGGGCCAAGAAGGCGATCTTCGTGACCGCCGGCCCCGCCAAACACGACATCGCCCGCACCGTGGTCACGAGTGGCCTGTGCGGGGTTCTGGTTACCGATGAGACCACAGCACGAGCATTGTTGGAGGAACAATGACGACCAATGAACTGACCCGCAGGACGGCGGTGGACGTCCTCGGCGGAGACCCCGACGATGCCACGCTCCGTCGTTTTCTGCACGGCCTTCCCGGCGTCGACGCCGTGGGCCTGGAGCAGCGCGCTGCCGGACTCGGCACGCGCTCGATCAAGACCACTTCGAAGGCGTGGGCGCTCGACAAGATCATCGAGCTGATCGACCTCACCACGCTCGAGGGCGCCGACACCCCCGGCAAGGTGCGCTCGCTCGTCGCGAAGGCGAAGAACCCGGATGCCGCTGACCCGACGTGTCCGAAGGTCGCCGCGGTCTGCGTCTACGGCGACATGGTCGGCGACGCGGTCGCCGCGCTCGGCGCTCTGCACGGAGACCCGGACGACGGGCTCATCTCGGTCGCCGCCGTTGCCACCGCATTCCCGAGCGGTCGATCGTCGCTCGAGATCAAGCTCGCCGACACGGCGGAGGCGGTCGCCGCCGGTGCCGATGAGATCGACATGGTGATCGACCGAGGAGCATTCCTCTCCGGCAGGTACGGACTCGTTTTCGACCAGATCGCCCGGGTGAAGGAAGCCTGCCGACGAGAAGACGGCAGCTACGCCTCGCTCAAGGTGATCCTCGAGACCGGCGAGCTCAACACCTA
This sequence comes from Microbacterium sp. NPDC087665, assembly GCF_044743285.1. Lineage (NCBI taxonomy): Bacteria > Bacillati > Actinomycetota > Actinomycetes > Micrococcales > Microbacteriaceae > Microbacterium > Microbacterium sp. NPDC087665. Next base: position 498,786 of record NZ_JBIUWD010000004.1, on the reverse strand, counting down.
CGACAACATCAAGCGGGCCTCCTGGCTCGGCATCCTGGCGGGTGGCGACTTCATCAAGACGTCCACGGGCAAGGTTCAGCCGGCAGCGACGCTCCCGACGACGCTGCTCATGCTCGAGACCGTTCGCGACTGGCACCAGGCCACGGGCGAGAAGATCGGCGTCAAGCCGGCCGGTGGCATCCGCTCCTCGAAAGACGCGATCAAGTATCTCGTCACCGTCGCAGAGACCGTGGGGGAGGAATGGCTTCAGCCGCACCTGTTCCGCTTCGGCGCATCGAGCCTTCTCAACGACGTGCTGCTGCAGCGTCAGAAGCTCACCACCGGCCACTACTCCGGCCCCGACTACGTCACGATCGACTGACTGGGATACGAACATGTCATTTCTGGAATACGCTCCCGCGCCGGAATCCACGGCGCTCCTGAACCTCAAGGACAGCTACGGCCTGTTCATCGACGGCGAGTTCGTCGACGGCTCCGGCTCATCCTTCACGACCATCTCCCCGGCCACCGAGTCGCGCATCGCCGAGATCGCCTCGGCCAGCGATGACGACGTCGACCGCGCTGTCGCCGCGGCTCGTCGCGCCTACGACAAGACCTGGTCGAAGATGAGCGGCCGCGACCGCGGCAAGTACCTGTTCCGCATCGCCCGCCTCGTTCAGGAACGCGCTCGCGAGCTGGCTGTGGCCGAGAGCCTCGACAACGGCAAGCCGATCAAGGAGTCCCGGGACGTCGACGTGCCTCTCGTCGCCGCCTGGTTCTTCTACTACGCGGGATGGGCGGACAAGCTCGATCACGCCGGTCTCGGTGCGAACCCCCGTGCGCTCGGAGTCGCCGGTCAGGTGATCCCGTGGAACTTCCCCCTGCTGATGCTCGCCTGGAAGGTCGCTCCGGCTCTGGCCGCCGGCAACACGGTCGTCCTGAAGCCCGCAGAGACCACGCCCCTCACGGCGCTGATCTTCGCCGAGATCCTGCAGCAGGCCGACCTCCCCGCCGGTGTCGTGAACATCGTCACCGGAGCCGGCGCGACGGGCGCGGCGCTGGTGCGTCACCCCGACGTCGACAAGGTCGCCTTCACCGGATCGACCGGAGTCGGCCGAGACATCGCTCGCGCCGTCGCCGGCACCAACAAGAAGCTCACCCTCGAGCTCGGTGGCAAGGCCGCGAACATCGTGTTCGATGACGCCCCCATCGACCAGGCTGTCGAAGGCATCGTCAACGGCATCTTCTTCAACCAGGGCCATGTCTGCTGCGCAGGCAGCCGTCTGCTCGTGCAGGAGTCCATCCACGACGAGGTCATCGACCGGCTCAAGACCCGCCTGTCGACCCTGCGTCTGGGTGACCCGCTCGACAAGAACACCGACATCGGTGCGATCAACTCCGCGGCCCAGCTCGCTCGCATCCGCGAGCTCAGCGACATCGGCGAGGCCGAGGGTGCCGAGCGCTGGACCGCAGACTGCGCGATTCCGGAGAAGGGCTTCTGGTTCGCCCCGACGATCTTCACCGGGGTCGAGGCTTCCCACCGCATCGCCCGCGACGAGGTGTTCGGCCCGGTGCTCTCGGTGCTCACCTTCCGCACGCCCGCCGAGGCCATCGCCAAGGCCAACAACACGCCCTACGGGCTGTCGGCCGGCATCTGGTCCGACAAGGGATCCCGGATCCTCGCCGTGGCCGACCGGCTGCGCGCCGGAGTGATCTGGGCGAACACGTTCAATCGATTCGACCCGTCGAGCCCGTTCGGCGGATACAAGGAGTCCGGATACGGCCGCGAGGGCGGCCGTCAGGGTCTCACCGCATACCTGAAGGGGGCGTCCGCATGAGCAAGCGACTGACCGTACCGAAGACGTACAAGCTCGCCATCGGCGGCGCATTCCCGCGGAGCGAGTCCGGCCGCACGTACGAGGTCGTCTCGAAGAAGGGCGTCTTCCTGGCCAACGCCGCGAAGGGATCCCGCAAGGACGCGCGGGATGCCGTCGTCGCCGCACGCGCCGCCGTCAAGGGCTGGTCGGGTGCGACCGCGTACAACCGCGGCCAGGTGCTCTACCGCGTGGCCGAGGTGCTCGAGGGGCGTCGCGCGCAGTTCATCGACGAGATCGTCGCGCAGGAGGGCGTCTCGGCCTCGGCTGCGGCCGCCCAGGTCGAAGACGCGATCGACCTCTGGGTCTGGTACGCCGGCTGGTGCGACAAATACGCGCAGATCGCAGGCAACGCGAACCCGGTCGCGGGACCGTACTTCAACATCACCGTGCCGGAGCCGACGGGCGTGGTCGCGATCATCGCACCGCAGGATTCCGCGTTGATCGGCCTGGTGTCGGTCGTCGCTCCGGCGCTCGTCGCCGGCAACACGGTCGTGGTCGTGGCCAGCGAACGGCATCCGCTCTCGGCCATAAGTCTCGCCGAGGTGCTCGCGACGAGCGATGTCCCCGGGGGCGTCGTCAACGTGATCACGGGATCCCCGGCCGAGATCGCGCCGTGGCTCGCCTCGCACCAGGACGTCAACGCCCTCGACCTCGCGGGAGCGGGCGATCTCGATTGGGTCGACCTGCAGATCGCCGCGGCCGAGACGCTGACGCGGGTGCTCACGCCGGGCGACGTCGTGGCCTCACCGGAGCGGATCGCCGCCTTCACCGAGGTGAAGACCGTGTGGCACACGAAGAGCATGGTCTGATCCGAACCGATCGGATCTGATCGGACCTGACAGAGGGGCCGGTTCGCAGCATCCTGCGAACCGGCCCCTCTGTCACACGGCGCGGACTCGCGGACGGCGAGTCCGCGCCAATGCGTCCCGGTGTCCGATGCAGAGGTTAGGCTCGGAACACGATCTCTGGATCCCCACTAGGAGGACGCGCATGGCCCGTATCGGTGAAAGCGCTGACCTGTTCAAGTGCTCGTTCTGCGGAAAGAGCCAGAAGCAGGTGCAGCAGCTCATCGCTGGCCCCGGTGTGTACATCTGCGACGAGTGCGTCGAGCTGTGCAACGAGATCATCGAGGAGCGGATGGCGGAGTCCTCCGCCGAGGGCGTGTCCGATTTCGATCTGCCCAAGCCGCGCGAGATCTTCGCGTTCCTCGAGGAGTACGTCGTGGGCCAGGAGCCCGCCAAGAAGGCTCTCGCGGTCGCCGTCTACAACCACTACAAGCGCACCCGCGCGCACTCCACGCTGCAGCCGGCCGAGCAGAAGGCCGACGAGGTCGAGATCGCAAAGAGCAACATCATGCTCATCGGCCCGACGGGTTGCGGTAAGACGTACCTCGCCCAGACGCTGGCGAAGCGTCTCAACGTGCCGTTCGCCGTCGCCGACGCCACGGCGTTGACCGAAGCCGGCTACGTCGGCGAAGACGTCGAGAACATCCTCCTCAAGCTCATTCAGGCAGCCGACTACGACGTCAAGCGCGCCGAACAGGGAATCATCTACATCGACGAGATCGACAAGGTCGCTCGCAAGGCCGAGAACCCGTCGATCACCCGCGATGTCTCGGGAGAAGGCGTGCAGCAGGCGCTGCTCAAGATCCTCGAGGGGACGGTGGCGTCGGTTCCGCCGCAGGGCGGGCGCAAGCATCCGCACCAGGAATTCCTGCAGATCGACACGACGAACGTGCTGTTCATCGTCGCCGGCGCATTCGCCGGACTCGAGGACATCGTCTCGGCGCGCGTCGGCAAGCACGGCATCGGCTTCGGCGCCCCGCTGCACGACAAGAACAAAGACCTCGACCTCTTCAGCGAGGTGCTGCCGGAAGACCTGCACAAGTTCGGTCTGATCCCCGAGTTCATCGGGCGCCTGCCGGTCATCGCGTCCGTGTCGCCGCTCGACCAGGATGCCCTGATCGACATCCTCACCGGCCCGCGCAACGCCCTGGTCAAGCAGTACCAGCGCATGTTCGAGCTCGACGGCGTGCAGCTCGAGTTCGAAGAGGAAGCCCTCCGGTCGATCGCCGACCTCGCGGTCGGCCGCAAGACGGGCGCTCGCGGTCTCCGCGCGATCCTCGAAGACGTGCTCGGGCCGATCATGTTCGAGATCCCGTCGGCAGAAGACGTCGCCAAGGTCATCGTCACCCGGGCAGCCGTCGACGACGGCGCCCCGCCCACGATCGTCATGGAGCGCAAGCGCAAGAGCGCATGACCTCCGTCGGTGCGCCGGCGCCCGGGCCTTGGCGCACGACCGCGAGCGAGATGCTCGTCGCTGATCGATGGATCAGACTGCGATCAGACGACTGCGTCGACAGTCAGGGGCGAACGATCGCGCCGTTCTACGTCTTGGAGTACGGCGACTGGGTCTCGGTGCTGGCGGTCGATGCGTCGGGCGACGCGATCCTCGTCGAGGAGTACCGCCACGGGGCCGGCATCGTCGCACTCGGCACGATCGGGGGCGGCGCCGACGCCGGAGAGCGTCCCGTGGATGCCGCCGTTCGCGAACTCCGCGAAGAGACGGGCTACGAGGCCGCCGAGATGATCGCCCTCGGGGCGACCTGGGCGAACTTCGGTACGCACACGAACAGGGTCCACCACTTTCTCGCACGAGACTGCGTGCAGGTCGCCGAGCAGTCCCTCGACGACACGGAGTCGATCGCGGTGCGCGCCGTGCCGTTCGACAGCGCCGCAGGGCTTCTGGCGCAGAGCTACCACCAGTTGACCTGGTTCAAGGCGCAGGCAGCCCTTCGCGATCGCGCAGCGGTCGGCTGACGACGTCGTTCGGGCCTGCTCAGGACGTGAGTCCGCGTCGTGCGAGCAGCGGACCGATGTCAGCGACGCGGCCACGGAAGTCGTGGTACGCGGCGAGGGGATCTTTCGAGCCGCCCACACCGAGCAGTCGCTGACGGAATCGGTCGCCATTCTCTCGGGTGAGACCGCCGTTCTCGACGAACCACTCGACCGTGTCCGCGTCGAGCACCTCGCTCCAGATGTAGGAGTAGTACCCGGCGCTGTAGCCGCCCGAGAAGACGTGCGCGAAATACGTCGACGAGTATCGGGTCGGCACGGCCGGGTTGTCGAGCCCGATGTCGGCGAGTGCGGCCCCTTCGAACACCGAGACGTCGAGCACCTTGGTGTGCGTATCGATCCGGTGCCAGGCCTGGTCGAGCCATGCGGCGGCGAGATACTCGCTCGTCGCGTGCCCCTGGTCGAAGGTCTCGGTCGCGCGCAGCCGGTCGACGATCGCCGCATCCAGAGGTTCGCCGGTCACGTGATGGCGTGCGTAGTTGTCGAGCACCTCGGGCCAGAGGATCCACATCTCGTTCACCTGGCTCGGGAACTCGACGAAGTCGCGGAACACATTGGTGCCGGCGAAGTGCGGGTAGGTCACGGTCGCGAAGAGTCCGTGCAGGGCGTGCCCGAACTCGTGGAAGAGGGTCGTCACCTCGTCGAGGGTCAGCAGAGTCGGTTCGCCGTCGCCGGGCAGAGCCACGTTGAGGTTGTTCACCACGACCGGAGCAGTGCCGCGCAAGCGCGACTGGCTCACGATCGAGTTCATCCAGGCGCCTCCGCGCTTCGAGTCGCGGGTGTAGAGGTCGAGGATGTACAGCCCGAGGGGACTGCCGTCGGCGTTGCTCACCTCGAAGACGCGCGCGCCCGGGTGATACGACGGAAGATCGGTGCGCTCGGCGAACGTCACGCCGTACAGACGGGTCGCCGCGAAGAAAACGCCGTCGCGGAGAACGCGCTCGGCTTCGAACCACGGACGGAGTGCGCTCGTGTCGATGTCGTAGGTCGCCGCCCGCACCTTCTCGGTGTAGAACGCCCAGTCGTGCGCCTCGATGGGGAAGGGAGCGGCTTCGGTCTCGTCGACGATCGCCTGGAGAGACTCCTGCTCGGCACGCGCGTTGCGAGCCGATGGACCGTTGAGGGCGCGGAGCATGTCTTCGACGGCATCCGGGCTTCCCGCGGTCTCATCAGCCGTCACGTACGCCGCATGCGACGGGTAGCCCAGGAGCGCGGCCCGCTCGGCGCGGAGCCGAACGATCTCGAGCAGCACCGGGCGGTTGTCGTTCGCGTTCGCCCGGGAGCCCCGGGCCCGCGACGCCGCCATGATGCGTCGCCGGGTTTCGCGGTCGCGCAACTGCGCGAGGTACGGATGCCCGGTGAACAGCGGGAGAGAGATGAGGTAGGAACCGTCGAGGCCCCGCTCGGTCGCGGATCGGGCCGCAGCCGAGAGCTCGCCGGCGCTGAGGCCGTCGAGGTCGTCGGCGGAGTCGAACACGACGGCGAGGTCGTTCGTGTCGTTCAGCAGGTTGCGTTCGAACGTGTTGCTCAGCGACGAGAGCTGCTGGTTGAGCTGCGTCAGCTGCGCTTTGGCCTCGTCATCGAGGGCAGCGCCCGCATGCGTCATCTCACGATGATGCCGTTCGACGAGGTAGCGCTGCTCGTCATCGAGGTCGAGCTGGTCGAGCCGGTCGTGCACCTGCTGTACGCGCCAGTACAGCGCGCCGTCGAGCGTCACGGCGTCGTTGTGCGCGGCCATGAGCGGGGCGAGCTGTTCATCGACGGCTTGGATCTCTTCGGTGGCATCCGCCGAGCTGACCGTGTAGAACGCGTGCGCCACACGGTCGAGGAGGTCGCCTGAGCGCTCGATGGCCTCGATCGTGTTCTCGAAGGTCGGCATCGATCGGACCATCGTGATGCGAGAGATCTCCCGCAGGTGCTCATCGAACGCCGCCTGGAAAGCGGGAAGGTAGTGCTCGGCGCGGATCACCCGGTAGTCGGGAAGGCCGTAGGGGAGCGTCGAGGGCTGGAGCAGCGGGTTCGAGGCATCGGTCGTCATGATCCGAGCCTATCCACCACTGCCGAGGCGCGGGTGAGGCTCAGGTCACCGGCAGGATGAGGTCGGTGCGCAGTTCGCCCGCAGCCGCGCTCGGAACCGACACGTACACGTCGATCAGGATGCTCCGCGATGACAGGCCGGCAGCGCTCGTGCGTTCGACGAGCGCCGCCCAGGCAGCGCCGAGGCCGTCGTACGGGCCCCCGGGCCGACAGGAACGAGGGCGCCGGCCGCGAACTGCGCGGCGATGGCCCTGTACCCGGTGTCGAAGGCGTCACGGAGATCGCCGATGCGGATGCCCTCATGCCGGATGACGGACAGCGTGGACGGTCGTCGCCGATATGGCAAGAGGCCCCCACCCTCGTTCAGAGGAGAAGGGGCCTCGCGCGTTCGCCTGCGCGTCAGTCCTGGAAGGGACGGGCGATGACCGCGCCCGAAGCGGACTGCAGGACTTCCCATCCGGCATCGAGCTCGGCGATGGCGCGACCCTCGAGCCAGGTGAGGGTCCAGTGGCCCGTCAGGCCCTTCGCCTCGACCTCCGCGATCGCGGGGCGCAGGGCGGCGGGCACCGAAGCCGGAGCCTCGGATCCGGCAGCCCATCGCGTACCCAGCTGCATCAGGACTCCTCGGCCGGGGCGAGTTCGATCGCGGTCACGGCGAACTCCTCGGCCTCGCCGAACTCGAGATCGGCGATGCGTCCGACGGCGCGGAGGTCGTCGGCGGCCGCGCGCAGGGCGTCGAGCTTCGCATCCGGTGCGACGATCACGGCGCGTGCGACCGGTGTCTTCTGCGAGGCCTTCGCCTCGGTCTTGGCGCGACGGATGCCGATCAGCGCCTCGCTCGCGGCGGCGAGCACCGCGGTGTCGCCGTCGATTCCGAGAGGCTCGGGCCAGGAGGCCGTGTGCACGGACCCCTCTTCGAACCACGACCACGCCTCTTCCGTCGCGAACGACAGCACGGGCGCGAGCAGCCGCAACAGGGTCGAGAGCGCGAGCCGCAGTGCGAGCGCCGCGGATGCCTGACCGACATCGTTCTGGTTGTAGGCGCGCTCCTTGACGAGTTCGAGATAGTCGTCGCAGAACGTCCAGAAGAAGCCTTCGGTGATCTCGAGGGCCCGTGCCTGGTCGTACCGCTCGAAGGCCTTCGTCGCCTCGACGACGACGCTGTCGAGGCCCGCGAGCATCGAGGCATCCAGCGCGTGCGTGACCTGCGCCCCCTCCGGAACCGGGAACGACAGCACGAACTTCGCCGCGTTGAGCACCTTGATCGCCAGACGACGGCCGATCTTCACCTGGGTCGGGTTCTGCGGGTCGAACGCGGCATCCATTCCGAGACGGCTCGAGGCGGACCAGTAGCGCACGGCATCCGACCCGTGCGTGTCGAGGATGTCGGCGGGGGTCACCACGTTGCCCTTGGACTTCGACATCTTCTTGCGGTCGGGGTCGACGATGAAGCCGCTGATGGCGGCGCTGCGCCAGGGCGAACGGCCGTCTTCGAGGACCGAACGCAGCATGGTCGAGAACAGCCAGGTGCGGATGATGTCCTGCCCCTGCGGGCGCAGGTCGAACGGAGCGGTGAGGTTCCAGAGCTCTTCGTCGCGTTCCCATCCGCCGGCGAGCTGCGGGGTGAGCGACGACGTCGCCCAGGTGTCGAAGATGTCGGCCTCGGCGTCGAATCCGCCGGCGACGCCGCGCTGGGCCTCGGTGTAGCCCGCGGGCACATCGGACGTCGGATCGATCGGCAGGGTCGCCGCATCGGGAACGAGCACGCGGTCGTAGTCGCGCTCGCCGTTCTCATCGAGCGCGTACCAGAGCGGGATCGGCACTCCGAAGAACCGCTGACGCGAGACGAGCCAGTCGCCCGTCAGGCCGCCGACCCAGTTCTCATAGCGCACGCGCATGAAGTCGGGGTACCAGTTCAGCTCCGATCCGTGGGCGAGCAGCTTGTCGCGCAGCTCGCCGTCGCGGGCGCCGTTGCGGATGTACCACTGGCGCGTGGACACGATCTCGAGCGGTCGGTCGCCCTTCTCGAAGAACTTCACGGCATGGCTGAACGGCTTGCCGACCGCGGTGAGGTCGCCGGTCTCCTGCATCTTCTCGACGATGGCCTTTCGCGCGCTGAACACGGTCTTCCCGGCCAGCTCTTCGCCGTACCAGGCGGCGGCTTCGGCGTTCGCGACCGATTCCGGCGCGGTCGGGAGGAACCGGCCGTCGAGGCCGATCGTCGTCATGTTGGGGAGCGACTCGTTCTCGGTGGTGCGCAGTTCGCGCCACCAGATGATGTCGGTCACGTCACCGAAGGTGCAGACCATGGCGGCGCCGGTGCCCTTGTCGGGCTGCGCGAGGTGGTGGCCGTGGATCTCGATCTCGGCATCGAAGAACGGCGTGCGCACCTTCGTACCGATGAGGTGCTTGTGCGGCCCCTCCGGGTGGGTGACGATCGCGATGCACGCGGGAAGCAGTTCCGGACGGGTGGTGTCGATCGCGATCGACCCCGACCCGTCGGCGAACGGGAATTCGATGGTGTGGTACGCGGCCTGCTGGTCGCGATCCTCGAGTTCGGCCTGGGCGATCGCCGAGCGGAAGTCGATGTCCCAGAGCGTGGGAGCCAGCGCCTGGTACGCCTCGCCCCGCTCGATGTTGCGCAGGAACGCGAGCTGGCTCTGGCGGATCGTGTCGTCGGAGATCGTGCGGTACGTCTGGGTCCAGTCGACGCTCAGGCCGAGCTGACGGAACAGCGCCTCGAACTGCTTCTCATCCTCGATGGTCAGGCGCTCGCACAGCTCGATGAAGTTGCGGCGGCTGATGGGCAGCTGGTCGGCGGCGCGGCTCGACTTGTTGTCGCCGCCCTCGAACGGGGGCGTGAAGTCGGGCGTGTACGGGAGCGAGGGGTCGCAGCGCACGCCGTAGTAGTTCTGCACGCGACGCTCGGTGGGCAGTCCGTTGTCGTCCCACCCCATCGGGTAGAACACCGTCTTGCCGCGCATGCGCTCGAAGCGCGCCTTGACGTCGGTGTGCGTGTACGAGAACACGTGCCCGATGTGGAGGCTGCCGGATGCGGTGGGCGGCGGGGTGTCGATCGAGAAGACGCCCTCGCGCCCCGACTGCGCGGCGCGGACGCGGTCGAACAGGTACGTGCCCTGCGCGGCCCACGTGGAGTCCCATTTCGCTTCGAGGCCTTCGAGTACGGGCTTGTCGGGAATCTGGTTCTGCGCAGTTTCAGAAGCAGGCATGGAGGTCTCCTCGAGCGATGTATGCGGCACTGTGTGAGCGTGCCTGAGTGTGGGTGTGCGAACCAGTCTAGCCAGGGTGGGCGGAGTCGGATGCTGCCGCAAATCGACCCCGTCCAACAATCGGCTCTAGACTGGTCGTACCCCCCACCCGATCGTCCTGAGGAATCGTCATGCCCGCAGCATCCGTGCGCCGTCTTCTTCCCGTCGCGGCCCTCGCCGCCGTGGCCGCTCTGGCGCTGAGCGCCTGCAGCGCCTCGTCCGCACAGGATGGCGCCGGGGGAGAAGTCGTCTGGTCGATCGAGGGCGCGAATCTCTCGGCCGGGCACATGGACCCGCAGGTGAGCCAGCTCGACGTCTCGGGCATGGTGCAGCGCGCGGTGCTCGACTCGCTGGTCTTCCAGGAGGACGACGGCTCGTTCTCGCCGTGGCTCGCGACCGACTGGATCGTGTCCGACGACAGCACCGAGTACACCTTCACGCTGCGCGACGACGTGACCTTCCACGACGGCGAGCCCTTCGACGCCGCGGCCGTCAAGGCGAACTTCGACCGCATCGTCGACCCCGACACCGCGTCGGCGCAGGCCGCGAGCATGCTCGGAGCGGACTTCTACGAGGGCACCGAGGTCGTCGACGACCACACCGTGATCGTGAGCTTCACGCAGCCGTACGCGCCGTTCCTGCAGGCGGCGAGCACGCCGCAGCTCGGGTTCTACTCGCCGGCGGTGCTCGAGGAGTCGGCGGACCAGCTCAAGGCGGGCGGCCCGGGGATCACCGTCGGTACCGGTCCGTTCGAACTCACCGAGTACACGCCCGACCAGGAGCTCGTCTACACCCGCAACGACGACTACGCCTGGGGCCCCCACGGCGAGAAGGCGCCGGCCTTCGAGACGCTGCGCGTCGAGATCCAGCCCGAGGCATCCGTCCGCACCGGTGTCGTCTCCAGCGGCGAGGCGGATCTCGCCAGCAACATCCCGCCCAACCTCGTGGAGGGCCTGGGACATGGCATCACGGTCGATTCGATCGAGTACCCCGGTCTGCCGTACTCGCTGTACCTGAACGAGAAGTACGGTGTGTTCGCGGACGAGAAGGTGCGCCAGGCATTCGCCCGCGGCATCGACATCGATCCGGCCGTCGAAGAGATCTTCTTCGGACAGTTCCCGCGGGCGTGGAGCGTGCTGAGCTCCACGACGCCCGGATACGATGCGGCTCTGGAGGGCACCTGGGCATTCGACCCCGACGAGGCCAACCGCCTGCTCGACGAAGCCGGATGGACCGAGCGCGACACCGACGGCATCCGCATGAAGGACGGTGCGCGTCTGTCGGCGACCTGGATCGCCTGGACCCCTGTTCCCGACGACCGTGCCGCGCTGGCGAACGCGATCCAGTCCGATCTGAAGAAGATCGGCTTCGAGGTCGTCCGCGACGTGCTCGAGCCCGGTGCGTACAACGACCAGTACGGCCCGAAGACCTTCGACCTCACCGACTGGGGCTTCTCGGGCGTCGACCCCGACTTCCTGCGTGCGCACCTGCACACCGACGGGTTCCAGAACGCGTCGCAGGTGTCCGACCCCGAGGTCGACGGTCTGCTCGAGACCGCCGTCGCGACCAGCGATCAGACCGAGCGCAATGCGCTGTACACGCAGCTCCAGCAGTGGAACGCCACGTATACGGCGATCGTGCCGCTCTACAGCCCCTCGGCGATCACCGCGGTCGGCGAGCGCATCGAGGGTGTGGACTACGACCTCTACGGGCGGCCCCTGTTCTACGATGTGACCGTCGGCTGATCCGGAACCGACGCACTGTGTGAAGGGGGAGCGGTGAAGGCTGCGCTCACGAAGATCGCCGGTCTCGCCGCATCCGTCATCGTCGTCCTCTGGGGCGCAGCGACGCTCGCGTTCCTCGCGTTCCGGGTCATCCCGGGTGATCCGGTCTCGGTGATGCTCGGTCCGCAGGCGCAGGTGAGCGAGGCGGTGAAAGACGGCATCCGTGCCGATCTGGGCCTCGACCGACCTCCGCTCCAGCAGTACCTCGACTATCTCGGTCAGCTCGTGCGCGGCGATCTCGGCGAGTCCTATCAGTTGAGGCTGCCGGTGTCCGAGGTGATCGGTCGACAGCTCGGTGCGACGCTGCAGCTGTCCGCCCTCGCCCTGGCCATCGCCCTCGTTCTCGCGCTCGCCGTGGCATTGCTGGTGCGCGGCGAGACCGCCCGCGCCGTCGCCACCGGCGTCGAGCTGGTCGTGCTGTCGTCGCCGGTGTTCTGGATCGGTCTGATCCTGCTGAGCGTCTTCGCGTTCGGTCTCGGCTGGTTCCCGGTCTCGGGGTCACGGAACCCGGCGACGATCGTCCTCCCGGCGGTGACCCTGGCGCTCCCGGTGGCCGCGCTGCTCGGGCAGGTGCTGCGGGATGGTCTCGTGCAGGCCGAGCGGATGCCGTTCGCCGAAACCGTGCGGGCCCGGGGAGCGAGCGCCGGGTGGTTCACGCTCCGGCACGGCCTGCGCCATGGGGCTTCCGGGGCGGTGACGCTCACCGCCTACCTCACCGGTTCGGTGCTCGGAGGAGCGGTGCTCGTCGAGACCGTGTTCGCCCGGCCCGGGCTGGGCCGCGTGACGCTCGCGGCGATCAGCGACCGCGACCTGCCGGTGATCTCGGGGATCATCCTGCTCAGCGCTCTCGTGTTCGTCACGGTGAACGTCGTCGTCGAACTGGTGCACCCGTTGATCGACCCGCGCCTGCGCGTCACACGGCGGGAGTCACTCCGATGAGCCGGGCGCAGCGGGTTCTGCTGTGGTCGGCGCTGGCGGTGCTCGCGGTCATCGCCTTCGCGGCGGCATTCCCCGGGGTGCTCGCCACGCACGACCCGGTGCTCACCGATGTGCGGGGGGCGCTTCGCCCGCCGAGCGCGGAACACCTCTTCGGCACCGACCAGAGCGGTCGCGACGTGTATTCGCGCGTCGTCTTCGGGGCCGCGCGCTCGGTCGGCATCGGTCTGCTGGCGACGGCGATCGCCCTCGTCGCGGGGCTGGCGATCGGCGCCCTGGCTGGCACGGCTCCGAGGGCCGTCGATGTGTCGCTCATGCGCATCAACGACGTGCTGATGGCATTCCCCGAGTTCCTCGTCGCGCTGGTCGTGATCGCGATCCTGGGACCCGGGCCGGTGAACGTCGCGCTCGCGGTGACGTTGGCCGCGGTGCCGGTGTACATCCGACTCGCGCGCGTGCAGACGCGCACGCTCCGCGTGGCAGAGCACGTCGAGGCCGCGCGCATCCTGGGGGTGCCCCGTTTCCTCGCATTCCGACGTCATGTGCTGCCCGGCGTCGTGGGCTCGCTCAGCGTTCTGGCGACGATCGGCATCGGCTCGAGCATCCTCGCCGCCTCGGGCCTCAGCTTCCTCGGGCTCGGGCCCGCGGAGCCGACGCCGGAGTGGGGCCTCATGCTCGCCGGAGGTCGGAACGTGCTCGGTCAGGCGTGGTGGATCTCGGTGTTCCCCGGAATCGCGATCACGCTCACCGTCGTCGCGGCGACCATCGTCGGGCGGGTACTGCGCGCTCGGGCCGACGGGAGGAACGGATGACCGAATCAGCCGAGCAGGCTTCCGCCGCGCTCGAGGTGCAGAACCTCCGCATCGCCATCGACGGCGCGGTCGTCGTCGGCGGGGTCACGCTGTCGATCGCACCCGGCGAGTGCGTCGCGATCGTCGGTGAGTCGGGGGCGGGCAAGTCGCTGACGGCGCGGGCGCTGCTCGGCCTGACTCCGCGCGGAGCGGTGGTCTCCGCCGACGTGCTGCGCGTGGACGGGCACGACGCCACTGCGCTGGACGAACACGGCTGGCGGCGATTGCGGGGGGCGATGGTCGCTCTGGTGGCTCAGGACGCACTCGTGGCACTCGACCCGCTGCAGCGCATCGGATCGGAGATCGCCGAACCGATCCGACTGCACGAACGCGCACCGCGCGATCTTGGGGAGCGGACGCTCGGGCTGCTGCGCCGTGTCTGGATGCCCGAGCCGGAACGCCGCATGCGCCAGTACCCGCACGAGCTCTCCGGAGGGCTGCGCCAGCGCGCCCTCATCGCGTCGGCCCTCGCCGCCGCACCGTCAGCGTTGATCGCCGACGAACCGACCACCGCGCTCGATGCCACCGTGCAGGCGCGCATCCTCGATCTGCTGCGCGAGATCGCGGATGCGGGAACCGCCGTGCTCTTCATCAGTCATGACTTCGCGGCCGTGCGTCGAGTCGCCGATCGCGTGCTCGTGATGCGGGAGGGGCAGGTCGTCGAAGAGGGCATGGTCGCACAGGTGCTCGAAGCTCCCCAGCATCCGTACACCCGTCAGCTCATCGCGGCCACGATCCACGAGCCGCGGGAACCGGACGATCGCCCCACGGTTCCCGTGCTGTCGGTGACGGCGGTCGCGAAGGTGTTCGCGGCGATCCCCGCCGTGGAAGACGCGACCTTCGAGGTGCGGCAGGGGAGCACCCTCGGCATCGTGGGCGAGTCCGGGTCGGGCAAGACCACGCTCGCCCGCATGGTCATCGGCGTCGAGAGACCCGACGCCGGTGAGATCCGATGGCACGGCGCGCATCGCGTGCAGCTCGTGCACCAGAATCCGCTCGGCGCCTTCGACCCGCGGTGGACGATCGGTCGGTCGCTGCGCGAGGCGCTCGCCGCCGGGGGAGTGCCCCGGGTGCAGCGTGCCCGCCGGGTGGAAGAGCTTCTCGTCGAGGTCGACCTCGATCCCGCGCTCGCCACACGCCTGCCGGCAGACCTCTCGGGCGGGCAGCGTCAACGGGCGGCGATCGTCCGGGCGCTCGCCGCCGATCCCGATGTGCTGGTGCTGGACGAGCCGGTCTCGGCGCTCGACCCCTCGGTACGCGAGCGCGTGCTCCGCATCCTCGCTCGCCTGCAGCGCGAACGCCGGCTCACGATGATCTTCGTATCGCACGATCTCGATGTGGTCGCCGCGGTCGCCGATGACGTGCTCGTCATGCAGGACGGACGCATCGTCGAGCAGGGACCGGTGGCGGCCGTGTTCGCGGCGCCGGAGCATCCGTTCACCCGCGAGCTGCTGGCCGCGAGTGGCGCGCTGACGCTCAGTCCTTGATCTGGATGCCGAGCCCCTCCGCGATCAGGGCAGCGAGCTGCTGCACCTGGAAGCTCGTGAGCGTGGTGCCGCGAAGACTGTTGGCGTCGAGGAAGGAGAGCGCGTCGAGACCGCGCAGGTCGACGTCGCTCGCCCGCATGCCGCGGGTGTCGACCTCGTCGCTCGCGGAGTCGGTGAAGCGGATGCGGGTGAGTTCTGCCTGAGGCATGTCGAGCGCACGGATTCGGCACCCGGTGACGTCGACGTCTTCGACACGCGAGCCACCGAGGTTCAGATAGTCGATGCGGACGTCGCGCAGCTCGAGCTCGGCGACGCGCGCACCACTGAGGTCGAGAGTGCCGATGCGGCCGCCCGTGACGCGCAGGCGCCGGATGCCGGAGTTGCGCATCCGGAGGGAGGCGACCCGGATGTTCGACATCTCGACGTCGAGGATGGTGGCTCCGGTGAGGTCGATCGTGTCGGCATCGGCCGTCACCCGGCACTGCTCGAGGGACGCGTAAGCGAGATCGATGTCTCCGGTGAGGTCGAGCGCGGCGGCGATGAGGTCGGCACTGCGTCGCGGCTGTGCGGGGGCGAAATCATCGGGGAGATCGGGAGGGGAGAGGCGCGGGGCGACGGGCGACTCGGGTGTGCGGGCCATGCTTCGAGGGTAGGCGCGGCCGGGGACACTCGCGATCCTCGCCGAACGACGTCCGCGACGCGCGGGGGCCGGAGGCGCGTACACTGGGAACCACGAGCATCGATCCGGCATCACCGGGGAGCTCTCGGAAGAACAGCCCGGCGACGGGCCCAGTAGAACCGAGCGGGGCAGGCCCGTCACAGCCGCAGTGAGAGTGGCGTGAACGCACCGAACGGTGCTGGAACGCACGCGAGGTGGTACCGCGGTCCGCGAGGGTCGTCCTCGCAGGAGCATCCGCCACGACGACACTGCGAGACACGATGACCTACCCGCGTTCCTCCTTCGGACCCGCCGCCGACCAGGCCGCCTCTGTGGCGCCGAGCCCCCGCTTCCCCCGGATCGAGGAGGAGGTGCTCGACTTCTGGAAGACCGACGACACCTTCCGCGCCTCGATCGAGCAGCGCGAGGGCTCGCCCGAGTGGGTGTTCTACGACGGCCCGCCGTTCGCCAACGGCCTGCCGCACTACGGACACCTCCTCACGGGCTATGCCAAGGACGTGTTCCCGCGCTTCCAGACCATGACCGGCCACAAGGTCGACCGGGTCTTCGGTTGGGACACCCACGGCCTCCCCGCCGAGCTCGAAGCCATGAAGCAGCTCGGCATCACCGAGAAGAGCGAGATCGAGGGCATGGGCATCGACGTCTTCAACGCGAAGGCGAAGAGCTCGGTGCTCACCTACACCCACGAATGGCAGGACTACGTCACCCGCCAGGCACGGTGGGTCGACTTCGACCGCGGCTACAAGACCCTCGACCTCGGGTACATGGAGAGCGTGCTCTGGGCGTTCAAGACCCTCTACGACAAGAGCCTCGCCTACGAGGGTTACCGCGTGCTGCCGTACTGCTGGCGCGACGAGACGCCGCTCAGCGCGCACGAGCTGCGCATGGACGACGACGTCTACCAGATGCGTCAGGACCCCTCCGTCACGGTCACCTTCCCGCTGACGGGCGCCAAGGCTGAAGCGCTCGGCCTCACCGCCGTGCGCGCACTGGCCTGGACGACAACGCCCTGGACCCTCCCGACCAACCTCGCGCTCGCCGTCGGGCCCGACATCGAGTACGTGGTGGTTCCCGCCGGCCCGAACGGCGCGGCCGACGTGCACCAGGTCGCAGGATCGACGGACGCCGCGGTCGAGGCATCCGCCCACCGCTACCTGCTCGCCCGCGAACTGCTCGGCGGCTACGCCAAGGACCTCGGCTACGAGAGCGCCGAGGACGCGCTCGCCGCGGTGGATGCATCCGTGCGCGGATCCGAGCTGCAGGACGTCACGTACGACCGCCTCTTCGACTACTACGCGGATGCCGAGGTCTGGGGCACCGAGAACGCGTGGCGCATCCTCGTCGACGACTACGTCACGGTCAGCGACGGCACCGGCATCGTGCACCAGGCTCCGGCCTACGGTGAGGACGACCAGCGGGTGGCCGGGGCTGCCGGCATCCCCACGATCCTCTCGCTGAGCGACGGCGGGCGCTTCCTCCCGAACGTGACCGACGTCGCGGGCGAGCTCTGGATGGACGCCAACACCCCGCTCGTGCGTCTCATCCGCGAGAACGGTCGGCTCGTGCGGATGCAGAGTTACGAGCACTCGTACCCGCACTGCTGGCGCTGCCGCAATCCCCTGATCTACAAGGCCGTCTCGAGCTGGTTCATCCGCGTGACGGACATCAAGGACGACATGCTCGCGAACAACGAGCAGATCACCTGGGTGCCCGAGAACGTCAAGTACGGCCAGTTCGGCAAGTGGCTCGAGGGCGCGCGCGACTGGTCGATCAGCCGCAACCGCTACTGGGGCTCGCCCATCCCGATCTGGAAGAGCGACGACCCCGAGTACCCGCGCGTCGACGCCTACGGTTCGCTGGACGACATGCAGCGCGACTTCGGCACGCTGCCGCGCAACCCCGAGGGCGAGGTCGATCTGCACCGTCCGTACATCGACGAGCTCACGCGTCCCAACCCCGACGACCCCACCGGCAAGAGCACGATGCGTCGCATCGAAGACGTGTTCGACGTGTGGTTCGACTCGGGATCCATGCCGTACGCGCAGGTGCACTACCCCTTCGAGAATCAGGAGTGGTTCGACTCGCACGCCCCGGCCGACTTCATCGTCGAGTACATCGGGCAGACGCGCGGCTGGTTCTACGTGATGCACGTACTGTCGACCGCGCTCTTCGACCGCCCCGCCTTCACCGGTGTGAGCTGCCACGGCATCGTGCTCGGCAGCGACGGCTACAAGATGTCGAAGTCGTTGCGCAACTATCCGGATGTCTCCGAGGTGCTCGACCGCGACGGCTCCGACGCCATGCGCTGGTTCCTGATGTCGAGCTCGGTGCTGCGCGGCGGCAACCTCGCGGTGACCGAGGAGGGCATCCGCTCGGGCGTGCGCGAGTTCCTGCTGCCGCTGTGGAACTCGTGGTACTTCTTCGCCACCTACGCGAACGCTTCGACAGGCTCAGCGCAGGCGGGCGACGGCGGCTACGAGGCATCGTGGCGCACCGATTCCACCGATGTGCTCGACCGCTACATCCTCGCGCGGCTCGGCGACCTCGTGCGCGAGGTGCGCGCCGATCTGGAGGGACTCGACTCGACGACCGCTTCCGCGCGCCTGCGCGACTTCGCCGAGGTGCTGACGAACTGGTACATCCGTCGCTCGCGCGACCGGTTCTGGACCGGCGTCACCGACGACCCGAAGAGCCGAGAGGCGTTCGACACGCTCTACACGGTGCTCGAGACGCTCTGCCGCGTGGCTGCGCCGCTCGTGCCGCTGATCAGCGAGCGCGTCTGGCAGGGGCTCACCGGCGGCCGCAGCGTGCACCTGCAGGACTGGCCGGACGACGCCGCGTTCCCCGCCGCCGACGAGATCCGCGATGCGATGGATGCCGTCCGCGAGCTGTCGAGCGTGGGCAACGCCCTGCGCAAGAAGGAGAAGCTGCGCGTGCGCCTGCCGCTGGCGCGCCTCACCGTTGTGTCGCCGATCGCGCCCTCGCTCGGTCAGTTCGAGGGGATCCTGCGCGAAGAGCTCAACGTCAAATCCGTCGAGCTCGTGCAGCTCGCGGACACGACCGCCGTCGACTACGGCATCGACCACCGTCTGAGCGTGAACGCGCGCGCGGCGGGCCCGCGCCTCGGCAAAGAGGTGCAGAAGGCCATCCAGGCCGCTCGATCGGGCGACTGGGCCGAGGTCGACGGCGTCGTGACCGCCGGGGGCATCGCGCTGGAACCGTCGGAGTACGAGCTGGTGCTCGAGACGACCGGACGGCCCGAGGGAGAGGCGCTCGCGATCGTTCCGACGGGCGGCTTCGTGCTGCTCGACACGCAGACCACGCCCGAGCTCGAGGCCGAGGGCCTGGCGCGCGACGTGATCCGCGCCGTGCAGGAGACCCGCAAGAACGCCGGCTTCGACGTGAGCGACCGGATCCGTCTGGATCTGCGGTTCGCGAGTCAGGAAGACGAGGATGCCGTGACGGCGGCCTTCGAGATCGCCGATGTGGCGGGGGAGACCCTGGCATTGGAGCACTCGTTGCGTCGCGAGGACGGTCCCGTCGCGGGTGCGGAGTTCATCGCGGACATCGAGAAGGGCACCTACGCGAACCGCGCAGCCTTCACGATCGCCGTCACGCGGATCGGAGGCGCCGCATGAGCGCGCGCGAACGGGCGGATGCCGTCTACGAGACCCTGCTCGCACGGGCGGGAGAGCGCTGGGTGCAGCCCCGCAAGGAGCGCACCGCGCGTATCCTCGCCTTCCTGGACGACCCGCAGCGCACCTACCGCGTCGTGCACATCACGGGCACGAACGGGAAGACGTCGACGGCGCGGATGATCGAGAGCCTGCTGCGAGCCCACGGCCTGCGCACGGGGCTGTTCACGAGCCCGCACCTCGAGCGGTTCACCGAGCGGATCATGATCGATGGTGCTCCCATCGAGGATGCCGCGGTCGCCGACGCGTGGGACGAGATCGCCCCCTTCGTCGAGATCGTCGATGCCGAGCTCGAGGCGTCGGGCGAGGAGCCCCTGACATTCTTCGAGCTGCTCACGGTGCTCGCCTTCGTGGCGGTGGCCGACGCCCCCGTCGATGTGCTGGTGCTCGAAGTCGGCATGGGCGGCGAGTGGGATTCGACGAATACGGCCGACGGCGACGTCGCGGTGTTCTCGCCCATCGACATCGACCATGCAGATCGCCTCGGCGGCACGATCGCCGAGATCGCGCAGGTCAAGGCCGGGATCATCAAAGACGGCGCAGCGGTCGTCTCCGCCGAGCAGCCCGCCGAGGCCGCGGAGGTGCTGCGCCGCGTCGCCGCCGAGCGCAACGCCACGATCGCCTTCGAGGGTGAGGAGTTCGGTCTCGCCGACCAGAAGCTCGCCGTCGGTGGGCAACTGCTCACGGTGCGCGGTCTCGCGGGGAACTACGTCGAGGAGTATCTGCCGCTCTACGGCGCCCACCAGGGGCACAACGCCGCACTGGCCATCGCCGCGGTCGAGTCGCTCATCGGCGGTGCCGCGCAGCGCATCGCCGACGACATCATCACCGAGGGGCTGCAGGGATCGACCTCGCCCGGTCGGCTGCAGCTGCTGGGCATCGCCCCGACCGTCGTGGTGGATGCCGCGCACAACCCGCACGGCGCGAAGGCGCTCGCGCTGGCTCTCGACGACAGCTTCGACTTCGACGAGTGGGGAGTCGTGCTGGGCGTACTCGCCGACAAGGACGCCGCCGGCATCGTCGGGGAGCTCGCCCCCGCGGCCGCGCACGTCTTCGCCACCGCGCCGGACTCCGAGCGTGCGAGCGACGCCGACCTGATCGCGGACCTCGTCGAGCAGACCGGGGGGCGCGCGAGCGTGCATCCGACTCTCGCGGATGCCGCCGACGCCGCGCGGGAGTGGGCCGCATCGAGTGAACGGCGCGCCGTCGTGATCGCCGGGTCCGTCGTTCTCGCGGGAGAGGCGATCGCCCTGTCCGAGGAAGAGGACTGGAAGTCGGGGTGGCGCGCATGACCTCCGCTGCGGAGCCCCGTCGCGCGCCGCGACCCCCACGGCCCCCGCGCACGCTCGTGCAGAAGCTGGCGCCGATCGTCTTGGGCTTCGAATCGATCGTCGTGATCCTCGCGGGTCTCACGATCTTCGGCCTCAAGGCGCTGCCCGCGGGGATCGAGCCCTGGTGGGCGATCGTCGGATCCGTCGTCGTCGCGCTCGCCTGCCTCGCCACCGCCGGGATGATCACCCGCCCCTGGGCGATCAGCCTGGGCTGGGTCATCCAGGTGATCATCGCGCTGTCCGCCTTCTTCGTTCCCGCCATCGCTTTCGTGGCGCTGATTTTCGGCGGCATGTGGGCGTATGCGACGATCATGGGGGCCCGATTGGACGCACGACGTCCCGCCGAGCCCTCGACCGAGACTCAGACTCAGACAGAGAGTGAATGACATGGCCACCGAAGAAACCCTCGTCCTCGTCAAGCCCGATGGTGTCGCCCGCGGCCTCACCGGCGCGATCCTCGCCCGCATCGAGGCGAAGGGCTACGCGCTCGTCGACATCCGCCTCGTGGAGCCGGATCGCGACCTCCTCGCCGCCCACTACGCCGAGCACGAGGGCAAGCCCTTCTACGAGCCCCTGATCGAGTTCATGCTCTCGGGTCCGTCCGTCGCCATCCGTCTCGCGGGCAACCGTGTGATCGAGGGCTTCCGCTCGCTGGCCGGCACGACCGACCCGACGACCGCGGCTCCCGGCACGATCAGGGGCGACTTCGGTCGCGACTGGGGCCTCAAGGTGCAGCAGAACCTGGTGCACGGCTCCGACAGCCCCGAGTCCGCCGCGCGCGAGCTCGGCATCTGGTTCGACTGACTCACCCCGTTTCGACGAGAAGGGCCCGTTCGCACAGCAGTGCGGACGGGCCCTTCTCGTATCGCGGGGCTGCTCGGGGGATCAGCCGAACAGGATGCGCACCATCTCGCCGAGGAAGTCGATTCCCTTCGACTGCGCCATCAGGATGATCACCGCGTAGGCCACGATCGTGGCCAGCGGAACCCACGCCATGAGCTTCTCTGCGCGCTGCTGGGTCTTCTCCGACGAGGTGAAGGTGCCGTTGCGCGTCAGATGCAGCATCGTGGCGAAGAACGTGGGGATCGTGACGGCCCACGTGACCATGCACCACGGGCAGAGGACGATGAGGTCGTAGATGCTCTGCGAGATCAGCCAGCACACGAACCCGAATGCAAACGTGACACCGACACCGAACAAGACCCAGAACCAGCGGGCGAACCGGGCACCGGCGAGCAGAGCCACGCCGACGACGAGCGGCGCCATCCAGCCGGTGAGGCCGAGGATCGGGTTCGGGAAGCCGAAGACGGAGCCCTGCCAGGACTCGAGGTTCTTGCCGCACTGGATGAACGCGCTCAGGTCGCACGAGAGAGATGCGTCGGGATCGGCGAGGATCGCGAACTTCTCGACCGTGAGCTGGAAGGCGGCGAACCAGCCGACGACGCTCGCGATGATCAGCCAGACGGCGAAGATGACGGGGCGGGTGCGCTGCTCGCTCATCTGAGGATTATCTCAGCGACTGCTATGGATCGGGCGAGAACAGGCCGGAGAAAATGCGGGGTGTGCGAGGGGATGCCGCATTCGGGTGGAGTTGGTGCGATAATGGCCTGTGATGCGATGAGCGGCCCCGCCGTGACACGCATCGACGCAGACTTCGGGGTCCTATGCCCCACGCGACCAGAGCTACGAGCCGGTCGCACATCTAGTGAGTTCGCGACACCTGCGGGTATCGCATGAGATTTCGTGGGGCACTCAGTGGCCCGCGCAGGGAGTACGCCAGAGATGGCCGATGAGAACAATGACAACAACGCATCTACCCTCGACCTCCCGGCTGACGCCGCGGAGCCGCTGACGGAGCCCACGGCTCCCGAGGCCGAGGAGGCCACGGATTCCGCTCCCGCGGAGCCGGACGCCCCCTCCGAGCAGGATGCCCCGGCCGAGCCCGCCGTTGAAACCGAGGTCGCCGTCGAGGCATCCGCGGAGGCAGAGGTTGCCGCGGAGGCAGAGGGTGCTGTGGAATCGCCTGCGGTGGCGGAGGCCTCCGCAGAAGCAGACGCCGCGGCTCCGGCCGAGCCCGAGGCGGACGCTTCGCCGTCGGCCGACGAGGTCACCGCAGAAGAGCCCGTCGCCGAGGCATCCGGTCCCGTGACCGCGGTCTCGCTCGGGCTCCTTCCCGAGGTGTTCGTCTCGCAGGTCTCGACGCAGCTGCACTTCTACGCCCCCGAGTTCGTTCCGCTTCCCGAGCGTCCCGGCCGCGCGCCGAGCGCCGACCGCGACCGCGACCGCGACCGCGACCGCGACCGCGACCGTGACCGCGACCGCGAGCCCGAAGATGTCGACGGCGGACGCCGTGGTCGCCGTCGCCGTAGTGGTTCCGACGTCGAGGACCCGCGTGAGGCACCGCGTCAGCGCCAGCGCGTCGTCGAATACATCACCGAGCCCAAGGCCATCAAGGGCTCCACGCGACTCGAGGCGAAGAAGCAGCGCCGTCGTGATGGACGCGACGCCGGTCGTCGTCGCCCCGTCGTCACCGAGGCCGAGTTCCTCGCCCGCCGTGAGTCCGTCGACCGCAAGATGGTCGTGCGCTCCAAGAACGGTCGCACCCAGATCGGTGTGCTCGAGGACGGCGTGCTCGTCGAGCACTACGTCGCGCGCAACCAGGACGCCTCGCTGATCGGAAACGTCTACCTCGGACGCGTGCAGAACGTGCTCCCGAGCATGGAAGCCGCCTTCGTCGACATCGGTCGCGGTCGCAACGCCGTGCTGTACTCCGGCGAGGTCGACTGGGACGGCGTCGAGACCGGCAACCAGCCGCGTCGCATCGAGCTCGCCCTCAAGCCCGGCGATCGCGTGCTCGTGCAGGTCACCAAGGACCCGGTCGGACACAAGGGCGCCCGCCTGACCAGCCAGATCTCGCTCCCCGGCCGCTACCTCGTGTACGTCCCCGGTGGCTCGATGAACGGCATCAGCCGCAAGCTCCCGGACAACGAACGCGCCCGACTCAAGCGCATCCTCAAAGAGGTGCTGCCCGAGTCGTCGGGCGTGATCGTCCGTACCGCTGCCGAGGGCGCGACCGAAGACCAGCTCACACGCGATGTGCAGCGCCTCACCTCCCAGTGGGAGCACGTCCAGAAGCAGGTCGAGAGCCAGCAGGCGCCCGCGCTCCTGCACGCGGAGCCCGACCTGCTCGTGAAGATCGTCCGTGACGTCTTCAACGAGGACTTCACCAAGATGCTCATCCAGGGCGAGGAGTCGCAGGCTACGATCCGTTCGTACCTCGAGAGCGTCGCCCCCGACCTCCTCGAGCGCGTCGAGTCGTACGAGGATGCCGCCGACCCGTTCGACGCGTTCCGCATCACCGAGCAGATCGAGAAGGCCCTCGACCGCAAGGTCTGGCTGCCTTCGGGCGGTTCGCTGGTCATCGACCGTACAGAGGCGATGACGGTCGTCGACGTCAACACCGGAAAGTTCGTCGGAACCGGTGGAAACCTCGAAGAGACCGTCACCAAGAACAACCTCGAAGCCGCCGAGGAGATCGTCCGCCAGCTACGCCTGCGCGACATCGGCGGCATCATCGTCGTCGACTTCATCGACATGGTGCTCGAGTCGAACCGCGATCTCGTGCTGCGCCGGCTGATCGAATGCCTCAGCCGTGACCGCACCAAGCACCAGGTCGCCGAGGTGACCTCGCTGGGCCTCGTGCAGATGACCCGCAAGAAGCTGGGTCTCGGTCTTCTCGAGACGTTCAGCGAGAACTGCGAGGTGTGCGCCGGCCGCGGCGTCATCGTGCACCACGACCCGGTCGTCAAGCACCGCTCGAGCAGCAACGGCAACGGTGGTGGCAACTCGAACGGCAACGGCAACGGCAACGGCAACGGCCAGAGCGGCCGGCGTCAGCGCGGCGGTGGCAACGGCCAGAGCCAGAGCACGCCGCCTCCCGCGAACGTGACGCACAGCATCCCCGAAGGTGCGAAGTCCGCGCTCGCTCAGATCGCGGCGTCGACGAAGGTGCCGTCCGTCGACGATGCGGTGGAGGCCACCGCACCCGAGGTCGCTCCCGCTGAGGTCGTCGAGCGTGCCAAGAAGCCGCGCAAGAAGCGGGGTTCGGATCGCAAGGCGCCCAAGTCGCCGGCCGAGCAGCTTCTCGACTCGGTTCTCGACGCGCTGCCCGAGCCCAAGGCTCCGGGGCAGGGGAGAGGCCGTCGTCGCGTGAGCACGGCTGCCCTTACCGGAACCCCGGTCTCCGTGAACGGCGAGAGTTCAGCGCCGGTCGCGAGCGGGGATCCTGAGGCCTGAAGCGATCAGTCGGCGCACGAGTTCTTTGCCGCCGACGGGTTGCGCACCGCCATCGACGAGCCGGGGGAGAGCCTCCTCCGGCACGTCGTAGTGGTCGAGATCGAACGAACGCGGCGGCAGATCGTGCCGTCGCGCGAACGCGTGCAACTCGTCGAGACTCTCGTCGCTGACGAGGTGGGCCCACAGTCGCCCGTGCGCGGGCCAGAGCGGATCGTCGACGAGTATGGTCATCCCGTCAGCCTAGGACGAGACACACCTTCTCGCTCACTTTGCGACAGGCTCCGGCATCCGGTAAAGTAGTCCCTTGGTGCGTATGCCGCGTCGTCCTCGTCGGTCGAAGCGGAACGTCTTGCATCGCACCCGTCGCCCTGCGGCGCATGCAAGCAACAGTCTTCCCGTGAGATTCTCGGAGCTCCGTGCTCCCCAACGAAACAGGTATGAAGTGGTTTACGCAGTAGTGCGCGCCGGTGGGCGGCAGGAGAAGGTCGAGGTCGGCACGATCGTTCAGCTCGATCGTGTGAAGGCTGCCCAGGGCGAGAACATCGAGCTTGCGGCCGTGCTGCTCGTCGATGGCGCCTCCGTAACCACCGACGCCGACAAGCTGGCGAAGGTCAAGGTCACGGCTGAGGTCATCGGCAACCTCCGCGGCCCGAAGATCATCATCCAGAAGTACAAGAACAAGACCGGCTACAAGAAGCGTCAGGGCCACCGCCAGGAGCTCACGCGCGTCAAGATCACCGGCATCAAGTAAAGACCGAGGAGACCAGGACATGGCACATAAAAAGGGCGCAAGCTCCACCCGTAACGGTCGTGACTCCAACGCACAGCGACTTGGCGTCAAGCGCTTCGGTGGCCAGCAGGTCAACGCCGGCGAGATCATCGTCCGTCAGCGCGGCACCCACTTCCACCCCGGCGTGAACGTCGGCCGTGGCGGCGACGACACGCTGTTCGCTCTGTCCGCAGGCGCGGTGCAGTTCGGTGCGAAGGGCGGCCGCAAGGTCGTCAACATCGTCGCTGCAGGCGAGTAATCGCCACACAGCACTAGACATCCGGTTCGGGGCGGGCTTCGGCTCGCCCCGTCCGTGTATCTGCCCTCCGAATCCGGCGGTCAGGAAAAAGCTCAATCAAGGAGACCGACACATGGTCACGTTCGTCGATACCGTGACGCTGCACCTGCGCGCGGGTAAGGGCGGAAACGGCTGTGTCTCGGTGCACCGCGAGAAGTTCAAGCCTCTCGGCGGTCCCGACGGTGGCAACGGCGGCGACGGCGGCGACATCGTGCTCGTCGCCGACACGCAGACCGGAACGCTCCTGTCGTACCACCACTCGCCGCACCGGTCCTCGCCCAACGGCGGGTTCGGGATGGGCGATCACCGCGCGGGCTACATGGGGGAAGACCTCGAACTTCCGGTTCCCGTGGGAACCGTGGTGAAGAGCCCCGACGGCAATGTGCTGATCGACATGATCATCCCCGGTGAGCGCTTCGTCGTCGCCAAGGGCGG
This sequence comes from Microbacterium sp. NPDC087665, assembly GCF_044743285.1. Taxonomy (NCBI): domain Bacteria; kingdom Bacillati; phylum Actinomycetota; class Actinomycetes; order Micrococcales; family Microbacteriaceae; genus Microbacterium; species Microbacterium sp. NPDC087665. The sequence continues at coordinate 472,208 of NZ_JBIUWD010000004.1, read as the reverse complement.
TCTGGGTGGACTGGGCAACGCGGCGCTGTCGTCGCCCAAGCGCAAGGCGCCGGGATTCGCTCTCCTCGGAACCCCCGGCTACGAGGGCGATGTCGTCCTCGAGCTGAAGACGGTGGCCGATGTCGCGCTCGTGGGTTACCCGTCTGCCGGAAAGTCGAGCCTGATCGGCGCGATCTCCGCCGCGCGCCCGAAGATCGCCGACTACCCCTTCACGACGCTCCACCCCAACCTGGGTGTCGTGCAGGCGGGCGAATCGCGGTACACCGTCGCCGACGTTCCCGGACTCATCGAAGGCGCCAGTGAGGGGCGTGGCCTCGGCCTCGACTTCCTTCGTCACGTCGAGCGCTGCACGGCGCTCCTGCACGTGCTCGATTGCGCGACGCTCGAGCCCGGACGCGACCCGATCTCCGACCTCGATGTGATCCTCGCCGAGCTCGCCGCCTACGAGGTGCCCGAGGGACAGACGCCGCTGCTCGAGCGTCCCCAGCTCATCGCACTGAACAAGGTCGATGTTCCTGAGGCCCGCGATCTCGCAGAACTCGTGCGCCCCGATCTGGAAGCCCGCGGGTTCCGCGTCTTCGAGATCTCGACGATCTCGCATGAGGGTCTCCGCCCGCTGACCTTCGCGCTCGGCGAGCTGGTCGACAAGCACCGCGCCGAGCAGGCCCTCGTCGAGGTGCCGCGCGAGCGTGTCGTGATCCGCACGCGGGGCTCCAAGAAGGAGTTCAGCATCCGGGTCGAGGGCGGCACGTACGGCAACGTCTACCGGATCCTCGGCGAGAAGCCGGTGCGCTGGGTGCAGCAGACCGATTTCCAGAACGAAGAAGCCGTCGGATACCTGGCCGATCGCCTCGAGAAGCTGGGTGTCGAAGACGAGCTGTTCCGTCTAGGTGCCGAGCAGGGCTCCACGGTCGTCATCGGCGAGGGCGACAGCATCGTCTTCGACTGGGAGCCGACCATGACCTCGGCAGCCGAGCTGATGACCGCACCCCGTGGAACCGACCCGCGTCTCGCGCCCAACGAGCGTCGTACGACGTCGGAGCGGCGTGAGACCTACTACGAGCGGATGGATGCCAAGGCGGCAGCCCGCGCCGAAGTGGAGGCTCAGCGCCTCCACGCCTACCGCGAGGACGGCGAGTGACGGCACGGACCAGGGCCGATCTCGCCACGGCGACCCGCATCGTCGTGAAGGTGGGATCGTCGTCGATCAGCGGCGAGTCCTCCTGGAGGATCCCGGTCCTGGTCGAGGCACTCGCTGCGGCGCATGCGCGCGGCTGCGAAGTGATCCTGGTCTCTTCGGGTGCGATCGCCACCGGCATCCCGTTCCTCCGCCTCGACGCGCGGCCCACCGACCTCGCCACGCAGCAGGCCGCCGCCGCGGTCGGGCAGAACATCCTCGTCTACCGCTACCAAGAGGCGCTGCGCCCGTTCGACATCGTCGCGGGCCAGGTGCTCCTGACCACCGGCGACCTCGAGCACCCGACGTCTCGCAGCAACGCCCAGCGTGCGATGGAGCGACTGCTGGGCCTGCGCATCCTTCCGATCGTCAATGAGAACGACACGGTCGCGACGCAGGAGATCCGCTTCGGCGACAACGACCGTCTGGGCGCGCTCGTCGCCCAGCTGATCGATGCCGATGCGCTGGTTCTGCTCAGCGACATCGAGTCGCTGTACACGAAACCGCCGTCCGACCCGGGTGCGACCCCCATCGACATCGTCGCCGCAGACGCAGACCTGAGCGGGCTCGAATTCGGCTCGACGGTCGTCAACAGCGTCGGCACCGGGGGAGCGGCGACGAAGGTCTCCGCCGCCCGGCTCGCCGCCGCATCCGGGATCGGGGTGCTGGTCACCAGTGCCGATCTCGTCGCTCAGGCACTGGCCGGAGCAGACATCGGAACCTGGTTCGAGCCGGCCGTCTGAGCACGTACGCGGCGCTCTAGACTGGGCGGATGACCGACCAGACCCCGCAGGTGCGCCTGGAGCGTGCCAAGGAAGCCTCCCGCGCGACAGCCGCTCTCACCAGCGATGAGAAGGCGCGCGCGCTCGAGTCGATCGCGGTGGGGCTCGAGCGTCATTCGGCGCGCATCATCGAGGCGAATGCGCTCGACATCGCACGGGGTCGTGAGAACGGCATCGGCGATTCGCTGATCGATCGCCTGCGCCTCGACGAGCAGCGTGTCGCGGCGCTCGCTTCCGCCGTCCGTCAGGTGGCCGCCCTCGCCGACCCGGTGGGTCGAGTCGTCGGAGGGCACCGGATGCCCAACGGCGTGTCTCTCGAGCAGGTGCGCGTGCCCTTCGGCGTGGTCGGCGCGATCTACGAAGCGCGACCCAACGTCACGGTCGATATCGCGGCGCTCGCGTTGCGTTCCGGCAATGCCGCCGTGCTCCGGGGCGGCAGCGCCGCACGTGAATCGAACACCGTGCTCGTCGAGATCATGCGCGAATCGCTCGAAGCCGCAGGGGTCACCGCCGAGGCGATCCAGACGGTCGACGACTTCGGTCGGGAGGGTGCGAAGGCGCTCATGCACGGACGCGGCTACATCGATGTGCTGGTGCCGAGGGGCAGTGCTGGACTCATCGAGACCGTCGTCACCGAGTCGACCGTTCCGGTGATCGAGACGGGGGCCGGCAACGTCCACATCCTGCTCGACGAGACGGCCCCCGACGACTGGGCGCGCGACATCGTCGTCAACGCCAAGGTTCAGCGTCCGAGCGTGTGCAACGCGGTGGAGACGGTCCTCGTGCATCGCCAGGCCGCACCGCGTCTCGTGCCCCTGGTCGCCAGTGCTCTGCAGAGCGAGGGCGTCGCGATCCACGGCGACGACATCGTCGCGGGGCTCGTCTCGAATGTGATCCCGGCGGTCGAGGAGGACTGGGAGACCGAGTACCTCGGCCTCGAGATCGCGATCAAGGTCGTCGATTCCCTCGACGAGGCACTCGCGCACATCCGTCGCTACAGCACGGGGCACACCGAGTCGATCATCACGACCGATTCGCGCAACGCGGAGCGATTCCTCGCCGAGGTCGACTCGGCCGTGGTCATGGTCAACACCTCGACCCGATTCACCGACGGGGCCGAGTTCGGGTTCGGCGCCGAGGTCGGCATCTCGACCCAGAAGCTGCACGCGCGCGGTCCGATGGGGCTCGCCGAGCTGACGAGCACGAAATGGCTGGCGCGTGGGTCAGGGCAGACCCGGGGCTGAGGGATAGACTGGGATGCGCTGCACCGCCTCAGGTCACGAAACGGAGACACGATGAACCTCATCGCACAGGTCGCGATGGCCGCTGCCGAAACCGAGCACCACGGAAATGTGGCACTCGAGACTGTCATCTTCGGCATCATCGCCGCGCTCCTGTTCGGTCTTCTCGGTCTCGTCACGCTCTCGTACCGCAACGTCGCCAACCGCCACTCGGCGAAGGCCGAGGCGTGGGCGGCGAAGCACGGCAAGGACGGACACGAGGCAGGGCACGGCCACTAAGGCGTTATGAAGACCGCGACCTCGCGCGCTCCGCGCATCGGTGTGATGGGTGGAACCTTCGACCCGATCCATCACGGGCACTTGGTCGCCGCCAGTGAGGTCGCCCACTCGTTCGATCTCGACGAAGTCGTGTTCGTACCGACGGGGCGACCGTGGCAGAAAGACGACGTGACGCCGAGTGAGCATCGGTATCTCATGACGGTCATCGCCACGGCCTCCAACCCGCAGTTCACCGTCAGCCGCGTCGATGTCGACCGTGAAGGCCCGACGTACACGATCGACACACTGCGTGACCTGAAGCGCGATCGTCCGGGCGCCGAGCTCTTCTTCATCTCGGGAGCCGACGCCGTGGCGCAAATTCTCAGTTGGAGGGACCATGATGAGTTGTGGGAGTTGGCCCACTTCGTCGCGGTCTCCCGGCCAGGACACGTCCTGAGTACGGATGGCCTCCCGAGCGACAACGTCAGCCAACTGGAGGTACCGGCGCTATCGATATCGTCGACGGCCTGCAGGGCTCGGGTTCGAGACGATCAACCCGTCTGGTATCTCGTCCCCGACGGAGTCGTTCAGTACATCGCGAAGCATCACCTGTATCGGAGCAAGGCATGACTACATCGGATCAGCACGATCAGGGTCCGCTGACGCGCAAGCAGCTGCGGGAGATCCGCCTCACGGGTTCGACGCCCGTGATCACCGAAGACACGGTCGCACCCGCCCCGCAGGCGCCGCCCGTCCCCGCCGCTCCGCCGGCCCCTCGCGAGGCCGAGCCCGTCGAGGCCGATCGTGCCCCCGTGCGCGACGCCGACGTCGATCCGGGTGCCGCACCGCTCACGCGCCGCCAGGCCCGTGACCAGGAGCGCGTGCGCACAGCATCCGTCCCGATCATCGACCCGGCCGCCGCGAACGCCGCCGTCGACGAGCCCGCCCCGGCCGCCGACGAAGCGCCCACCGCTGACGCAGAAGCCGCCGATGTCGTCGCTCCCGAGGCGGAGGTCGTCGAGGCGGAGGTCGTGGAGGCTGACGTCACCGAGGTCGTCGAGGCCGAGGTCGTGGAAGCCGAGACCGTCGAGGCCGAGGTCGTCGAACCGGAGATCGTGTCCGGCGTTCCCGACTTCGCATCGGCCGACGCCGCTGACGACGACGATGACGACAGCGACGACGAGGTCGTCATCGCTCCCGTGAGCGCATCGAGCGCATCGACGTCGGTCGGTGACGTGCCTCTCGACGTGGTCGATGAGACCGTGACGCACGAAGCGTCGGAGCAGCTCGTCGAGACCGAGCAGGTCGACGACGTCGACCTCGTGCTCGGACTGGACACCTCCGACGACGACTCCGATGTCGACAGCGATGACGTGCTGGCCGACGTCGACTCGGCGGACGACGACGTGGTCGAGCCCGATGAGCGCCCCACGGTCAACCCTGCGTTCGGTCAGAGCCTGCTCGCCGACGACCCCAAGCCGTTCACGCCCTCGTTCGACGACCTGCTGACGGTGGGCGACTCGAACGGATCGCAGCACACGTCTCCGAGCGCTCTCATCTACACCCCGTCGCACGGTGAGGGCTCGCTCTCGGGCCCCGTCGCATCGACCGGAGAGATCCTGGTGACGGGCTCCTACGAACTGCCGCGCGGCATCGGCTCGCAGGGCCACGCCGACGGCGTCGCCGACGGCAAGGACATCGACGCCGTCCTCATCGACGGTGAGCTCGCTCCCGCTTCTTCGCCCACGCCGATCGCCGCGAGTGCCGCGGTCAGCACACTCAAGCCCACCGGCGAGGTAATCCGACCTCCCGCCCCTGAAAAGGGCAACAGACTCATGCTCATCCTCGCGATCGTTGCGGGTGGTCTCGCCCTCGCACTGGGCGTGGTCCTCGTCGTCGCCTTCACCACGAATGTGTTCTAATGCAATCACCTGAAACCGCTGAAGAAATGCTGCAGCTCGCAGCTGCCGCCGCCGTCTCCAAGGGCGGTGAAGACCTCGTCGCGTTGAACGTGTCGGAGCCGCTGCCGCTCGTCGACATCTTCCTTCTCGTCACGGGAAACAGCGAGCGCAACGTCGCCGCGATCGCCGACGAGATCGAGGACAACCTCATCGAAGCCGGCCACAAGCGCGTTCGTCGCGAGGGGCGCGCAGAGGCCCGCTGGGTGCTGCTCGACTTCGGCGACCTGATCGTGCACGTCTTCCACCAGGAAGAGCGCGTGTATTACGGCCTCGAGCGCCTGTGGAAGGATTGCCCGGTCGTTCCGATCGAGCTGCCCGAGCCCGTCTCGGGCGAGTAGGCGCAGGTCGAACCGCTGAGTCGCGTCACGCGCTCAGCGGTGTACGACGATGCAGCATGCCCCGTTCGGCGCGCGTCTGAGGCGGGACCGCGGGCGGCTCGGCGATGACATCTGCTGCACTGTCATGCGTGGGTTGAGCGACGTCTAAGGGTTCTGGAACATCATCTCGATGCCGCGACGCAGGATCTGGCGGCCGCACGGTCGCCCCCGGATGCCTTCGAGAACTGAACGCCAGTTCATGCCTGGTTTACCGGGTCGAGGATGTCAAGGGGGTGTCGTTCGTCGTGCCCGGCACGCACACTGTCTCGTGGGGGAGAGAGTGCTGGGAGGCCGTTCCATGTCAGAAGATCCTGAACCACGATACGAGCTTCGCCGCATCACGCCATCGGAGTGGGTGCTGAACGATCTACGATTCCCGGCTGACGACCCGCGCCACGTGGTGGCGTGCGTGTACGAGTACGCCGAGACCGAGGTCGAGGTCGTGTGGGTACGCGATCTGCCGCTCGCGACGCGGTACGCGAATGCCCTGGAGGTTCTCGAGGACGTGGAGCGGATGCAGGTGGCGAACCGGGCGACGAGGCCCATCCCCATTCCCCACCACCCGCCGCTGAGGGCGAAGTAGGCGGCCGGGGGACTGCGCGTCAGAAAGAGCTCGCCGCCTCGTTGATATACCGGGGAGATTGCGCGCAAACGAGCGCGCCCCCGGAGAGGAAAGCGCATGAAGCGTGCACAACGTCTGGGAATCGCGGCGATCGCGGCGGCAGCGGTGGTGGTGCTCCTGACAGGATGCTCCATCATCAGCGACGTGCTCGGTGGAGGAAGCGCGGTGCGCGACCCCGAGAACGCGGAGATCACGGAGGGTGGTGATCTCGACGTCTTCACCCTCAAGATCGGGGACTGCTTCAACGACACCACCTCGACGACGGTGAGCGAGCTGCCGGTCGTGCCCTGCGCCGACCCGCACGACAACGAGATCTATTTCGAGGTCGCGATGCCCGAGGGCGAGTTCCCCGGCGACGACGCGGTCACCGCTGCGGCTGATGAGAACTGCCTTGCACAGTTCGAGGCGTTCGCGGGCATCGCCTACGAATCCTCGGTGCTCGACTACAGCTATCTGACGCCCACCGACGGCAGTTGGGACAACAACGGAGATCGCCTCATCCAGTGCCTGATCTACGACCCGAGTGCCCAGGTGCAGGGAACCCTGAAGGGTGCTGCGCGATAGCTGCGTGCTCCGAGCGGGGACATCGAACGATCTTGCGCGTGTCGGCGTAATGAACCGGCGCCTCGCGCGTCTTCCTAGATGGGTCGAAGAGTGCACATCTCCGACCGGCACGATCATGAAGGAGTTCCATGTCCCCCGCTGGAGTCGCCCAGAAGCCGTCCTCGTCGGCAGTGAGCACCGGAACGGTGCGCGTCTCGCTCGTCGTCCGTGACGAACGAGGATTCCCCCACTACTACGAGGAGCTCGAGACGACCGCTGACGCCGTACGCGACGCTTACGACCTGATGGCGCGCCGCTCGGTGAGCGATTCCCGCGAATAAGGGGAGATCAGACCGTCTCGGGGCGCTTCTTCCGGAACGGACGCGCCGGTGTGTGCGGCCCATCCCACACGGTGATGATGCCCCAGGCGACGGCGGCGAGCGGCACCGACAGCACCGCACCCACGATGCCGCCGAGGATCGTTCCCGCGGTCAACGCGAGCAGGATGACGAGCGCGTGCAGTTTGAGCGAGCGCGCCATCACGACCGGCTGAAGGAAGTTGCCCTCGAGCTGGTTCACGAGAACGACGATGCCGACGACGATGAGGGCGGCCACAGGGCCGTGGGTCACGAGTGCGACGAGCGCTGCGAGAATTCCGGCCGCCGTCGCTCCGACGAGCGGGATGAATGCGGTGAGGAAGACGATGACCGCGAGCGGCACGGCCAGCGGGATCTGCAGGATCGCGAGTCCGATGCCGATGCCGAGCGCGTCGGCCGCTGCGACGATCGACGTGCCGCGGATGTAGCCGCCGAAGACGTCGACGGTCTTGTCGCCGACGCGGCGGGCACGGGCGTAGCTCTCACCGGTGAACGGGCGCAGGAGGAACTCCCAGATGCGCGGCCCGTCTTTCAGGAAGAAGAACAGCACCACGATCATCAGGGCGAGACCGGTGAAGAAGCTCGCGGTGGCCGAGACGCCCGCCAGGGCGCCCTGGCCGAACGAGGCGCTGGTGAGGAAGTCGCCGGCGCTGGCCCAGACGTCGTCGAGATCGATGGCACCGAAGTCGAACGGCAGGGTGTCGAGCCACGCGGTCACCTGGGTGATGCCGTCGGTGGCGGAGTCGACCAGATCGTCCCACTGCGAACGGACGGTGAGCACGATGATCCAGACGATGCCGCCGAGAACGGCGATGATGCCGATCAGAGCGATCCAGGTGGCGAGGATCGAGGGCACGCCGCGTCGACGCATCAGGCTGACGACGGGGTGGATGGCGGATGCCAGGATCAGCGCGATCGTGACCGGGATGAACACCAGCGAGAGCTGAGTGATGACGAACACGGCGACGGCGACGAGGGCGAGAACGATCAGCGTCTGCAGGCTGCGCGTCGCCACGAACCCGAAGCCACGAGACCACAGCCCGGGCTCCGCAGGCGGTGTCGGCATCTCCGGTCGCCGGAACAGTCCCATCATGCGTGCCTCCCCGTGGATCGCGAGCGCCGCGTGCGCCCGCAGAATCAACCTAACAACCGTTCGCCTCGTGACTCCTGTGCAACCCACCCCTCGGACGTGGCAGATTGAAGGCATGGATATATCTTCGAGCGAGCCGTCCCGCGCTGTCGGCCGTACGTTGCTCGTCGGATACGGAAAGCTGGGGAGTCGGCTCGCGAGTTCGCTCACCGCCGACGGCGCTGAGGTGATCGCGCTGCGGCGCACATCCGCCGATCTGCCGACCGGCGTGACCGGAATCACCGCCGATGTCTCTCGTCCGCTCACGGAGACGTTGCCCCGCGTCGATTCGATGGTTGTCACCCTGCCGCCGGGGAAGAGTATCGACAGCTACCGCACGGCTCTGACGAATCTTGCGCGTGCCCTGTCCGAGATTCCGCCTCGCACGGTCTTCGTCTCGTCGACGGGGGTGTTCACCGGGGCGGTGCCCGCCCGCGCGCTCACCGAGCTGGACGAACCCGCGCTCACGACGGATCGAGCACGGGCGCTGCGCGACGGCGAGCATGCGGCGCAGGAGATCTTCTCCGCGGTCGTCGTGCGGCCGGCAGGTATCTACGGTCCCGGTCGCGACTTCCTCATCCGTCGCGTGCAGGAGCATGCCACCGTCGACTACCAGCGGTGGACCAACCGCATCCACGAGACCGACCTGGTTCGCACGCTCGAGGTGCTCCTGCGGATGCCGGATCCCCCCGCGCTCGTTCACGCCCTCGACGAGAAGCCCGTGCCGCTCGGGGAGGTGGTGGGTTTCATCGCTGAGAAGCTCGGGGTGATACCCCCACCCGACCTCGATGCGCCTCATTCCACGGGCCACGTGCTCGACGGCTCGCTGCTTCGCCGGGTGCTCGGAACATTGGAGTACCCGACGTACGTCTCCGGGTACAGCGAGATGATCGAGCACGCGACGAAACCGACGGGTGACGGCAGCTAGGAGGCGAGCTCTGCGGGCACGCCGTTGCGGATGCGGAACCAGAGTGTGAGCTCGGCCAGCGCTCTCGTCGACGTCGAACGGTCGGTGTCGGAGCCGAGGTCTGCGAAGGAATCGCGGTAGCCCGCCGGAATGCTCCCGTCGGTGTCGCGGAACGCCTCGTACCCCATGGTCCAGTCGGCGAACCGTCGGGTGCGCAGTGTCTCCTGAAGCAGGATCTTCAGATCGTGGTGCCGCGAGTCGCCCGTGATGCGCTGGACGAGCGCGGTCACGACCGCCGGTGCGCCTTCGAGCACCTGGATGAATCGTCCGCCGCGGTAGAGCAGCATGCCGGTGACACCTCGCTCGGCGTTCAGCGCCCTGCACTGCGTGAGCAGGTGGGCGACCGCGGTCTCGCGCAAGGGGTGCGAGGCGGTGCTGGTGTAGACCAGGGAGATCAGCTCATCGTTCTCGTCGGCCATCACGAGACCCCGATCGCGTCTTCGTTCGCACCGGACAGAGGTGCCGGGGATTCGGACGCCGCCAGCACCGCGGTCGTCGCGTCATGCAGGGCGGAGAACTCGCCGAGGTGCTGCGCGCGGGCGTTGAATGCGAAGTAGTGCCCATCGGGCTGACGGTCGACGTAGCCGAGGAATTCGCCATCGCGACTCCCGACATGGAATCCGTCTTCGACACACGCCCAGAGGACGCCGGCTGGATGTTGATGAAGGTCGTTCACCGGGGAAGTGTAAGTCGATGCCACCGACATCCGCCTCCCCCTTGCTTTTCGCCGCGGAGTTCCGAACGGAGACGAAACCCGCAGTGGGGGAGTCTCTCGCTCCGGGCGACGCCGGTCAACCCCTTATCGCTCCGCAATGCACCCGCCTAGGGTGATCGCACGACCGAATGAAGGAGACCACGATGAGTGATCCGAAGAACACGCAGGGAACGCCGGGACCCGACGAAGAGGCCGACACCGCCTCCGGGGGAGCGCCCGAGCAGGCCGACCAGAAGACGACCGACCACACCACCGACGAAGACGGCACACCGGTCGAGAACCCCTCGGGGGGCTGACCATGCCGAAGTGGCTCAGCTGGGCGCTCGTCGGAAGCGCCATGACGCTCGGGGTGATCGTGGGAGCCCGTCTCGCACGAGGCGAAGGCGGAGCAGCCCGCGGCGTGAGCGATTGATCGTCCGGCGCATCCGGAAAAGCAAAAGTCCCGCGATCTCTCGCGGGACTTTTGCTGTTTCGTTGTGGACCTGGGGGGACTCGAACCCCCGACCCCCTGCATGCCATGCAGGTGCGCTACCAGCTGCGCCACAGGCCCATAATCGCTCCGGACTGACCGGGGCAACTTGAAAAGAGTACTACAGGAATCGGCGCCAACACCAATCGGTGGCGGCGTCCCGGGCGCGTCGGGGCAGGAGACCGCCGCCGACGATCAGGCCGCGGAACAAGAGGGACCCTCTCGATGTTGATTCGGGCGTGAGCATCCTCGACAGCATCGTGATCGGCGCGGGCCAGGCCGGCCTGTCGGCGTCGTATCACCTGACCCGGCTGGGCATCTCCCACGTGGTGCTCGACGGAGACGCCGAACCGGGCGGGGCCTGGCGCCATCGCTGGGATGCTCTGACGATGAGCGACGTGCACGGCGTCGCCGAGCTCCCGGGAGACGCCCCTCCGCCGCGTGACGAGCAGCGTGCGAACATCGCAGTTCCGGCATACTTCGCCGAATACGAGCGAGCCCACGCGCTTCCCGTCGTCCGTCCGGTGCGGGTCGACCGCGTCGATGACGAGGAGGGCATCCTCGTCGTGCGCGCGGGGGAGCGCGAGTGGCGGTCCCGCACCCTCGTCAACGCGACCGGAACGTGGACGCATCCGTTCCTCCCGCACTACCCGGGAATGGAGACGTTCCTCGGCGAGCAGCTGCACACGATCGACTACCCGGGACCCGAGCACTTCCTCGGCAAGCGCGTGCTGGTGGTCGGTGGGGGAGCATCCGCCGTGCAGTTCCTCGGTGCGCTCGCCCCGATCACCGACACCCTCTGGGCGACGCGTCGCGAACCGGTCTGGCGCACCGACGACTTCTCGCCCGAGGCGGGCGCCGCTGCGGTCGCCCTGGTGGAGCAGCGCGTGGCCCAGGGGCTCCCGCCGCAGAGCGTCGTCAGCGTCACCGGTCTGATGCTGCGGCCGCAGGAGCGCGAGGCCGAACGGCTGGGCGTGTACGAGCGACGGCTGCCGATGTTCGCGCGCATCGAACCCGACGGGGTGCGCTGGGCCGACGGCACGTTCGAACGCGTCGACATCATCCTCTGGGCGACGGGGTTCCGGCCCGCGATCGGCCACCTCGCACCGCTGCACCTGCGGAGCGCCGCCGGGGGCATCCAACTCGACCGGCGCGGACGCGGCACGACGGCGGTCGCCGACCCGCGGATCCAGCTCGTCGGGTACGGTCCGTCGGCGAGCACGATCGGCGCGAACCGGGCCGGCAGGTCAGCCGCGAAGGGCGTGCAGAAGGCGCTGGCGAGCATTCCGTCGATACGCTGAGCACATGCTCCGCATCGTCCTCCTGGTCATCTGGCTGCTGCTGTCTGCCTGGCTCGTCATCTGGACCGGCGAAGGACTGTTCGGGGTGAATCAGCGGGAGTCGATCCTCCCTTTCGGCGGCGAAGACACGCTCGGTGCCCCGATCATGATCGGCGTGGCCTGGGGACTGTTGCTGACGTTCGGTGGCGTGATGCTGGGGCCGCGCCGTCGGCGTCTCACCCGGGGCGAATCGCACATCGGTGTCGGTCGCATCGTCGAGGTGTCCCGCACCGGAGCATCGATCAACGACGTGCCGCAGTACGACCTCTTCCTGCGGGTCACGCCGAAGGACGGTGACGACTTCATCGCCCAGCTGCGGATGCTCGTCGAACCGACCGACCTCGCCGCGCTCCAGGTCGGCCACCCGGTCGCCGTGCGATACCGGGCGGGCGTCGAGGATGCGGTCGAACTCGCCGACCTCACCGACCCCGCGGTGCACGCGGCGATGCTGCAGTGGCGCATCGACCGGGGGCTGCTCGACCCCAGTCAGGTGCGCGCACGGACCACGGGAACATCGGTGCCGGCATCCGTACTCGAAGTGCGCCCGACGGGGCGGCGTCGGGAAGGGCAGAGCGAGCTCGCCTTGAAGGTGCTCATGGCTCCCGAAGGCGCGGCCACCTGGGAAGCCGACACCACCGTCTTCGTGTACCCCGAAGCGATCCCGCACCTGCAGGTGGGGGCGCCGATCTGGGCGTTCTACCGCTGGGAGGATCCCACGACCGTCGCTGTGACGATCGAGAAGGAGGCCGGACGATGAATCCGATGGACACCGTCTTCTGGCTGCTCAACTTCCCGGCGGCGCACGGCTACGTGATCGTCTTCATCGCCGGCTTCTCGATCCTGGGGCTGTTCGCCCTCTCGGCGAAGGGCGTGGCCGCGGGCGGCGCACTGCAGCGGATTCGCGAACGCGAAGGCCTCGTACGCGAGGACGCCCGCCCGCCCCGCGACATCGCCGGCGCATTTGTGCGTGTGGTCGCCCGCATCCTCGCGCTGGTCATGCTCGGATCGTTGGTGATCGGCATCCTGAGCCTGACGGGCGTGCCTGTCACCCGGGCCTACATCTTCGACAACGGCCGGCCGACGACGGCCACCCTCGACGGCGACTGGGTGACGTTCACGACGGCCGAGGGCGTGAGATACACGGTGGAGAGCAACTTCTTCACCCCGGCCGTCTACCCTGACCGCGATGCGTACATACCTGGCGGTCAGGCGGTGGTCGTACGCTACCTACCAAGCCATCCGCAAGCCTTCGTGATCGACAGCTCGCAGCTGTCGGAGTGAGGAAAGAACGCATGTCCCGCATCATCGTCTTCGGAGGGCACGGCCGTGTCGCTCTGCTTCTCGCCCCCCTTCTCGCCGCGCGCGGTGACGAGGTCACCTCGGTGATCCGCAATCCCCAGCACATCGCCGACGTCGAGGCGGCCGGCGCACACCCCGTCGTCGCTGACATCGAGACGATGGGTGCTGCGCAGATCGCCGACCTCGTGCGCGGCCATGACGCCATCGTGTGGTCCGCCGGCGCCGGTGGAGGGTCTGCCGAGCGCACCTATGCGGTCGACCGCGACGCCGCGATCCGCTCGATGGACGCGGCGAAGTCGGCGGGCGTCGACCGCTACGTCATGGTGTCGTGGCTGGGCTCGACCGCCGATCACGGCGTTCCCGCCGACGACTCGTTCTTCGCCTACGCCGACGCGAAGTGGGCAGCCGACGAGCACCTGCGGGGCACCGCGCTCGACGGCACGATCGTCGCGCCCGGCACCCTGACCCTCGATGAGCCGACGGGGCGCATCGAGATCGACCCCGACGGCCATGGCTCCGTCTCTCGTGCCGATGTCGCGGCAGTGATCGCCGCATCGCTCGTCGAACCGTGCACGCTGGGTCGCACGGTCCGCTTCGGCAACGGAGACCCGCAGTCGGCCGTGCCGATCGCCGAAGCCCTCAGCTGCTGACCTCGGCGCCTGATTCGAGGTGCAGGGATGACGCGGTACCGTGGGTGGGCGCTCGCGGGCATCGTGACGGTCACGGTCGTCGCGATCGCCGGACCCGCCGCGGCGTCACCCCTGCAACCGATCCGCTCAGCGGCGGTGCAGGTCGCGCAGAGTGACGGCGGCCCGGCTGCCCGTGCCGCCGAGATGGTCGCGCAGATGAGTACGTCCGAGCAGGCGGCGAGCGTCGTGATGGGGCACGTTCCGGTGACGGATGCCGCGGCCGTGAACGCATACATGCAGCAGGGCTGGGGCGGCTTCATACTGATGGGGTCGAACATCCCGGCCACGGAGACCGATCTGCAGGCTCTGACCGCCGCGCTGGCCGTCGACCCGGATCTGCCCCCGTTGATCGCGGTCGATCAGGAGGGCGGGCTGGTCTCGCGCCTGCACGATGACGGCTTCGCCTCGTCGACGACGTTGAAGTCGGCGCCCGTCGATGAGACGAGTGCCGCCTTCGCCGCGCGCGCCTCTCTCGCCGCCCGCGCCGGGATCACGGTGAACTTCGGCACGGTCGCCGATGTGACCGCCGACCCGTCGTCGTTCATATACGGCCGTGCTCTCGGTATCGACCCGCAGGCCTCGGCGGAACGCGTCGCCGCCGCCACCGCAGCGCAGGAGCCGTTCCTCGCCTCGACGCTGAAGCACTTTCCCGGACACGGGGCGGCAGCTGGCGATTCGCATCACGCGATCCCGAGCACGCCGATGAGCCTCGAGCAGTGGCGCACCGCCGACGCGCTCCCGTTCGTGGCCGGCATCGATGCGGGGGCCTCGTTGCTGATGTTCGGGCATCTGGCATACCCGAGCATCGATTCCGCTCCGGCGTCGATGTCGACGGTGTGGCACGAGATCGCGCGTGACGAGCTCGGCTTCGACGGGGTCATGGTCACCGACGATCTCGGAATGCTGCTGTCATCGGGAGACCCCGCCTTCGCCGACCCGGTGGCCAACGGGGTCGCGGCCCTCGCCGCCGGCAACGACCTCGTTCTCATGATCGCGGGGTCGACAGCCGACACCGCGGGGCAGATGGCGGCGGGAATCGTCTCCGCCGTCGATTTTGGGGCGCTCCCGGCTGATCGGCTCGAAGACGCCGCCACCCGGGTGATGACCCTGCGCCTTCTACTCGCCGCCTCGACGGCGCAGTGGTCGGCGTGCGCGGACTGCGAGCCGGTGGGCTGAGATCGTTCAGGCGGCGAGAACCGCGTCGCCCCGCCACGCACGCAGCAGGGCGGCCCGCAGTTCGGCACCGCGGTCGGCGAACACCCGTTGCCGCCGCACGTACTCGGCTTTGCCCTCGGTCGTCTCGATCGCGACCGGAACGACATCCCACGCCCGCAGGTCGTAGGGCGCGGCCTGCATATCGAGCAGGCGGATGTCGCGGGCCAGCTCGAAGGTGTCGAGCAACAGCTCTCCGGGGACCAGAGGGCCGAGCTTGATCGCCCACTTGTACAGGTCCATGCCGGCGTGCAGGCACCCGGGCTGCTCGAACAGGGGCTGGTCGTCGCGGGTCAGCGGCGTGCGGTTGCGCGGGACCGCCTCGGGGGTGAAGAACCGGAAGGCGTCGAAGTGGGTGCAGCGCAGGTCGTGCGCCTCGACGACGGCATCCGTTCCCGCCTGTCCGAGCCGCAGCGGAACCGCATGCCGGTGCTCATCGGCCTGGTAGACCATCGCCCATTCGTGCAGACCGAAGCAGCCGAACTGCCCGGGACGCGAAGCGGTGCGGCGCAGCATCCGCTCGATCAGACCCGCGAGCTCGGCCTTCTCGCTGCCGAATGCCGCCGCGTCGGCGACGACCCCGCCCTCGGTACGGCCGGGGGCGTACCACCGCCAGGACGCGCGCTCAGGAGCGTCTTCGAGCTCCATGCCAGCGCCCGCATGCCAACGACGCAGCTGGGCGGGCTTGTACGAGTAGTAGCTGAAGAGGAAGTCCCAGACCGGATGCTTCTCACCCGCCGCCGCGCGTGCACGGTGCTCGTGCGTGAGCGCGTCGGCGCGCTCCTGGTGCGCGCGCTCGCGGAGGGTCCAGTCCGCCCGGGTCACCGACATGTCAGTGCAGGATGCCGGCTTCGCCGAGAAGATCGCGCAGACCGGCGCCGTCTTCGGCGCTCACCCACGGCGCGACGTGCTCGGAGTGCGGTTCCTTGCCGGCACGTCCACCGGCGAGCACGGCCTCGGCGGGCAGCAGACGACGGATGGCGACTCCGGCGACGGATTCGGGATGCTCGTCGAGGAACTCCGAGTAGATCGACTCGTCGTGCTGGCCGTCATCGCCCAGAAGCAGCCACTTCACGTGCGGGAACTCGGTGGCGAGCCGACGGAGGTTGGTGAGCTTGTGCTCCCGGCCACTGCGGAACCAGCGGTCGTGGGTGGGGCCCCAGTCGGTGAGCAGCATGGAGCCCGCGGGGAAGAGGTGGCGTCCGAGGAAGCGGCGGAGCGTGGGTGCGATGTTCCAGGCGCCGGTGGAGAGGTAGACCATCGGGGCGCCGGGATGCTGTCGCAGCAGTTGATCGAGGAGCACGCTCATCCCCGGAACCGGGATGCGGGCATGCTCATCGAGCACGAAGGAGTTCCAGAATGCGATGAAGGGGCGGGGGAGCGCCGTCACCATCACGGTGTCGTCGACATCGGACACGACTCCGAACGTCGTCGAATCCGCGACGATGAAGGCCGTCGCCTCGATGGGGTCCTGTCCCTCGGTCGAGATCAGGAAGGTCTGCCATCCGGGCTCGAGCGTGGTGTGCACGACGGCATCGACCACACCGCCGCGGTCGGCGACGATCTCGTGCACCGAGTCACCGATGTGCACCTTCACGGTGGCGAAGCTCACCGGGATGCCGACGAAGCTTCGCCAGCCGCGCACGCTCGTCGGTTCGCCGTCTTTGCCCCGACGCTGCGGGGGGACGATGAGAACGCGGCCGACGACACGCACCCAGCCCGGGCCCCCGTAACCGGGGAACGGCAGGATCGTCGCGGAGCGCCCGCGGCGGCGCGCACGCCCTTCACGCCATACGTGAAGGCGGTGCTCGAGTCGGGCGAACCAGTGGATCCGGGGCGCCGGGGGTGCGGAAGCCATTGGCTCAGTCTTTCACGTCTGCTTCCGACTGCGTGTCGTGCGCATCGAGCTGAGCGTCGTGGGCGTCGATGTGGCGCGCCTCGACCCGCTCGAGCACCTTCTTGCCGACGAACACCAGCAGGAGGAAGAGCGCGATGACACCGACGAAGATGTAGCCCGCGTAGTGCACCTGGTCGACCATCTCCCGGAAGCTGCCAGCCGCCAGGGAGGTGACGCTGACGTAGGCGATGGCCCACAGCACGCACGCGGGCGCTGTCCAGGCGAGGAAGCGCCGGTAGCGGTACCCGCTCATGCCGACGGTCAGGGGAACCAGGGAGTGGAGAACGGGGAGGAAGCGCGAGAGGAAGATCGCGATGCCGCCACGGCGTGCGAGATACCGCTCCGCGCGCACCCAGTTCTTCTCGCCGATGCGGCGACCGAGCCACGATGTGCGGATGCGCGGGCCGAGCCAGCGGCCCAGCGCGAACCCGATGCTCTCTCCGATCAGTGCGCCGATGACGACGGCGACGACCATCGCGGTCGCCTCGACCGGACCGTCGACCCCGAGCGACGCGATGATCACGATGGTGTCGCCCGGCACGACGAGCCCGACCAGCACGCTGGTCTCGAGCATGACCGCGAGGCCGGCGATCAGAGTGCGGGCGACCGGATCGATGGACTCGATGAATCCGAGCAGCCAGATCAAGAGGTCGTCCACACCTTGAGAATACGGGAGGGTGCAGGTTCTAGGCTGGAAAGGTGCCCCACCTTCTGAGCGCTCGTCCGCTGGATTCGTGGTGCGACCCCTTCGAAGTCTTCCGTCTGCTGGAATCGTCGTCGGACGACGTCTTCTGGCTCGACGCGGGCTCTGACGCCCGTGACGGGTGGAGCTTCGTCGGCGTGGGAACAGCGGCCTCGTCCCTTCCCCGGGAGGTCGCACTCGGGACACCGCCCGTCGGAGAGAGCACCGACGACGATGCATACCCACCCTTCCGCGGGGGATGGATCGGATGGCGCGACTACGAGAGCGGTGCCGCCGCCGCGGGTTCTCCCGTGGCCGGGCCGCACGGGGAGTCCGACCCGACGTGGCTGCGAGCGACCCGGGTCGCCGCGTTCGACCACGCCCGGCGACGCGTCTGGGCGCTCGCCGCCGCCGCCGACCTCGACGCGTGGCAGGAGACCCTGGACGCGACGCCGGTCGGAGCATCCGCCCTGCCGACCTCCGGAACGCAACCGAACGGAGTCGTCATCGCCCAGGCGCGGCACGACCCGGCTGAATACGAGCGGTTGATCGAACGCTGCCGCGATCTCATCCGCGCCGGGATCGCCTACCAGCTCTGCCTCACCATGCGATTCACCGTCGAGGGGCATCACGACGCCGTGGCCGTGTACCGCCGCCTGAGAGGCGCCACACCAGCCCACCACGGCGGCTTCATCCGTATCGCGGGCCGAGCACTCCTCAGCGCGAGCCCGGAGCAGTTCCTCCGTGTCTCCGGAGGAGCGATCACCACCCGGCCCATCAAGGGCACGCGCCCCCGCGGATCCGACGGCGTGCAGGATGCCGCGCTCGCCGCAGAGCTGAGGGCGAGTCGCAAGGAGCGCGCGGAGAACGTGATGATCGTCGATCTCATGCGCAACGACCTCTCGCGGGTGTGCGAGCCCGGCTCCATCCGTGTCGACGGGCTCTGGACCGTCGAGAGCTACCCCGCGGTGCACCAGCTCGTGAGCACGGTCCGCGGCACGGCTTCGACGGGGACGACCGTGGGCGACCTGTTCGATGCGACGTTCCCGGCGGGGAGCATGACGGGGGCTCCGAAGCTGTCGGCGATGTCGCGACTGCACGCGCTCGAAGGCGGCCCGCGCGGGATCTACGCCGGATGCTTCGGCTACATCGGCATCGACGGCGAGATCGATCTCGCCATGGTGATCCGCAGCATCGTGATCGAAGGAGCGACCGCCTTCGTGGGCGCCGGCGGCGGCATCACGTGGGGATCGGAGGCTGCGGACGAGGTAGCCGAAGTCGCGACCAAGGCGCGCGCACCGCTCGCGGCACTCGGTGCCGTCCTGCCCGTGCCCTGGGGTTCCGATATCCTGAACTGATCCCGATTTTCCCTTCAGATTGGTCGTGCGTTCGTTGTCTGAGAACCTGTCCGCCGCTCCTGCCGACGACGAGACGTCGTCGGCGCACGACATCCAGGCCAAATGGCAGAAGTACTGGGCGGAGAACGGCACGTTCCTCACCGGTGGCGATGACGACACCCGTCCCCGCCGCTACGTCCTCGCGATGTTCCCGTACCCCTCCGGCGATCTGCACATGGGGCACGCCGAGAACTACCTCTACTCCGACATCGTGGCGCGCTTCTGGCGTCACCGCGGGCACAACGTCCTGAACCCCATCGGGTGGGATTCCTTCGGTCTGCCGGCCGAGAACGCCGCGATCCGTCGCGGTGCAGACCCGCGCGAGTGGACCTACCAGAACATCGCGCAGCAGAAGAGCGCCTTCCAGTCGTACGGCGTCTCGTTCGACTGGTCGCGCGTGCTGCACACCTCCGACCCCGAGTACTACCGCTGGAACCAGTGGCTGTTCCTGAAGCTGCACGAGCGCGGTCTCGCGTACCGCAAGAAGAGCGCCGTGAACTGGTGCCCCAACGACCAGACGGTGCTCGCCAACGAGCAGGTCGTCGACGGTCGTTGCGAACGTTGCGGCCACGAGGTCATCAAGAAGAAGCTGACGCAGTGGTACTTCCGCATCACTGACTACGCCGACCGCCTGCTCGACGACCTCAACCAGCTCGAGGGCTTCTGGCCGCACAAGGTGCTGCAGATGCAGCGCAACTGGATCGGCCGTTCGGTCGGCGCCGACGTCGACTTCGTGATCGAAGGCCGCGACGAGCCCGTGACGGTATTCTCGACGCGCCCTGACACGCTGCACGGCGCGACGTTCTTCGTCGTGGCTCCGGACTCCGACCTGGCGTCCGAGCTGGCGGCGGATGCTCCCGCCGAGGTGCGCGCGCGCTTCCAGACGTACCTCGAGCAGGTGCAGAAGGAGACCGACATCGCCCGCCAGGCGACGGATCGCCCCAAGACGGGTGTGTTCCTCGAGCGTTACGCGATCAACCCGGTCACCGGTGAGAAGCTGCCCGTCTGGGCGGCCGACTACGTGCTGGCCGATTACGGGCACGGCGCGGTCATGGCGGTTCCCGCGCACGACCAGCGCGACCTCGACTTCGCGCGGGCATTCGACCTGCCGATCAAGATCGTCGTCGACACGACGGCCCCGATCACGGGCGCGATGCCCATCATCGAGGTCGACGAAGACGGCGTGCCGATCGACACGGGCAACGTCGACGACCAGCATCCGTCCGTCACCGGCATCGCCCTCACCGGCGAAGGCCGCATGATCAACTCCGGCGAACTGAACGGCCTCTCCAAGCGCAACGCGATCGCGCGCGCCATCGAGCAGCTCGAGACGCGGGGCACCGGTCGCGCGGCGAAGAACTACCGACTGCGCGACTGGTTGATCTCTCGTCAGCGCTTCTGGGGCACGCCGATCCCGATGCTGCACGCCGAAGACGGCAGCATCATCCCGGTGCCCGAAGATCAGCTGCCCGTGCGTCTGCCGAGCGTCGAAGGTCTCGATCTGTCGCCCAAGGGCACCTCGCCGCTGGGTGGAGCCGAGTCCTGGGTGCGCACGGTCGACCCCGCCACAGGCGATCCGGTGCTGCGCGACCCCGACACGATGGACACCTTCGTCGACAGCTCGTGGTACTTCCTGCGCTTCCTCTCGCCCCAGAGCGACACGGTCGCCTTCGATCCGGCGCAGGCCGCGCGTTGGGCGCCGGTCGACTCGTACATCGGTGGGGTGGAGCACGCGATCCTGCACCTGCTGTATGCGCGCTTCATCACCAAGGTTCTGTTCGACATGGGCTTGATCGACTTCACCGAGCCGTTCTCCAACCTCATCAACCAGGGAATGGTCATCCTCAACGGCACGAAGATGTCGAAGAGCAAGGGCAACCTGGTGCTGTTCGAACAGGAGCTAGAGGCGCACGGTGCCGACGCGCTGCGCGTGGGCCTGGCCTTCGCAGGTCCCGTGGAAGACGATAAGGACTGGGCAGACGTCTCGACGACGGGTGCGCAGAAGTTCCTCGCGCGCGCCATGCGCGTCGCCCGTGAGGTCGCGAGCCCCGTCGACGTGATCTTCGACGGCGGTGACGCGGCTCTGCGCCGCGCCACGCACAAGCTGCTCTCCGAGGCCCCTGGCCTCGTCGAGCAGACGAAGTTCAACGTGCTCGTCGCGCGCTTGATGGAGCTCGTCAACGCCATCCGCAAGACGATCGACAGTGGTGCCGGCGCAGCCGATCCCGCTGTGCGCGAAGCCGCCGAGACCGTCGCCGTGATGCTCGACCTCATCGCCCCGCACACCGCGGAGGAGATGTGGGAGGTGCTCGGTCACGAGCCGTCCGTCGGCCTCGTGACCTGGCGGTCCGCCAACCCGGTGCTGCTCGTCGAGGACTCGGTCACCGCCGTCGTGCAGATCAACGGCAAGGTGCGGGCGCAGCTCGAGGTCTCGGCGCGCATCGGCGAGACCGAGCTCGAAGCCCTCGCGCGCGCCGACGAGCGCGTCATCCGCGCCGTCGGCGACAAGGAGATCGTGAAGGTCATCGTGCGGGCTCCCAAGATCGTCAGCATCGTCGTCAAGGGCTGAGTCCCCGCCCGCCGGATGCTTCGATGCGTCCGGCGGGAAGGGCCACCCCGTCTGCACCGCCCTGCACTCCGCCTGCACTGCGTTGGCGTTCACGCCGTTCTCCACCGGGCGCGTTTCACGCATCATCCGGTCGTTCGCCCGCGCTTTAGCTTTGCCGGGTGACGCCACAGGACCCCGTACCGCCCGCCGCTCCGCGCCGCCTGCGCCTGAGTATCGGAGCGGCCGTGGTGCTGGCACTCGTGGTGCTCTCGGCGGCCGTCGGGCTCGGCATCCTGCGAGGGCAGGCGGCGCCCGCCGAGTCGGTGCCGTTGGTCGACGCGGGGACGACCTCTCCCGCGCCGAGCGGCGAGCTGTACGTGCACGTGCTGGGGGCTGTCGAGAGCCCGGGGTTGTACGTGCTCGACCTCGACGCGCGGCTCGTCGATGCCATCGCGGCGGCGGGCGGGACGACGCCCGACGCCGACCTCGCGGCGGTCAACCTGGCGCGCGTGCTCACCGACGGCGAGCAGATCGTCGTGCCCGTGGTCGGAGCACGGGGCGAGTCGCCGGGCGCTGCGGCGCCGAGTGATGACCGCGTCGACCTCAACACCGCCGATCAGGCCGCGCTCGAGACGTTGCCGCGCATCGGCCCCGCCCTGGCCGAGCGCATCATCGCGTGGCGTGACGAGAACGGGCGATTCCAGTCGGTCGATGATCTGCTGGCGGTTCCGGGCATCGGCGAGAAGCTGCTCGAGGGCATTCGCGACGGCGCGCGGGTATGAAGCGCCGCGATTTTCGCCTGTTGCCGCTGGCAGGGGTCGTGTGGGTTTCGGCGCTGGTCTGCGTGTGCTGGCCGGAGGCCGCATGGACGAGCGGCCTGATCTGCGCGATCGTCGCCGCCGTGCTGCTCGCGGTGATGGTGGTGCGCGACCGGTCTCGCGATGGCCTTGATGATCGGCGGAGTGTCGGACGCGGCGGGCTGGTCGCGGTGATGCTCGCGGCGGCTGCCGCTGCGGCGCTCACTGTGGCTCTGGCAACGCCCGCGCGTGACTCGGCCGCCGCTTCCGATGGGCGGATCGTGGAGATCGTCGGCGAGGTCGCGTCGTCGGCATCGATCGGGCAGGACGGCAGGCTGTGGTTCGAGGTGCAGACGCAGGGGATCGGGCCACCCGGCGCGGCGACGCCTCTTTCGGTGCCGGTGCGGGTCGGTATCGAGCCGGCCGACGGGTTCGACCTCGGTGCGACGGTTCGAGTGAAAGGGCAGGCTCTGGCCACCGACCCGGGGGAGCGATCGGCGCTCATCATGTTCGCCGACGAGTCGGCGGTCGAGCGCTCGGCGGAGGGCGTCTTCGCCGTCGCTGCCGGCATTCGCCACGACTTCATCGCACGCTCGGTTCGGCTTCCCGATCCCGGGGCCGGCCTGCTTCCCGGGCTCGCGGTCGGGGACACCCGAGCCGTGTCGACCGCGCTGAACGATGACATGCGCACGAGCGGGCTCAGCCATCTCACCGCGGTCAGCGGCGCGAACTGCGCGATCGTGGTGGGCGCGGTCTTCTGGCTGACCGCGCTGTGCGGCGGAGGGCGCCGCGCGCGCGTCGTGCTCGCGGGAGCGGCTCTTGCTGGCTTCGTCGTGCTCGTGACGCCCGAGCCCAGCGTTATCCGGGCCTCGGTGATGGCCGGGGTGGCGATGCTGACGATCCTGCTGGGGAGGCCGAGTGCCGGGGCCGGCATGCTCGCTCTCTGCACCGTGGGCATCCTGATCGCCGATCCGTGGATGGCGACGACCGCCGGCTTCGCGCTGTCCGTCGCCGCATCCGGCGCGCTCATCCTGCTCGGACCACCGCTCGCGCGAGGTCTCGCCCGGTGGATGCCGCAACCCCTGGCCGTGGCGATCTCGGTGCCGCTCGCCGCCCAGCTGGCATGCGGCCCGATCATCGCGCTGTTCGCCGAGCAGCAGTCCCTGGTCGGGATCGCCGCGAATCTGCTCGCGGGTCCTGCAGCGCCCGTGGCGACGGTGGTAGGACTCCTCGCTTGTCTCGCAGGCCCGGTTCCGTTCCTCGCCGACCTGCTGACAGCCTCGGCCTGGCTGCCGGCTGCGTGGATCGCGACCTGTGCGACGGTCAGCGCGCGGCTGCCCCTCGCGCAGGTCGCCCTCGTGCCCGGGATCGGCAGCGCTCTGCTCGTCGCCGTGCTCAGCGGTTGCCTCGGCGTCGTCGTGTGCGGCGTGAGAGCACGTATCGACCCGGCACGACGGAGTCGACGCTCGGTGGTGCTCGCGGTGTGGGCGCATCGAGTGTCGTCAACCGTGCTCATCGTCGCGCTGTCGCTGGGCACGGCGCATCTCGTGCTCGCGGGCCCGCTCGCACGACTGTCGGCGCCGGACGGATGGTCGATCGCCGCGTGCGACGTCGGGCAGGGCGACGCCCTTCTCGTCCGCTCGGCGGGAAAAGTGGCACTGATCGATACCGGCCCCGATCCCGGTGCTCTCGACGAGTGTCTGAGGTCACTGGCCATCGACCGCATCGATCTGCTGGTGCTCACCCACTTCGACCTCGACCACGTCGGGGGAGTTGAGGCCGTGCAGGGCCGAGTCGGTACCGTTTTGCACGGGCCGGCGGGGGAGACCGACGACGAGCGCCTCCTCGCGCACCTCCGCGAGGGCGGTGCCGCGCTCACCCCGGCCATCACAGGGCTGCACGGCACGCTCGGCGAGGCGACATGGAGAGTGCTGTGGCCGCAGCGTGACTCGGCGGCGTTCCCGGCGGGCAACGATGCCAGCGTGGTTGTGGAATTCGAGGGTGGGGGCGTGCCACGATCGCTCTTCCTCGGCGATCTCTCGGCCGCCGCGCAACGGATGCTGCTGCGTACCTCGCGCCTCACCGGGCCGTTCGCCGTGGTCAAGGTCGCGCACCACGGCAGCGCCGATCAGGATCCGGGTCTCTACGAGGCCCTGCATCCGACGGTGGCCGTGTTCAGCGCCGGTGTCGACAACGACTACGGCCACCCGCGCGCGGAGACACTCGCTCTGCTCGAGGCGACGGGAGCGCACGTGCTGCGCACCGATCGTCAGGGCCGGGTGTTGCTCGGCACGAACGGCGATGAACTGCAGGTGTGGACAGAGACCGATGTCGGCGGATCCTGAGAAGCACGAAGAATCGATGAATCGGCGGAGGTCAGGTTGCGGATGCCCACGGGACGTCCGGTACGAACGGCATCGTTCGCCAGAAGCTCACCCGCCGGAGTCTGCTGCGCACGAATGCCATCGTCGCACCGACCGCGGCGGACGCGACGCTGAGAACGAGGACGAGGCCGGGGAAGTCCTCCCCGCCCGATCCGGGTACGGAGGACACCGCCGCGACGAAGAAGATCGAACCGGCGAGCATCAGCCCCCAGGCGACGATCTCGTAGATCCACCACAGCAGGCCCGTGAACATCCAGAGCACGATGCCCCAGACGGATACGTCTGTCTTCTGCTGAGCCTCGTTCGTTGCCTCTGCCATCGATGTGCCTCCCACCGCACACTATCGACCATGCCCACGACCGCTGCCCGGACGGCGCGGGCACACGCGAACCGATGTCGGCGGCCCCCAGTAGGCTGGGATCATGGCAGCCCCGCGATCCTCCTCCCGCACTGCTGCGAAGTCCGCGAAGATCCCGCAGGTGTCGTGGCGCGAGCCGCGGCCGGCTCCGGTGGTGCTGGTCTCGGGCCCGGAAGAGGTCTGCGCGGAGCGCGCGATCGCCGGGGTGCGACAGTATCTGCGCACCGAAGATCCAGCGCTCGAGGTGAGCGACGTCCGTGCCGACGATTACTCGCCCGGCACGCTCCTGGCCCTCACCTCACCGTCGTTGTTCGGCGAGCCGCGCCTGGTGCGCGTGTCCGGAGTCGAGAAATGCTCCGACGCGTTCTTGAACGAAGCGGTCTCGTACCTCGAGCAGCCCCAGGAGGGAGCGACGGTCGTGCTGCGGCATACCGGCGCGAGCGTCCGGGGCAAGAAGCTGCTCGACGCGCTGCGCGCCGGCACAGGCGGCGGCATCGAGATCGCCTGCCCGGCGATCAAACGAGACAGCGACCGCGTCGACTTCGCGGCTGGCGAGTTCCGCGCGGCGAAGAGACGCATCCTTCCCTCGGCGTTGCGCGCGCTCGTATCCGCCTTCGCCGATGACCTCACCGAACTCGCCGCCGCCTGCCAGCAGTTGATCGGCGATGTCGAGGGCGATATCACCGACGAGATCGTCACCAAGTACTACGGCGGACGCGTCGAGGTCTCCGCCTTCGTCGTCGCCGACACCGCCATCGCCGGCCGCTACGGCGAGGCCCTGATCGCGCTGCGCCACGCACTGGCCTCGGGTGCCGATCCGGTGCCGATGGTGGCAGCGTTCGCGATGAAGCTGCGCGGCATGGCGCGGGTGGCGGGCAACCGCGAGTCCAGCCGTCAGCTCGCTCAGCGCCTGGGCATGAAGGACTGGCAGGTCGACCGAGCTCGTCGCGACCTCGCCGGATGGAACGAACGCTCCCTCGGCATGGCGATCCAGGCGACGGCCCGCGCTGACGCCGAGGTCAAAGGCGCCTCCCGTGACCCGGTGTTCGCCCTCGAGCGCATGGTCACGGTCATCGCCACGCGCGAACCGTTCGGCGGCTGACCGACCGCAGCGAAGCTCGTCGTTCGGTATGCCGGGCGACGAGGCGAGAACTCCCACGTCACCGTGGAAACGAAGAAGGCCCGCCCCGCGAACGGGACGGGCCTTTCTCAGACGGTGCGACTCAGAGAGCGGCGACCGACTTGGCGATGGCCGACTTGCGGTTCGACGCCTGGTTCTTGTGCAGGACACCCTTGCTGACAGCCTTGTCGAGCTTGACGGCTGCCTTCTTGAAGGTGGCCTCAGCAGCTGCCTTGTCGCCTGCGGCGACGGCTGCCTTGGTCTGGCGAACGAGAGTCTTGAGCTCGCTCTTCACGGCCTTGTTGCGCTCGTGAGCCTTCTCGTTGGTCTTGTTGCGCTTGATCTGCGACTTGATGTTTGCCACGTGTGGACGCTTTCTGTACAGGAGTGATTGAGAGTGCCGGCAGCAGAAGAGGGCTGCTGCACGACGGTCGTGAGGGTAGAACCCACACGCAAGCCAAGAGCCAACTCTACCAGCAG
Organism: Microbacterium sp. NPDC087665; assembly: GCF_044743285.1. NCBI lineage: Bacteria > Bacillati > Actinomycetota > Actinomycetes > Micrococcales > Microbacteriaceae > Microbacterium > Microbacterium sp. NPDC087665. Next base: position 445,387 of record NZ_JBIUWD010000004.1, on the reverse strand, counting down.
TCGGCCGAATCCCGCGAAACGAGCGTGCATTGCGGCGCGCGCGCCGTCGACACGGCATCAAATCGCGGGACTCCGTCGCGCTCGGCGCGGTACTGGGTGCAGAATCAGCACTACCCGACGTCGACGTCAAGGAGCGCTATGAGTTCCCCCTCCCTCGGTTCCGCCCTACCCGCCCACCTGCGCTGGTCTGTCGCGACCTCCGCCTTCCAGATCGAAGGAGCCCGCGCCGATGACGGGGGAGGGCGATCCATCTGGGACGACTTCCTCGAGCGACCGAGCGCTGTCAGAGACGGGTCGACCGCCGATCCCGCGTGCAACAGCTATCGTCAGCCGGATTCCGACGTCGCGCTCGTCGCGGAGCTCGGCGTCGACCGCTACAGGTTCTCTATCCCCTGGGCGCGGGTGCAACCCGACGGTCGAGGACGAGGGAACACGGCCGCGCTCGATCACTACTCCAGATTCGTCGACGCGCTGCTCGAGGCCGGTGTCACGCCCTTTCCCACGCTCTACCACTGGGAGCTGCCGAGTGCGGTGGAGGCGGACGGGGGCTGGCTCCGGCGGGACACGGCGGAGCGGTTCACCGACTACGCGGCGGTCGTCTCCGACCGCCTGGGTGACCGGGTGCGCGACTGGTACACGTTGAACGAGCCGGCGATGACGACGCTGCAGGGCTACGCCACCGGTGCGCTCGCGCCGGGAAAGCAGTTGCTGTTCGATGCGCTCCCCACGGTGCATCATCAGCTGTTGGCCCACGCGCACGCCGCCGACGCCTTACGTGCGCGGGGCGCGACGCAGGTCGGGTTGGTCAACAACCACACGCGCGTTCTTCCCCGGAGCGAGTCGGACGCAGATGTCATGGCAGCGAGCATCTACGACGTCCTGCACAACCGGGTCTTCAGCGAGCCGCTCCTCGGCGGTGCCTATCCCGATCTCGAGGCTCTGGGCCTGTCGCCGATGCCGGTGCGAGACGGTGACCTCGCAGCGATCGGCGGATCGATCGACTTCTACGGCATCAACTTCTACAACCCGACGACGGTCACGGCCGCCGATGCGGCCAGCCCGATCCCGTTCGACATCGTGCCGACTCCGGGAGTTCCGGTCACCGGATTCGGCGAGGAATGGCCGATCATGCCGGACGCTCTGCGTGACCTGCTGATCGACCTGCACGGGCGGCATCCGCAGATGCCGCCCGTGATCATCGGCGAGAACGGGGCATCGTTCCCCGAACCGGACACCGCCGCGTACATCGATGATCACGACCGGATCGACTATCTCGCCGGGCATATCGCCGCCATCGGCGAGGCGATCAGCGCCGGCGTCCCGGTGCAGGAGTACACCGTGTGGTCGCTCCTCGACAACTGGGAGTGGGCCGACGGGTACACGCAGCGCTTCGGCCTCGTGCACGTCGACTTCGCGACGGGGGAGCGCACCCCGAAGGCTTCCTACAACTGGTATCGAGACGCCATCGCCCGATCGCGATCCGGCCAAACAGCAGGATCCGGCCAAACAGCAGGATTCGGGCAGGCAGCAGGATCCGGGCAGACAGCGGGGGAGAGCACACGATGAATTCGACGACGAAGGTCGGCGTGCGGTGGATGTCGGTGTTCACGCTCGCGTGGCTCGCGATCTGGACCGTGCAGCTCACACCGGTGCAGTTGCTCCTTCCGCTTCAGCTGGATACACCGGAGGACGACTGGATCACGGGCGTGGTGTCGTCGGGACTCGTGCTCGGGATCGGCGGGCTGGCGGGCATCATCGCCGGCCCGCTCGCGGGCGCCCTGTCCGATCGTGGCCGATCGGGCCGCGGGCGTCGCCGCCCGTGGGCCCTGGGAGGAGTGTGGACGACCGCAGTCTTCCTCGTCGTCACGGGCTTCACCTCGGGTCCTTGGGCGGTGGGCGCTGCCTGGGTGGGCGTGTCCATCGGCGTCGCCGTGTCATCGGCCGCCTTCACTGCGCTGATCGCCGATCAGCTCCCCTCGACGCAGCGGGGTGCAGCATCCGCCGCCGTGGGATCGAGTCAGGCCGTCGGAATCGTCCTGGGTGTGGGACTGGTGGTGCTGCTCGGCCTCGACGTGCGTGCCGGGTATCTGCTGCTCGCCGCGATCATCGCGGTGGTGGGCACGGCATCCGCCCTGATGCTTCCCGACCCGCCCAGCGCGCTTGAGGTGCGCGCCGGGCGCACGGCGTCCCGACGCTGGGAGTCCCTGCGTGATCGCGACTTCGCCTGGATGCTCTCGGGTCGTCTCGTGACCAACATCGGTAACGCCCTCGGCACAGCACTGTTCCTCTTCTTCCTGTTGCACGGTCTCGGGCAGCCGTCGACCGTCGCGCAGGACAACCTGCTGCTGCTCATCGTCGTCTACACCGTGTTCGTGGTGGCGGCATCCGTTCTCACCGGCATCTGGTCGGATCGCACGGGCAACCGGCGAGGTCTCGCGGTGATCGCCACGTTCGTGCAGGCAACCTCGGGGGTGGCGATCGCACTGGTTCCGACGTTCGAGATGACGATGGTCGCGGCCGCCCTGATGGGCGTCGGGTACGGAGCGTTCTCGACCGTCGGGCTCGCCTTCGCCGCAGATCTGCTCCCGACCGAGCGGGACCACGCCCGAGACCTCGGCATCGTGAACGTCACGGCGGCGCTCGGTCAGCTGATCGGGCCCGTGCTCGGTGCGGGGCTCGTGGCCCTCGTCGGCGGCTTCTGGCTGGTCTTCGTCGCCGCCGCGGTGCTGTCGGTGGTGGGCGGGGTGCTCACCGCGATGGCGCGGCAGCCGAAGCCTCAGCCGCAGTCGTCATGATCGCGCTGCGACGTCGCTCTCGAGCGTCGCGACGGCGAGCTGCAGAACGGCGTTGAAGATCTGCGGACGCATCGCGGTCACGAGGTGCGTGGTGCGCGGCACCATGATGAGTTCGGCATGCGGAGCGAGCCGGCAGAACAGACGCTCGTTGCGGCGCAGCTGGTCGTACTGCCCGTTCACGAACCAGAGCGGCGCGTCGATCCTCGCCACGGCCGACGCGAGATCGAGGGCAGAGAGACTCTTCAGCACCTCATCCTGCACGTCGAGCGCGTAGCCTCCGGCCCCGAAGTCGAGCCGCGTCTCGGGCGGAATGGTCGCGGCGAGCATGCGACGCGAGATCCACATGCCCTGATCCGGCAGCATGTAGGTCATGCGGGTGATGAGACGGTAGGCCGCGAGGCCGGCTCCGGCGGGGAGTGCCGTGCACGAAGCAGCGACCAGGCCCGCGAGCGGGGCGGCCTCGCCGCTGCCCGCGTAGGCCAGGCACAGGAGCCCGCCCAGCGAGTGACCGACGAGCAGCACAGGCCCCTTCTCAGCCGCAGCGCGCACGGCGACATCGATGGTGTGCAGAGCCTCCTGCAGTGAGTAGTCCTCATCGATCCGGGTTCCGTGACCGGGGAGATCAACCGCGGTGTAGGACATGCCGCGCTCATCGAGGTACTCGCGTTGCGACCGCCACATGGTGGCCGACGTGCGGATGCCATGGACGAAGACGATCTGAGCGCTCACGCCCCCACACTAGAGCGACGATCCTGAATACACCCCGCAGACCCCAAAGCGGGCCGGTGGTCACCCACCGGCCCGCTTCACGGCGCTGCTGCGAATCAACGAGGCGAGCAGTACTTGATGCACTTGATCGGCCAGCCGCCGGCACCGCCGCCGCCGCCTCCGCCATCGCCCGGGGGCGCGATATCGATCACCGCACCGGCGGGGACCGCCGAGCCGAGCGTCAGCATCAGCGCTGCGAAGAGGCCGACGATGACGTTCTTTCCCGTTGTCTTCTTCTTCATGATGACCACCCTCCATTGGACTGTTTCATCGTGGTCCGAAGACCATAACAATCCTCCACGCGTCTCGAAAGGGGGTCCGGCGTGGGCGAGATGTCTGATCACGATGCCGGCAGGAACGAAAAGCGGGGCCGGTGGAAGACCACCGACCCCGCTTCAGGAAAGGGAATTACTTCTCCCAGCCCACGTTCTCGACGGGCAGGAGCCCGAAGAGGTCGAGACCCGTGTAGGTCTCGGGCGTGAGGTTGGCGAGGCCCTTGGAGACCGTGCGGATCTCGGGACCGGAGTAGAGCGGAAGGATGCCCCACGTGGCCTTGATCAGTTCGGTCTCGACCTTGGCGCCCTCGGCGATCTGCTCTTCCGCGGTGGGAAGGTCGGCGACGGCCGAGATCTTCTCGTCGAGTTCCGGGGTACCGGTCGCCGAGAGGTTCAGGCCGCTGTCGGAGCAGTACACCTGGCAGAAGTACGCGAAGCCGTACGGGTCGCTCGACGAGAAGCCCATGAGAACGATGTCCCAGTCCTTCGTCGTGATCGTCGTGGAGAACTCCGACGTCGGACGCACGTCGACGGTCACGTCGACGCCGATCGCCTTGAGCTGGGCCTGGATGACCTTGCCGCGGGTCTCGACGATCGGGTCGTCACCGAAGACCGGGAGGGTGACGGCCAGCTTGACGCCGTCCTTCTCACGGATGCCGTCGCTGCCGGCGACCCAGCCCGCCTCGTCGAGGAGAGCGTTCGCGTCGTCATCGGAGAACTTCCAGCCGGCTTCGCTGAGCGAGTCGACGTAGCCGTCCTGGAACGGGAAGAGCATCAGCGAGCCGGCCGGCTCCTCGGTGTAGTCCAGGCCGTTCCAGACGACCTCCTTGAGCTGTTCGCGGTCGATCGCCTTCATGATCGCTTCGCGGACCTTGATGTCTGCGAGCTGCGGGCGCTCGGCGTTCAGCTGCATGAGGTTGTTCGACGTGCGCTGTGCCTTGTAGGTGACGACGTCGTCCATGTCGGCGACCTGCGCGAGGCGGTCGGCGGTTCCGGTCGCGGCCATGTTGATCTCGCCGGCCTTGAAGGCGTTGATCTCGGCGGTGTCGTCGAGCTGACGGAACGTCACGGTGTCGAGCAGCGGCTTGTCGCCCCACCAGTCCGGGTTCGGCTCGAAGATGACGGTGCCGCCCTTGGGGTCGAACTCGGTCATCTCGTAAGGGCCTGCGCCCCACTCCGGGTGGGCTTCGTTGAGGTAGCCCTCGTTGAAGAGCTCCGGGGTGTTCACGTTGGGGTTGACGATGTGCCAGAAGAGGCCGTTCGTCCACGGGTACACCTGCTTGAAGGTGACGACGGCCTGACGGTCGTCCTTGCCCTGTTCGACGCTCTCGATGAGCGAGTAGCCGTCGGTGGAGCTGGGGACGTAGCCCTCATCGGTGGAGCGGAGCGCCTTCCAAGTCTGCTCGTACGAGGTCCAGTCGATCGGCGATCCGTCGTTCCAGACGGCCTTCGGGTTGATCGTGAAGGTGACGACGGTCTTGTCGTCCTTGACCTCGGTGGTCCAGTCCTCGAGGTAGTTCGGGTTGGCGTACGCCTCGCCGTCCGGCGTCATGAGGATGGTCTGGGGGTTGTACCACTCCCAGAGCGTCGCGGTGTCGACCGTGGCGTCGGAGTGGTTGGCATTCATCTGCGGGGTGATCTCGCCGATGGGGAACGTGACCACGCCGCTCTCTTTGAGGTTCTCGCGGGGCTGCGGGTTGTAGTCCGCGCCGGTCACGGTCTCCTTCTCGCCGCCGTTGTCGGTGCCGCCGCCATCGCCGCCCGCTGCACATCCGCTCATGACGAGTGCGAGGGCGCCGCTGAGGGCGAGTGCGCCCAGCAGCTTCTGATGCCTTTTCATGGTCTTACTCCTTCTGTTGCCGTGTCGGCTTGGGGGATGGGGGAAGGCTAATCTTCGACTTCGATCATGTCGATTAATCGTTGTTAACCGTTATCGGAAATGGCAGGCGTTCCGGTGAGAAGGAACGCCCGTGAGTGCGGGCACTTCGCCCTCGCAGCGTGCTCGCTCCGCCTCGCCGAGCGTCTGGTAGAGCGGGCAGCGACTGACGAAGGCGCATCCGCGCACCTCTTCCGTCGGGCTCGGCAGGTCGCCCGAGAGCACGATGCGCTCTCGGGCGCGTTCGATGTCGGGGTCGGGCACGGGGATCGCCGACAGCAGCGCCTGCGTGTACGGATGCTGCGGATCGTCGAACACGCTGTCGACGTCGCCCTCTTCGACGAATGCCCCGAGGTACATGACGGCGACGCGATCGGCGATGTGTCGCACCACCGCGAGGTCGTGCGCGACGAACAGGTAGGAGATGCCGAGTTTCACCTTGAGCTCGTCGAGCAGGTTGATGACGCCGGCCTGGATCGAGACGTCGAGCGCCGAGACCGGCTCGTCGAGCACGACGATCTTGGGGTTCGTCGCCAGCGCGCGGGCGATTCCGATGCGTTGACGTTGACCGCCCGAGAACGCCCCGGGGAATCGATCGGAGTGCGCGGGGTCGAGACCGACGAGGTCCATCAGCTCGTCGACGCGGTTATCGGCCTCGTCGCGCTTGATGCCGATGGCGTGCAGCGGCTCGGCGATGATGTCGGCGACCGTCATGCGGGGGTCGAGCGCGCCCATCGGGTCCTGGAAGACGATCTGGATGTCGCGTCGCAGGTGGCGCTCTTCCGCGCCGCGCCGCACGTCGGCGACGCTCTTCCCTCCGATGCGGATGTCGCCGTTCTCCTGCGCGACGAAGTCCATGATCTGCAGCAGCGTCGTGGACTTGCCGCTCCCGGACTCGCCGACGATCGCCATCGTCTCGCCCTGGCGCACGTCGAAGCTGACGCCCTTGACGGCGTGCACCGAACCGACACGGCGCTTGACGAACGCTCCCTTGAGCAGCGGGAAGGTCTTCGTGAGGTTCGTGACCTCGAGCGCGACCGGTCGTTCCTCGCGGGGAGTGCGCGTCAGGGCGCTCTCCGGGATCGGGGGAACGGGGTAGACGGGGAGTCCGCCGATCCGTCCGTCGTCGTCGATGTCCGTCGCGCGGATACACGCGGCGCGATGCTCGCCGGCGGTGCCCGTGGCGGTACCCGTATGCACGGGCAGGAGATCTGGCTCCCTCGTGCGGCACGCGTCCATCACGATGGGGCAGCGGGCCGCGAACGGGCACGCATCCGGCAGATCGATCAGCAGCGGCGGGTTGCCGTGGATCGGGATCAGCGGCACCTTCTCGCCCTTGTCGACGCGGGGCATCGCTCCGAGCAGACCGATCGAGTACGGCATCCGCGTGTGGTGGAAGAGCTCGCGCACCGGGGCCTGTTCCACGGCGCGCCCTGCGTACATCACGAGCACGTCGTCGGCGGTCTTCGCGACCACGCCCATGTCGTGGGTGATCAGGATCACGGCGGCGCCGGTCTCGCGCTGCGCGGTGCCGAGCAGATCGAGGATCTGCGCCTGGATGGTGACGTCGAGAGCGGTGGTCGGCTCGTCGGCGATGATCAGCTTCGGATTGTTCGCCATCGCGATCGCGATCACGACGCGCTGGCGCATCCCACCCGAGAACTCGTGAGGGAAGGCCTTCAGGCGGCGCTCCGGGTTGGGGATGCCGACCAGGCGCAGCAGTTCGATCGCCCGGGCCTGAGCCTCGCGCTTGCCGAGGCTCTTGTGCACGGTGAGCGCCTCGACCAGCTGATCGCCGATCGTGTAGACGGGCGTGAGCGACGTGAGCGGATCCTGGAACACCATCGACAGGCCGTTCCCACGGATCATCGAGAGCTGAGCATCCGTCTTGCCGATCAGTTCCTGACCGTCGAAGACGATCGATCCGCTGACCTTCGCGTTCTCGGTGAGGAGGCCCATGATGGCGAGCGAGGTGACGGATTTGCCGGAACCGGACTCGCCGACGATGCTGAGCGTGCGTCCGGCCTCCAGATCGAAGGAGATGCCGCGGACGGCGTCGACACGTCCGGCCTCCGAGGGGAAGCTGACCTTCAGATCGCGGACGGAGAGGATGGGAGCGGTCATGCGCGGCCTCCCGCAGCAGAGGTGGGATCGAGGGCATCGCGCAGGCCGTCTGCGATCAACGCCATCGAGATGGTGAGCAGGGTGAGCGCCGCGGCGGGGAAGTAGAACAGCCAGGGGGCGCTGGTGATCGTGGCGGATCCCGACCCGATCAGTGATCCGAGCGAGACATCCGGCGCCTTCACGCCGAAGCCGAGGAACGACAGGCTCGTCTCGGTCTGCACGGCTCCGACGACGCCGAGGGTGAAGTTGATCACCAGCAGTGAACCGATGTTGGGGAGCATGTGCCGCAGCACGATCTTGTATCCCGGGACTCCCATGTACCGGGCTGCGGAGATGTACTCGCGCTCGCGCAGCGAGAGCGACAGCGTCCAGATCACCCGCGCGGGGAAGAACCAGTTGATCGCGATCATGATGACCGCGATGATCCGCCAGTCACCTCCGGCGCTGTTGGAGATCATCGCGAGGATGAGGAACGTCGGCACGACCATGAGGAAGTGGATGACGACGAGGACGCCGCGCTCGAACGTGCCGCCGAAGTAGGCGGCGCCGGCCCCGATGAGGGCGGAGAGGATCGTCGTGCCGATCGATACCGCGAGGGCGATCATCAGCGAGCGCTGCAGGCCGACGACCACCTGGGCGTAGAGGTCGTTGCCGGCGCCGTTGGTGCCGAACCAGTGCTGGGCCGATGGCGGCTGCGTGAGCGCGAGGAAGTCGAGCTCGACGTGGTCGTACTGCTGGAAGAGCGGTCCGAGCACGGCGAAGAGCACGATGACGATGAAGATCACCGCGCCGCCGACGGCACCGCGGTTGCGGAGGAATCGGCGTCCGTACAGTTCGAACTTCGACATCCGCTTGCGGGGCGTCCGCACCGGCGTGGCGGGCGGATCGTCTCCGTGGCGGAGGGGATCGGAGAGGTCTGCGATGCTCATGGTTCAGCTCACCCGCACTCGTGGATCGAGGATGACGACGGCGATGTCCGAGAGGACGGCGCCGATCGCGGTCATGACGGCGCCGAAGGCCGCGACGGCCACGACACCGTGCACGTCGTTCGTCGCGATCGTCTGTGTGAAGTACTTGCCCATGCCGTTCCACCCGAAGATCGATTCGGTCAGCACCGCGCCGGTGAAGACGGCCGGGATGGAGAACGCCACCTGGGTCGTGACCGGGATCAGCGAGGTGCGCAGCGCATGGCGGCGGACGGCCTGCGACTTCGTGAGCCCCTTGGCCCGCGCCGTGCGCACGTAGTCGGCGTTGATGTTGTCGAGCAGCAGGGAGCGCTGCAGGAAATGGATGCCGGCGTAGCTGACGAGGATCAACGCGATGGTGGGGAGTATGAGGTGTTGTGCCGCGTCTATCAGCACGGGGAAGAACCCGGTCACGCCGGGACTCGCGGCCCCCGTGACGAAGAAGATCCTCGTGCCGGTGGCGTTGTTGGCCTGGATCGCGAGGAGCACGATGCCGAGGGATGCCACCACGATCGGGATGTTCATCGTGATGATCGATGTCGCCTGCCCGATGCGGTCGGCGAGCTTGTACTGCCGGGAGGCGGTGTAGACGCCGAGCGCGATGCCGAGCACGGTGAACAGGATGGTGGCGCCGAGCACGAGTTCCGCACTCACCCAGACCCGGTACGCGACCTGCTCGTTGACCGAGTCGCCGTTGGGACTCATGCCCCAGTTCCAGTGGAAGATGATGTTGCTGAACCAGGTCCACCAGCGCTCGAGCAGCGGCACGGTCGGATCGAGGTTGCGCGGACGGAGCAGCGCTTGGATCTGCTCCTCGTTGAGCGGGGGGCGACGGCCGACGTAGTTGCTTCGCGGGTTCAGATAGAGCCAGGCGAGGAAGTACGTGAGGTTCGTCGCCACGACGATCATGAGCAGCCAGCCCAATGCTCGACGCAGCAGGTACTTGATCAAGGTCGGTATCTCTCTCTTCATCAGAGCCGAACGGGATCGCCGGTACGGCTCTGATCAACGTGCTTCACTCACCTCCGTCCGCCTCTTCGCGAACTTCGGTATACCAAATCGATGTTACTCGGTCGGCTACTTCGTGGAACTCAGTCCCGGGAGAGACCCCCGAGACTTGGGCGACGTTACCACCGCCTCGGGCGAATCGAGTATTAGCCTCACCTCACCGTAGAATCGACGGGACATGTCACCACGCGCTCTCACACCCCTTCAGCCTGCCGCGACTCCGGCGACGCAGCTCCGCAATTTCTGCATCATCGCCCACATCGATCACGGCAAGTCGACCCTCGCCGACCGCATGCTGCAGATCACGGGCGTCGTGTCCGATCGCGACATGCGCGCCCAGTATCTCGACCGCATGGACATCGAGCGCGAGCGCGGCATCACGATCAAGAGCCAGGCCGTGCGCATGCCGTGGGAGATCGAGGGCGAGACCTTCGCCCTGAACATGATCGACACCCCCGGTCACGTCGACTTCACCTACGAGGTCTCGCGGTCGCTCGCCGCATGCGAGGGGGCGATCCTTCTCGTCGACGCCGCGCAGGGCATCGAGGCGCAGACGCTCGCCAACCTCTACCTGGCGCTCGAGAACGACCTCCACATCATCCCCGTGCTCAACAAGATCGACCTGCCGGCGGCCGACCCCGACAAGTACGCGAAGGAACTCGCCTCCCTCATCGGCGGCAAGCCGGAAGACGTGCTGCGCGTCTCGGGAAAGACGGGCGTCGGCGTCGAAGAGCTCCTCGACCGTCTGGTGAAGGAGATCCCCGCCCCGAAGGGCGATGCGGATGCTCCCACCCGCGCCATGATCTTCGACTCGGTCTACGACGCCTACCGCGGCGTGGTCACCTACGTGCGCATGATCGATGGCAGCCTCTCACCCCGCGAACGCATCCAGATGATGTCGACCGGCGCGACGCACGACCTGCTCGAGATCGGCGTGTCGAGCCCGGAGCCGATCCCCACCAAGGGACTCGGAGTCGGCGAGGTCGGTTACCTGATCACCGGTGTGAAAGACGTTCGCCTCTCGAAGGTCGGTGACACGGTCACGACGGCGCGCAAGCCCGCGACCGATGCGCTCCCCGGATACACCGAGCCCAAGCCGATGGTCTTCTCGGGTCTCTACCCGATCGACGGCAGCGACTACGGCGAGCTGCGTGAGGCGCTCGACCGGCTCAAGCTCTCCGACGCCTCGCTCGTGTACGAGCCCGAGACCTCGGTCGCGCTGGGATTCGGCTTCCGCTGCGGGTTCCTCGGACTGCTGCACCTCGAGATCATCACGGAGCGCCTCGCCCGCGAGTTCGGCCTCGATCTCATCACCACCGCGCCCAGCGTGATCTACGAAGTGCTGACCTCCGACACCGGTGAGACCGTGACGGTGACGAACCCGAGCGAGTACCCCGACGGCCGCATCGGTTCGGTGTCCGAGCCCATGGTCAAGGCCGCGATCCTGCTGCCGAAGGACTACGTCGGCACCGTCATGGAACTGTGCCAGACGCGTCGTGGCACGCTGCTGGGCATGGAGTACTTCTCCGAAGAGCGCGTTGAGCTGCGCTACAACATGCCGCTCGGTGAGATCGTCTTCGACTTCTTCGATCAGCTCAAGTCGAAGACGCAGGGCTATGCCTCGCTCGACTACGAGCCCGCAGGTCAGCAGGAAGCCGACCTGGTGAAGGTCGACATCCTCCTGCAGGGTGAGAAGGTCGACGCGTTCAGCTCGATCGTGCACCGCGACAAGGCCTACGCCTACGGCACGCTGATGGCCGAGCGTCTGCGCAAGCTCATCCCTCGCCAGCAGTTCGAGGTGCCCATCCAGGCGGCGATCGGCGCGCGCATCATCGCTCGCGAGACCATCCGTGCGATCCGCAAAGACGTTCTGGCCAAGTGCTACGGCGGTGACATCACCCGAAAGCGCAAGCTCCTCGAGAAGCAGAAAGAGGGCAAGAAGCGCATGAAGATGGTGGGCCGCGTCGAGGTTCCCCAGGAGGCGTTCATCGCAGCGCTCTCCGGCGACGTCGAAGGCAAGGACAAGAAGTAGGCGTGCCGTTCCCGCCGTACGAGCGCGGGATCACGCGCCATCCGCTCGAAAGGGTGCCGCGCGGCATGCGCCTGTCGGAGCGCAGCGTGACGGTCGCCCCGGAGGCGCAGGGTGCTGTCGCCGCGCTGATCCGTTCGTGGGAGTTCAAGCGGCGTGCGGGCTTCTCCGGCCCCGAGACCGCACCGGCCGCAGGCCTTGAGGGCATGCTCACGAAGCGCGTCTTCGGCATCACCTTCACCGAGCCGATCCGGGTGGTGTGGGCCGATGAACACGGTTTCGGCTACGAGACGCGCCCGGGGCATCCGATCTACGGCGAAGAATCCTTCGTGCTCGAAAACGGAATGTTCACCGCCCGCTCGATTTCGCGTCCCTCGACGCTGATCTGGCGCCTGCTCAGTCCCGCTTTGCGGTTCATGCAGCGCACCACGCACGCGCGCTACACCCGCATCGTCGGGGCCGAAGCCCGCCGCGTTCGTTGACGACGTCACCCGCAGGGAGTTCTCCCATCCGCAGGGTGAATCCCCGTTTTCTGCCCTGGATCCGTGATTCCTCCCTGCGGACTGTGTCGCTTCGCGGCGGGGTGAGGGTGTTCGTTCAGCCAACGCAAAGTAGGCTTGTTCTCATGCGGCGCGGGAACTTCCGAGACGACACGGTGGACTATGCAGCCGTGGGTGCCACCCACGCGCCCGATCTGATGCAGTATCCGCCGGAGCGGAGCATCCCCGCCGAGGCGTCTTGGCGCATCGGTAGCGGTATCGAGCGGTTCCAGACCGCGGGCGAGGCTCTCCTGTCGTGGACGGCGCAGCGCGCCGCCGGGCTCACGGTCGAAGACGTGCGGCCCGCTCCCGGCCCTGCCTACGCCGGCGTCAGCTTCGACGCCGAGGGCAACCCGATCGCTCCGAGCAAGCGCGACGTCGAGCCGCGATACGACGCCGAGGGCACTCCGTTCGTGGGCCCGGGCATGACTCTCAAGGTGCACGGACGCGTCGGCAGCATGCGCGCCGATGCCGAGCTGCGCGTGATCTCCGTCACCGAAGAGGCACGGCGGATCGGCTTCGTGTTGGGCACGGTCGGCGGGTCGGTCGTGAGCGGCGAAGAGTCGTTCGACGTCGACTGGCGCGAAGACAACGACGAGGTCTGGTTCACCGTCCGTGCCTTTGACGCCCCCAACTCTCTGCTGTACCGCACGGTGCCGCCGCTCGTGAAGCGCCGCCGCCGCGAGCTCTTCGCGCGCTATCTCCGAGCGATCTCCCCGCTCTACGCGACTCCCGTCTGATGGCGGGACCTCTTCCTCTCGGCGATCCCGCTCCGTCTGACGGCAGACTGCCCGCCGACCTGCCGATCGATACGTCGGTCCCGTTCTCGGCCTACCTGCACATCCCGTTCTGCCGGGTGCGCTGCGGATACTGCGACTTCAACACCTACACGTCCAACGAGCTCCGGGGCGCGCGCCAAGAGGACTACGCCGCGACGCTGGTCGCCGAGATCGAGCTCGCCCGCCGTGTGCTCGGAGACGCGGGGGCTCTCCGCCCGATGGACACGGTGTTCTTCGGGGGCGGTACCCCGACGCTGCTTCCGGCCGGCGATCTCGCCAGGATGCTCGGGGCAGCGACATCGGCGTTCGGACTCGTCGACGGTGCCGAGGTGACCGTCGAGGCGAACCCCGACACGGTCACTCCCGAGGTCGCGCGTACACTCGCCGACGCCGGCGTGACACGTCTCTCCATCGGCATGCAGTCCGCCGTGCCCCACGTGCTCGCCGCGCTCGATCGCACGCATCAGCCCGACAACGTACGCACCGCCGTGGCTGCGGCGAAGGACGCCGGTCTCGCCGTCAGCGTCGACCTCATCTACGGCGCCCCGGGCGAGTCGCTCGCAGACTGGGAGGCGTCTCTCGACGCCGCTCTCGCTCTCGAGTCCGACCACATCTCGGCGTACGCCCTGATCATCGAAGACGGTACCAAGCTCGCCAGGCAGATCCGCCGCGGCGAGGTGCCCACCCCCGACGACGACCTGCAGGCCGACATGTACGAGCTCGCCGACGGCAAGCTCGCGGCCGCCGGATTCGGGTGGTACGAGGTGAGCAACTGGGCGCGCAGCGAGGAGCAGCGCTCGCGCCACAACGTCGCGTACTGGCGGGGGAGCGACTGGTGGGGCTTCGGCCCCGGAGCGCACAGCCATGTCGCCGGTCTGCGCTGGTGGAACGTGAAGCATCCGGCGGCCTACGCGCAGCGGCTCGCCGCATCCGATTCACCGGCCGCGGGCACCGAGCGCCCCGACGCCACGGCGCGGATGCTCGAGCGCGTGCTCCTGGAGAGCCGGCTCGTCGAGGGGATCGCCGTTGCCGATCTCCCCGCTGCGAACCGATCGAACGTCGCGGGCCTCATCGCCGACGGTCTCGTCGACGCGGCATCAGCCGTGCGCGGGCAGGTGCGACTCACCTTGCGCGGGCGCCTGCTGGCCGACGCGGTGGTTCGTCAGCTCACCGATTGACCGCTGTCCGGCGTCAGCGCCGTGGTCTCGGGAGCAGATCCATGCCTTCGGTGCGCCGCTGCCGAACAGTCGTGCTCGTCGTGTCGAACACCCGGGTGGTGCGACCCGTGCCGTACGGAGACCAACCGGGGTCACCCGTCTTCACGAACGAGATCCAGGCGGCGTGCATCTCCGAGGCGAGGTTCTGCGGGGCATCCGCTCCCGCCAGGCGCCGGGCCTCGTCGTCGCCGAGACGATCGAACACGAAGCCGAGTTCGAGCGCGTGCGCGGCGCGCAGGTCGCGCACCGGGCTGGGCCACGCGAACTCGTAGACGAACGTGGGCGCCGATCGCTCCCGGGCGACCCGGCTCAGCGGAGCGCGCAGCAGGACGTCGGTGGCGAGCTGGCCGAAGATCTCGCCGGTGGATGCTCCGGGAAAGGCGTCGCGGTAGGCGGTGACGGCGCGTCGGGGGATCCGGAGGGCGATGCGGGCGAGGGTGAGCTTGAGCGCACTGATGTCGTCGAGAGCCTCCGGGGTGAACCACAGGCGGTACTCGTCGGTGTTGCTGCCGATCAGCAGGGGCGTGTCGATCGAGCCGAGCACCTCGTGCGGGGAGCGGGGCAGGCTGTCGGGGTCGATCGCGAACTGGAATCCGGGGGCACCGCCGAGCGGTGACGACCCCGCGGCCTGCGCGCGACGGGTCTCCAGCAGCTTCTCGGGCGGCACGGCGGAGAACGAGGCGACGTCGGGAGCGATGCCCAGGCGTTTCGCGATCTGCGCGGTCACCCTCCCGGCCTTCTGCGGCGTCTGTGCCGTGAGTGGGCCTGATTCGATGATCGCGCGCGCGATGAGCGACCGGGAGTCGTCGCGGGCGAGGAGTCCGGCGACGATGGCACCGCCGGCGGACTCGCCCATCACGGTGATCTGCGCGGGGTTCCCGCCGAAGGAAGCCACCTCGCGGTGCACCCATTCCAGGGCGGCCGCCGCATCGCGCAGGCCGAGGTTGCGGGGCGCGTCGTCGAGCACCGAGAAGCCTTCGGAGCCCAGTCGGTAGTTGATCGATACGAAGACGATGCCCGCGCGGGCGAACGCCGCGCCATCGTAGAGGGGGAGTGCCGCGGTGCCACGTTCGAGTGCGCCGCCGTGGATCCACAGCAGAACAGGGGCGCCCTGCGCGTCGACGGGCGCCCAGACGTTCGCGGTGAGGATGTCGTCGCCCGCGATGCTCACTGAGCCGAGCAGCTCGCCGATCGCACCCGCATAGGGGAGCTGGGGTGCGGTCGCGGCGAACGCCATGGCATCTCGGGTGCCCTCCCACGCCGACACGGGCTGCGGTGCATGGAAGCGGCGGCTGCCGAACGGCGGTGCGGCGTATGGGATGCCGAGGAACCGGCGGACATCGCCGTCGAGAGAACCCGCGACGGCTCCGGTGGAAAGTGCGACGGTGGACGGCTCGGCCATGCTCGTCATCCTAGGACGACCGGCGGGCGTTGGGCGTTGGAGGGCGCGAGCGGGGTAGGATTGGCACTCTGAACGTCCGAGTGCCAGCGGAAGGGAAGGCGATGGTCACAGAGCGAGGGCTCCAAGTTCTCCGAGCGATCGTGCAGGACTACGTCGAGACCCACGAACCCGTCGGCAGTCGATCGATCGTCGACCGCCACTCCTTCGGCGTGTCCGCAGCAACGATCCGCAACGACATGGCTCTCCTCGAAGACGAAGAACTCATCACGGCACCGCACACCTCGTCCGGCCGTGTGCCGACCGACAAGGGCTACCGCGTCTTCGTCAATCACCTCGCGCAGCTGCGCCCGCTGACATCCGCGCAGCGCACGGCCATCGAGTCCTTCCTCGCCACTCCGAGCGACCTCGACGACCTCATGGTGCGCACGGTACGCGTACTCACCCAGCTGACCGGGCAGGTCGCCCTCGCGCAGTACCCCTCCTTCGCCCGCGCGCATCTCACGCACATCGAGCTCGTGGCGCTGTCGCCGAGTCGGATGCTCGTGGTGCTCGTGACCGACGCCGGTGGCGTGTCGCAGCGCATGACGCCGCTGCCCGTCGAGGTCGACGAGACCGCCACGATCGCCATCCGCACGCGCCTCGCCGGTCTCATCACCGGCCAGGCGGTCAGCGATGCGGCCGAGCGGTTGGAGAGCCTCCTCGCCGCGGCGCCGACCGGACCGCCCGATGCGGCGCTCCGTGCGGTCGCCGCCGTCATCGTCGACGAGCTCCAGGCATTCCGCCAGGAGCGGCTCGTGATGGCGGGAGCGGCCACGCTCGCGCGGCGGGAGCAAGACTTCCGCGGAAGCATCCATCCTCTGCTCGAGGCGATCGAGGAGCAGGTGACCCTGCTGCGTTTGATGAGCGAGATGCAGACCGACGAGCAGGGGCTGGCGGCGAGCATCGGCACCGAGAACGCGTCGTTCGGCCTGGGCGAGGCCTCGATCGTGGCGAGCAACTACGCCGCTCCCAGCGGCATGGCGCGTGTCGGCGTGATGGGCCCGACGCGCATGGACTATCCGAGCAATCTCGCGGCAGCACGGGCGGTCGCCCGGTATCTGTCGCGGATGCTCGACGAAGACGAGGCGAGCCGCTGAGGCGGCTCCCGCAGAAGACCACGCAGAAAGGCGATTGTGGCGGATCACTATGAGGTTCTCGGGGTGTCCCGGGAAGCATCCACCGATGAGATCAAGAAGGCGTACCGACGCCTGGCACGGCAGCTGCACCCGGACGTCAATCCCGGTGAAGACGCGGCGGAGCGGTTCAAGCTCGTGACGCACGCCTATGACGTCCTCAGCGATGACGATTCCCGTCGCCGCTATGACATGGGCGGCGGAGACGGCGCCTCCAATAACTTCGGCGGGGGTGGCTTCGGCGGCTTCGGCGACATCTTCGAGACGTTCTTCGGCGCCGCGCAGGGCGGTGGGCGAGCGCGCCCCCGGTCCCGGCGCGAGCGCGGCCAGGATGCACTCGTGCGGGTGACCCTCGATCTCGGCGATGTCGTCTTCGGCGCGCACCGCGACATCGAGGTCGACACGGCCGTGCTGTGCGAGACCTGCCAGGGATCGTGCTGCCAGGAGGGCACCTCGCCCGTGACCTGCGACATCTGCGGCGGTTCGGGTCACGTGCAGCGCCAGGTGCGCAGCCTTCTCGGCAACGTCGTCACCTCGGCGCCGTGCGGCACCTGCGAGGGCTACGGCACCACGATTCCCTACCCCTGCGGAACGTGCGGCGGCCAGGGCCGTGTGCGTTCGCGTCGCACGGTCTCGCTCGACATCCCCGCGGGTGTCGAGACGGGGCTGCGCCTGCAGCTCCCGGGTTCCGGCGAGGTCGGCAAGGCGGGCGGCCCGCACGGCGACCTGTACGTCGAGGTCACCGTCAACCCGCACGCCGCGTTCAGTCGTGACGGGGACGACCTGTTGGCCACGCTCGAAGTGTCGATGACGGATGCGATCCTCGGCACCGAGACCTCGATCCAGGGCCTCGACGGATCCGTCGATCTCGAGATCCGCGCCGGCGTGCAGTCGGGAGACGTTCTCACGATCAAGGGGCGCGGCATCACTCCGCTGCGCGGCTCGCAGCGCGGTGACCTGCGCGTCGGCGTGCAGGTGGTGACCCCCACGAAGCTCGACTCCGCGCAACGGGCGCTGATAGAGGACTTCGCGAAGAAGGCGAAGGAACCGGCTCCGCAGCTGGCGCAGTTCCAGCAGGGGCTGTTCTCGAAGCTCCGCGACCGTTTCCGCACCCACTGAGCATGGCGCTGCACTTTCTCGTCGAGTCGTCCTCGAAGGCCGTCGTCGGCGACATCGTGTCGTTGACCGGTGCGGAGGCGAAGCACGCGGCCGTCGTGCGGCGGCTGCGCGTGGGAGAGACGGTGACTGTCGGCGACGGGGCGGGAGTCTGGCTCACCGGCGTCGCCGAGGAGGTCGCACCGGCGCGCGTCGACGTGCGGGTCTCCGACCGCGTCGAGCAGGCGGCGCCCTCCCCACGGATCGTGCTCGTGCAGGCTCTGGCGAAGGGGGATCGTGACGAACTCGCGATCCAGGCCGCGTGCGAACTCGGCGTCGACGAGGTCGTGCCGTGGCAGGCGAGCCGCAGCATCTCGCGCTGGGACGGACCGAAGGCGGTCAAGGGTCGCGAGCGCTGGGCGACCATCGTCCGCGAAGCGGCGAAGCAGGCGCATCGCCGATGGGTTCCGTCCGTGACCCCGCCGGTGAGCACCTCCGATCTCGTGACGAGGGCTGCCGAGCAGCGCGTGCTCGTGCTCGATCCGACCGCCGATGTTCGACTGTCCGAGGTGGTCGCAGACGGTCGCGACCTCGTGCTCGTGGTCGGCCCCGAAGGCGGGCTCACCGACGATGAGCTCGCCAAGCTCACGGATGCCGGGGCGGAGCGCGTGCTTCTCGGAGACACGGTGCTGCGCACATCGACCGCAGGACCCGCCGCGATCGCGGTGCTGTCGGTGGCGCTCGGCCGCTGGTGAGCGGCGCGTGCCCCGGCGACCCCAGGCGCCCGGCGGCTAGACTGGATCTATGAGCGAGCCCTCGATCTTCACGCGCATCCTGAACGGTGAGATCCCCGCGGAGATCCTCGGTGAGACCGATCGGGTGTTCGCGATTCGCGACATCGCGCCGCAGGCGCCGGTGCATCTCCTGGTCATTCCGAAGACATCCGAGTACCGCGACGTCGCCGAGCTCGCGGCGGGGGACCCGTCTCTGCTGGCCGAGATCATCGCGTTCGCGAAGCAGCTCGCGACGCAGCACACCGATGACGGAGACTTCCGTCTCGTCTTCAACTCCGGTGCCAATGCCGGACAGACCGTCTTCCACGTCCACGCGCATGTGCTGGGCGGCGGACTCACCGAGAAGAGCACAGGTGCCTGACAACCCCGACAGCGGACCGACGCTGCCCGAGCGCCGATCGCACGCGCCTCAGCCCGAGGCGATCGAGAAGATCTATGCCGACGGCGTGGCGATGGTGCAGCTGCTCGGCCCGCAGGATCGCCTGCTGCGGATGCTCGAGAAGGAGCACCCCGAGGTGCAGGTGCTCGTGCGCGGCAACGAGATCACCCTCAGCGGATCGACGCAGACCGTGGCGAAGGCCAAGACCCTCGTCGACGAACTGATGACGATGACGAAGGCCGGCCACGACCTCGCTCCGAGCGACGTGTCGAACTCCGCCCGACTTCTTCGCCAGGAGGGCGGCCCCCGTCCGAGCGAGGTGCTCGGCGAGGCGATCCTCTCCACGCGCGGCAAGACCATCCGCCCCAAGACGCAGGGGCAGAAGGAGTACGTCGACGCGATCGAGGAGAACACGATCGTCTTCGGCATCGGGCCGGCGGGCACCGGGAAGACCTACCTCGCGATGGCGAAGGCCGTGCAGGCGTTGCAGCGCAAAGAGGTCACGCGCATCATCCTCACGCGCCCGGCGGTCGAAGCGGGAGAGCGGCTCGGTTTCCTTCCGGGCACCCTGAACGACAAGATCGATCCCTACCTGCGACCGTTGTACGACGCGCTCAACGAGATGATGGATCCCGAGATCGTTCCCCGCCTGATGGCAGCGGGAACCATCGAGGTGGCCCCTCTTGCCTACATGCGCGGCCGCACGCTCAACGACTCCTTCGTGGTGCTCGACGAGGCGCAGAACACGACGCCCGAGCAGATGAAGATGTTCCTGACGCGCCTCGGCTTCGGCACGAGGATGGTCGTCACCGGTGACATCACCCAGGTCGACCTCCCGCAGGGTGCGTCGGGCCTTCGTCTGGTGACCCGCGTCCTGGCCGACATCGACGACATCCACTTCTCCCGGCTCACGAGCGACGACGTGGTTCGTCACTCGCTCGTCGGACGGATCGTCGATGCCTACAGCGAATACGACGAACGACGCACAGCGCAGCGTTTCGAGCGGGAGCAGGCGGCCGAGTTCGCCAATCGCGCCGACCGCCGCGGTGCCCAGAAACCCGGCCCGCGCGATCGGATGCCGAAACGAGGAGTCTCATGATCGAGATCAACAACGAGTCGGCCATCGACGTCGACGAGACGGTGCTTCAGCGACTGACCGACTTCAACCTCGCGCAGCTGCACGTGAGTCCCGACGCCGAGGTCGCGATCGTCCTCGTCGACGAGGGCGCGATGGAGGCGCTTCACGTGCAGTGGATGGACGAACCCGGTCCCACAGACGTGTTGAGCTTCCCGATGGACGAGTTGCGCCCCGGCACCGAGGATCGCCCGACCGCACCCGGTCTGCTCGGCGACATCGTGCTCTGCCCGCAGGTCGCCGAGACCCAGGCGCAGGCGGCCGGGCACACGCTGATGGACGAGCTGATCCTGCTCACCACCCACGGGCTGCTGCACCTCCTCGGCTACGACCACGCCGAGCCCGACGACGAGCGGGAGATGTTCGGGCTGCAGAAGGAGCTCATCCAGGGCTTCGCTGCAGCCGAGCGCCACCGATGACGGCCGCATTCCTCCTCATCGGCGCCGTTCTTCTCGTCGCCTTCGGCGGTCTGATGGCGGCGATCGACGCGGCCTTCGGCGTGCGCTCGAGGTCCGACCTCCAGGAGATGGGCGCCGAGGGGCGCAACGCCCCGCAGCTCGCGAAGATCGCCGCCGACCCCGACGCGCATGTGAACGCCGTCGCGTTCATCCGTGTGCTCTCCGAGGTGACGGCCGCCGTGCTCGTGACCGTCGCGTTCACGTCGCTGTTCGAGAACATCTGGTGGGCCATGCTGGCGGCCGCCGTGCTGATGACGGGGATCACGTTCGTGCTGGTCGGCGCCAGCCCTCGCACGTTCGGCCGGCACCGTGCCGACGGTCTACTGCGAGCCAATGCGCCGATCGTGCGAGGTGTGCGCATCATCCTCGGGCCGATCGCGCAGGGTCTCGTACTCCTCGGCAATCGGGTCACACCGGGCGCCGGCCGCAGCTCGTTCTCGTCGGAGGAGCAACTGCTGAGCATGGTCGACGAGGCCGCGTCGAACGATCTCATCGAAGAGGACGATCGCGACCTCATCCACTCCGTTTTCGACTTCACCGACCAGTTCGTGCGCGCCGTGATGGTGCCCCGCACCGAGATGGTGACCGTCGACGCCAAGGCGTCGACGAGCGAGGCCATGGAGTTGTTCCTCAATCGCGGTGTCTCCCGCATGCCCGTGGTCGACGACGATCTCGATGACGTCGTCGGCGTGCTCTACCTCAAAGATCTCGTCCAGTTCGCCTATCGCGACGAGGGGGCCTGGCGCGGAGCATCCATCCGGCCCATCTCGCGCCGCGCGACCTTCGTTCCCGAATCCATGCGGGCCGAGACGCTGTTGCAGCAGATGAAGCGCGACGCCGTGCACGTCTGTCTCGTGATCGACGAGCACGGCGGGATCTCGGGGCTGGTGACGCTCGAAGACCTCATCGAGGAGCTCGTCGGCGAGATCGCCGACGAGTACGATCAGGTATCCGCCGAGTTCGTAGACCTGGGCGATGGTCGCTACCGCGTGAGCGCCCGGCTCTCACTCGAAGACGTCGGCGATCTCTTCGGTATCGAGCTCGACGATGAAGATGTCGATTCGATCGGCGGACTCCTCGGCAAGGAGCTGGGGCAGGTTCCTCAGCCCGGTGCGACCGCAGTGGTCGACGGACTCGTACTCACCGGAGGCGCCTCTCGGGGGCGCGGCCGAGGTATTGCCACGGTTTTCGTGGAGAGGGCCCCGAACGATTCGGACCCGGTGGATGATGAAGGAGATCGACGCGATGACTGAGCAGAACCGGAGTGGGTTCGTGACGTTCGTCGGCAGGCCGAACGTCGGCAAGTCGACCCTCACGAATGCCCTGGTGGGCGAGAAGATCGCGATCACCAGCGAGAAGCCGCAGACGACGCGTCGCGCGATCCGCGGCATCGTGAACCGTCCCGACGGCCAGCTGGTCATCGTCGACACTCCGGGCATCCACAAGCCGCGCACCCTCCTCGGTGAGCGTCTGAACAACCTGGTCGAGCAGGTCCTCGGCGACGTCGACGTGATCGGCTTCTGCGTGCCGGCGACCGAGAAGGTCGGTCCCGGTGACCGCCGTATCGCCGCGTCGCTCGATGGGTACTCGCGCGCGAAGAAGGTGGCGATCGTCACGAAGACCGATGCCGCGAGCCCGGAGGAGATCACGGAGCGACTGCTCGAGGTCGATGCTCTCCGCGAGGACTGGGCCGCGGTCGTGCCGCTCTCGGCGTTGACGCGCGATCAGCTCGGCGTGCTCTCGGACGAGATCCTGGCACTTCTGCCCCTCGGGCCGGCGCTCTATCCCGAGGGCATCACGACCGATGAGTCCCAGGAGGACCGTATCGCGGAGATGATCCGCGAAGCCGCGCTCGAAGGCGTGCGCGACGAGCTCCCGCACTCCATCGCCGTGATGATCGACGAGGTCTCCGCACGTCCCGACAGCGACCTGACGGATGTCCATGCCCAGATCGTCGTCGAACGCGACAGCCAGAAGGCGATCATCATCGGGCACAAGGGAAAGCGCCTGCGGGATGTCGGTGCCCGCGCACGTGTCGGCATCGAGGAGCTCCTGGGCACCCGCGTCTTCCTCGGGCTGCATGTGAAGGTGGCCAAGGAATGGCAGCGCGACCCGAAGCAGCTCGGCAGGCTCGGCTTCTGACATGGAGACGGGTAGCGAGCCGACGGCGGCAGAGGAGCCGCCGGACGCGCTGAGATGAGCGCGCGCGACTCCGCCCCGAAGTCGCCGCGGGACGAGGTCTTCACCCGCGTCTTCGATGCGCATTGGGCGGCGATCCGCCATCACATCGAGGGCGTCGTCGCCGATGACGCCGTGGTCACGGAGATCGTCTCGGAGGTCTTCTTCCGTGCGTGGACGCGGTTGAATCCCCGTCGCCCGATGGGTCGCATCTGGCTTCTGCGCGCCGCGGAACGTGCGGTGAAGGCGAGCGTGCGCCGACCGGCGACCGGATCGAGCGCGGCCGCAGCCGTGCATGCGGGCGTCGGGGGAGAGCAATCCGCGACGGCTCCTGGGGCATCGGGTGTGGTTCTTCGGGCTCTCTCTGTACTCCCGGAGCGTGAGAGGCGTATCATCATGCTCACGTACTGGGATGGGCTGACGGTGGGGGAGATCGCCGAGCTGTCGCGGACATCCGCGACCCGGGTACGGAAAGCCTTGCATCGCGCGAACGAACACGTGCGCGCTGCGCTGAGATCGGAGGGGGTGATCGTCGATGACTGAGAGCGCGCTCTTGGAACGCCTGATCGCCGACGCCGACCCCGCGCGCACGCCTCGCGACGCCGATCCCGATCCTCGTGCCCTCGCCACGCGCGACCGCATCATGCGCGACGCACGAGCACCGCGCCGACGCCGGGCGGTCATCGCCGGCTGGGCATCGGGGATGGCGGTCGCCGCGGCATCCGTCGCTGTCGCCGTCGCCGTTCTCGTCCCCCCGGGGGTTGCCGTCGCCGCATCGCCGTCGCCTCTCGAGTTCGAAGCGTCGGGAACCACCGCGCAGATCGTCGGTGACGCGCAGACGGCTCTCGCAGCGAGCGACGGCCCCGTCGATGCCGAGCGGGTGGTCCGCTCAGCATCCTGGTCGTTCTCGGTCGACATGGGCACGTATGAGACCACGGTGGTCCCGCAGCTCATCACGATCACGTGGAACCCCGATCTGTCCGGCCGCACGGTGGCGATAGAGGGCGTGCCCTACGACCCGACGGATGCTTCGGCGAACGTCGGATCCGAGATCTCCAGCAGCGGTGAGGTCGCCTGGGAGCTCGAGATGGAGCCCGGGCAGTTCACCGCGCCCGTCGTCGACATGCCCGGTTCGACGCAGGCGGACATGCAGGCCGTGCTCGCCGCGTACGGTCTTCCGGGCGATCCCACCGCGGCCGACGTCACGACCGCGATCACCTCGGTGCTGGGGCAGTGGACGCTGACGAACGCGCAGGAGTCCGAGATGCTCGGCATCCTCGCCGAGACGGGCGGCGCCGAGGCGTTGGGAACGTCCACCGACAGGCTCGGACGACCGGTCACTGCTCTGCGGGTGCAGGCTGTCGACGGCTCAGCGAGCGATGTTGTACTCATCTCCGCGACGACGGGCCGCATCGTCGGCGTCGAGCGCACGAATCTCGTCGAAGACGGACCGTTCCCCAGCGGTGCGATCATCTCTTATCAACTCTGGGATGTGGACGAAGGAGTCCTGTGATGCGGTCGTCACGTGCGGTGCTGCCAGCCCTGATCCTCGCGGCACTGCTCGGGGCGTCCGTCCCGGCGGCCGCCTCGGCGTCGACGCCCGATGAGGTCGATCCGCAGATCGCGCAGATGCTCGATGACATCCCCGGTGGGGTGCTGGTCGACGCCCATCATGCGGTCTGGCCCGCGCTCGACATGGAGGTGACGGCGCCCCAGGCGGCGCAGGGTTTCGCTGCGCGCGCGGTCGGCGGATGCGCGACCGGCCGTGTCTGCGTGTACAGCGGAAGCGCGCTGACCGGGGTCGCCGTGAGTTGGGGAACGTGCGGTGTGCTGAGTGTGCCGGGCGGATTCGTGGTGCGCTCGCTGGCGGATGCGCGCACCTCCGGCTATGCGCAGGCGCGGAACAGTGCGGGGTCGGTGCTCGCCACCGCCTCGGCCGGCGGGTGGGCGAACGTCGGCGGAACGTCGACGACCGTCCGCTGCGTTCTCTGACGCGACGCGCTAGTCGATCTCCCGCAACGACGAGGTGACGATCACGACATCGTCGCCGAACTCGGCATCGGCCGCCTTGTGCAGGGTGCCGTCGTCCCAGACCACCTGGAGCCACACGTACCCGCGCTCGGGGTGAAGGCTCAGCGCGCGGTGCCCCAGGCGCGCCGCGATGTCGTCCTGCACCGCGGCCAGGTCGGCGTCCGATGCTCCGCCGTCCACACCCCCGGTGGGGTCCTCGGGCCGGATCGGGTCGTAGAGTGCGAGCATGATGGGCGGATCGGTCACGGCATACCGCTCTCCGTCGTATGTGCCGTAGACGGCATACGTCCCCCAGGTCGTGCTCCCGCTCGACTCGCTGCCGTCGACGCCGTCCCATGTCCAGCCGTCGAGGGGGATGCCCGCGCACTGCGGAGGAAAGGACTCCGCGACGGGTCCGAGGCACAGCTGCGCCTCTCCGTCGGTATCGAGGACGGTGCCGGTGGCAATCACCCGTCCCTCAGGGAGTGCAGGCTGCACGTTCTCCAGGCGCTGATCCGACGGGACGGATGTGCTCGTCGGAGCTGCTGCACCGCCGGCTCCCGCGGTGCAGGCGCTCAGGAAGAGCACTCCCACGATCGAGGATGCGGTGAGGACGAGGCGTCGCTGCGAAGTGCTCATACGGGAGAGTGTCGCAGACCGGGCGATCGTCTCGCTGGTCGTGGTGACGAGAGCATCCTGCTAGCATGACAACATGCCTTTCGGCGGTCTGCTTCTTCTTAGCTGCCGCGACGAGTCCTAAAGCTAGGGCCTTCCTCGTCGCGGCGCTTGTGTTGGCCCGATCACACTGACGAAGAGAAGAAGCCCCATCATGCAGAACACTCAGCGCCCCTCCGGGATGCCGATCCACAAGTACCGGCCGTTCCACGAGCAGATCAGTGTCGACCTCCCGGATCGCACCTGGCCTGACGCCCGCATCACGACCGCGCCCCGCTGGTGCGCCGTCGACCTGCGCGACGGTAACCAGGCGCTCATCGACCCGATGTCGCCCGAGCGCAAGCGCGTCATGTTCGACCTTCTCGTGAGCATGGGGTACAAGGAGATCGAGGTCGGGTTCCCCTCGGCCAGCCAGACCGACTTCGACTTCGTGCGTCAGCTGATCGAAGACGACCTGATCCCGGACGACGTCACGATCCAGGTGCTGACGCAGGCGCGCGAGCACCTGATCCAGCGCACCTACGAGTCGATCGCCGGCGCCAAGCAGGCCATCGTGCACCTCTACAACTCGACGAGCATCCTGCAGCGCGAGGTCGTGTTCCGCACCGACAAGCAGGGCATCATCGACATCGCGCTCGAAGGCGCGCGACTGTGCCGACAGTTCGAGAAGACCATCCCTGAGACCCAGGTCTTCTACGAGTACTCGCCCGAGAGCTACACGGGTACCGAGCTGGAGTTCGCCGTCGACATCTGCAACCAGGTGATCGAGGTCTTCGAGCCCACTCCCGACCGCAAGGTGATCATCAACCTCCCGGCGACGGTCGAGATGGCCTCACCGAACGTGTACGCCGACTCGATCGAATGGATGAGCCGTCACCTCGCACACCGCGAGAACGTGATCCTGTCGCTGCACCCGCACAACGACCGCGGCACGGCGATCGCCGCCGCCGAACTCGGTTACATGGCCGGCGCCGACCGCATCGAAGGATGCCTCTTCGGCAACGGCGAGCGCACGGGCAACGTCGACATCGTCGCACTGGGCATCAACCTGTTCACGCAGGGAATCGACCCGCAGATCGACTTCAGCGACATCGACCAGGTCAAGCGCACCGTCGAGTACTGCAACCAGCTGCCGGTGCCCGAGCGCAGCCCGTGGGCGGGCGACCTCGTCTTCACCGCGTTCAGCGGATCGCACCAGGATGCGATCAAGAAGGGCTTCGAGGCCATGGCCGTCCGTGCAGAAGCAGACGGCGTGACGGTCGACGACATCGAGTGGGCGGTTCCGTACCTGCCGATCGACCCGAAGGACCTCGGCCGCTCCTACGAAGCCGTGATCCGCGTCAACTCGCAGTCGGGCAAGGGCGGCGTCGCCTACCTGCTCAAGGCGGACCACGCCATCGACCTGCCGCGCAAGCTGCAGATCGAGTTCTCGGGTGTGGTGCAGGCCAAGACCGACGCCGAGGGCGGAGAGGTCACGAGCGACCAGATCTGGTCGATCTTCTCGGACGAGTACCTGCCCGCTGCGGCGACCGCCGACAAGTGGGGCCGCTTCGAGCTGCTCGCCACGCAGACCCGCAGCGACATGTCGGGCGATGTCGTGCTCGACGTCGTGCTGCGCGATGACGAGCAGCAGCTCTCGGTCGCCGGCAACGGCAACGGTCCGGTCGCGGCCTTCGTCGAGGTGCTGCGGGCCCAGGGCTTCGACATCACGGTCTACGACTACGTCGAGCACGCTCTCAGTGCCGGTGGCGATGCGCAGGCCGCAGCGTACGTCGAACTGCAGGTCGGCGATCAGCGCCTGTGGGGCGTCGGCATCGACGGCGACATCTCGACGGCATCGCTCAAGGCGATCGTCTCCGGGGTCAATCGCTCGATCCGCGTGCGTCAGGATGAGCTCGCCGCCGTCTGAGCAACGCAGCGGCCCTTCGTCTCGTCGCTGCGCTCCTCGCTCAGGGACCGGTGTCCTCCGGTTGCTGAGCGAGGGTAGCGAGACGAAGGGCGGTCTGCGTACTCAGGGCTTGACGATCGGGATCGCACCGGTTTCGGCCGCGACCTTGCGCCGGTACAGGCGGCGCTGCTCCGGCAGCGAGACGTCGAAGCTCACGGCGAGCACCCGGATCACCGCGGTGACGACGATGCCGATGATCGCGGCGAGGGTGATCGGCATCCCGAAGCTGCTGGCGGTGACGATGAACACGCATCCGGCCCCAGCAGCGACCGCGTAGAGCGAACCGACGTGCATGATCGAGGTCGGAAGACCCATCAGCATGTCGCGCAGCACCCCTCCGCCGACTGCGGCGCATACCCCGATGAAGACGGCGGGGACCACGGGGATCCCGAAGGCGAGGGCCTTGGAGGTTCCGAAGGCTCCGAACATGCCGATGACGACGGCGTCGAGCACGACGATGACGGTGTTGAGCCGGTTGAAGAGTCCGGCCAGCAGCATGCCGAGGAGCGCAGCCCCGGTCGCGGTGATGAGGTAGAGGTTGTTCTGCAGCGTCGCGGGGGTCTGACCGAGCAGGATGTCGCGGATGAGACCGCCGCCCATGCCGATCATGATTCCGATGATGGCGACGCCGAGCCAATCCAGCCGGCGCTGCCCCTGGAAGCCCGAGGCGAACATCGCGCCCTGGACCCCGCCGAGGCCGACGCCGAGCAGGTCCGCCCAGAGCGGAATGATGAAGAGCGGTTCGGTCACCCTTTCATTCTCCCGCACGGAGGATAATTGAGCCGTGCCCACCTATCGAGACGAAGCGGTGATCCTGCGCACCCACAAGCTGGGCGAGGCGGATCGGATCGTCACCATGCTGTCGCGGCACCACGGCAAGGTGCGCGCGGTGGCCAAGGGCGTGCGGCGCACATCGTCGAAGTTCGGCGCGCGGCTCGAGCCGTTCATGGTGGCCGATGTGCAGCTCTATCAGGGCCGCTCTCTCGACATCGTGCAGCAGGCGGAGTCGCTCGGCTCGTACGGTGCCGACATCGTCGCGCACTACGAACGCTTCACGTCGGCGAGCGCCATGGTCGAGACCGCCGATCGTCTGAGCGATGCCGAGGCCACCTCCGACCAATACCTGCTGCTGGTCGGCGGCCTGCGCGCGCTGTCTCGCGGCGAGCATGCGGCTCGGAGCATCCTCGATTCCTACTTGCTCCGTGTCATGTCGCTGGGTGGCTGGGCTCCCTCGCTCGGTGACTGCGCCCGGTGCGGCACTCCCGGCCCGCACACGACCTTCGTCGTTCAGCTCGGCGGCCTCGTGTGCACGAACTGCGCTCCCGCGGGCAGCCCCCGTCTCGGCGCGACGTCTCTCGGACTCCTCCACTCGTTGATGAGGGGGGAGTGGGATGCCGTCGACGCGGCGTCGCACGCCGACACCGCCACCGCCTCCGGCCTCGTCGCCGCATACGCGCAGTGGCACCTGGAGCGCGGCATCCGCTCGCTGGCCCATGTATCCGACATCCCTGGAGGCGCACGGTGACCCCGAAGCCCTACACGCACAAAGACGCCGTGGCGTACCGTCCGCTCGACTGGACGGGAGTGCACCCGCCGGCGTTCCGCGCGGTGCCGGAGCACGTGGCCATCGTGATGGACGGCAACGGTCGCTGGGCGAATCGCCGGGGACTCAGTCGCGTCGAAGGGCACAAGGCCGGCGAGGAGGTTCTTCTCGACGTCGTGGCCGGAGCGATCCAGGCGGGCGTGAAGCACCTGTCGGTGTACGCGTTCTCGACCGAGAACTGGGCGCGCTCACCCGAAGAGGTGCGCTTCCTCATGGGATACAACCGCGATGTGCTGCACCGCCGCAGAGATCAGCTCAACGAGTGGGGTGTGCGGGTGCGCTGGGCTGGTCGCAAACCTCGGCTCTGGGGCAGCGTCATCAAAGAGTTGCAGCACGCCGAGCAGCTCACGCGCACCAACGATGTGCTCACACTGACGATGTGCGTGAACTACGGCGGCCGCGTGGAGCTCGTCGATGCGATGCGATCGATCGCCGCAGACGTCGCCGCGGGTCGGGTCAAGCCGAACGCGATCACCGAGAAGATGATCCGCCGCAACCTCTACATCCCCGACATGCCCGATGTCGACCTGTTCCTGCGCAGCTCGGGGGAGCAGCGCACCTCGAACTTCCTCCTGTGGGAGTCGGCCTACGCCGAGATGGTTTTCCTCGACACTCTGTGGCCGGACTTCTCCCGCGAGGAGCTCTGGCGCGCGATCGGTATCTACCTCTCCCGCGACCGGCGCTTCGGTGGAGCGATCGACACCCCCGACGCCTCGGCCTGAGCCCGCAGCCACCGCTCGGTCTCACGGGGGTGGCGCAGCCGCACGATCGTGAGATGAGGGAACTCGACCTCGCACACCGGCATCCGCTCCGTCCATTTGTGCAGCGTCTTCGTCTGCCAGGCGAGGATGTTCTCCTCGGGGTCGCCGCGGAACATCTTCCAGATCGGCTTCTCGACGTTGCCGTTCCACATCTTCGTGCGCAGGATGCTGCGGCTGATGGTGCGTTTGAGAAGACGCGCTCGCACCACGCGATAGGGGTAGTCGAGCCACAGGACGAGATCGGCGCGCGGGGTCAGGATGTCGTCGGTGCCCTTGCTCGTGTACTGCCACTCGGTCACCCACCGGTGCTCGGCGGCGAAGGCGCGCACGTCGTCGAGGAACTGCGGTCTGGGCGTCCAGTTCGCGCCGTGGAACAGTCCGTCGATCTCGACGTGCCGCAGATCCCACGTTTGGGCGATGCGCGATGACAGCGTCGTCTTGCCCGAGCCGGAGACCCCGGCGACGAGCACACGCGTCGGCGTGAACGGCAGGGGATCGTCGGCGGACAGCATCCGAGCATCCTATCCACGGAATAGTCGTCGGCTCGATGGGGTTGGATGAGGGTGTGAGCGAACCTATCTCCATCGATATCTGGTCCGACATCGCCTGCCCGTGGTGCTACATCGGCAAGCGCAATCTTGAGAAGGGCCTCGAAGCCGTCGCCGGCGATGACGACGCACCCCAGGTCTCCGTGACCTTCCACTCGTTCGAGCTCTCGCCCGACACCCCGGTCGACTTCGACGGCGATGAGATCGACTTCCTGGCCGGCCACAAGGGCATGCCCCGTGACCAGGTCGAGCAGATGCTCGCCAACGTCACCGGGGTCGCCGAGAAGGCCGGGCTGCAGTACCGGTTCGACAAGCTCCAGCACACGAATACGGTCAAGGCGCACGAGCTGCTGCACCACGCCAAGGCGGAGGGCCGGCAGCACGCCATGGAAGAGCGCCTGATGTCGGCGTACTTCACCGAGGGCAAGCACGTCGGTCGCATCGACGACCTCGTCGAGCTCGCCGTCGAGGTGGGCCTCGACGCGGATGCTGCGCGCCAGGCGCTCGAGACGGAGCAGTACCTCGCCGCCGTGCGCCAGGATCAGGCGCAGGCTCGTGCGTACGGGATCCAGGGAGTGCCGTTCTTCGTCATCGACGGGCAGTACGGCATCAGTGGCGCCCAGCCGCCGGCAGCGTTCGAGAACGTGCTGCGCGACCTGTGGTCCAAGCGCGGCGAAACCGGGCTCGAAGACGACGCCGAGCCCGAGACCGCTGCGGTCTAGCGGGTCAGCGCGGCTTCGATCGCGTTGACGATGGCGGGGTCGTTCGGCTTCTGCTTCGGGCGGAAGCGGAGCACCTCGCCGTCGGGCAGCACGAGGAACTTCTCGAAGTTCCACTCCACACGGCCGGCCTTGCCGCCGGCATCCGGAGTCTCCTTGAGCGCCTTGTAGAGTTCGGAGGCGTTCCTGCCGTTGACCTTCACCTTGTCGTTCACCGGGAACGAGACGCCGTACGTCGTCGAACAGAACTCCATGATCTGCTCCACCGAGCCGGGCTCCTGCAGGAACTGGTTGCTCGGGAAGCCGACCACGCTGAATCCGCGATCGCCATAGAGTCGCTGCAGTTCTTCGAGCTGCTCGTACTGCGGCGTGAGGCCGCACTTCGAGGCGACGTTCACCACCAGGACCACATCGGCACCGAGGTCGTCGAGGGTCTTTTCGTTGCCCTGGGCGTCGGTGAACGGGATCGAACGAAGCGCGGAATCGGTCATACTCCACAGCTTAGGTCGGTGCGGCGCCGATGGCTCCGCGTCTGGGAGAATGGAAGAGACATGACAATCGCTCCCGCATCCGCGCGCACGCTTCGCATCGGTCCGATCGACCTCGACGTGCCCGTCGTTCTCGCACCCATGGCCGGTATCACCAACACCGCCTTCCGTCGACTCTGCCGCGAGTACGGGGCGGGCCTCTACGTGAGCGAGATGATCACCTCGCGCGCGCTCGTCGAACGCAACGACACGACGATGCGTCTCATCCGTCATCACGAGAGCGAGACTCCCCGGTCGATCCAGCTCTACGGCGTCGACCCGCACACCATCGCCGAAGCCGTGCGCATCATCGTCGCCGAGGACTACGCCGACCACATCGACCTGAACTTCGGATGCCCCGTCCCCAAGGTCACGCGCAAGGGCGGGGGAGCGGCGCTCCCCTGGAAGACGTCGTTGTTCTCCGACATCGTCACCCAGGCGGTGAAGGCCGCGGGCGACATCCCCTTGACCATCAAGATGCGCAAGGGCATCGACCCCGACCACCTCACCTTCCTCGACGCGGGACGCGCGGCTGAAGACGCCGGCGTCGCGGCGATCGCCCTGCACGCGCGCACCGCGAGCGAGTTCTATTCGGGCTACGCCGACTGGAACGCGATCGGCGAGCTCAAGCAGGCCGTCACCAGCGTGCCGGTGCTGGGCAACGGCGACATCTGGTCCGCCGAAGACGCGGTCCGCATGATGGAGCAGACCGACTGCGACGGTGTGGTCGTCGGTCGCGGATGCCTGGGGCGGCCGTGGCTGTTCGGCGAACTCGCCGCCGCCTTCGGGGCGGAGGCGCACCCCGTCGACGCGACGCTCGGCTTCGTCGCCGACGCCTTCCGACGCCACGCCGAACTGCTCGTCGAGTTCTTCGAAGACGAGGACCACGGATGCCGCGACGTGCGCAAGCACGTGGCCTGGTACTTCAAGGGCTACCCGGTGGGCGGCGACATCCGCACCGGCCTCGCCACGGCATCCAGCCTCGCCCACATCGACGAGCTTCTCGCACAGCTCGACCACAGCGCTCCGTACCCCGGGGCCGACGCCGAGGGGCAGCGCGGACGCGCAGGGCGTCCGAAGCGACCCGCGCTCCCCGACAGGTGGTTGGACTCGCGGGAGATCGCCGCATCCGCGTCGGAGATGATGCGGGGAGCAGAGATCGAGAACAGCGGTGGTTGAGTCTGCACCGGCCGCGGGCCGCGGCCGCACCGACGGGTACGACCCCCGCGACGCCGAACGGTTCTTCGCCGAGACCCACCGTTCCGAGCGCGACGATTTCGCCCGCGACCGTGCCCGTGTGCTGCACTCCGCCGCGCTGCGTCGCCTCGCGGCCAAGACGCAGGTGCTCAGTCCTGCCAGCACGGCGGACTTCGCACGCAACCGTCTGACGCACTCGCTCGAAGTCGCGCAGGTCGGGCGCGAGCTCGCGACCGCGCTCGGGGTGTCCGCCGATGTCGTCGACACCGCGTGCCTGAGCCACGATCTCGGGCATCCGCCGTTCGGACACAACGGCGAACGTGCACTGAACGAGTGGGCGGGGCACATCGGTGGTTTCGAGGGCAACGCCCAGTCGTTGCGCATCCTCACGCGTCTCGAGGCGAAGGTGCTCGACGATTACGACCGCTCCGTCGGCTTGAACCTCACGCGGGCCAGCCTCGACGCGACGTGCAAGTATCCGTGGACCGTCGACAGCCCGGTGCCGGATCCGGGTGGGCGTCTGAAGTTCGGCGTGTACCCCGAAGACGAAGCCGTGTTCCGCTGGATGCGCGAGGGCGCGCCCGGCCGTCTGCGGTGCATCGAAGCCGAGATCATGGACCTCTCCGACGACATCGGATATTCCGTTCACGACTTCGAGGACGCGATCGTGAACGGCTATGTCGATGTCGCCCAGCTGTCGGATCCTTCCGCGCACGACGCCCTCGTCGGCCGCATCCAGCAGTGGGTCGGTTACGACTTCACGCGCGAAGAACTCGCCGACGCGCTCTACCGGCTGTCATCGCAGTCGATGTGGCTGTCGTCGTTCGACCGCAGTCGGCAGTCGCTCGCGCGTCTGAAGAACCTCACGAGCGACCTCATCGGTCGCTTCGCGCGCGCCGCGGTATCGGCAACGCGCGACACCTACGGCAGTAAGGCCCTCGTGCGCTACAACGCCCACGTGGTCGTGCCGCGCGTCGTCGAGGCCGAGATCGCGGTTCTCAAGGGCATCATGGGCCAGGCGATCGTCACGATCGAGGCCCGTAAGGGCGTGTACAAAGAGCAGCGGCGGGTTCTCACGCGACTCGCCGACGCGCTGTGGTCGACCGACACGCTGTGGTCGGCGGGAGCCGACGTGCTCGAGCCGGCGTTCGCCGCGGACTTCGTCGACGCGACCACCGATGACGAGCGTGCCCGCGTGATCGTCGACCAGATCGCGAGCCTCACCGACCAGACCGCGATCGACTGGCACAACCGCCTCGTCGGCGAGATCGACCCGGCAGAGGTGGGTATCTGGTCGCCGCGCCACGTCCGCCTCGGCGCCCGAGCACACGCCGAGAGGCGGGCCGTGGCCGAAGGAGTCGGCTGATGCCCCGTATCCGGCAGGCAGACGTCGACGAGGTCAAGGCGCGCATCAACATCGCCGACATCGTCGGCGAGCGCGTCGCGTTGAAATCGGCCGGCGTCGGCTCCCTCAAGGGGCTGTGCCCGTTCCACGACGAGAAGAGCCCCAGCTTCCACGTGCGTCCGCAGGTCGGGTACTACCACTGCTTCGGATGCGGCGAGTCGGGCGACGTCTACTCGTTCCTGCGCGAGATGGACCACGTCAGCTTCACCGAGGCGGTGGAGCGTCTGGCGGGCCGCGTCGGATACACGCTGCACTACGAAGACGGCGGGGCGGCTCCCGAGACGAGTGGCCGCAGCCGTCTGTACGCCGCGAACACCGCGGCCGCGGAGTTCTTCCGCTCCCAGCTGCTCTCGGCCGACGCCGAGGCAGGGCGTCGATTCCTCGGTGAACGGGGTTTCGACGCCGGGGCGGCCGCGCACTTCGGCGTGGGCTTCGCACCGCGTGGATGGGACGGCATGCTCAAGGCGCTCACGGCGCAGGGCTTCACGCGCGAGGAGTTGAGCACCGCAGGGCTCGTCTCGACGGGGCAGCGCGGTGTCTACGACCGCTTCCGCGGGCGGCTGGTCTGGCCGATCCGCGACGTCTCCGGGCAGACCATCGGGTTCGGCGCGCGCAAGCTCTTCGATGACGATCAGGGGCCGAAGTACCTCAACACCCCCGAGACGCCGATCTACAAGAAGGCGCAGGTGCTCTACGGCCTCGATCTCGCCAAGCGCGACATCGCCCGCAGCGACCCCCGCCGCGTGGTCGTGGTCGAGGGGTACACCGACGTGATGGCGTGCCATCTCGCCGGGCTCACCACGGCGGTCGCGACCTGTGGCACCGCCTTCGGAGCCGACCACATCAAGGTGCTGCGGCGGGTGATGGGCGACGACAACGCCTCCGGCGAGGTGGTCTTCACCTTCGACGGAGACGAGGCAGGGCAGAAGGCCGCGTTGCGCGCCTTCACGGAAGACGACCGCTTCAACGCGCAGACCTTCGTCGCCGTCGCTCCCGACAGCCTCGACCCGTGCGATCTGCGCCTGCAGCGCGGCGATGCCGCCGTGCGGGGTCTGATGGACGCCAAGGTGCCGATGTTCGAGTTCGCGATCGATCGCAAGCTCGGCGGTTTCGACCTCTCCACGGTCGAGGGGCGCGTCGGGGCGCTGCGGGCGGCATCGCCCATCGTCGCCGAGATCCGCGACCGGCTCCTGCGGCCGGGATACGAGCGGGTCCTCGCGCGTCGTCTCGGCATGGACCCGACCGAGGTGCACACCGAGGTCGAACGGGCGGCCCGCGGCGGATCCTCCGGTCCCTCGCGCCGAGAACCCCACCCGCCTGCCGGAGAGGTTCCGGCATCCGGGATCACGCAGGTGACCCTCGCGTCTCTGCCGCGATCCGCCGACGTGGCGGTCGAGCGCGATGCGCTGATGGGAGCACTCCAGTACGGACACCAGGTCGATCAGGCCCTGCTGTCGCAGGCGCTCTCGGCGCCGTTCCGCACCCCGGGCCTCGACGCCGTGCGCGAGGCCGTGGCGGCCGCTCCCGACCGCACGCGCGCCGGATGGGTGACCGAGGCGGTGAACAGCGTGCGCGAGCCCTACCGTTCGCTGGGCGGTGAGCTGCTCATGACCCCGTTCCCCGCGCGTGACGAGGAGGGCGCGGTCGCGTCGACCACCGACCTCGCCCGACGGCTCATCCTGCGACAGCTCGAACGCGAGAAGCAGGAGCTCCTCGGTGCCGTGCAGCGCGTGCCCGCCGATTCCGACGGGGGTCGTGCGCTGCGCGTGCGCCTGCGCGACATCGACGTGGAGCGCCAGAGGTTCGCCGAGTCGTAACCCGCATCCAACAGCGGGGGAGGGCAGGATGGACTCATGTCTCGAAGACACGCTTCCCCCTACGCGATCGACTGCTCCGACCTGGTGATCGACCGGATCGGTCACGGCATGCCGACGCGTGCCGTCGATGGCGTGACGTTCTCCCTGTCTCCGGGAGCGCTGCTGTGCGTGGCCGGGCCCACGGGGTCGGGCAAATCGAGCCTCGTCGCCGCTCTGGCCGGGTCGACCGACCCGTCCGTGAAGGTGGTCGGCGGTCGCGCAGAGGTGTGCGGCGTCGACGCTCGGCGCCCCGGGCGCAAGCATCGTGTGCTGACGTACCGCACGGGGTTCGTTCCTCAGGGGGCCGGTGCCGATCTTCCTCCCCGCCTCACCGTGAACGAGGTGATCGCCGAGCCGATCCTCATGCGCGAGAAGCGGGTGAACAGTCGTGCCCTCTCGATCCGTGTGGCGACCCTTCTCGACGAGCTGCATCTGCCGCTGGGCACTGCGGCCAAGTTCCCGTACGAACTGAGCGCGGGCATGCGTCAGCGCGTGGCGATCGCGCGGTCGTTCGTCCTGGAGCCGCAGGTTCTCATCGCCGACGAGATCCTCGCGAACCTCGATCTCGAGGTGCGCCCGGTGGTCTTCGATGCGATCACGCGACGCCGCAAGGAGCAGTCGATGGCCGCCCTGCTGGTCACGAACGACGCCGACTTCATCCGCGAGCTCAATGCCGAAACGCTCATGCTCCGTGCCGGCCATGTGGTCGCGCGCGGGGTGGGTAAGGATCTGCTCTGGGTGCCGAACGCCGAGGCGGATTCCCGACGCTGAGGGCGACACGCCCGAGACGCGCAGAACCGTGCCCGGTGTCACGGACAGCGCCGGGAGTTTGCTAAGCTTGTTGAGTTGCCCGCTCAGCGGTGCACATTCCTCGGTAGCTCAATTGGCAGAGCAGCCGGCTGTTAACCGGCAGGTTCTTGGTTCGAGTCCAAGCCGGGGAGCGATGAACCCCCACCAGGTGACTGGTGGGGGTTCTCTGCGTTTCCGAGGACTTTTCGCTGCCGCCGCCCGCTGTTCGCGACACCGATTTCCTCGGCGTACCCGGGAATAGCGGATGCGGGGTAGTGTTGTACCTAGTACCCCCAGGGGGTATTCACGAATCACGAAGGAGCACACGATGAACGCGAAGACGACCGAGTACCAGGTGACCGGCATGACGTGCGGCCACTGCGAGATGTCTGTGCGCGAAGAAGTCAGCGAGATCGCGGGCGTCGAGGGCATCCAGGTCAGCGCGCAGACCGGGAAGCTCATCGTGGAATCGGATGCCGATGTCGATGACGACGCCGTGCTGGCCGCGGTCGCGGAGGCCGGATACTCGGCGATCCGCCTCTGATGAACGCCGGAGCGCGGTTGGGAATCTACGGCGGGGGACTGGTGGTGGCATTCGTCGCCGCATTCGGTCTCGCAAGTTTGGTGGTGCCGCACGAAGCAGTAGACGAGTGGAAGGCAGGAAGCGCGATGCAGTCACACGCGAATGGTGACGGAGGGGCGTCGGCGACGTCGCTCAAGGCGCTCTCGCTGTCGGCCGAGGGTATGCAGCTCTCGCCCGTCTCGGCGCCCCGGGCTGTGGGGGAAGACGGCACGCTGAGCTTCCGGGTGGAGACTCTCGGCGGAGAGGCGGTCACCGCGTTCGAGCGAGCCCACGAGAAAGATTTGCATCTGATTGTGGTGCGCAGCGACGGGAGCGAGTTCCGCCACGTGCACCCGACGATGGATGAGGCCGGTACCTGGTCGATCCCCTGGGTATGGGATGAAGCGGGCACCTATCGGGTCTTCGCGGACTTCACGCCCGCGAGCGGCGACGAGGGGGCGACTCTCGCCCAGACGGTTCAGGTCGACGGGTCCTTCGTCGCAGTGGTCAGCGAACCGCAGCGAGTGGATCAGGTCGACGGGTTCGCGGTGGAGCTCGAGGGCGACCTCGTCGCAGGAACGATCAGCGACCTCCGCATCACGGTCTCCCGCGACGGTGATCCGGTCACCGGCCTCGAGCCGTACCTCGGCGCATTCGGTCACCTCGTCGCGCTGCGAGAGGGCGACCTCGCGTATCTGCACGTGCACGCAGCCGGCGATGCCCCGAAGGAAGGCGAGACATCGGGCCCGGAGATCGCTTTTACCGCCGAGGCCCCGACCGCCGGCCGATACCTGCTGTATCTGGACTTCCAGGTGGACGGCACCGTTCACACGGCCGAGTTCGTGCTGGACGCCGCGCACGGCAGCACCGATCACGACACCACGGACGAAACCGAAGCCCCGACGCACTCGGACGGCCACTGATCGTGGTGCTGAACGATCACGGCACGGAAGGGAAGACATCATGAACGCCTCCGCACCCTCGACAGGGGCGACAGCCCTCGATCTCGAGATCGGCGGGATGACCTGCGCGTCCTGCGCCATGCGCATCGAGAAGAAGCTCAACAAGCTCGATGGCGTGAACGCCACCGTCAACTACGCCACGGAGAAGGCGAAGGTCACCGTTCCCGACGGCTACGACGCCGCGCTGCTGATCTCCGAGATCGAGAAGACCGGGTACACCGCGGCGCTTCCCGCTCCGAAGAACTCCGCGAAACCCGCGGATGCGGATGCCGATCCGGAGCTGACCTCGCTCCGGAATCGTCTCATCGTCTCGGTCATCCTCACGGTCCCCGTCATCGCGATGGCGATGATCCCCGCGTTGCAGTTCACCTACTGGCAGTGGGCGTCGCTCGCTCTGGCGGCGCCGGTGATCGTGTGGGGCGCGTGGCCGTTCCATCGTGCCGCGTGGATGAATCTGCGACACGGCGCCGCGACGATGGACACACTCATCTCGCTCGGCACCGCTGCGGCGTTCCTGTGGTCGCTGTATGCGCTGTTCTTCGGAACGGCAGGCACACCGGGAATGGTGCATCCGTTCGAGTTCACCCTCGCGCCGTCGGATGGCGCCGCCAACATCTACCTCGAGGTCGGTGCGGGCGTGACGATGTTCATCCTCGCCGGCCGGTACTTCGAGAAGCGCTCGAAGCGCCAGGCCGGAGCGGCGCTCCGTGCCCTGATGGAGTTGGGCGCGAAAGACGTCGCCGTTCTGCGCGCGGGGATCGAGACCACGATCGCGGTCGACGATCTGCAGGTCGGCGACGAGTTCATCGTGCGTCCTGGCGAGAAGATCGCCACGGACGGCGTCGTCGTCTCGGGCACCTCGGCGGTGGATGCGTCGATGCTGACCGGCGAGTCCATGCCGGTCGAAGTCGCTGAGGGCGACGCCGTCACCGGCGCCACCGTCAACGCGGGTGGACGTCTGGTGATCCGTGCGACGCGCGTCGGTGCCGATACCCAGCTCGCCCAGATGGCGCGACTGGTCGAAGACGCGCAGACCGGAAAGGCCGAGGTCCAGCGACTCGCAGACCGTATCTCCGGCGTCTTCGTACCGATCGTGATCGTGATCGCGGTCATCACGCTCGGCGCGTGGTGGGGTGCGGGGTTCCCGGCGACGGCCGCCTTCACCGCCGCCGTCGCCGTTCTCGTCATCGCGTGCCCCTGTGCACTCGGTCTCGCCACCCCCACGGCGCTGCTCGTCGGCACGGGCCGAGGCGCCCAGATGGGCATTCTCATCAAGGGGCCGGAGATCTTGGAATCCACCCGCCGGGTCGACACCGTGGTGCTCGACAAGACCGGCACGGTGACGAGCGGCCGGATGACGCTGGTCGACGTGATTCCCGAGAGTGGCACGGATCGTGATGAGCTGCTGCGTTTCGCTGGTGCGCTCGAGGATGCCTCCGAGCATCCGATCGCACAGGCCATCGCGAAGGCGGCGACCCAGGAGACCGGCGCACTGCCGCCGGTCGACGACTTCGCCAACATCGAGGGCAAGGGCGTGCAGGGCGTGGTCGACGGGCGGGCGGTGATCGTGGGCCGCGAGTCGCTCCTCGAGGAATGGTCGCAGCGCCTCACCACGGAGACCGCGGCGAAGAAGGCCAGCGCGGAGAAGGCCGGCAAGACCGTGGTCGCGGTCGGATGGGACGGCGAGGCGCGGGGGGTCCTCGTGGTCGCCGATGCTGTCAAGCCGACGAGTGCCGAGGCCATCGCGGAGCTCACCGCGCTCGGACTCACGCCGGTGCTCCTGACGGGAGACAACGAGGCGGTGGCTCGACGGATCGCACAGGAGGTGGGGATCGACGAGGTCATCGCCGAAGTGCTGCCTCAGGAGAAAGTCGACGTGATCGCTCGACTGCAGTCCGAGGGCAAGGTCGTGGCCATGGTCGGAGACGGCGTCAACGACGCCCCGGCTCTCGCCCAAGCCGACCTGGGGCTCGCGATGGGCACGGGAACGGATGCCGCAATCGAGGCATCCGATATCACGCTCGTCCGTGGCGATCTGCGCAGCGCCGTCGATGCCATCCGACTGTCTCGGAAGACGCTGAGCACCATCAAGACGAACCTGTTCTGGGCGTTCGCCTACAACGTCGCCGCGATTCCGGTGGCCGCGCTCGGACTGCTGAACCCGATGCTGGCCGGTGCCGCCATGGCGCTCTCGAGCGTCTTCGTGGTCGGCAACAGCCTGAGGCTCCGCGGGTTCCGCAGCGTCATCGCACACCGCTGAAACATAAGAAGGGGGCCTCGCCGATCGGCGAGGCCCCCTTCTCTCAAACCGTCGGGTCAGCGCGCGGCGCCCTTGAGCGATCCGGTGGTCTGTCCGGCCGGGTCGACGATCACGCACTGCACGATGCGGTCGTCGTAGCCGTCCCACGTGTCCTTGGTCGGCGTGATCGGGAACACCTCGAGGGCGGACTCGTCGTAGGTGATGCCCACGAAGGTCGTGTACGCGTCGCCGATGCACTCCTGGCTGGCGGCGTCGACCGCCTCCTCGGAGAACTCTCCGTCGTCCATCGTGATCTCGTAGTAGACCTCTTCGTCGTGCGGCTGGTCGCACGGAACGACGTCGGCGTCCTCGATCAGACCGCTGGGGCTCTCCATCTTGCAGTCGCCCAGCTTGAGCGAGAAGATGTCGATGTTCGCGCTCTCGGTGACCTGTCCGGTGTCCTCGTCGCGGTCGGCATCGCCGGAGCCGCCCCCGAGGATGCTGTTGATCGCGCTACAGCCGGTCAGTGCGACCGACAGCGCCACGGCGGAGCCGACGAGCGCGAGTGCGCGTCGCGTGCGCATCTTCATCATGATTGTGTCCCCTCCAGAACGATTGTTGAATGGGTATACAGGAACACCCATCAATGAAACGCTATAGGGCGTCAAACCTGTGATGCAACTCCGAAGAGTCGATGTTCTCGCTGAGGAAGAAGCGTTAACCTTCGAGGTAGTCGACGCCGGGCATCCAGCTGGCGCCCGGGCGACCCCATCCGCGCTTGCGGGCGATCTTCTGCACGGTCTTCCAGTCCGAGTCGGAGAGACGGTCCACGTAGAGGATGCCGTCGAGATGGTCGAACTCGTGCTGCATGATTCGCGCACGCCATCCGTCCACCGCGATCGACACCGGAGCGCCGTCGAGATCGATGCCGCTGACCTGCACGCGCTCCGAGCGCCGCAGCGGGAAGCGTTCTCCGGGGAAGGACAGGCAGCCCTCGGACTCGAGATCCGGGTCCGGGTCGCCGGGCTCGAACGGCGTCATCCACAACTCGGGGTTGATGATGACTCCGCGCCAGGGCAGATCATCGTCGTCGACGTACGAGTACGTGTAGATGCGCAACGGGACGCCGACCTGCGGGGCGGCGAGGCCGACACCGGGAGCGACGTCCATGGTCTCGAACATGTCGGCGACGAGTGTTCTGATCTCGTCGGTGATCGCGTCGACAGGGGAGGCGGGGGAGTGCAGGACGGGGTCGCCCATGATGCGAATAGGAAGTACGGCCACGTCACAACCCTACTGTGCACGGTCCGGCAGGTAGGGTCGTAGGGTGAGCGCAGGGGAGTCGGTATGAACGGGGTCGAGGACGTCGGCGAGCAGCTCGTCGGAGTGTTCCAGAATCCGGGTTTGCTCCTCGGCATCCCGCTGGCTCTCGCGGGTGCGGTGTTCATGTCGCTCGGTGCGCAGTATCAGCACCGCGGCGTCGAGAAGGTCGAACAGCTCAGCGGCGATGCCGGAACATCGGGCCTCAGCCTCGATCAGCTCAAGCGCCTGCTCACCCGGCCGTCGTGGCTCCTCGGCACTCTCATGCTCGGGCTCGCGATCGTCTGCC
The DNA here is from genome assembly GCF_044743285.1 of Microbacterium sp. NPDC087665. NCBI lineage: Bacteria > Bacillati > Actinomycetota > Actinomycetes > Micrococcales > Microbacteriaceae > Microbacterium > Microbacterium sp. NPDC087665. Next base: position 402,989 of record NZ_JBIUWD010000004.1, on the reverse strand, counting down.
AGCTCGCAGCGCTGGTGCAGGCACCTCTGATCGTCGTCCAGCCCCTCGGGGCGATCGCTCTCGTCATCACGACACTGCTGAACGCGCGCATCTCGGGCCACTCTCCGACCAGACAATCGCTCACGGCGATCGTGTGCTGCGTCGGCGGCATCTTCCTGTTCGTCTTCTTCGCGGCGATCTATGCCACCGAGCAGAGCATCACCGACCGCGAGCTCTTCGTGATCCTCGCGATCCTCCTCGTGGTGATCATCATCCTGGGCGGCTGCTGGTTGGTGCTCCGCCACCGCATGCGTGCGCTGTTCTACGTGATCGGCGCCGGCATCCTCTACGGCTTCGTCGCCACGCTCGCCAAGGTCGTGATCAAGCGGATCGAAGCCGGCCAGTTCGAGTGGATCACCGCGATCTGCGTGGTGGCGCTCATCGCCGCGGCAGCCGTCGGTGCCTACTTCGTGCAGACCGCCTACAGCTCGGGCCCACCCGACCTCGTGATCGCCGGCCTCACGGTTGTCGACCCGCTGATCGCCGTTCTCATCGGAATGGTCATCCTCGGCGAGGCGGCCGCCGCCCCGCCGTGGGTGCTCGTCATCTTCGGAGTCGCCGGAGCGATCGCCGTCTGGGGAGTCGTCGGACTCGCCCGCTACCACCCGCAGGTGGTGAGCGAGAGCCAGGAGATCGGCATCACGCGCGGAAGCGATGGCGGCGCATCGGCTCCGGACGACACGGAGAAGCCGACAGCGTAGTCGATCGGCACCCGCGGTCGCAGTCGACCGCGATCACCGCTCTTCGGCGGCTCAGTACGACGGGTCGATCAGGTCGGGCGACACCTCGGCCGCCGCAGCCTCATCGACGAAGAAGATCGTGCGCTTGCGGCCACGCGCACCGGCGACGGGCACGCTCGTGTAGCTCGCACCCGCGAGGGCGAGGCCCAGAGCGGATGCCTTGTCGGCGCCCGTGAGCACGAGCCAGACGCGCTTCGACGAATTCAGCACGGGACGCGTGAGAGTCACGCGCTCGGGCGGCGGCTTCGGGGAGTTGCGCACCGGGAGAACGGCAGCATCGGTCACCGTCACCTCTTCGCGGTCCGGGAACAGCGAAGCGATGTGGCCGTCAGGCCCCACACCGAGGAAGCAGACCGCGAATGCCGGCCAGGGGTTCTCGTCCGTGCCGAAGCGGGACAGCTCCGCCGCATACGCCGCGGCCGACTCATCGAGGGTGAGGCCGGTCTCGGGGCCGGCCACCTCGTGCACGTTCTCCGGCGGGACCGGGATGTGATCGAGCAGTGCCTGCCGTGACTGCAGTGAATTGCGGTCGGCATCGTCAGCCGGCACGAACCGCTCGTCGCCCCACCAGAAATGCACGAGCGACCAGTCGATCGACGCGGCACGCGGGTCGTCGCGTGTGGCGCTGAGTACCGCACCGCCCATGGAACCGCCGGTCAGCGCGATGTGCGCGATCCGCCCGTTGCCGGTGCGCGCGCGCAGCCGGGTGAGGAATCGATCGGCCACGTGCGCTGCCAGGGCTGCGGGGGTGGCCGAGACCACCACCCGCTTCTCTGCGGACTGTGCCTGCATGGCGGTCACTCTCCTGTCTCGGGCGGACCCAGCATCTCCCAGCCCTCGGTGATCACTCGACCGTACAGGAGGTCGGGGTCCAGCCGACGCAGCTCCTCGGCGAGGCATTCCCGCAACGTGCGGCGGGGGAGATGCAGATCGTGGTCCGGCTGATCGGGCTGCGTGAGCACGGCCACGCCCGGGGCGGGGCGTTCGAGCAGAATGTCGCCCGATTCGCGCGTGAGGCGTACGGACTTGATGCCGTCGTGCCAGACTTCGGGCTTCTCGGAGAACCAGCGCACCGGTACCTCGAGGGCCATCTGCAACCAGGCGGCGAGCAGCGCGGTCGACGGAGACGCAGCCGCGCCACGCACCTCGATCGCGGTGATGGGCTCGTACGGCGGCTGGTCGAGCACGGCCGCGAGCTGCTCGCGCCAGTGCGTCAGGCGCGTCCAGGCGAGATCGGTGTCACCCGGCGCGTGCGTCTTGCCGAGGAGGGCCAGTCGGTCGCGCACGTCGGACACCGTCGCGGCATCCGTGATGCGTCGCTGAGCGATGCGGCCCAGGGGAGAGGTCGACGGTGACGTCGGCGCCTCTTCGGGCCACCAGGCGACGACGGGTGCGTCCGGCAGCAGGAGGCCGGTGAGCAGGCTCTCCTCGTTGCTGGCGGCATCGCCGAAGGCGTGCAGCACGACGACCTCGCTCGCTCCGGCATCGCCACCCACGCGGATCTGGGCGTCGAGTCGCGATTCGCCCTCGCTCGTGGTGAGCACGATCACACGCATCGGGTGCTCGCGGGAGGCATCGTTGGCCGCGTCGATCGCGGCCTCGGCGACGCCGTTGCGCGCCGAGATGACGAGAGTGAGCACGCGCCCGAGGGCGACGGCGCCGCCCTCTTCGCGTACCTTCACGAGCTGCTTGGCGACCTGGCTGACGGTCGTGTCGGGAAGGTCGATGATCACGGTCGTCTCCAGACTCGTCCGTCGCGGGCCAGCAGGGCGTCGGCGGATGCCGGACCCCACGAGCCGGGCGCGTACTGCTCCACCGGGCCGCCTTCGGCAGCCCAGTACTTCTCCACCGGGTCGAGGATCTTCCAGGAGAGCTCGACCTCTTCGTGCCGCGGGAACAGCGGCGGGTCGCCCAGGAGCACGTCGAGGATCAGACGCTCGTACGCCTCGGGGCTCGCCTCGGTGAACGCGTGGCCGTAGCCGAAGTCCATCGTGACGTCGCGCACGTTGGATCCGCTGCCCGGCACCTTGGAGCCGAAGCGGATCGTGACACCCTCGTCGGGCTGCACGCGGATGACGAGGGCGTTCTGCCCGAGCTCGGAGGCATTGCCCCGGCCGAACAGGTGCTGCGGGGCGCGGTTGAAGACGACGGCGATCTCGGTGACACGCCGGCCGAGTCGCTTGCCGGTGCGCAGGTAGAACGGAACGCCCGACCAGCGGCGCGTGTCGATCTCGAGCTTGATCGCGGCGTAGGTCTCGGTCGTCGATTCCGGGTTCATGCCGTCCTCGTCGAGGAACCCGGTGACCTTCTCGCCACCCTGCCATCCACCCGCGTACTGACCGCGTGCGGTCGCCTGGGAGAGATCCTCGGGCACGTGGACCGCGGCGAGCACCTTCTCCTTCTCGGCGCGCAGGTGCTCGGCCGACAGGCTGATGGGTTCTTCCATCGCCGTCAGCGCGAGCAGCTGGAGCAGGTGGTTCTGGATGACGTCGCGGGCGGCGCCGATCCCGTCGTAGTAGCCTGCGCGACCACCGACGCCGATGTCCTCGGCCATGGTGATCTGCACGTGGTCGACGTAGTTGCGGTTCCAGATCGGCTCGTAGAGCTCGTTGGCGAAGCGCAGAGCGAGGATGTTCTGCACCGTCTCCTTGCCCAGGTAGTGGTCGATGCGGAAGATCGAATCCGCGGGGAACGCGACCTCGAGCGCAGCGTTGAGCGCGCGCGCCGAGTCGAGGTCGTGCCCGAAGGGCTTCTCGATGACGACGCGGCGCCAGCGCGACTCCTCGTCGCTGTTCTCGCCCACGAGACCGGAGTCCTTGAGCTGTTTCGCCACCAGGGGGAAGTCCTTCGGCGGGATCGACAGGTAGTAGGCGTGGTTGCCCATCGTTCCGCGCTCGATGTCGAGCTGATCGACGGTGTTCTTGAGCTTCTGGAACGACTCGGGGTTGTCGAACTCTCCCGAGACGAAGCGGATGCCCTGGAGCAGCTGCGCCCACGTCTCCTCACGGAACGGCGTGCGCGCGTGCTGCTTGACCGCCTCGTACACGACCTGTGCGAAGTCCTGGTCCTCCCAATCCCGGCGGGCGAAGCCGACGAGTGCGAAGCCGGGGGGAAGCAGACCGCGGTTCGCGAGGTCGTAGACCGCGGGCATGAGCTTCTTGCGCGAGAGATCTCCGGTGACGCCGAAGATCACGAGGGCGCTGGGCCCTGCGATCCGGTTGAGACGGCGGTCGTCGGGGTCGCGCAGCGGGTTTTGCCCGCGCGAGATGGGAACAGACATCAGTGGGGGAATCTCCTGCTGGCTACTTCTGTGCGGCTTCGAAGAGGGTGAGCACGTCGGCCGACGAGTCGGTGATCGTCAGGGAGACGACGGGACGTCCGTGCTCGGCGAGGACAGCGGCGTCGCCGGCTGCCTGAGCCTCGATGAGCTGACCGAAGGTGAACGGCCGCTCGGGGATCTCGAGGTCGACATCGGTGCGCTCGAGGATCTGCAGGAACACGCCCTGCGCGGGCCCGCCCTTGTGGTACTGGCCGGTCGAGTGCAGGAACCGCGGTCCCCATCCGAACGTGGTCGGCCGGCCGGAGTCGGCCGCCACGAGTTCGCGGAGGCCCTGGAGCTGCGGCACATCGAGCCGGTTGACGTAGGCCTGGATCGACACGTAGCCGTCGGCGGGGAGCTGAGCCCAGAGTGCGTCGAGCACGCCCTCGACGGTTCCCGACGCCGCGAGTGCCGCGTCGGACACGCGCACCTCGACGCCGTTCTCGGTGAATGCCGGCTCGGTGGGCTCGGGACGAGCGTCGAGCAGACCCCGGGCGGCGATCTTCGCGGACTCGACGTCGGGCTGGTCGAACGGGTTGATCCCGAGCAGATGACCGGCGATCGCCGTGGCGTACTCCCACACGATGAGCTGTGCGCCCAGCGATCCGCTGACGAGGATCTCGCCCTCGTGGCGCTCGTGAAGGTGGAACTCGTTGGCATCGTCGACCAGACGGACGATCTGCAGATCGACGGGCTTGGTGTCGAGCTCGGGAGAGACCGGCAGCAGCACGACGGGGAGGATGCCCGTGCCGTCCTTGCCGGTGGACTCGGCGATCAGCTGCTCGATCCAGTCAGGGAGACCCTTGATGTGGGTGCCGTCGGTGATCAGGCCGAGCTTGTCACGACGCGGGCTGGTGCCGGCGATCGCGGCGCCGAGACGCAGCGCCGGGTTCTCGGCGGAGTCGACGGCGACCTCGAGAAGCGAGGCCTCGGCCTCGTTCAGGAGCTCATCGATGTCGACGCCCGCGAGACCCGAGGGGACGAGGCCGAAAGCGGTCAGGGCCGAGTAGCGACCGCCGACGTTGGGGTCGGCGTTGAAGACCCGGTAGCCGGCCTCTCGCGCAGACGAGTCGAGCGGCGAACCGGGGTCGGTCACGACGACGATGCGCTCGGTCGGGTCGATGCCGAGGTCGCGGAACGCGGCCTCGAACGTGCGGCGCTGCGAATCGGTCTCGACCGTCGAACCCGACTTCGAGGAGACGACGAGAACGGTGTCGGCGAGGCCCTCATCGAGTGCGGCGAGCACCTGGCCCGGCGCGGTGGAGTCGAGGATCGTCAGAGGATTCCCCGACGTCTGCGCGATGACCTCGGGGGCGAGCGACGAGCCGCCCATCCCGGCGAGGACGACGCGCGTGATTCCCTTCGCGTGCAGATCGTCGCGCAGGGCGACGATCTCGGACACGAGTGGACGCGAGACAGAGACCGCTTCGACCCATCCCAGTCGGACGGATGCCTCGGCCTCGGCAGCCGGACCCCAGAGCGTGGCGTCGCCGCCGGTGATGCGCGATGCGACGAGATCGCGCACCAGCGCGGGGACGACCTCGTCGATCGCGACGCGCGCGGCGCCCGAGGCGTGGATGCCGAAGGTCATCGCTGTGCCTCCAGCGCCTCGGTCACCTGCGAGAGCAGATCGTGCCACGAGTCGATGAACTTGGCGACGCCTTCGTCTTCGAGCACCTGGGTGACGTCGGTGAAGTCGATGCCGACTTCGGCCAGATCGGCGAAGACCTGGTGAGCCTCGGCGTAACCGCCCGTGATCGTGTCGCCGGTGACGACAGCGTGGTCGAACGTGGCGGCCAGCGTCTTCTCGGGCATCGTGTTGACGACACCCTGTGCGACGAGCTCGGTCACGTAGAGGGTGTCCGGCAGGGCCGGGTCCTTGACGCCGGTGGAGGCCCACAGTGGACGCTGCAGGTTCGCGCCCAGCGCGATGAGGTCCTGGGCACGCTTCTCGCCGAACTTCTGCTCGAACAGCTCGTACGCGAGGCGGGCGTTCGCGAGGCCGGCCTTGCTCTTGAGCGCGTTCGCAGCATCCGTCCCGATCTCGGACAGACGCTTGTCGGTCTCCGAGTCGACACGCGACACGAAGAACGACGCGACGGAGTGGATGCTCGACAGGTCGAAGTCTGCGCTGTGCGCGCGCTCGAGACCCGTCAGGTACGCGTCGATGACCTCTGCGTAGCGCTCGAGGCTGAAGATCAACGTCACGTTGACGCTGATGCCGGTCGCGATCGCCTCGGTGATGGCGGGGAGGCCGGCCTTCGTGGCGGGGATCTTGACGAGCAGGTTCGGGCGGTCGATCTTCTTCCACAGCTGCTTCGCCTGCGCGACGGTGCCGTCGGTGTCGTGGGCGAGGTCGGGGGAGACCTCGATCGAGACGCGGCCGTCGACGTGGTTCGAGGCTTCCCAGACCGGACGGAAGACATCGAGAGCGGCACCGACGTCCTGCGTGGTGGCCGCGAACACGGCATCCTCCGCGGACGTGCCCGACGCTGCGAGCTCGGTCAGCTGCGCGTCGTACGAGGTGTCGTTCTTGTCGGTGATCGCGTTCGCGAAGATCGTGGGGTTCGTGGTGACGCCCACGACGTTGCGCGACTCGATCAGTTCGGCCAGGTTGCCGGACGAGATGCGGGTGCGAGAGAGGTCGTCGAGCCAGATGCTGACGCCTGCGGCGGCGAGCTGTGCGGTGGGGGTGCTCATGCGTTCTCCTTGGTGCTGTCTGCGGCGATGGTCTCGCGTGCGGCCGCGATCACGGCCTCCGTGGTGATGCCGAACTTCTCGAACAGGGTTTTGTAGTCGGCGGATGCGCCGAAGTGGTCGATGCCGACCGAGCGACCGCGGTCGCCGACGATGCCGCGCCACGAGAGCACGGATCCGGCCTCGACCGAGACACGAGCGGTCACGGCGGCGGGGAGCACGCTCTCGCGGTACGCCTCGTCCTGCTCGTCGAACCACTCGAGCGACGGAGCCGACACGACGCGCACGTTGACGCCCTCTGCGGCGAGTGCGGTGCGCGCGTCGACCGCGAGCTGCACTTCGGATCCGGTGGCGATGATGATCACGTCGGGCGTGCCGTTCGGAGCCTCGGCGAGCACGTATGCTCCCTTGGCGGTGTGGGATGCCGAGGCGAAGGTCTCTCCGTTGGCCTCGCCGTCGCCGCGCTCGAACACCGGGATGTTCTGGCGCGTCAGGGCGATACCGGCGGGACCCGCCTGGCGGCGGAGGATCTCCAGCCACGCGGCGGCCGTCTCGTTGGCGTCCGCCGGGCGGACGACCGCGAGGTTCGGGATCGCGCGGAGGGTCGCGATCTGCTCGATCGGCTGGTGCGTGGGTCCGTCTTCGCCGAGGGCGACGGAGTCGTGCGTCCAGACGAACACGCTCGGCACGTTCATGAGGGCCGCGAGGCGCACGGCGGGCCGCATGTAGTCGCTGAAGATGAGGAAGGTGCCGCCGAAGGCGCGCGTCTTGCCGTGCAGGACGATGCCGTTGACGATCGCGCCCATGGCGTGCTCGCGGATGCCGAAGTGCAGCACGCGACCGTAGGGGGTGCCCGACCACTCATGCGTCGACCACTCGGCGGGGATGAACGACGGAGCGCCCTTGATCGTGGTGAGGTTCGACTCGGCGAGGTCGGCGGAGCCGCCCCACAGCTCGGGCAGCTCGGCGGCGAGGGCGTTGATGACCTGGCCGGATGCCGCGCGGGTGGAGACGTCCTTGCCTGCTTCGAAGACCGGCAGCGCCGAAGAGATGTCCGCGGGCAGCTCGCCCGACTCGAGCCGGTCGAGCAGAGCCTTGCGCTCGGGGTTCGCCTCAGCCCAGGCGTCGAACGACGTCTGCCACTCGGCGCGTGCCTCGGCAGCTCGAGCCGCGAGCCCACGGGTGTGGGCGATGACGTCGTCGGCGACGGCGAACGTCTCCTCCGGGTCGAAGCCCAGGACCTTCTTCGTGGCGGCGAGTTCATCGGCGCCCAGAGCGGAGCCGTGGATCTTGCCGGAGTTCTGCTTGCCGGGAGACGGCCAGCCGATGATCGTCTTGAGGATGATGAGGGAGGGCTTGGAGGTCTCGCCCTTGGCGGCTTCGATCGCGGCATAGAGCTCGGCGACGTCTTCGACGTATTCCCCCGTCTTCTTCCAGTCGACGGTCTGCACCTGCCAGCCGTAGGCCTCGTAGCGCTTCGCGACGTCTTCGGTGAAGGCGACGTTCGTGTCGTCCTCGATCGAGATCTGGTTGGAGTCGTAGATGGCGATCAGGTTGCCGAGCTGCTGGTGGCCCGCGAGCGAGGATGCCTCGCTGGTGACACCCTCCTGCAGGTCGCCGTCGCCGGCGATCGTGTAGATGAAGTGGTCGAACGGGCTCGTGCCGGCGGCAGCCTCGGGGTCGAAGAGGCCCCGCTCGTAGCGCGCCGCGTAGGCGAAGCCGACGGCCGAGGCGAGACCCTGGCCGAGCGGGCCGGTGGTGATCTCGACGCCCTTGGTGTGCCCGTACTCCGGGTGCCCGGGCGTGAGCGAGCCCCACGTGCGCAGAGCCTTGAGGTCGTCGAGTTCGAGACCGAAACCACCGAGGTAGAGCTCGACGTACTGGGTGAGCGACGAATGTCCGACCGACAGGATGAAGCGGTCGCGACCGAGCCAGTCGGTATCGGTGGGGTCGTGGCGGAGCACGCGCTGGTAGAGGAGGTACGCGGCAGGAGCGAGGCTCATGGCCGTGCCGGGATGCCCGTTCCCGACCTTTTCCACGGCGTCTGCCGCCAGGAGGCGAGCGGTATCCACCGCGCGCCGATCGATCTCATCCCACTGCAATTCCGACACGTTCATGCCCTTTCCGACAGTTTCGAGGGCGCCCGTATTCCCTGCGCCTCCGCATCGTCACGGAGATGTGTGCACAGCGCCGGGCGCGAGTGTTTTCAGCATAGCGGGGTCGTTCCGGCGCCCGGCCCCGTCTTACGCTCCGAGTCCGGCCCTCGGCGTGCCCTAGACTGGGAGGGCTGTCATTACGCGTGTGTGGAGGAGGCGATCGAGATCTCGACGATGTCTGATCAGACCGTGGGGAACAAGTCCATCGGTCGCACGGTGAAGGCCTACGTCGCCCTCACCAAACCGCGTGTTCTCGAACTGCTGCTGGTTTCCACCGTTCCGGTGATGTTCCTCGCGCAGGGCGGGATGCCCGACCTGTGGCTGGTGCTGGCGACCGTGATCGGCGGCTCCATGAGCGCCGGATCCGCCGCCGCGTTCAACATGTACCTCGACCGCGATATCGATGCGCACATGCACCGCACCGAGAACCGCCCGCTGGTCACCGGCGAGATCACGCCGCGCGGGGCCCTCATCTTCTCCTGGACGTTGGCCGTGCTGTCGACGGTCTGGCTGTGGTTCACCACGAACTGGCTCGCGGCGACGCTCTCGGCATCCGCGATCTTCTTCTACGTCGTCATCTACACGATGCTGCTCAAGCGCCGCACCGAGCAGAACATCGTCTGGGGCGGCATCGCGGGATGCTTCCCGGTGCTGATCGGCTGGTCCGCCGTCACCGGCTCGCTCGACTGGCCGGCCTTCATCCTGTTCCTGCTGATCTTCCTCTGGACGCCGCCGCACTACTGGCCGCTGTCGATGAAGTACCGCGACGACTACGACGATGTCGACGTTCCCATGCTCGGAGTCACGCGCAACGCCTCGCAGGTCGGCCTGCAGGTCATCCTGTACGCCTGGGCGACCATCGCCTGCTCGCTGCTGCTCGTGCCCATCGCGAACATGGGCCTCGTCTACACCGTCTCGGCGCTCGTGTTCGGCGGGTGGTTCATCTACGAATCGCATCGCCTGTACAACCGTGCGGTGCGGGGGACCGAGGCGCGGCCGATGAGAGTCTTCCACGCCTCGATCACCTACTTGACGTTGATCTTCGTGGCGGTCGCGGTCGACCCGTTGCTGCCCTTCTGATCCTCATCGGCGGATTCCGCGTCGTCGATCGCGGACTCGTCCGCGATCTCGACTGACGGCTGGTCGCCTGCGTCCACCGACGTGTTCTCGATGTTGTTCGCCGCGGGAGTCTGGTCGGTCTCGTTCTCGGCGGTCCAATCGATCGGCTCGACGACGACGGGCGCCGACGACGGGATCAACGACTGCACAGCCACCAGGGCGACCGCGAGCAGGATGCCGACCACGCCGGCGGCCAGCAGCGCCGCGCCGACCACGACGAGGGACTGACCGACGTAGACGTCGACGCCCGTCGCGGTGTTGTCGGTCAGCGTCGCCGTCATGGTGCTGATCTGACCGGAGACGAGCCACCCGCCGACGGCCGTCGAGGCGAGCGCGAGGATGAGGAGCAGCCAGAAGCCGATACTGCGTGTCAGTGACTTGTTCATGCCGACAACGATCACCGACGCGTCGATGACTCCCGTATGCGTTGCCTATGGATCCGCTGTCCGGCTGCGGATCACTCCGCCGAGACGGGGTGCTTCAGATGCAGCACCACGACGGTGTACGTCGCGGCAGAGAGCGAGGCGAGCACCATGTGGATGCCGACCAGCAGCGGCGGGAGACCTTCGCGTGCCTGCCACACGCCGACGCCGACCTGCACGACGATCGCGAGCACCAGGACGAGCAGCCACTTGCGGGGCTCGAGCCGCAGCACCCACGCGGCGATCGTCAGCACGACGACCAGTCCCGCGAGGATGTATCCGGGCCACGAGTGCACGTGGGCGAGCACGGTCGCATCGAATCCGTGGCGAAGCACGTCCTGATCGCCGGAGTGCGGGCCGGAGCCCGTCGTCAGCACACCGAAGAGGATCGTCACGGCGAGGGCGAGACCCGTCACATGGCTGAGGATCGTGAACCACACCGGAACGGCGCGTTCCCGCGGGCCGGGGGCGGAGTACACACGCACGAGGAAGGCCGCCGTCACGCAAACCAGCAGCAGCGACGAGGTGTAGTGGAAACCGACGATCAACGGGTTGAGCCCGGTGAGCACGGTGATTCCACCGACGAGCGCCTGCGCCACGACCCCGGCGAACACGACCCACGCCAGGACGACGAGATCCCGTCGTGATGAGGTGAGTCGCGAGGTGTGGATGGCGGCTGCGATCACGGCGAGGAGCACGATGCCGGTGGCGACGGGGAAGGCGTAACCCGGCGCACCGAGGAACGGCGGGGAGAAGATCGCGGATGCCAGGGCGATGCCGCCGTAGACGAGAGCAGCGACGACGATTCCGCCGGCGGCGTACCGCAGTGCCCGGAACACCGAGGGGCGACCGCCCGTGAGGTGCAGGATCAGCAGCACGACGGCCAGCGCGATGATGCCCACGACACCCGTCATCAGACGGTTGCCGAACTCGATGAATCCGTGGATGCCGTCGTTCGCGAAGATGGGGACGAGCGACTCGGGCGTGCAGAGCGGCCATTCCGAGCATCCGAGTCCCGAGCCGGTGAGGCGCACAGCGCCACCGGTGCCGATGATGATCGTCTCGGTGGCCAAGGACAGCCAGGCGAACACCCGGAGCAGGCGCGCCCACAGCGAGGCGTCGGCCGTGGGACGCAGGTCCCGCTCCGCGGAGATCGTGGAAGCGGGCGTGGCGGTGTCGGGCATGGGTCCTCCGGCGCACTTCGCGCGGGACGGGCGGCCCGTCCGCGAAGCGGAACCTGTAGAATCGAATTGTTGGGATGAGCGCTGACCGCGCTGAAGCATCCCTAACAGTTTAGGCGCGATGTATGCGCCGGTGATGAGGGCCCACCAGCGGCACCCGCTCCCTGCAGACTCGACGGGGATCAGGTGTGTCGGGGCGGATGACACCGTTGAGGCCCAATAAGGAGAGTGTGATGTCGGATGTGCTGATCGACCGCCCGGAGCTGGACAGCCTGGGGGTGTACGAATTCGGGTGGCATGACGCCGACGCGGCGGGTGCCATCGCGAAACGCGGGATCTCCGAAGAGGTCGTCCGCGGCATCTCGGCGCTCAAGAACGAGCCCGAATGGATGCTGAAGACGCGCCTCAAGGGGTATCAGCTCTTCGGCAAGAAGCCGATGCCGACCTGGGGTGCAGACCTCAGCGAGATCGATTTCGACAACATTAAGTACTTCGTGCGCTCCACCGAGAAGCAGGCCCAGTCGTGGGAAGACCTGCCCGTGGAGATCCGCGAGACCTACGAGCGCCTCGGCATCCCCGAGGCCGAGCGTCAGCGCCTGGTCGCCGGCGTCGCGGCTCAGTACGAGTCCGAGGTCGTCTACCACCAGATCCGCGAGGACCTGGAGGCGCAGGGCGTCATCTTCATGGACACCGACACCGCGCTGCGCGAGCACCCCGAGTTCTTCGAGGAGTACTTCGGTACCGTGATCCCGGCCGGCGACAACAAGTTCGCCGCCCTCAACACGGCCGTCTGGTCGGGCGGGTCGTTCGTCTACGTCCCCAAGGGCGTTCACGTCGAGATCCCGTTGCAGGCGTACTTCCGCATCAACACCGAGAACATGGGGCAGTTCGAGCGCACCCTGATCATCGCCGACGAAGACAGCTACATCCACTACATCGAGGGCTGCACGGCTCCGATCTACAAGTCGGACTCGCTGCACTCCGCCGTGGTGGAGATCATCGTCAAGAAGAACGCCCGCGTTCGCTACACGACGATCCAGAACTGGTCGAACAACGTCTACAACCTCGTCACCAAGCGTGCGATCGCCCACGAGGGCGCGACCATGGAGTGGGTCGACGGCAACATCGGCTCCAAGGTGACGATGAAGTACCCGTCGATCTACCTCATGGGCGAGCACGCCAAGGGCGAGACCCTGTCCGTCGCCTTCGCCGGCCCCGGCCAGCACCAGGACGCCGGCGCGAAGATGATCCACATGGCTCCGTACACGCAGTCGTCGATCGTCTCGAAGTCGATCGCCCGCGGCGGTGGCCGTGCCGGTTATCGCGGCGAGGTGCGAGTGGATGCCGCAGCGCACCACTCCGCGAACACCGTGCGGTGCGATGCGCTGCTGGTCGACACCAAATCGCGCTCCGACACCTACCCGGCGATCGACATCCGTGTCGACGACGTGCAGCTCGGTCACGAGGCGACCGTCTCGAAGGTCAGCGAGGAGCAGCTGTTCTACCTGCAGTCGCGCGGAATGCCCGAGGACGAGGCCATGGCCATGATCGTTCGCGGATTCATCGAGCCGATCGCCCGTGAGCTGCCGATGGAGTACGCGATGGAGTTGAACAAGCTCATCGAGATGGGCATGGAAGGATCGGTCGGCTGAGATGACCGCTCAGACTACGGCGCCGACGGCGCCGCACTCTTCGAACGCGCACGTGGACCCGGCGGCCCAGGTCGCCGCCGCTGGTTTCGTGCCCGTGCAGACGCGCTCCGAGCGCCCGCACTCCTTCGAGCCTGCTGACTTCGGTGCGCCCACCGGGCGCGAGGTCAATTGGAAGCACACGCCCGTCGCACGTCTGACCGGGCTCTTCGAGGTCGCGAACCCGAACGACGGCGTGAACTACACGTTCGGCGCGGGGGAGCAGTACATCGCAGCTCCGCTCGCCGTCGGCACGGCCCCGCGCGGTGAGTTCTTCCGCGGCGAGGACATCACCGCCGCGGTCGCATGGCAGGGTGCCACCGAAGCGCTGCACGTGCATATTCCTCGCGAAGAAGAGGTCGCAGAGCCGATCCTCATCGCGGTGGAGGGGCGGGGTGCCGACCTGCGGGCGGATGCCCACATCGTGATCGAAGCACTCGAGCACAGCGTCGCGACGGTCGTGCTCCAGCACACCGGATCGGTGCAGTACTCGCAGAACGTCGAGATCATCGCCCGGGCCGGCTCGCAGCTGACGGTGATCAGCCTGCAGCAGTGGCAGGACGACGCGATCCACACCGCGGCCCACCAGGCCCGTGTCGACGCCGATGCCGTGCTCAAGCACTTCGTGATCAGCTTCGGCGGCGGTGTCGTCCGCGTGAACCCGACGCTCGAACTCTCCGGCGCGGGCTCCGAGGGGTACATGTACGGCCTCTCCTATGCGGATGCCGGCCAGCACCTCGAGAGCCAGGTCTACCTGCACCACAAGGGCGCCCACACCAAGGGCGACGTGCTCTACAAGGGTGCGCTGCAGGGCCAGGGCGCGCACAGCGTCTGGATCGGCGACGTGCTCATCGGCGCCGACGCCACGGGCACCGACTCGTACGAGGCCAACCGCAACCTGGTGCTCACCGAGGGCGCGCGCGCCGACTCGATCCCGAACCTCGAGATCGAGACCGGGGACATCCTCGGCGCCGGTCACGCGAGCGCGACGGGTCGTTTCGACGACGAGCAGCTGTTCTACCTGCAGGCCCGCGGCATCAGTGAGGAAGAGGCCCGCCGACTGGTGGTCCTCGGATTCCTCACCGACATCGTGCAGCGCCTCGGCATCCCCGCCCTCGAATCCGAACTGCTCGCAGCGATCGAGACGGAGCTCGCGGCGGTGAGCGCGTGAGCGCCCAGCGCGTCTGCGGTGTCGACGAACTCGAACAGGACACTCCGTTGCGCGTCGAACCCGACGGCATCGCGATCACCGTGATCAAAGATGGCGAGGGTGTCATCCACGCCATCGGCGACACGTGCACCCACGGCGACATCTCGCTGTCCGAGGGCTTCGTCGAAGGCGACACCGTGGAGTGCTGGGCCCATGGCTCGGCCTTCTCGCTGCTCACCGGCAAGCCCCAAAACCTCCCCGCTTACGAGCCCGTCCCCGTCTACGTCGTCGAGATCGACGGCGACGACGTGCTCATCGACCCGACTGTGACGAAGGAAATCTGAATGTCTGTTCTCGAGATCCGCGACCTCTACGTGACGGTCGACACGGAGGCGGGGACCACCCCGATCCTCAACGGAATCACCCTCACCATGAACACCGGTGAGACGCACGCGATCATGGGCCCCAACGGCTCCGGCAAGTCGACGCTCGCGTACACGATCGCCGGCCACCCCAAGTACACGGTCACCAGCGGCTCCATCACCTTTGACGGTGAAGACGTCCTGGCGATGACCGTCGACGAGCGTGCTCGTGCCGGTCTGTTCCTGGCCATGCAGTACCCCGTCGAGATCCCCGGTGTGACGGTCACCAACTTCCTGCGCACGGCGAAGACCGCGCTCGACGGTGAGGCCCCCGCCATCCGTGGGTGGACCAAGGACGTCAAGGCCGCCATGGCGAACCTGCGCATGGACCCGAAGTTCGCGCAGCGCAACGTCAACGAGGGCTTCTCGGGCGGCGAGAAGAAGCGCCACGAGATCCTTCAGCTCGAGGTGCTCCAGCCGAAGTTCGCGATCCTCGACGAGACCGACTCCGGGCTCGACGTCGACGCGCTCAAGATCGTGTCCGAGGGTGTCAACCGCGCCAAGGAGTCCACAGGTCTCGGCGTGCTCCTCATCACGCACTACACCCGCATCCTCCGCTACATCCGCCCCGACTTCGTGCACGTCGTCGTCGCCGGCAAGATCGTGGAAGAGGGCGGCCCCGAACTCGCCGACCGGCTCGAGGACGAGGGTTACGACCGTTTCCTCGACCCCGCCGCTCCGATCGAGGCGTAGGCTGACCGCATGACCGCAACGCTGACCGACGAGAAGTTCGACGAGGTCACCGAGGCTCTCAAGGACGTCATGGATCCCGAGCTCGGGATCAATGTCGTCGACCTCGGCCTCATCTACGATCTGGCGTGGGACGACGAGAACGACGCCCTCGTGATTCACATGACGCTCACCAGCGCCGGGTGCCCGCTCACCGACGTGCTCGAGGACCAGACCGCTCAGGCGCTGGACAGCGTGGTCGACCGGTTCCGGATCAACTGGGTCTGGATGCCGCCGTGGGGTCCCGAGCGGATCACCGACGACGGGCGCGACATGATGCGCGCCCTCGGCTTCGCCATCTGACCACCGGCGAACATGCGTCCGCACGCGCGGACGTCAGCAGGAGCGTGCGCGACCAGTAGTGACGCGCGCCGAACGAAGTAGGAGCGCGGATGCTCGAAGTGAAGGCCTTGCCGTTGGCAGAGCTGCGTCGACGCTCGAGTGAGAAGTGGCGCGAGTATCCGGAGGACGTCCTTCCGTTGTTCGTCGCGGAGACCGATTTCCCGCTCGCTCCGGCGATCTCTGCGACTCTGCAGCAGGCACTCGACATCGGCGACACCGGCTACATCGCCTCGCGGTCACCGCTCGCCGAGGCGTACACGGATTTTGCTCAGCGCCGCTTCGGTTGGACCGTCGATCCTTCTCGCCTCCGCAGCACCGCCGACGTGAGCATGGGCATCGTCGAGATCCTCCGACGCGTCACGCAGCCCGGTGAGCGCGTGATCGTGACACCGCCCGTGTATCCGCCGTTCTACGATCTCGTCGCAGAGGCGGGCGCAGAGGTCGAGCGAGTGCCGCTGCGCGACACGGGTACCCGCTGGGAACTCGATCTCGACGGCATCCGTTCGGCCTTCGCCGAGGGTGCGCGCGCGATCCTGCTGTGCAATCCGCACAACCCCACCGGCACCGTGCACGAGCGAGAATCGCTGGCCGCTCTCGCGGAGCTTGCCGAGGAGTTCGGCGCGGCTGTGATCTCCGACGAGATCCATGCCCCTCTCGCGCAACCGGGTACCGGCTTCACACCGTTCCTGGCGGTGAACGATGCGGCGCAGCGCGTCGGTTTCGCCGTCGTGAGCGCGAGCAAGGCGTTCAATCTCGCCGGACTCAAGTGCGCTCTCATGGTGACGGCCGACGATGCGACGTCGTCCGTCGTGCGCGGCCTTCCCGTGGAAGTGGAATGGCGGACGGGACAGTTCGGCCTGCTCGCCTCGATCGCCGCGTTCTCGGAAGAGAGCGATGAGTGGTTGGATGGGCTGCTGCGCACGCTCGACGAGAACCGGCTGCTGCTGGAGGATCTGCTCGTGACCCACCTACCGGGAGCGCGATATCGCATTCCGGATGCCGGTTACCTCGCCTGGATCGACCTCTCCGCACTCGAGTGGGGCGACAACCCTGCGCGCCGTATTCTTCGCGAGGGCAAGGTCGCGCTGCACTACGGCCCCGCTTTCGGCGACGAAGGCCGCGGCCACGTGCGGCTGAACTTCGGGACGAGTCCCGAGATCATCACCGAGGCCGTCGAGCGCATCGCGGCGCTCGTGGGCCGGTGACGGGCGAGCAGGCGGTCGCAGCTTCGATCTGGGACCGCAGTCGCGTCTGGGTGACCACCGGCGCGATCGCCCTGATCTTCTTGGCGGCGATCGAGGCACTCGCCGTCACGACGGTGATGCCGATCGTGAGCGAAGCCCTCGATGGCGAAGCGCTCTACGCTGTGGCATTCGCGGGCACGCTGGCGACCAGCGTGATCGGCATGGTCGCCAGCGGCGCGTGGTCGGATGCCCGCGGCCCCCGAGGCGCGCTCTACGTGGCGGTCTCGCTCTTCATCGCCGGTCTGCTGGTCTCCGGCTTCGCGGTGACGATGGACCAGTTCCTCATCGGACGACTCGTGCAGGGACTCGGCGCGGGCGGCCAGACCGTGGCGCTGTACGTGGTCGTCGCGCGACTGTATCCACCCCACCTGCACGGTCGGATCTTCGCGGCGTTCGCGGCCGCATGGGTCGTTCCGTCGATGGTCGGGCCGTTCCTCGCGGGCGCCGTCGCCGAGCACATCGACTGGCGATGGACATTCCTCGGTGTGGCCGTGCTCACCGCGATCGCGTTCCTGATGATCGCGGTGAGACTGCGCGGCGTCAGCCTCGGTCATGGCGAGCCTCAGAACCTCCGTGTCGTCGTCACCCGCCTGCTGCTCGCCGTCGTCGTCGCCGTGCTCGCCGTGCTCATCGGTTTCTCCGCCGACATGAGGCCCTCGATCGGGTGGCCCGTGGCTCTCGGCGCCCTCGTCGTGATCGCCGTCGCCGTGCTTCCTCTGCTCCCGAAGCGCACGCTGCGCGCGGGACGCGGTCTGCCGAGCGTGGTGCTCATGCGAGGACTCGTCGCGGGGTCGTTCTTCGCGGCCGAGGCGTACATCCCCTACCTCCTGATGGAGCGGTACGGGTTCACCGCCACCTGGGCGGGGTTGGCGCTCATGTTCGCCGCGCTGGCATGGGCCGGGGCATCCGAACTGCAGGGACGATTCGGCGAACGTCTCGGCAACCACCGCATCACCCTGATCAGCCTCGCACTGGTCGGTGCCGCGTTGCTGTCGGTGCTGACCGCCGCCCTCATCGAGGTCTCACCGGCTCTGATCGTGGTCGGATGGGGCCTTGCGGGCGGTGGGATGGGGTTGCTGTATCCGCGCCTCACCGTGCTCACGCTGGCGTACTCCGAGGAGCGCAACCAGGGATTCAACTCTTCGGCTCTGTCGATCTCGGACTCCACCGGCGCTGCGGTCTCGATCGCTCTGGTGGGACTCGCCGTGGCGACGCTGGGCGGGGGCGCCGGTGTGTTCTGGATCGTGTTCCTGTTCTGCACGGCCCTCGTGCTCCTCGCTGCGATCCCCGGGTTCCGGCTCGGTCACGCGGCGGAGGCTCCGCGCGTCTGAGCGGTTCGGGCTCGCCCGCGTAGTGCCACGAGGGGCGCCCCTTCCCGGCGGGCGAGATGCAGGGCAAGGACCAGCAGCCCCACCGCCAGCATCGCGGTGAGCACTGTGGTCCCGAACGCCAGCAGAAGGACGATGCCGACCAGACCGCTCAGCGTCGACACGACGACGCGCAACGATGACCGTGCGAGCTCGGGCGCCGGTGTCTGCTCGATACGGCTGAAGACCAGAGCGACCAGGGCGGTGCACCCGAGAGCCGTCACCAGCCAGACCGGGCGGCCGAACCACCACTCGATGCTGTCGACGGCAGGAAGCTCAGACCCCTGGGACAGCGCGACGATCGCCGTGATGCCGGCCATGGCGAGCAGAACCGGCATGTGCCAGAGGTAGATGGTCATGGTGCGCGGGGTGACGAATGCCCGGAAGGCTGCGGCGGGTGGCCGTCGGCTGAGGGCGATAAGCCACTCACGATGCAGCGACATGACGCTCGTGTGAGCGACGGCGACCAGGAGGAGCGCGGCGGTGGGCGGATTGATGTTCTCGATGAGGTCGGGGGAGTAGACGCCCGTCGCGAAGGTGAACAGGAGCGCGGCGACGGCGACGATGCCGGCGGCGATCCGCACCCGGCGTGACAGCGCATCGATCCGTCCGTCCGCGAGGAAGAAACCGATCTGCTGCACCGCGAGCCAGACGAAGGCCAGATTCGCGAATCCGAGTGCGTCGATGCCCGTGAGCGCACGCGCGGCGTCGACGGCGATGGCGGCGGCGACGAGCACCGTGAGAGTGCGCATCGGCGCACGTTCATGCGCGGCGATCAGGGCGGGCAGAAGGGCTTGGCAGAGCAGGAAAACGGCGAGGAACCACAGCGGTTGGCCGTAGCGGAATCCCGCCACGACGATCAGCTCGGCGGGGGTTCCCAGCATCCCCAGAATCAGGAGGACGGCGCCGACGATCGCCACCGTGACGACGGCGGGGCGCAGCAGACGGTGGATGCGGGTCGCGACGAAGCTGCGCGCCGTGCCTCCTCGCTGACGCGACCGGCGGTACGCGAGCATGCCGGAGAAGCCGCCGATCACGAAGAACAGGGGCATGACCTGCAGGATCCAGCTCAGCGGAACGATCCACCAGGTGCCGACACTGGCGTTGTCGAAGACCGGGGCTCCGTCGGTGATCGTGACGCCGACCATGATCGCGTGCAGGAGCACGACGCCGACCACGCAGAGCGCGCGGACCATATCGATGCCCGTGTCACGCGCGTCGCCCGGTTGCGGGGCGTGAGTGCGCACGGTGGGCGGTGCCTGGACGATGGCCATGAGTCCTCCTCGGAACGGTGTTCCTGGAGGTTATGGACGGGGCGGGTTCGCGGACATCACCCCGGAGAGCTGTTCAGCCCCCTACCGTGGGGTGATTCAGGAGGCCGGCTCGACCAGGCCAGCGTCGTAGGCGAGGATCACCGCGTGGACGCGGTCGCGGACCCCGAGCTTGGCCAGCACTTTGCCGACGTGCGTCTTCACGGTCTGCTCGGCGATGAACAGATCGGTGGCGATCTCGCTGTTCGAGCGGCCGCGTCCGATCAGCACCAGGACTTCGCGTTCACGGTCGGTGAGATCGGCGAGCGCGCCGAGTGCGCGCGGAGGGCGGGGACGGCGTCCGGCGAACTGCTCGATGACACGGCGCGTGATGCTCGGGGCGAGGAGTGCGTCGCCACCGGCGACGACACGGACGGCATGCACGAGTTCCTCCGGGAGGGCGTCCTTCAAGAGGAATCCACTCGCCCCGGCTTCGAGCGCGTCGTAGACGTAGTCATCGATGTCGAAGGTCGTGAGCATGAGGATCCGCGGGACGTGCGCCGCGGGGTAACTCGGCCCGAGAATGCGCCGGGTGGCCTCGATGCCGTCGAGTTCCGGCATCCGCACGTCCATCAGGATGACGTCCGGGTCGAGCCGTGCCGCGAGCGTCACGGCCTCGGCGCCTGTCGCGGCCTGACCGGTGACCCGTATGCCGTCATGGGCGTCGAGGAGCGCGGCGAAGCCGGCGCGCACCATCGCCTGATCGTCGGCGATGAGGACGCTGATCGTCATGGGTTCTCCTTCACAGCGGCGGTGCCGCTTCGCGTGTCATCTCCGCGGGCCCCGATGCCTTCGGATGCCGCGTGCTCTGGGTCGTTCGGCAGCGTGGCCTCGACCTGCCAGACATCCCCGGCGCTCGGCCCGGCAGTCAGGGTGCCGCCCAGCAGATGGGTGCGCTCGCGCATTCCCCGAAGACCGTGTCCGATGCCTCGGTCTGCCGCGGACGCGGGGGCGTCGTTGCGCACACGGATGCGTAGAGACGCGGCATCCGCCTGAACGTGCACGGTGACCGCCGACCCGGGAGCGTGGCGGACGGCGTTGCTCAGGGCTTCCTGCACGATCCGATACGCGGCGATCTGCACCGCCGCCGGCACGGCCGTCGAATCGTCGGCACCGATCAGGGCGAGGCCCGCTTCGAGGCCGGCGCGTCGCATCGTATCGACGAGGGCGGGGATGTCGTCGAGCCCCTTCTGCGGCTCGAGCTCGGTCGCCTGGTTCTCGGTGCGAAGAACGCCCAGCATGCGGCGCATCTCGGTGAGTGACGCGCGAGCGGTCGCGGCGATGTCGTCGAACTCCCGCACGGCATCGTCGTCGATCGAGGGCAGCCGATACCGAGCCGTCGAGGCCTGCACCTGGATGACCGACATGCTGTGGGCGATGACGTCGTGCAGCTCACGGGCGATGCGGGTGCGCTCTTCGACGAGCGCACGGCGGGACTCCTCGAGCGCGGAGTGCTCGCGTTCCCTCGTCAGTTCCGCTCCGACACGGACCCGACCGGCGATGAGGATCGCGAGCACGAAGGCGGCTGTCGCGACGGATGCCGTGACGATCAGGTCGGCGGTGGCCGTCGCCGTGACATCAGCGATGTCCATGATGTCGGGCCGCAGGAGCGGAGCGAGCAGAGACCCGATGGTGCCGATCGCGAGGGGGAAGATGCCGAGACGTGCGCCGTGCACGCCCGTCACGACGCCGACGAAGATGACGAAGATGATGATCGTCGGCACCGACCAGGGCCAGGGTGCGGTCGCGGCCCGGTCCGCCTCTGCGATCAGGGGGATGGCGAACGCGCTGGCGCAGAAGAGCGCGATCGCCGTCCGTGGGCGGGAGAGCGACAGCAGCGGGGCTGCGCACAGCGCGACGCCCAGCAGGAAGGCGAGCGGCAACGGAGTCCCGTAGAGCGCGATGTGCACGGGGACGAAGATCGCGTAGAGCGCAGCGGATGCCACGCCGAGCGCGGTCAGCAGGAGCGTCCTCCGGCTGATCCGGGCGAGGCGCGGGCGAAGGGCCATGATCTTCATCCTGCCAGGTGCGGTGCGGCGACGCGGCGTCTGCGGAGCGCCGCCACGCGATCGATGGCGACACCGACGGCGAGAGCGATCGCGATGCCGATTCCTGCGCTGAGGAGCGGCTGATCCTCGATCCAATTGCCCGCGAGCAGACCGATCGAGAGACTGAGCGCACTCCAGCTCACGCCGGCGACGATGCTGAGAGGCACGAAGCGGCGCCAGGAGAACCCCAGTGCTCCCGCCGACATGTTGACGGCGACCCGTCCGACTGGGATGTAGCGCGCGCCCAGGATGAGCATGGCGCTGCGCTGATCCAGCGCGCGCTCGGCACGGTCGAAGGCCGCGGCGATTCGGGGTCGGCGCATCCACGCGGGGCGGCGTGTGCCCACGCGCCGCCCGATGGCGAAGGCGATGTTGTCGCCGACCGCGGCGCCGACGGCCGCAACCAGGCCGAGCATCAGCAGGTCTCCGCCGCCGGTCGACGCCGAGACCGCTGCCGCGGCGACGAGCACCGTCTCGCTGGGGATCGGCGGGAAGAACCCGTCGATCACCGTGACCGTGAAGAGGATGAGCGCGAGCCAGGGGGAGGCGACGGCCTGCAGGATGAGTTCGTTGATGACGTCCACCCTCGAACGCTAAGGAGCGGATGCATCGCGGGGCATCCCTCTGGGGTATCGCGGCTCTCACTCTGCAGAGTGATCTTGTCCCTGGGCGGAGCGTTCTGCCGGTCGGCATATACTGGGAGGCTGGCCGCTCGGCCACTTTCCCCTGAACGAACGGACATCCCGCTGTGCTTTCCGTGCACGAACTCGAGATCCGCGTGGGCGCGCGCCTCCTCATGGAGAACGTCTCCTTCCGCGTCGGCGACGGCGACAAGATCGGACTCGTCGGTCGCAACGGTGCCGGCAAGACGACGCTCACCAAGGTGCTCGCCGGTGATGTGCTCCCGTCGGGCGGCAACGTCACCCGCTCCGGTGAGCTGGGATATCTCCCGCAGGACCCGCGGTCGGGCAACCCCGAAGACCTGGCGCGCACGCGCATCCTCGACGCACGCGGGCTCGGCCAGCTGAACCTCGGTATGACCGAAGCATCGATCGCGATGGCGTCCGATGACCCGGCCGTCGCCGCGAAGGCGATGAAGCGCTATGGGCAGCTCACCGAGCAGTTCGAGGCGCAGGGCGGATACGCGGCCGAGGCGCAGGCGGCGTCGATCGCCCACAACCTGTCGCTGCCCGATCGCATCCTCGATCAGCCGCTGTCGACGCTCTCCGGTGGACAGCGACGACGCATCGAGCTCGCGCGCATCCTCTTCTCGGACGCCGAGACGATGATCCTCGACGAGCCGACCAACCACCTCGACGCCGACAGCGTCGTGTGGCTGCGTGAGTTCCTCAAGGGGTACAAGGGCGGACTGATCGTCATCAGCCACGATGTGGAACTGGTCGGCGAGACCGTGAACCGGGTCTTCTATCTCGACGCGAACCGCCAGGTCATCGACACCTACAACATGAACTGGAAGAACTACCTGCGTCAGCGCGTCGCCGACGAGGAGCGCCGCAAGAAGGAGCGCGCCAACGCCGAGAAGAAGGCGACGACGCTGCAGCTGCAGGCCGCCCGCTTCGGCGCGAAGGCCTCGAAGGCCGCCGCCGCGCACCAGATGGTCGCCCGCGCCGAGAAGCTCCTCGCGGGACTCGACGATGTGCGTCAGGTCGATCGGGTCGCCAAGCTGCGCTTCCCGAAGCCCGCGCCCTGCGGCAAGACCCCGCTCATGGCCACCGGCCTGTCGAAGTCCTACGGTTCGCTCGAGATCTTCACCGACGTCGACCTGGCGATCGACCGCGGCTCCAAAGTCGTCATCCTGGGGCTCAACGGTGCCGGTAAGACGACGCTGCTGCGCATGCTCGCGGGCGTGGATGAGCCCGACACCGGGCAGCTCGAGCCGGGCCACGGCCTCAAGGTCGGCTACTACGCCCAGGAGCACGAGAACCTCGACGTCAACCGCTCGGTCCTCGAGAACATGGTCTCCGCGGCTCCCCACATCACCGAGATGGAAGCGCGACGCGTGCTCGGCTCGTTCCTGTTCACGGGCGACGATGTCTTGAAGCCCGCGGGAGTGCTGTCCGGCGGAGAGAAGACGCGTCTGTCTCTCGCGACGCTCGTCGTATCGTCGGCGAACCTGCTGCTGCTCGATGAGCCCACGAACAACCTCGACCCTGCGTCGCGCGAAGAGATCCTCGACGCGCTGGCGCACTACGAGGGCGCTGTCGTGCTCGTCTCGCACGACCCCGGGGCGGTGCAGTCGCTCAACCCCGAGCGCGTGCTCATCCTGCCCGACGGCGTCGAGGACATCTGGAACCAGGAGTACCAGGACCTCATCGAGCTCGCCTAGGCGCGCACGAGAGGCATCGGTGGCGTATCGGTGGCATAGTCGAGTGCATGCCATCCGAAACGACAGACGTCGCGGCCTGGTTGCGCGCGCAACCCTCTCTGAGCGGGAATGCTCCTGCCTGGGACATCGGTGACCTGCCGGCGGCACCGGAGGATCTGTTCGTCGCGTGGCTGACGCAGGCGATCGATGACGGCGTCGCCGAACCGCTCGCCGCGACGCTGGCCACCGTCGGATCCGACGGGGTCCCCGATGCGCGCACGTTGATCCTCAAAGACGTGGATGCTCGCGGCTGGGCATTCGCCGGACCACGTGCGTCAAGGAAGGCTGCGCAGTTGGCCGCGCATCCCGCCGGTGCGCTGAACTTCTGGTGGCAGCCGTTGGTGAGGGCGGTGCGCGTGCGCGGGCATGTCGAGGAAGCCTCGCCAGACGAGAGCGCAGCAGATCTCGCTTCGCGTCCCGCTCCTGCTCGCGCGGGGCTCGGGCCCGACCGCTGGGTGCTCTGGCGACTCATCCCCGAGCGGGTCGAGTTCTGGCAGGGCGCTCCGGACCGACGTCACACCCGGATCGTCTACGAGCGCCGGGACGGCGAGTGGACGCGCGCGGCGATCGCAGGGGTGCCCGTCATCGAGGAAGAACAGCCCCGCAACGACTAGCGTCCGCGCGATTCGACACCGGCGTCGAGCAGCTCGTCTTCGACATCCGCGTCTTTGTCGCGTCGCCGGGGCGCCTTCACCGGTGTCGGGATCCCCTCGACCTCTTCGCGGTGCTTCACGATCTCGGTGCGGATGATATAGCCGATGAAGATGAAACCCATGATGGCGAACAGGATCCACTGGATCGCGTAGGAGAGGTGCGGTCCGGGGTCGTCGGTGGGGGAGGTGAAGCCGCCCAGCGCCGTTCCTGCCGGATCTTCGCTGACGAGCTGTCCGTACCCTGCGGTGACCACATCGCCCTCGACCAACTCGGCGATCGTCGGGAGATTGATCGTCGGCACCTGCCCCTCGGGTGCACCGCGGCCCGAAGCGGGAACCTGCTCGCTCGGGCGCAGCCGCACGACCACCTCGACCGAGCCCTCGGGCGGTGCAGGAACGGCGTCCGGTGCGTCTCCATCCCCCGGCGGAACCCATCCGCGATCGACGATGAACACGCGCCCATCGACGTCGCGGAACGGCACGAGCACCTCGAAGGCGCTCGTGCCGCCGTGGGGCCGGTTGCGCACCAGCAGCTGCTGATCGGCCAGATATTCACCCTGCAACAGCACGGGGTGCCACACATCCTCGGGGTCGAGCACGTCGTCCGCTCCGATGATGTCGGCGAGGGGGACCGGAGTCGCGTCGTAGTTCTTCTCGACCAGCTCGATCTGCTCGGTGCGCGAGACGTTCCTCTCGAACTGCCAGTTCGACAGGAATGCGCACGCCACGGCGAAGCCGATCGCGATGAGCACGTAGACGACCCATCGCGTGAACCGTTGGCTCATGCCGGTACACCGTCTCTCACGACGACGGGGAAGTCGCGAGCGGCGAGATAATCGCGCAGGTAGTCGACGTGCTCGTCGCAGGCCAGCCAGATCTTCTCACGATCCGCCGCATGGATACGGGGATTGCGCCAGACGACCTGATGGGTCGCGGTGCTCCGGCACGCCGCACGCGAGCAGATGAGTTCGGTCATGACGGATCCTGCGGCTTCTCGTGGATGGTGATGACCAGCGGATCGTCGGAATCGCTCTTCTCCGCGATCACCGTCGGAGCCGCCTCGATCTCGGCGACCGGCGACTCCGCCGACGTCTCGGTGCTGTCGCTTCCTGCGTTCGCGAGCACCACGGCGATGTAGGGGAGCACGGCGGCGGCGATCGCGAACACCCAGGTGTACCAGCCGTAGGGCTGAACGAGCACCATCAACGCGAAGCAGACGATGCGGATCGTCATCGTCAGCGCGTACCGGCGCACGCGGTGATCCGCCTCAGCCTGCGGCGACTGCGGCAGGGAGGTGACGGCGGGGACGAGGCGCTTGCTCTTCACGATGCATCCAGCCTACGCCGCTGACAGCGCGCCGGAGCGCCGATACCGAGCAGCTCAGCTGTTGTAGAGGAACGGGAGCGTGAAGGCGCCGAAGAGCACGAACGTGAAGATCGTCACGATGATCATGATGGCGATCACGCCGAGCACGACGTAGCCGATGATGAGCCCGGCGAAAGCCATGCCCCGACCGCCGATGTTCGGGTCTGTCTTCGTCTTCTTCAGCGCCATGTGGCCGGTGATGACGGCGACGACCGCGGCGAGGGCGGGGAATGCCAACCAGCTGAAGACGACGCTCACGATGGCGGTGACGAGCGAGGTGATCGCCAGACCGCTCGTCGGTCGCGGCGCCGGGTACACCGGGTACGGATTCTGCGCGTAGCCGTACCCCGGGGCAGCGCCGTACGGCTGCTGAGCCGGGGGCTGGGGCGGCGCGCCGTAGGGAAGGGGTGCCGAAGCGGGCTGACCGTACGCCGGGGCGGGCTGGCCGTACGTCGGTGCCGGTTGGCCGTACGTCGGTGCCGGTTGGCCGTAGGCCGGTGCGGCTCCCGGGTACGCCTGGTGCGGCTGCGCGGGCGGCGCAGGTGCGGCGGGCGGCGGGGAGTAGGGAGATTCTCCTGCAGAAGGGGGAATGCTGTTGTCGCTCACGCGGGAAGCCTTTCGTCCCGCTCAGCGTTTCAGCACCGCCTCCGTCTGTCAAACCTTCCGACCTCATCCGCGCGGATCATCCTCGATAGGATCGAATTCGACTCGGATGCCGGGTCGTACGCAACGTCGGGAGTGAATAGACATGAGTGCTGGGCGCGTCGTCCTCGTCACCGGAGGCAGCCGCGGCATCGGCCGCGCGATCGCGGAGCGATTCGTCCGCGAGGGGTACCGCGTCGCCGTCACCGCCCGCAGCGGAGAGGGGCCCGAGGGCACGCTCACCGTTCGCGCCGACGTGACCGATGCCGCGTCGATCGATTCCGCGTTCACCGAGGTCGAGCAGCAACTCGGTCCGGTGGAGGTCGTCGTCGCGAACGCGGGCATCACCAAGGACACGCTTCTGCTGCGCATGAGCGAAGACGACTTCGACAGCGTGATCGCGACCAACCTCGGTGGTACGTTCCGCGTCGTCAAGCGGGCGTCGAAGGGGATGCTCCGCGCACGTTTCGGTCGGGTCATCCTGATCTCGAGCGTCGTGGGCCTCTACGGCTCGGCCGGCCAGATCAACTACTCCGCGTCGAAGAGCGGGCTCGTCGGTTTCGCGCGTTCCCTCACCCGGGAACTCGGCGCACGGGGAATCACCGCGAACGTCGTCGCTCCCGGATTCATCGAGACCGACATGACCGCCGAGCTCCCCGAAGAGACGCAGAAGCAGTACAAGTCCAATATCCCCGCCGGCCGATTCGCGAGCGCGGATGAGGTCGCCGGTGTGGTCACGTGGCTGGCGGGTGACGACGCCGCGTACATCTCGGGCGCCGTCATCCCGGTCGACGGCGGTCTCGGGATGGGCCACTGACGTACGAAGGGACGGCAGTGATCAGTCCGTGATCGCTGCCGCGATGAGTTCGCCGAGCCGCTCAGGGACGGAGAACTGGGGCCAGTGCCCCGAGCCGATCCGGACGACATCGGACGACCCGATCGCCCGGAACTCGTCGGCGTACGCTCCCCACTGGTCGAGCTCGGCCTCGACCGCCGCGCGATCCATATCGCCCATCAGCAGCGTGACCGGAACCCTGAATCGCGCGGTGTTGTAGAGGGTGATCGCATCGGTGGGCACCCGCAGGGGCACGCTCCGGGCGAGCGGCGCAGTGCGTGCGCGGATCTCTTCATCCAGGTCGAAGACGTCGCGGTCGGGGAAGTGGTCCCAGCCCGGGAAGGGGATCACGCCGTCGGCGACCTCGAACTCGCTGATGCCCTGACCGGGGGCCGGGGGGACCGTGTCGACGAAGATCACGCGGGCCACGCGATCGGGACGCGCATCCGCTGCGCCCCAGGCGACGTTGCCGCCGCCGCTGTGGCCGACGACGACGACCCGGTCGGCCCCGATCTCGTCGATCTTCTGAACCGCCGCATCGACCCAATCCGCGATGCCGATGTCGGCCGACGCCTCAGCGGATTCGCCGACGCCGGGCAAGGTGAGCGGATGCACGCGGTGGCCCGCCGCCGTCAGGGCGGGGAGCACGGCGTTCCAGCTCGTGGCGTCCAACCAGAGTCCGGGAATGAGGATGATGTCCATGATCCGACGCTAGACCCGCCGTCGGACATTCGCGAGGGGTCTCGGGTGACGCGGCTCGCCGAAACGTCTAGGGCAGAAGGGGGATCACCGCGGAGAGGTCCTGAGGACCGACGACGAGGCTCGCGGCCGCGCGCACGGCGGGCTTCGCGTTGAACGCCAGTCCGAGACCGGCGACGGCCATCATCTGCAGGTCGTTCGCCCCGTCACCGATCGCGATCGTCGCCCGCGGCGCGATTCCGAGCTCGGACGCCCATTCCCGCAGGGAAGACGCCTTGGCTGCAGCATCCACGATGTCGCCGTCGACCTCACCCGTGAGCACGCCGTCGGACACCGTCAGGCGGTTCGCCCGCCAGCGGTCGACTCCGAGATCGGGTGCGACCTCGTCGAGGATCTCGTGGAACCCCCCGGACACCACACCGACGACACCGCCGCGTGCGTGCACGGCCGCGGTCAGTTCGCGCACCCCGGGGGTGGGCTCGATCCGCGCGAGCACGCGACGGAAGGCCTCGACGGGAACTCCCCGAAGAGCCGCGACGCGCGTGCGCAGGCTCTCCGCGAAGTCCACTTCGCCGCGCATGGCCGCTTCGGTGGCCGCTTGCACCTCGTCGCGGCGCCCCGCCTCGTCGGCGAGCAACTCGATCACCTCGTTGCGGATGAGGGTGGAATCGGCATCGAGGACGACGAGGAAGCGCGCAGCAGTCACACCGTCGAGCCTAGCGACCGGAGCAGAGCGACTCCGCACGCACGCTGCTCAGCGCTCGATGAACATTCCCTTGCCGACCACGGTGATGCCCGTCTCGGTCACGGTGAACCCGCGGGCGAGGTCGCGTTCGCGATCGACGCCCACCGTCGCACCGTCGGCCAGCACCACGTTCTTGTCGAGGATCGCTCGATGCACCCGTGATCCTGCTCCGATGTGCACGTGATCGAAGACGACGGAGTCCGTGATCGTCGACCCTCCTCCGGCGAGCGTCCACGGCCCCACCACGCTGCGCTCGAGGTGCGTGCCCGAGAGCACCGATCCGAGCGAGACGATCGAGTCGATCGCGTTGCCGATCCGGCCCACCGAGTCCCGCACGAACTTCGCGGGCGGGGAGTTGACCGTCTGCGAGTGGATCGGCCAGTCCATGTTGTACAGGTTGAAGATGGGCAGCGTCGAGATCAGATCCATGTGCGCGTCGAAGAAGGACTCGATCGTGCCCACGTCGCGCCAGTACGACCGATCACGCGGCGAGGAACCCGGAACGTCGTTCTGCTTCATGTCGTAGTAGCCGGCCTCGCCGCGATCGACGAAGTAGGGCACGATGTCGCCGCCCATGTCGTGTCCGGACGTGGGGGACTCGCCGTCGGCCTCGACCGCGGCGATGAGGGCGTCGGCATCGAAGATGTAGTTGCCCATGGAGGCGAGCACCTCGTGCGGGGCATCCGCGAGGCCCGTGGCGTCGGTCGGCTTCTCGAGGAAGGCCCGGATGCGCCCCGAGCCGTCGGGGTCGGCGTCGATCACGCCGAACTGCGACGCGAGGGCGAGGGGCTGGCGGATGCCGGCCACGGTCGCCTTCGCGCCCGAGGCGATGTGCGCGTCGAGCATCTGGCGGAAGTCCATGCGGTAGACGTGGTCGGCGCCGATGACGACGACGATGTCGGGCTTCTCATCGTTGATGAGGTTCATGCTCTGCAGGATCGCGTCCGCAGACCCCGAGAACCACCTCTTGCCCAATCGCTGCTGTGCAGGAACCGAGGTGACGTAGGAGTCGAGGAGCGCAGACATGCGCCACGTCTGCGAGATGTGGCGGTCGAGGCTGTGCGACTTGTACTGCGTGAGGACGACGACCTGGCGGAGGCCGGAGTTGATGAGATTCGAGATCGCGAAATCGATCAAGCGGTACTGTCCGCCGAACGGCACGGCCGGTTTCGCACGGTCGGCCGTCAGGGGCATGAGTCGCTTGCCCTCGCCGCCGGCGAGGATGATCCCGAAAACCTTCTTTGGAGCGGACATGGCTCCACCATAGATGCGATCCGGCTCGCTGTACTAGCGTTCAGACATGCGAGTTGAAATGATCACGAAGGAGTATCCGCCGGAGATCTACGGCGGTGCGGGTGTGCACGTCGCGGAGCTCGTCGCGGCCCTTCGTCAGAGCATCGAGGTGAGCGTGCGCGCGTTCGGAGCGCCGCGCGAGGAGCCGGGAACATCGGCATACAGCGCACCGGTCGAACTCGCCTCGGCGAACGCGGCCCTGCAGACCCTCGGAACCGATCTCGAGATCGTGGCCGCGATCGAACGCGCCGACGTCGTGCACAGTCACACCTGGTACGCGAACTTCGCCGGTCACCTCGCTTCGCAGCTGCACGGCATCCCGCACGTCCTGACCGCGCACAGCCTGGAGCCGCTCCGGCCCTGGAAGGCGGAGCAGCTCGGTGGCGGATACGCCGTGTCGAGCGGTATCGAGAAGCTCGCCTACGAGAACGCGGCCGCGGTGATCGCGGTGAGCGCCGGTATGCGCGCGGACATCCTGCGCAGCTACCCCCAGGTCGACCCGGAGCGCGTGCGCGTCATCCACAACGGCATCGACGTCGAACGCTGGCGGCCGGTGCACGACCCGGCGTTCCTCCAGTCGGTCGGCATGGACCCCGCACGGCCCTCCGTCGTGTTCGTGGGGCGCATCACACGGCAGAAGGGGCTGCCGTACCTGCTGCAGGCAGCCCGTCTGCTGCCCCCGGAAGTGCAGCTGATCCTCTGCGCCGGCGCACCCGACACCCCCGAGATCATGGCGGAGGTGCAAGAAGGCGTCCGTCTGCTGCAGCAGACGCGCAACGGTGTCGTGTGGATCGAGCGGATGCTTCCGCGCGACGAGCTCTCGGCGATCCTGACGGCGGCCACCACGTTCGTCTGTCCCTCGGTCTACGAGCCGCTCGGCATCGTGAACCTCGAGGCGATGGCATGCGGTGCAGCAGTGGTCGGAACGATCACGGGAGGAATCCCCGAGGTGGTCGACGACGGCGTGACCGGTCGCCTGGTGCCGATCGATCAGGTGCAGGACGGCACGGGAACCCCGGTCGACCCGGAGCGTTTCGTCGCCGACCTCGCCGCGACCCTCACCGAGGTGGCTCTGGATCCCGCGCGAGCGCGCGCCTACGGCGACGCGGGTCGGGAGCGGGCCACGCGCGAGTTCAGCTGGGCCTCGATCGCCGACGCGACCCGCGCGCTCTACGCAGAGGTGTCGAACTGAGCCGATAGGCTGGAGGCATGCCGATCGCTCTGGAATTCACCGATGTCGTCGTGCGCCGCGAAGGGCGCAACATCATCGATCACGTGACCTGGCAGGTCGCCGACGACCAGCGCTGGGTGATCCTCGGACCCAACGGCGCGGGTAAGACCACGCTGCTTCAGCTCGCCGACACGCTGATGCATCCGACGTCGGGCACAGTCACGGTTCTCGGTGAGACCCTGGGCCGCACCGACGTGTTCGAGGTGCGTCCGCGCATCGGATTCGCATCGTCCGCGATGGCCAAGCGCGTGCCGCGTGACGAGACGGTGCTCAACACCGTGCTCACCGCCGCGTACTCGGTGCTCGGTCGCTGGAACGAGGACTATGAAGACATCGATGAGCGCCGCGCGCTGCGCGTGCTCGGCGACTGGCGCCTCGAGCACCTCGCCGATCGCACGTTCGGCACGCTGAGCGACGGCGAGCAGAAGCGGGTGCAGATCGCCCGCGCGGTGATGACCGATCCGGAGCTGCTGCTGCTCGACGAGCCGACCGCGTCGCTCGACCTCGGCTCGCGCGAAGAGCTGCTGGCGCTGCTCAGCGGCTACGCCTCTTCTCCGTCGACGCCGGCGATGCTCATGGTCACGCACCATGTCGAGGAGATCCCGGTCGGCTTCACGCACGTGATGCTGCTGCGCGACGGCCAGGTCGTCGCGGCCGGCCCGATCGAGGAGGCCCTCACCGCCGAGGCGCTGACCACCGCGTTCGGCATGCCGATCACCCTCACCAGCGAGGACGGACGCTACGCGGCACGCGCCGCGGGCTGAACCGCCATCTGGTAGGATCGATCCTTGGTGCTTTCTGCACCGCAGACTTCCCTCGTCCCTGGCACAATCCAGGGCAGCAACTAAGGAATCCCATGAAGACTGACATTCACCCCGAGTACAAGGCCGTCGTTTTCCGTGACCTCGGATCGGGAGAGACGTTCCTCACCCGCTCCACCGTCTCGAGCGACAAGACCATCGAGCTGGACGGCGTGGAGTACCCCGTCATCGACGTCGAGATCTCCTCGGCTTCGCACCCGTTCTACACGGGCAAGCAGCGCATCATGGACTCGGCCGGTCGTGTCGAGAAGTTCAACCAGCGCTTCAAGGGCTTCGGCGGCTCCAAGTAAGGACCGTCCACACGAAGGCCCCGCTCTCCTCGGAGAGCGGGGCCTTCGTCGTTGTCGTCGGGACGGGCGTCAGAGGCGGATGGTGATGCGTCCGTCGTCGATCTCATCGGGCGGATCGCCGGGCGAGGGGGCCGGTGCCGTCCGCTGCGTCTGTCGGTCTCGTTCCATGCCGGCCTCATGAGCGCTGGGCGACCAGACGGCGTCGAAGGCACCGCCGAGTCCTCCGCCCGTGACCCCCTCGTACTTCTCCTCGACGGGTTTGCGAGAGAAGGTGCGCGTCATGCCCAGGATCAACAGTCCCGGGCCGGTGACGAGCACCATCGCGAGGGTCGCCCAACCGAGCACGTCTCTCATGCCACCAGGGTAGTCGGCGCCGGGGAGAACGGTCAGCGGATGCGTCGGCCGTGCGCCAGATCGATCAGCCGCGAGAGGACGCCGCCCGATCGAAGCCCGTTGTGCTCGTGCTCGCTGGTCTGCCAGAGCCGCACACCGGGGATGAGCCGTGCGGTCTCGAGCGAGAACTCGAGCGGCACGTAGACGTCGTTGACGTACACTGCCGCGGCGCCCGTCGCCCCGGAGTCCGCGATGGCGTCGGCGTCGTACACGCGGGGCCACTCGAACTCGGCGAGCTCGAGGGCGACCTCGCGCCACGGGCGGAATGCCGGAACCGTCTCGGTCCATTCGCGGCGGATGTGCTCACCCGTGAAGAGCGTGGGGTCGTCGCGGAAGTCGGCCGGCTCCGTGCGCTCCGCCGACCAGCGGGTCGCGTGGCCGTCGGCGTAACTGGACTCGTGGAAGGCGAAGTAGAGCGGATTGCGTCCGCCGTAGGGCATCGCGTTCATGAGGTCGTAGCGGAACGCATTCGTCGACGGGTCCAGTTCGAGCAGCGACCATACCGTCTGCCATCCGCCGTCCGTGCCGAGTGCGGAGCCGAACGATCGCAGGCGCGAGGTTGAGACGATCTCACCGTCCGGCAGCACGATGTCTCCGGCCGCGGCGCGGTCGACAAGACGGCGCATGGCGTCGCGATGCTCGGGGAATCGGCGGTAGTAGGCCTCGGACGACGCCCGCATCTTGTCGTAGCAGAGGGCGTACACGTCGTCGGGATGCCGATCGACGGCGCTGAGCCCACCCGTGATGAAGACGTCTTTCAGCGAGCCGGCATCCGTCGAGAGGTAGGCCAGGGTGGTGAATCCGCCGAACGACTGGCCGAGAACGCTCCACTGCGCTGCTCCCAGATGCTCGCGCATCGCTTCGCAGTCCCGCACGATGGCATCGGCACGGAGGTGCGTGAGGTGCTCGGCGACGGCGGATGCTCCGCGTTCCAGATCCGCATCCTTCACCGGCGTGGAACGACCGGTGCCGCGCTGATCGAGCAGAACGACGCGGTAGTGCGCCAGCGCCTCGTCGAGCCACGCGGGCGCCGTGGGTGCGTGGAACGGGCGGGGCGCCTCGTGGCCGGGGCCGCCCTGGAGGAAGACCAGGTAGGGGAGCGTTTCTCCGCCGTCGCGGGACACGACCGACGCGAAGACGTCGATCGTTCGCGTGTCGCCGGGATCACCCCAGACCAGCGGAACGGTGAGCGTGTGCTCTTCGACGGTCAGATCCAGCAGGCGACGGACTACGGTACTCACGTATTCCAGCCTATCGGCGGGGACGGCGATCCCCGAGACGTCGCTACATCACGTTCCCGATGTACGAGTACTTCACGAAGACCTCGGACGCGATGCCGGCTTCGGCGAGAACACCCTGCACGGCGTTCATCATGTAGTTGGAGTCCCAGCCCATGTAGAGGTGGTGGCCCTCTCCGAGGTCGTCCCACTGGCCCTTCCAGGCCATGGCATCGTAGATCGGGCCGCCGTGTGCCGCGCTGTAGCTGAGCGCCGCAGCTCGGGTGTCGGTCCACGCGCGGCGCATCACCCGGTTGAACAGGTAGCGGACGTCGTAGACCTCCCACCGTTCGCCGCGGTACTCGACGTAGTCGAACTCCCGTTCCCAGCCGGCCGGCCATCCGCGGCGGCGCACCGCATCGAGGATCGGGGTGAGACCGTCGTCATCGATCTCGGGGAGCGCGGGACGCGCCCAGATGCGCAGCACGTCATCGGTCAGCCGGACGGTGCGCTGCGTGATCGACGCGGTGTTCCACACGGGAACCTGTGCGAGCTGGCGTGTCGCCGCGACAGCGCTGCGGGCGTAGGCATCCGCCTGCTTGACCGGATACGCGGCCCCAAACACGCGCTCGGTGAGCGGTGACTCCAGAAGGGTGAGGTTGCCGAGTGTGGGCGCGAGGGCGCGATGGCTGTTCTGCTCGTCGTCGGTGTACTCGCTCCACACGCGCACTCCGTCACCGGACCAGCCGTCTGCGGGCACGCTGGGCACGATGTGCTCGATGTCGTACTCGGACGGATCGTCGACACCCTCCAACCGGCCGAGCACGTAGTCGGCGTGGGGCAACTCGCTGTACTTCAGCACCGCGCTGACCCGCTCATCCGACGGGGTGATGCGAGCGAAAGCACGCGCCAGCGAATCGCGACCGGCCGCACGTGCACGGCAGAGGCGTGCCACGAGACGCTCGTTCGGAAGGTTGACCAGAGTGCGCCGCAGATACAGCGCCTGGATCCACTCCAGCGTCTCGATGAGCTCCTCGCGGGGGATGAGGCCTCGGGCGTGATCGCTGTAGGCGCTCAGCACCAGAGGGTACGCTGCGCGGCCGAACGTGTTCACGTACCGCAGCTGCCGGGCGATCTCGGCATCCTGTTCCCGGGAGGGATCGAGCAGGATGCTGTAGATCTCGGCGTAATGGCGCCAGATCTCGGCATCCGCCTGCAACCGATCGACGTCGACGCGGGGGAACGACTGACGGAAGGCGCTGTAGACGCCGTGCTCGCCGTTCGCCGCGAGTTCGCGGCCCGTCGTCATCACGAGGTAGTGGCGCCAGAAGGCTCCGATGGTTTCGCCGGTGTAGCGCTCGATCGGCAGCCAGAAGCGCTCTTCGACGTCGCGCTGCTCGGCGTGGGTGAGCCCCATGAGGATGTAGTTGTGGATGAGCTCGTGATCGCGCAGCGGTTCACCGGTCGAGTTGAGGCTTTCGAAGATCTGCTGCGCGTTGGCGTCGGCACCGAGCGTGATCGACACGTGCTCGAGCTTCTGCAGGCCGCGCCAGATGCGCGCGACCTCGTCGACGTGCACCTGGCTGCGGAAGAAGGCGTAGTTGTCGTCGAACCGCGACTCCTGATCGACATCGTCGCGGCGATCGAGCACGACCGACTCGTAGAGGCCTGCCCAGGCATCGTGGGGGCGGAGTTTGGTGCGTGCGGGGTCGTCCTGACGGACGAGCACGCGAGCGAGCTCTTCGGCGAGCGAGGGGTTCTTCTCCTGCACCGAATGGCGGAGCGCCGCCACGAGCAGCATCAGCGTGGTGATGCGCTGCTGGCCGTCGATGAGGATGAGATCGTCGCCGGATCCGTCTTGAGCGGACAGGATCGAGCCGATGAAGTGCCGGTGGGAGGCATCGTCGTCGGCGACGGCCCTGATGTCGGCGAGGAGCTGTTCGCACCCACCGATGTCCCAGCGGTACTGGCGCTGATACACCGGCACGACGATGGTCGTGGACCCGGCTGCAAGCCACTCGATCGTGTTGACTGCTGTCGCCTCGACGTTGGTGGCGGTGCTCATGCTCGTGTCTCGTCCTCCCAGTACGCAGGGCGCCGAGGACTCGCCCGGGCACCCGATTCAGTCTATTCGGTTATTCACGGCCGACCTCTGAGGAGCGCGCAGGACTCGCTGTTAGGCTTGCCTTATCAGGGCCTGTTAAAACGTGCTGGCCCCCGATGAAAGGAACATGACTCGATCATGGGATACATCAAGTCCAAAGCGCTGGAGGAGAAGGGCTTCGTCGTCCTCGACAGCTACAACCAGGAACTCGACCCCCAGGAATGGCTGGACGTCGAGTACAACGACTGGAAGTCCTCGGGCGACACCCGCTTCGCACCGCTCGCGAGCGCCTTCGGCGACATCGAGTGCAACGGCTTCTGGAACCACAAGCCGCCGCGCACCGACAAGGACGGCGTCTGGATCGACTCGCAGACCGCCAAGGCTCCCAACCTGACGCGTCGCGCACAGGAGCCGGGAGCCAACGTCGGTCGTTGCCGCATCATCGAGCTGCAGCCGACGCCGTACGGCGAGTGCCTCTACAACCTCCACCAGGACGACAACAACCGTCTGAACCCCGACGGCACCGGCTGGGTCGTTCGTGGCTTCTTCAACCTGACCGACGATAAGGACAGCTACTTCGTCCTTCGCGAGAACCGCACCGACCCGAGCATCGAGTACCGCATCGCTCTGCCGGCCGGCGCGCAGCTGATCGTCGACACGCAGCGTCTGTGGCACGCCGCCACGCACAACGGCACCGAGCCGCGCTACTGCCTCATCACCTCGTGGACCTCGGGCCCTGAGCTCGACGCGTACATCGAGAAGTACAACGGCACCGACGACGTTCCCAACGTCGAGGTCGCGCAGGACGTTCTCGAGGCTGGCTACGCCGAGCAGGCGCGCAAGGATGCCGCTCGTGCCGCGTACTACGCAGCCAAGGGACAGCAGGTCAAGCAGGCGATGAGCGAGGCCTGATCCTCGACACCTGCGGAGATTCATCTCGGCGGAAGGCCCCGGTCCACACGACCGGGGCCTTTCCTGTGGAATGACATGCTTGTGATTTCCAGGTTCGTGGGCAAGAATGGGCGCATAACCGCATATCGTCGCTGATTTCGTTGGTTCAGGTCGTTGGGGAAGACGCACCTGATGAAACGGAGAGATCATGGCGACGGCTTACGCACGCGGAGTGGTGTTCATCCACTCTGCGCCTCGCGCGCTCTGCCCGCACCTGGAATGGGCGGTGGGTCGCGCTATCGGACGTGCGGTGAACTTCGACTGGGCCGATCAGCCCGTGCTCGACGGTGCTCGCCGCGCCGAGTTCTACTGGGACGGCCCGGTCGGTACGGGTGCCGCTCTGGCGACGGCGATCCGTGGGTGGGAGCACCTGCGCTTCGAGGTCACGGAGGATCCCACTCCGCGCAGTGACGGAGGCCGCTGGCTGCACACTCCCGACCTGGGTATCCACTTCGCCCAGACGGATGCCGCCGGAAACATCGTCATCGGCGAGGATCGCATCCGCTATGCGATGGAGATCGCCGCCGGGAGCGCGCTCGAACTCCAGCGGGAGCTCGACGTGGCACTCGGCTCGGCGTGGGACGACGAGCTCGAACCCTTCCGTCACGCGAGTGACGACGCGCGTGTCGTCTGGCTGCACAAGGTCGGATAGTGCAGGCGGCGATGAAGACCTGGAGTGCGGAGGCGTGAGTATCGGATGCCGGTGAGTCATCCCGGACGCTGAGAAAACGTATCCCCACTCCATACGACCAGGACCCCGCCCTGTTCCCACAGGCGGGGTCTTCGTCGTGTCGGCCGACAGAAGATTCAGATGACCGCGGCGTGTTCGAGCACGCGTCCGCGGGCGGAGGCGCCGTCGTTGACGTCCGCCCACGCGCGTGACAGCCTCGACATCGCCTCGGCCATGCGCTCGGGCGGGAAGCTGATGGGGATGCGCAGACGACGTTCCAGGACCCCGCCCGTGGTGAACCGCGGTCCCGGGGGAAGGATCAGTCTTCGTTCGCGCGCGGCGAGCGACAGCGCGGTCGAGATCGGAGCGCCGAGATCGATCCACGCCGACAGGCCGCCGGGAGTCGGTGGCATCCGCACGCCCGGGATGGCCGTGGCGAGTCCCGCCTCGACGGCTGCGCGGCCCCTGCGCAGGCGCTCGCGAACGTGCGTGGTGAGCGCCGCCATGTCGGACATGAGTTCCACGGCGATGCATTGCTCGAGCAGGGCGGTACCGAGCTCGAACGAGGGCCGCACCGCGAGCAGCCGCGGAATCAGAGAGGGCTCGGCACGGATCCATCCGATCCGCATCCCTCCCCACGCGATCTTCGACATCGAACCCAGCGTGATGACACGCGGATCGAAGGCGGCCATCGGGGTGGGGTTCCAGCCCCGGTCGATGTCGAGATCGGTCGTCGTCTCATCGATGATCAGGTGCGTCCCGGAGCTGCGTGCCGCAGCTGCGAGTCGTGAACGTTCGGAATCGGGCAGAGTCGCGCCCGTCGGGTTGTGGAAGTCCGGAATCAGGTAGGCGATGTGCGGTCTTGCGCTGAGCAGAGTATCGCTGAGGTGTCGAGTATCCCACCCGTCGACGTCGACGGGAGTCGGCGCCATGCGGTATCCGTGACGGTGGATGGCTTCGAGGGCGTGCGGGAAGGTCGGCTGCTCGACGAGGGCTCGGCCGCCGCGCCGCCCGATGGTCGCCAGGACCAGATTGAGGGCGTTCAGAGCGCCGGAGGTGATGATGATGTCATCCGCCGTCGTCGGTGCCCCCCGCTCGGTGAATCGACGAGCAACGGCCTCGCGGAGTTCGGGAAGGCCGCGCAAGGAGTATCCGCTGGTCCCACGCAGCGTCGCCAGTCGAGGCAGGGAGCGGACGGTCGCATCGTAGAGACCGGGTGTGGAGTCCATGGAGGCGATCGAGAGATCGATGGCGGATTCGTCGTCTTCGAAGGGGGACGAGGCGATCGGGTGGGGGAGCGTGACGCGGGTGCTTCCGCCGTGAAGCCGCGACACGTAGCCGTCGCGCTCCAGCAATCCGTAGACGCGCGTGATGGTCGAGCGCGAGCGGTGGAGCTCGAGCGCGAGCGATCGCTCGCTGGGGAGTCGCTCTCCGACGGTGAGCCGGCCGTCGAGGATCAGGGCTCGGATGTGTCCGGCGAGAGCGGATGCCGTGGCGCCGGCGACGGTCTGCGGGCCCAGTTGATCGACGAGTCGTGATCCCATGCCTCCAGCATGGCGCAAAGTGGCCTTCTTTTCTCAGGCCACTTCTGTACGAGTGGTCCGGTGCGGGAACCGCAACGCGCGGCCACTATGAAGAGATGCTCCTGCGTTCCGTGCTCCTGCCCATCACTGCGACGACCCGCCGCGACCTGGTCGAGCGCCTCGCCCAGCTCATCCTCGGTCTGGCGCTCTATGGCATCGCACTCGGATTCATGGTGCGTGGAGGCATCGGTGTAGCCCCCTGGGACGTGCTCGCGCTCGGCGTCGCCGGGCGTTCGTCTCTCGGATATGGCACGGTGACGGTTCTGGTGTCGATCGTGGTGCTCCTGCTCTGGATCCCTCTTCGGCAACGGGTCGGACTGGGCACCGTGCTCAACGCTCTGCTGGTGGGACCGTCGGCCGACCTGACACTTCTCGTCCTGCCCGCACCGTCGAACGTATGGATCGGGGCGCCGATGTTCGTGTTCGGTCTGGTTCTGTTGGCGTTCGCCACGGGGCTCTACATCGCCGCGGACTTCGGCCCCGGACCGCGCGACGGTCTGATGACCGGTCTCGTACGTGTCACCGGTTGGCGCGTGTGGATCGTGCGCACGCTGATCGAAGGCTCGGTGCTGCTCGTCGGCTTCCTCCTGGGCGGACCGGTCGGGGTGGGCACCGTGCTTTTCGCCTTCGGCGTCGGTCCGTTGATCGGGTGGTTCCTGCCCCGCATCACGCGACTGCGTGAGGAGCGGTCGCGGCAGCTCGTCGCTGCACGGGCGCAGTAGGCCTGTCACAACGAAAGAGGCCCCCGGGAATCCCGAGGGCCTCTTTCGTCGTGCGGATCGATCAGTAGTCGGCACCCGCGACGGCGAGGACGGCGTTGTGGCCGCCGAAACCGAACGAGTTGCTGATCGCGATCTGCGGGCCGTCACCGAGCGGGGTCGGCTCTCCCGAGAGTCGGAACGGCACCGCGGGGTCCTGCTCCGTCATGTTGATCGTCGGCGGGGCGACCCGATCGCGCAGGGCGAGGATCGAGAACATCGCCTCCAGCGCGCCGGTACCGCCCAGCAGATGACCGGTGGATGCCTTCGTCGCCGACACCGGGATCTCGGTGAG
The DNA here is from genome assembly GCF_044743285.1 of Microbacterium sp. NPDC087665. Classification (NCBI taxonomy): domain Bacteria; kingdom Bacillati; phylum Actinomycetota; class Actinomycetes; order Micrococcales; family Microbacteriaceae; genus Microbacterium; species Microbacterium sp. NPDC087665. The sequence continues at coordinate 362,085 of NZ_JBIUWD010000004.1, read as the reverse complement.
GCGATCGCCGAACACGCGTTTCAGGGCGACGTACTCGTTCGGGTCGCCGATCGGGGTCGAGGTGGCGTGGGCATTGATGTGGGTGACCTGGTCGGGGGTGACGCCTGCCTCTTCGAGCGCCTGCGTCACCGCGCGTGCGGCGCCCGCCCCCTCGGGGTCGTTGCCGGTGATGTGGTACGCGTCGGCGGTGACTCCGCCGCCCAGCACATAACCGTAGATCTTGGCGCCGCGCGCCTTGGCGTGCTCCTCGGTCTCGAGAATCAGAACGGCAGCACCCTCGCCCATGACGAATCCGTCGCGATCGATCGCACCGGGGCGCGATGCGTGCGCCGGGTCGTCGTTGCGACGCGAGAGCGCCTGTGCGGAGGCGAAGGACGCCATGGTGATCGGGTGGATCGCGGACTCGGCTCCACCGGCGATGACGACGTCGGCGAGGCCATCCTGAAGGTGGTGGAAAGCATGGATGATCGACTCGGTGCTCGACGCGCACGCGCTGACCACGGTCTGCGCGTAGGCGCGGGCGCCGAACTGCAGCGAGAGGTTGCCGGCGGCGGCGTTCGGCATCAGCATCGGGACCGTCAACGGCATGACGCGACGCGGTCCCTTCTCGCGCAGGGTGTCCCAGGCGTCGAGCAGGGTCCAGAGGCCGCCGATGCCGGTGGCGAAGTCGATGCCGAGGCGCTCGGGGGCGACGTCGGGGGAGCCGGCGTCTTCCCAGGCCTCGCGCGCGGCGATCAGCGCGAACTGCGACGAGGGGTCGAGGCGCTTGGCCTCGTGCCGGGGGAGCACTTCTTCGGGACGGACCATCGCCTCGGCGGCGAAGGTGACGGGGAGCTCGTACTTCTGCACCCAGTCGTGCTCGAGTGTGCGGGTACCGGACACGCCTGCGAGCAGGTTGCTCCAGTTGTCCGGGGCGGTCCCGCCGATGGCGGACGTGGCGCCGATGCCGGTGACGACGATGCGCTTGGTCATGGTGTGGTTCCTATCGGGCGGGGAGTCGAGCGGGTTTCGGGGCAGGACGGAGGATGCCACGCCCCGACGACGCGGGGGTGGCATCCCACGTGGATTACTCCTGGCCTGCGACGATGAAGGAGACGGCGTCGCCGACGGTCTTGAGGTTCTTGACCTCGTCGTCGGGGATGGTGACGCCGAACTTCTCCTCGGCGTTGACGACGATCGTCATCATCGAGATCGAGTCGATGTCGAGGTCGTCGGTGAACGACTTCTCGAGTGCGACCTCAGAGGCGTTGATGCCGGTCTCGTCGGTGATCAGCTCTGCGAGGCCTGCGAGGACCTCATCGTTGGTGAAAGCCATGTGGTCTTCCTCTTTCTTACGGGTTGTTATCGGAACCGTGGAACAGTCTAGGGAACGTCGGGCCCCTGTCAGGGGAGCACGACCACTTGAGCGGCGAACACGAGGCCCGCGCCGAAGCCGATCTGGAGTGCGAGCCCGCCGGAGAGCTCCGGGTGCTCGGCCATCAGGCGGTGGCTCGCGAGGGGGATCGAGGCGGCTGAGGTGTTGCCGGTGGTCTCGATGTCGCGGGCGATCACCGTGGTCTCGGGCAGCTTGAGCTGCTTGGCGAACTCGTCGATGATGCGCATGTTGGCCTGGTGGGGGATGAATGCGGCGATGTCGGATGCTTCGACACCGGCGCGCTCGAGCGCTTCGCGCGCGACCTTCGCCATCTCCCAGACCGCCCAGCGGAAGACCGTCTGGCCCTCTTGGCGCAGGGTCGGCCAGGGGACCTCGCCGTCGCGGAACTGGGTGAGCGTACCGTTCATGCCCACGGCATCGGCCTTCGAACCGTCGGATCCCCAGACGGCCGGCGCGATACCCGGCGTCTCGCTCGGGCCGATGACCGCCGCACCTGCGCCGTCTCCCAGGAGGAACGAGATGCTGCGATCAGCCGGGTCCACGATGTCGGAGAGCTTCTCGGTGCCGATCACGAGCGCATAGTGCGCGGCGCCCGCTTTGATGAGGGCGTCGGCCTGCGCCACAGCGTAGGCGTAGCCGGCACAGGCGGCGTTGATGTCGTACGCGGCGGCGGGGTTCGCCCCGACGCGATCGGCGACGATCGCCGAGACCGACGGACTCTGCTTCGGATTGCTGATGGTGGCGACGATCACGAGGTCGATGTCGCTCGCCGGGATTCCGGCCTTCTCGATCGCTTCGGCGGCCGCGTCGGTCGCCAAGTCGATCGCGTCGGTTCCCTTGTCGGCGCGGACACGGGTGATGATGCCCGTGCGCTGACGGATCCACTCGTCGCTCGAGTCGATCGGGCCGATGAGGTCGTCGTTCGGCACCGCGTTCTCACCGCGGGCCGCGCCATACGAGTAGATGCGGGTGAAGGCGGGGCCGGTGGCCTGCGTCAGGGTGACGCTCATGCGGCTTCTCCGTTCAGCAGCGCGACGGCTGCATCGAGGTCTTCGGGGGTCTTCACGGCGACCGTCGGCACTCCGCGCAGGCCGCGCTTGGCGAGACCGGTGAGCGCCCCGGCCGGTGCGAGTTCGATCAGGCCGGTGATGCCCTGCTCGGCGAACGATGCCATGCAGAGGTCCCAGCGCACGGGCGAGGAGACCTGGTCGACGAGGTAGGAGAGCGCCTGGGCGCCGGTCTCGACCACCGAGCCGTCGCGGTTGGTCCACAGCGTCAGCGTGGGATCGGCGGGCGTCACAGCGGTGACGGCGTCACGGAGCACGGCGACTGCCGGTGCCATGAAATCGGTGTGGAAGGCGCCGGCGACCTGCAGGGGGATGACCCGCGTGCCCTTCACCGGCTCGGAGGCGAGCGCCTCGAGAGCCGGGAGCTCACCTGCGACGACGATCTGACCGCCACCGTTGTAGTTGGCCGGAGAGAGCCCCAGGTCATCGAGGCGCGCGAGGACCGCCGCCTCGTCGCCACCGAGCACCGCGCACATCCCGGTGGGGGTCTGGGCCGCGGCATCCGCCATCGCACGACCGCGGATGCCGACGAGCCGCATGCCCGTCTCGGCATCGATCACGTCGCTGCCGACGAGCGCGGCGATCTCACCCACGGAGTGGCCGGCGATGCCATCGGCGCGCCGGCCGGCCCGTGCCGTCAGCGCCTCGGCCGCGATCAGCGACGCGGCGACGATGAGGGGCTGGGCGATGCGCGTGTCGCGGATCGTGTCGGCGTCCGACAGCGTGCCGTGCTCGCGGAGATCGACCTCGGCCGCCTCCGAATAGGCGTCGAGCCGTTCGGCCACCCCATCGAGCTCGAGCCAAGGGGCGAGGAAACCGGGGGTCTGCGAGCCCTGACCAGGGCATACGACGACAATCACCTCACCAGTCTGCCAATGATCTGCGCGAAGCGGTGGATGATTCATCACAAGATTCCGGAAAACGCTTGTGTGTGGCGCACAGCGGTGCCATCGGGAGCGCCGAAGAGCGCGTCAGCGTTTCGGATCAGCGCGGCGGTCTGCGCAACGCCGGCCGACGCCGAGCCTGGTCGGCGGCGCCGATCGAGCCCAGGATGAGGGCGGTCTGCAGGATCAACGCCTCGCGCGGCCCGGTGGCATCCCAGCCGATGACCTCGCTGACGCGCTTCAGGCGGTAGCGCACGGTGTTCGGGTGCACGAACAGCTCGCGGGCCGTCGCCTCGAGGGAGCGCCCGTTGTCGAGGTAGCTCCACAGCGTCGTGACGAGATCGGTGGAGTGCGCCTGCAGCGGGCGGAAGATCCGCTCGATCAGAGTCTGTTTGGCGAGCGGATCGCCGGCCAGTGCCCGTTCGGGGAGAAGATCGTCGGCCTCGACGGGACGAGGCGCGCTGCGCCAGGCGCGTGCGACCGCGAAGCCGCCCAGAGCGGCGCGGGCGCTCTGGCTCGCATCGACGAGTGCGGCCACCGCCGGTCCGAGAACGACGTATCCGGGTCCGAACGACGGTTCGAGACGCGAGGCGATCTCGAGGAACGTCAGTTCGTCTTCTTCGCCCTCCTGCTCGGCGTCGTCGCGCGCTCGACCGAGCACGAGCACGAGACGCGACCCCTGCACACCGATGAGCACGTCGACCGCGAGCTTGCGGGCCGTGCGGCGCACCTGGTCGACGTCGAATTGCGGGGGAGTCGTGCCCACCAGAACCGCGACCTCGCCGTGGCCGTGCCATCCGAGGGCGGCGATACGGCTAGGGAGTTCCTCGTCGGCTTCGCCGGTGAGGATCGAGTCCACCACCAGCGCTTCGAGCCGAGCATCCCACAGCCCTCGGGCCTCGGCAGCCCGTGCGTACACGTCGGCTGCGGCGAAGGCCACGTCGCGGGAGTACAGCAGGATCGCTTCGCGGATGTTCTCGCCCTTGCCGGCGACGCGCTCCTCGGTGACCTCGACGGTCACGCGGATGAGCTGCAGAGTCTGCTGCAGGCTCACGCTGCGCAGAAGCTCACGCGGAGCCGCGGCGAAGATGTCTGCGGCGATCCACGGAGTGGACGTGGGGTCGTCGTACCACTGGATGAACGAGGTGATGCCCGCCTGGGCCACCAGCCCGACCGCAGAGCGGCGGGCTGGTGGCATGTCGGCGTACCAGGGCAGCGTGTCCTCGAGGCGCTTGATCGTCACCGAGGCGATGTCACCGGAGATCCGGCGCAGCCAAGTGAGAGTCGCGGCCTTGTCCATGCCGGTGGGAGACGAACCTGTCACGGATGACTCAGCTTTCGCCGCCCGCGTTGCCGCTGGTGCCGGCGTTGACATCGTGAAGGCTGTACTTCGCGATGGCCTGCGCGGCCAGCGAGCGGTCGACGACGCCATCCTCGGCGAGCGACTGCAGCGTGCGCACCACGATCGACGGTCCGTCGATCTTGAAGAAGCGACGGGCCGCGGCGCGGGTGTCGGAGAAGCCGAAGCCGTCGGCACCGAGCGTCGCAAAACGCTGCGGGACCCACGGGCGGATCTGGTCCTGCACGGCGTGCATGAAGTCGCTCACGGCGACGACGGGACCCTCGGCGCCCTGCAGCTTCTGGGTGAGGTAGGCCGTGCGGGGCTCCTCCTCCGGGTACAGGAAGTTGTGCTCGTCGGCGGCGAGGCCGTCGCGGCGCAGCTCGGTCCAGGACGTGACCGACCAGACATCGGCGATCACACCCCAGTCGTTCTTGAGTAGTTCCTGTGCCTCGAGCGCCCAGGGGAGTCCGACGCCGGAGGCGAAGAGCTGGGCGCGGGGGCCTTCGCCCTCGCCGACCGAAACGCGGTGGATGCCGCGCACGATGCCGTCGACGTCGACGTTCTCGGGTTCGGCGGGCATCACGAGGGGCTCGTTGTAGAGAGTGATGTAGTACATCACGTTCGGGTCCTCGTGGTTGCCGCCGTACATCCGCTCGATACCGGACCGAACGATGTGTGCGATCTCGTAACCGTATGCGGGGTCGTACGACACCGTCGCGGGGTTCGTCGCAGCCAGCAGGTGCGAGTGCCCGTCGGCGTGCTGCAGGCCTTCACCCGTCAGGGTGGTGCGACCGGCGGTGGCTCCCATGATGAAACCGCGCGCCATCTGGTCGCCCGCCGCCCACTGGGCGTCGCCCGTGCGCTGGAATCCGAACATCGAGTAGAACAGGTAGACCGGGATCAGCGGCTCGCCGTGCGTGGCGTACGACGTGCCGGCCGCGGTGAACGCCGCGAGGGCGCCCGCCTCGTTGATGCCGACATGCACGATCTGGCCCTGAGGGCTCTCCTTGTAGGCGAGGAGGAGTTCGCGGTCGACCGAGGTGTAGTGCTGGCCGTTCGGGTTGTAGATCTTCGCCGTCGGGAAGTACGCGTCCATGCCGAACGTGCGTGCCTCGTCGGGGATGATCGGCACGATGCGGTGGCCGAAGTCCTTCGAGCGGAGCAGGTCCTTCAGCAGACGGACGAACGCCATCGTCGTGGCGATCTCCTGCGTGCCGGAGCCCTTCTTGGGCAGGGCGTAGGCGGAATCCTCGGGCAGCGAGAGACCGACGTGCGTCGAGCGGCGCTCCGGCAGGTATCCACCGAGGTTCTTGCGGCGCTCGAGCATGTACTGGATCGTCTCGTCCTGGGGGCCCGGGTTGTAGTACGGGGGCAGGTACGGGTTCTCCTCGAGCTGCGCATCCGTGATCGGGATGTGCATGGTGTCGCGGAACGTCTTGAGGTTGTCCAGCGTCATCTTCTTCATCTGGTGGGTCGCGTTGCGGCCCTCGAAGTGCGGACCGAGGCCGTAGCCCTTGACGGTCTTGGCGAGGATGACGGTGGGCTTGCCCTTGTGCTCGGTCGCTGCCTTGAACGCGGCGTAGACCTTCCGGTAGTCGTGTCCACCGCGCTTCAGGTTCCAGATGTCGTCGTCGGAGTAGTCCTTGACCAGAGCGGCTGCGCGCTCGTCGCGGCCGAAGAAGTGCTCGCGGATGTACGCACCCGACTCGGCCTTGTAGGTCTGATAGTCACCATCGGGGGTGACGTTCATGAGGTTGAGCAGCGCGCCCTCGGTGTCGCGCGAGAGCAGGTCGTCCCATTCGCGGCCCCAGACGACCTTGATGACGTTCCAGCCGGCGCCGCGGAAGAACGACTCCAGCTCCTGGACGATCTTGCCGTTGCCGCGCACCGGGCCGTCGAGACGCTGCAGGTTGCAGTTCACGATGAAGGTCAGGTTGTCGAGGCCCTCGTTGGCGGCGACCTGCAGCTGGCCGCGGCTCTCGACCTCGTCCATCTCGCCGTCGCCCAGGAAGGCCCAGACGTGCGAGGCGGAGGTGTCCTTGATGCCGCGGTTCTCGATGTACTTGTTCGACATCGCCTGGTAGATGGCGTTGATCGGGCCGAGGCCCATCGACACCGTCGGGAACTGCCAGTACTCCGGCATCAGGCGCGGGTGCGGGTAGGAGGGGATGCCGTGGGGTGCGTGCGACTTCTCCTGGCGGAATCCGTCGAGCTGGTCCTCGCTCAGGCGTCCTTCGAGGAAGGAACGTGCGTAGGTGCCGGGGGAGGCGTGACCCTGGATGAAGATCTGGTCTCCACCGCCGGGGTTGTCGGCACCCTTGAAGAAGTGGTTGAAGCCGACCTCGTACAGCGCCGCAGACGAGGCGTACGTCGAGATGTGGCCGCCGACGCTGATGCCGGGACGCTGAGCGCGGTGCACGGTCACCGCGGCGTTCCAGCGGATCCAGGCGCGGTAGCGACGTTCGATCTCTTCGTCACCCGGGAACTCGGGCTCGTTCTCCGGAGCGATCGTGTTGATGTAGTCGGTGGTCGGAACCATCGGCACGCCCAGGTGCAGCTCTTTCGAGCGCTTGAGCAGGCTGAGCATGATCTCGCGACCACGGCCGTGGCCCTTGGCATCGACGAGCTCGTCGAGCGACTGCTGCCACTCGCCGGTTTCTTCCGGATCACTGTCAAGAGAGTCCTGAGAGTACGGATCCTGGTCGTGGACGGTCACGGGGAGCCTTTCGTCAAGCTGGCAGGTCATGCCAAGGAAACGGGAAGCGACGCGGGCAGCCTTGTCGGCTGTGCACAACGCGTGCCGGATTCAGCCTAGCCCTCTTCCACGACCCGGGCGCGCACCCTCGACCGGATACACTGGAGGCACCAGGGCCTTTAGCTCAGCTGGTAGAGCGCCACGTTTACACCGTGGATGTCGTCGGTTCGATCCCGGCAGGGCCCACCACACCTCGAACCGCTTTCGTCCAGCGCAGCTCTCGCAGCCCGCCGATCACGAGCGCCTCGCCGTCGGCGCCACGCACATACGTGAGCAGTGTGCGACCGCACCCGCGGCAGAGCAGGATCACGCCCGCCGCGTCGACCTCGGCGACGGCATCCGCCACCTCGGACGACCGCTCGCAGTGTGCGCACGTGGCTCGCGCGGTCGTCATATCGCGACCGAAGATGTCGAGGAGGTATCCGCCGGCCGCATTGCCGTCGACCCGCTCGTGGTGACCGGGATGTGCGTGCATCAGGTGCCTCCGAAGCGTTCGGTGCGGATGCGATCGGGGGAATGCCCCTCCGCGACGAGGAAGTCGGCGACGGCTTCGACGAATCCCGTCGGCCCGCAGACGTAGACCGATGGCTCCCGGGTCGGCGGGAGTGTCGCAGACGCAATGGTGGCGGCGTCGAGCCGGCCGGCGGGGCGTGCGAAGCCGGCGGGTATCGATCGGGTGTACGCCCAGTCGATGGTGAGATGGGGGCCGGAGAGCCGGACCAGCTCGTCGGCGTAGAACGCGTCCACCGCCGAGCGGACGGAGTACAGCATCCGCATCGGTGCCACGCTGCCGGTGGCCGCGTGCACTCTCGCCATCGCGATCAGGGGAACGATGCCCGACCCGCCGGCGATGAGTTGCACCGGCTCGGTCTGCTCCGGGGTCCACACGAAGTACCCGCCGATGGGCCCACGGATCTCCATCTGGTCGCCGGGCCGCACGTCTTCCACCAGATAGGGGGAGACCTCGCCGTCGTCGACCTCATCGACCGCCAGTTCGAGGATCTCGCCGGGGCCCGACGAAGCGAGCGAATAGGACCGCACGGCCTGGTATCCGTCCTCCGCGGTCAGCCGCACGTCAACGTGCTGACCCGCGATGTTGCCCGGCCACCCCTCGACCTGCAGTTCGATCACTCGCCCGTGGGATCCGGCTGCCCGGGCGGACACGACGCTCGCCACCCGCCACAGCGGTGCGGTCGTCACCAGTACCGCTCTTCTTTCCACGGGTCTCCGTGCATGTTGTAGCCGTTCTGCTCCCAGAAGCCCGGGGCGTCGTGGTCGCGCAGGTTGAGGCCGTGGACCCACTTCGCGGACTTCCAGAAGTACAGATGAGGTATCAGCAGGCGAGCCGGTCCGCCGTGTTCGGGCGCGAGGGGCTCTCCACCGAACTCGAACGCGACCCAGGCCTTGCCACGCGTGAGGTCGGCGCGCGAGACGTTGGTGGTGTAGCCGCCGTAGGAGAAGACCTCGGCGAAGGCGCCGTCTTGTCCCACCTGCTCCAGCAGGCTCTCGACGGAGACCCCGCGCCAGTGCGTGCCGAGCTTCGACCAGCGGGTCACGCAGTGGATATCGGTGGTGATGGTCTCGACGGGGAGCGCGTGGAGCTGTTCCCACGACCAGGTGTGGCGGATGCCGTCGAGCCCGACGATGACGAACTCCCAGGTGTCGGTGTCGACGCGGGGCGTCGGCCCCGCGGACAGGACGGGGAAGTCGTCCGCCAGATACTGGCCGGGTGGGAGGCGCTCGTCGGAATCCCTTCTGCGAGCGCCGAAGCCGCGGGAGACAACACTCATGGGGGCCTTCTCTCGATCGTCGAGGTCATTCAACCGGATCGAGCGGGGTCGGCGCTACGACTTCTGTCGAGATCCTCGCAGTCGGTATTGCCGCAACTCAGAGCGCGCGGGGGATCCGCGGAACCCAGCACCGGACGCGTCGCTCGTAGGTCGTGTACGCGGGTCCGAACCGAGCCGCCAGATCCGCCTCCTCGATGGGGCGCACGAGCGTGTTCCACACGAGCGAGCCGCAGACCGCGTAGAGCACGACGAGCCAGGAGCTGAGCGTCAGTCCGACGGCGATGCCCTGCACGATCCCTGCGACGGCCATCGGGTTGCGCACGAATCGGTACGGCCCGGCGACGACGAGCTTGCGGGGCATCTCGGAGGGGAGCGGCGTGCCCTCGCCCTGGGTCGACATCGCGACGGCCGATGACACTCCGAGCGCGGTCGCGGCCAGCAGCAGTGCGGCACCGCCGATGCGCACACCGAGCGGGAACTCCAGGTGGAGGCCCCATCGGGACTCGAACCAGGAGATGACCACGGGGAACACGCCCAGGAAGAGTCCCCAGAAGAAGAGTGTCTGCACTCCGGTGCGTGCGACGATGCGCGAGCGTCGACTCGCCGTCGAGGCGCGGAACGCGAAGGGTCCCTGCGCGATCCACTCGATCGGCGCCCGCCCGCACACGATGACGATGCCCGCACCGACGCTCGCGACAGCGGCGACGATCATGAGCAGCGCACCCCACCCGGCCATCCCGCTCGCCGTCGCGTAGATCGTCATGCCGATCGCGACGAGCACCGTCCACGGCACCACGACCCACACGGCGGGGCGCATCCCCAGCGCGACCAGCGCCGAGGCGATGACGAAGAGCGGGATGTCGGCAGCGGCGACGAAAACGGCCGGGAGGTCTCCGAGCGTCGCCGCACGCACCATCGGAGAGGTGAAGACCCCGATCCACCATGCCACGCCCGCGACGGCCTGCAGGGCGAAGTAGACGCGCGCCAGAGGGGGAGCGATGCGCAGGCCGGCGAACACCGGATCGGTGGGAGACGCGGGAACGGGGTCGGTCGGGGTCGGGCTGCGATCAAGTGCCATGACGGCGCTGCCCCCTCCGAACGACGCGTGTTTCCCTGGTCATGTTAGTGCGGCGGGTCACCTGGCACACTGGGCGCATGGAGATCATCGAGAACTCGAAGCTCACGGTCGTCGGTGCGGGAAGCGTGGGATCGAGCGTCGCCTACGCCGCCCTGATCCGAGGGTCCGCTCGACACGTCGCGCTGTACGACATCGCCACCGAGAAGGTCGAGGCGGAGGTTCTCGACCTCGCGCACGGAACCCAGTTCACCGGGACGAGCGACATCATCGGCGGCAGCGACATCTCGGTCGTCGCAGGCTCGCACGTGGTCGTCATCACCGCCGGTGCCAAGCAGCGGCCCGGTCAGACGCGCATCGAACTCGCCGAGGTGAACGCCGGTATCATCCGCAGCATGATGCCGCGACTGCTCGAGGTGGCACCGAACGCGATCTACGTGATCGTGACCAACCCCTGCGACGTCCTCACCGTCATCGCCCAGCGGGAGACCGGGCTCCCGCCCGAGCGCATCTTCGCCTCCGGCACCGTGCTCGACACGTCGCGCCTGCGGTGGAAGCTCGGACAGCGCGCCGGCGTGTCGACGGCCAGCGTGCACGCGCACATCATCGGTGAGCACGGTGACACCGAGTTCCCGCTCTGGTCGCGGGCCACCATCGGCACGGTGCCGATCCTCGAATGGGAGACGCCGGAGCATCCGCGGATCAGCCTCGATGAACTTCAGGAGATCGCCGTCGACGTGCGCGACGCGGCGTACAAGGTGATCCAGGGCAAGGGAGCGACCAACTACGCGATCGGCCTGTCCAGCGCGCGGATCGTCGAGGCGATCCTGCGGGACGAGCACGCGGTGATGCCGGTGAGCACGGTTCTCCACGACTTCCACGGACTCGACGGCGTCGCGCTGTCGGTGCCGTCGATCGTGAGCGCAGCCGGCGCTGTGCCGATCCGCAACACCACATTCTCAGAGGGGGAACTCGCGCTGCTGCGGCAGTCGGCGGATGCTCTCACCGCGGCTGCCGCGTCTCTCGGGAAGTGAGTCGGGGGGGCCGGGGGACCGGGCCCCCCCCCCCTTTAAACCCCCCGGGGGGGGGGGCGGGGGAAAAACCCCCCCCCCACGGCGGTGTAGCCCCCCGCCCCCCCCCAACCCCCGGCCAACCCCCAGCGAAAACCGACCCAAGGTTTGTAGCAAAAC